>JAJEGF010000048.1 GCA_022820025.1 Chloroflexota bacterium
GTCCAGCGCCGGGTTCGTCGGCTCGCTGAACGTGGTTCGCGTCACCGTCGGCGCGTCGGGGGGCTGCCCCGGCGCGTCCGCGTCCGTGACGTTGATGGTGAGGGTGATCGCGGACGCATTGCCGTCAACCGTGTACTCCACTTGGCCCGCGTAGGAGGCCTTGGTCTCGTAGTCCAGGCTGGCGCCTTGCTTGACGCTGATCTGGCCGGTGGCGGCGTCGATCTCGAAGGCCCCGGAGGTGTCGGCCTCGCCGGACAGCGTGTAGCTCAGCGCTACGCCGTTGTACGGCGTGCCCGTCACCGGCGCGCCCACCTTGGTCCCCGCCGCGGCGCTCTCGGCCACGCTCCGGGTCGCCGTCTCGGTGATGCCGATGGTCGCGGTGCGAGTAACCGATCCGCCATAAGCGTCGCTCGCCGTGAATGTCAACTTCGACGTGCCCTGATTGAGCAGGGTCGCCCGCAACTTGGCCGCGCCGGCCGCGCCGGTCAGGCTCACCCCCAGCAACGCCGGGTGCTGCGCGGCGGCGGCATAGGTCAGCGCGTCGCTATCCGGGTCGGCAAACAACACCCCCAGGGCGCCTTGCCCGGTCTCGTTGTAATCGACGTCGGTGCCCACCGCGTACGTGCCGCCGCTGAAGGCCACGCTGGTCGCCGTCGGCGGGCGGTTGGCCCGGCCCGAGCCGGTAGCCGACCACGGGCTCTCGCCCTCGAGCGACGTGCGTGCGCGCACCTGGAACTCGTAGGTTGTCCCCGCCTCCAGGTCCGGCACGCTGACCGAGCGAGCCGACGCCGCCAGCACGCTGGTCTCGACCTCGTTGGCGTCCGTGTAGGTGTGGGTCGTCCACGCCTCCGGCGTTTCCCCGTCCGCAACCTTCTTGCGGTACTGGACCTCGTAGCCGGTGATGGTCGTGCCGTTGGCGTCGGGCGCGGTCCAGGAGACGTCCAGGGCGGGATTGGACGGCTCGCTGAACGTAGTGCGGGCCACCGTCGGCGCGTCCGGCTGGTTGGCTTCCAGATCCTTCAGGTTGATGGTCACGCCGATCGCCGTTGCGTAGCCGTTGACCGTGTACCGCACCTGGCCCGTGTAAGAGCTCTTGGTCTCGTAGTCCAGGCTGGCGCCCTGCTTGACGGTGATCTGGCCGCTCGCCGATTCGATCTCGAAGGCCCCTGAGGTCGCGGCCTCGCCCGTCAGCGCGTAGGTCAGCGCCACGCCGTTGTAGGGCGTGCCGGTCACCGGAGCGCCCACATTCGTCCCTGCGGCGGCATTCTCGGCCACGCTGCGGGTCGCGGACGCCGTGCCGGTGAGGCTCACCGTCCGGGTGACCGCGCCGCCGTAAGGATCAAGCGCCTGGTAGCCGAGGTTTGACGTGCCGGGATTGTGGAGCGTGACCTGCAGATGGGCCTCACCGGCGTCTCCGGAGAGGCTCACGCCGAGCAGGCCGGGATGCTGGGCGGCGGCGGCGTAGGTGAGGGTATCGCCGTCGGCGTCGGCGAAGAGGACGCCCAGGGCGCCCTGGCCGGTCTCCTTGTAATCCGCGATGCTGCCGACCGGGAACGTGCCGCCGGTGAAGGCCACGCTGGTTGCGGTCGGCGGGCGGTTGGCCCGGCCCGAGCCGGTGTCGGACCAGGAGCCGGTGCCCTCGTTGCTGAGCGCGCGCACCTGCACCTCGTAGGTGGCGCCGGCGTCCAGGTTGGGCAGGGTAAGGCTGGTGGTTGCCGCAGGCAGCGTGCCGGTCACGTTGTTCTCGTCGTCGGTGTAGGTGTACGTCGTCCAGGCGTTGGCCTGTTCGCCCTCGGCGACCTGCTTGCGGAACTGCACCTTGTAGCCGCTGATGGTGACGCCCGTGACCGCCGTCGGCGCCGTCCAGTTCACGTCCAGCGCCGGGTCGGTCGGCTCGCTGAACTCCGTGCGCGTCACCGCCGGCGCGTCCGGCTGGCCGGTGGTCAGGTCGGTCACCTTGATGATGACGTTGATGACCGCGGCATGCCCATCAACCGTGTAGTGCACCTCGCCCCGGTAGAACTTGGCGATCACCTGGCCGTTGAATTTTTCCGTCTCCCGGTGGGTGTCATCCGTCTCGTAGTCGAGCGTCGCGCCCTGCGCCACGCTGATTTGGCCGGTGGCCGCGTCGATCACGAACTTCCCGGAGTCCTTCGCCTTCCCCTTCAGCGTGTAGCTCAGCGCCACCCCGTTGTACGGCGTCCCCGTCACCGGGTCTCCCACCGCCGTGCCCGCAGCCGAGTTCTCGGCAATGCTCCGCGACGTCGTGGCGGTGATCGTGATGGTCGCGGTGCGGGTGACGGCTCCGCCGTAGGCGTCGCTGGCCGTGTAGTTGACCTTTGACGCGCCCTGGTTGAGGAGATTGGCCGTGAGCACGGCGCTCCCGGCGGCGCCGGAGAGGCTGACGCCGAGCAGGGCGGGATGCTGCGCCGCGGCGGCGTAGGTTAGGGCGTCGCCGTCGGCGTCCGCGAAGAAGGCCCCGTTCCCCAGGGGCTGCGCCTCGTGCCAGGCGAAGCTGCCGCCGACGCCTAACGTGCCGCCCAGGAAGGACACGCTGCTGGCGGCGGGCGGGCGATTGGCCCGGCCCGAGCCGGTGTCGGACCACGAGCCGGTGCCTTCGTTGCTGAGCGCGCGCACCTGCACCTCGTAGGTGGCGCCGGCGTCCAGATTCGGGAGGTTGAGGCTGGTGGCTGTCGCCGGCAGCGTGCCGGTCACATTGTTCTCTGGGTCGGTGTAGGTGTAGGTCGTCCAGGCGTTGGCCTGTTGGCCGTTGGCGACTTGCTTGCGGTACTGCACCTTGTAGCCGCTGATAGTGACGCCGGTGACGGCCGTGGGGGCGGTCCAGGAGACGTCCAGGGCGGGGTTGGAGGGTTCGCTGAATTCGGTGCGGGTGAGCGCGGGGGCGTCGGGCTGGCCGGTGGTCAGGTCAGTCACCTTGATGATGACGTTGATGACGGCGGCGTGCCCGTCGACCGTGTAATGCACCTCGCCCCGGTAGAACTTGGCGATCACCTGGCCGTTCCAGGTCTCCGTCTCCCGGTGGGAGTCGTCGGTCTCGTAGTCCAGCGTCGCGCCCTGCGCCACGCTGATCTGGCCGGTGGCCGCGTCGATTACGAACTTCCCGGAGTCCTTCGCCTTCCCCTTCAGCGTGTAGGACAGCGCCACGCCGTTGTACGGCGTGCCCGTCACGGGATCGCCCACCGACGTGCCCGCGGGCGAGTTTTCCGCAATCTCCCGGGCCGTCTTTGCGGTGATGGTGATCGTCGCGCTGCGCGTGATGGACCCGCCGTAGGCGTCGCTAGCCGTGTAGTTGACGTTCGACGCACCCTGGTTGAGCAGGTTCGCGGTCAGCACGGCGGATCCGGCGTCACCCGAGAGGCTGACTCCGAGCAGGGCGGGATGCTGCGCGGCAGCCGCGTAGGTGAGAGTGTCGCCATCAGCGTCCGCGAAGTAGGCGCCACTGCCGAGGGGCGGCGTCTCGTGCCAGGCGAAGCTGCCGCCGACGCCTACCGTGCCGCCCAGGAAGGAGATGCTGGAAGCGGTGGGCGGCCGGTTCGCCCGGCCCGAGCCGGTGTCGGACCAGGGGCCCTCCTCCTCGAGAGCCGTGAGAGCGCGCACCTGGAACTCGTACGTCGCGCCAGCGTCCAGGTTCGGCAGGGTGATGCTCGTGGTCGTCGCCGGCAACTCGCTGGTGGTGTTCTCCTCGTCGTCGGTGTAGGTGTATGTCGTCCACGCCTCGGGGGTCTCACCGTCGGCGACCTCCTTGCGGTACTGGACTTCGTAGCCGGTGATCGTCGCGCCGTTGGCGTCCGGCGCCGTCCAGCTCGCGTCCAGCGCAGGATTCGTCGGCTTGTCGAACTCGGTGCGCGTCACCGTCGGCGCGGCAGGCTTGCCGGCCTCGACGTCCGTCACCCTGATGAGGACGTTGATGACGGCCGCGTGCCCGTCGACCGTGTAGTGCACCTCGCCCCGGTAGAACTTGGCGATCACCTGGCCGTTGAATGTTTCGGTTTCCCGATGGGAATCGTCGGTCTCGTAGTCCAGCGTCGCGCCCTGCGCCAGGCTGATCTGGCCGCTGGCCGCGTCGATCACGAACTTGCCGGAGTCCTTCGCCTTGCCCGTCAGCGTGTAGCTCAGCGCCTGGCTGTTGTAGGGCGTGCCCGTCACCGGGGCGCCGACGGCCGTGCCGGCCGGCGAGTTCTCGGCAATGCTGCGGGACGTCTTGGCAGTGATCGTGATGGTTGCCGTGCGGGTCACCGATCCGCCGTAGGCGTCGCGGGCCGTGTAGGTGACCTTTGACGCGCCCTGGTTGAGGGCGTTGGCCGTGAGCACGGCCGACCCGGCGCTACCGGACAGGCTGACGCCGAGCAAGGCGGGGTGCTGCGCGGCGGCGGCGTAGGTCAGCGTGTCGCTGTCGGCGTCGGCGAACATCACCCCCAGCGCGCCGGGCCCGGTCTCCTTGTATTCGATCTTGGTGCCGACCGGGACCGTGCCGCTCAGGAAGGACACGCTGCTCGCGGTCGGCGACCGGTTGGCCCGGCCCGTGCCGGTGTCGGACCACGGGCTGAACTCCCAGCCGGTGATGACCGGGCCCGGCTTCTCGTCGTCGATGATGGTGACGATAGCCCTGCCGACGGTCAGCCCCGCGGCAGTCCCGGAGATGATGAGGCTCTCACTCCCCTCCACCAGAGTGTCGTCCCAGCTGGTGAAGTTCAGAACCACCGACTTGCTGGTCTGGCCGTCCGGGATCGTCACCGACGGCCATTGAATCGCAGTGAAGTCGGTGCCGTCGTCGGCCGTGCCGCCGAATGTCCTGAGGGAAACGGTCGCCGCGCCGGACGTGCCCTGGCGGGTGGCGGTGACGGTAATGGACGCGAGGCCGCCGTGGTTTTCGTTGAAGGAGGCCGGGCTCACGCTCAGGGTGATGTCTTCGCCGCCGCCGTCTCTGGCCACACCCCGCACCTGCGCCTCGTAGGTGTTGCCGGCCGTCAGGTCGGGCAGGTTCAGGCTGGTCGCCGTGGCGTCCAACGCGCCGGTGTAGTCCGTCCAGGCGTTGGCGGTCTCGCCCTCAGCCACCTTCACCCGGTACCGCGCCTCGTACCCCGTCATCGTCAGGCCGTTGGCGGCAGACGCCGTCCACGTCACGTCCAATGCCGGGTCCGACGGCTCGCTGAACTCGGTCCGCGCCAGCGCCGGCGCGCCAGGCTTGCCGGGCATCACGTCGGTGATCACTATGTTGACGTCGATGACGGCGGCATGGCCGTCGACCGTGTAGTGCACCTTGCCCCGATAGAACTTGGCGTGCACATTGCCCGAGTCTGGCGGCCAGTATTCGATCTCCCGGTACTCGTCATCCGTCTCGTAGTCGAGCGGCGCACCCTGCGCCAGGCTGATTTGGCCGGTGGCCGCGTCTATGGCGAACAGGTCTGAGTCCGCGGCGTTCCCCGTCAGGGAGTACGTCAGGGCGTCGTTGGTGTTGGGGTCCCCGTCGTCGTAGGGCGTTCCGGTGACCGGGTCGCCCACCGCCGTGCCCGCCGCGGAGTACTCGGCGATCTCCCGCGACATCTTGGCGGTGATGGTGATGTTCGCGCTGCGCGTGACCTGTCCACCGTAGCCGTCGCTGGCCGTGTAGCTGACCTGCGACGCGCCCTGGTTGAGCAGGTTCGCCGTCAGCACGGCCTCCCCCGGGTCGCCCGTCAGACTGACTCCCAGCAGGGCCGGATGCTGCGCTGAGGCCGAGTAGATCAAATCGTCGCTGTCGGCATCCGTGAAGAACGCCCCGCTGCCCAGGGGTTGCCCTTCGTGCCAGCGGAAGCTGCCACCCATCCCCAGCGTGCCGCCGAGGAACGAGACGCTGCTGGCCGTCGGCGGCCGGTTGGCCCGGGCCGAGCCGGTGTCCGACCAGGGGCCGAACCGCTCACTCGGGTTGGCGATGACCTCGCCCGGCTGCTCGGCGTCGATGATGGTGATGGCGGCGCTCGCGACGCTCAGTCCCGCGGCCGTGCCGGTGACGACGATGCTCTCGCTGCCTTCCGTCAACTCATCGTCCCAGCCCGTGAAGGTCAGCCTCACCGATCCGCCGGTCGCGCCATCGGCAATCGTCACGTCGGGCAACGTCCATGCGGTGTAGTCGGTCCCGTCAGTCGCCGTACCCGAGAATGCAAGGTCAACCGTCACGGCGCCGGAGGTGCCGGCCCGGGTCGCCGTGACAGTAATGTTGGCTGCGGTTTCGTTCTCGCCGAAGGAAGCGGGGCTCACGCTCAGCGTGATGTCCCGGTCTTTTCGCGCCACCGCGCGCACCTGCGTCTCGTAAGTCGCGCCCGCCGTCAGATCCGGCAGGGTGACGGCGGTGGACGACACCGCACCGGTATAGGGCGTCCAATCGGTCTCACCCTGCTTGCGGTACTGAATCTGGTAGCCGGTGATGGTCAGGCCGTTGGCGTCAGCCGCCGTCCAGGCGGCGTCCAGCGCGGGTTCCATCGGCTCGCTGGACGTGGTCCGCGTGAGCGTCGGCGTGCCTGCCTTGCCCGGCGCCACTTCCGTCACGCTGAGGAGCACCTCGATGACGGCCGCGTGGCCGTCGACCGTGTAGTGCACCTCGCCCCGGTAGAACTTGGCGAACACCGCGCCTTGCCAGTACTCGATCTCCCGGTATTCGTCGTCGATGGCATAGTCCAACGTCGCGCCCTGCGCCACGCTGATCTGTCCGCTGGCCGCGTCGATCACGAACAGGCCGGAGTCCGCCGCGTTCCCCTTCAACGTGTAGCTCAGCGCCACGTTGTTATACGGCGTCCCCGTCACCGGGTCGCCCACCGTCGTGCCCCCCGCGGAGTATTCGGCGATGCTGCGGCTTTCCTTCGCGGTGATGCCGATGGTCGCGGTTCGGGTCACCGACCCGCCGTACGCGTCGGTGGCGGTGTAGGTCAGGTTCGACGAACCCTGGTTGAGCAGCGTCGCCCGCAATTGGGCCTGCCCCGGGGTACCGGACAGGATGACGCCCAGCAAGGCGGGATGCTCGGCGGCGGCCGCATAGGTCAGCGTGTCGCCGTCCGCGTCGGCGAATAGGACACCCACCGCGCCCTGCCCGGACTCCTTGTAATCCGCGATGGTCCCGACCGGGAATGTGCCGCCGCTAAAGGCCGCGCTGGTCGCGGTCGGCGGGCGGTTGGCCCGGGCCGAGCCGGTGTCCGACCAGGGGCCGGGATCCCCATTGGAGAGGACGGGGCCCGGCTGCTCGTCGTCGATGATCGTGATGACGGCGCTCTCGACGGTCAGCCCCACGGCGCTGTCGGGGTCGATGACTCTTCCGGACACGACGATGCTCTCGCTGCCCTCCGCCTGCTGGTCATCCACGATGCTGACGGTGAAAGTGACCGATCCGCTGGTCTGTCCATCCGGAATCGTCACGTCACGCAAGGTGACCCGTTGGGTGTAGTCCGTACCGGAGGTGGCCGTGCCGCCCGACAGCGAGGGGCGAACGGTTACGGCGCCGGCCGTGCCCGCTCGGGTTGCCGTAATCGTGATATTGACGCCACGAGAGTCCGGGTCGTACTCGGCTACCGACCTGGGATTCACGCTCAGCGTGATGTCGCTAGCGTTGCTTTGCCTGGCCACCGCTCGCACGCGGGCTTCGTAGGTCGCGCCCGCCTCCAGGTCCGGCAGGGTGACGGTGGTGGCAGTTGCTCCGAGAGCGCCGGTGTAGTTCGACCAATTGGTCTCACCCTGCTTGCGGTATTGGGCCTGGTAGCCGGTGATGATCCCGTCACCGTCGGACGGGGCCGTCCACGTCACGTCCAACGCCGGATTCGATTCCTCGGTAAACGTCGTGCGGGTCACCGTGGGCGTGCCGGCTTTGCCAATCCCCACGTCCGTCACCTGGATGTCGACGTTGATGACGGCGGCTTGTCCATCGACCGTGTAGTGCACCTCGCCCGCGTAGGAGCGCTTGGTCTCGTAGTCCAGCGTCGCGCCCTGCGCCACGCTGATCTGCCCGCTGGCTGAGTCGATGACGAACTTCCCGGAGTCCGCCGCCTCGCCCTTCAGCGTGTAGCTGAGCGTCTCGTCCTCGTATGGGGTCCCCGTAACCGGATCCCCCACCGCCGTGCCCGCGGCGGAGTTTTCGGCGACCTCGCGGGACGTGTTCGCGATGACGGTGAACACCGCGGTGCGAGAGCGGTAGCCCCCGTACCCGTCGTGGACGCCGTAGGTGAGCGTTGTCGAACCGGGGTTGTGGTAGGCGAAGACCAGTCGCTCAATCGTGGGCCCGTTCGGGGGTATCGTGAAATCTTCCAAGGCAACCCCGATGGTGCCGGGATTCTCGAAGGAAGCCGCGTAGGTCAGCGTGTCGCCGTCGGGGTCTCTGAAGAAGGTGTCGTCTACTAGGTTCATGAATCCCCACAGGCCCCACCGGTCGGTTTCGGTGCTGGAGATGAGCGCATCAGTGCGTTGCGGCGGGCGGTTGGCCCGTCCCGATCCGGTGTCCGACCAGGGGCCGGCGACTTGGTTATTCAGCGCGCGCACTTGCACTTCGTAGGTCGCGCCCGCCTCCAGGTCCGGCAGGGTCAGCGTGCGATTGGCCGCGTCGATCGTGCCGGTGAAGCTCGTCCACGCGGCCGGGTCCTCGCCCTCGGCGGCCTTCTTGCGGTACTGCGCCTCGTAGCCGGTGGGAGTCACGCCGCTGGTGGGGGCGGCCCAGGTCACGTCCAGCGCCGGGTCCGACTGCTCGGAGAACTCGGTGCGCGTGAGCGTCGGCGTGCCCGGCTTCTGCGGAGCGCTGTCGCCGGTCACCTGGAGGGCCACCACAAGCACGGAGATCTGGAACGACTGGGCGATCTGGGTCCCGTCGGCGTCCGTGGCCGTGTAGATCATGGTGTGCTGGCCGGCTTCGCTCGGGGTGCCGGTGAGGGCGCGGCTGGCCGAGTCGAATGACAATCCCGCCGGCAGGTCCGACGACATGGCGTAGGTGAACCCGCCGGCGCCGCCCGAGGCTTCGGGCAGCGTCTGGGTGCCGATGTCTTGATCCTTCTGGAAGTCGTAATCGTCTAATTCGGCAGCGAAGTGGGGCGGTGACTCCGGCTCGGCCGTGGGCTCAGGTGTCGGCTCGGGCGTCGGAGCTGTCGTCGGGGTCGGCTCGGGGGTCGGTTCCTGCGTGGGCTCGGGGGCCGGTTCCACCGTGAATGTCTGCGCCTCGGGCGATCCGCAGCCGGCGTCATTGCACGCCTGCACCCGCACGACCCATTCGCCGTAGTCGGCGACGGTAATGTCCGTGCTGGACGGCTGCGGCTTCACGCCCTCGTTCAACTCCTCGCCATCGTCCGCCGACCGCCAGCGGACCCAGTACTCGGCGGCTCCGTCAACGTCGTCCCAGGTCACTCTGACGTTCAGCGAGCCGGGGCTGCTTTCGGTCTGTAATCCAGTGGGCTTCGCCGGTACGGCGGTTTCGGGCTCGGGCGTGGGCTCAAGAGTTGGATCAGGCGTGGGCTCGGGCGTCGCTTCTGGCGTTGCTTCAGGGGTTGGTTCGTGCGTTGGCTCCGGCAAGGGCGTCGGGTCCGGCGTGGACGTGGTCTTGGCCGAGTCCGGCTGGGCCGGCGTTGACGGCGAGGAGGCGGAAGCGTCACCGGCGACGAAAGCCAACATCATCAACCCTGCCGCCAGTGCCAGGACAAGGCCGCGGGCGGTGACTCCAGGGAGCTGTCGTTGCTTGAAGTGAACAGCCTTGTTCACTACGAACGTGCGCATGGACTCTTTTGACGAACAAGGGCGCCATGCCGATTTCGCGAGTCCGCGGCCGAGCGTTGGCTCGGCGGGCGCGAGTGCGCCTCTAGCCGGCGAGACCGACGCGCCTAGGGGCGCAGATTCGGTCTAGGCAGACGAGGCGCTAGACTCACGATGTCGCAGCCGTTGGTTACCCACCAAGGCTTTGGCCGTCACGGTGGGGCCCAACTCTTGGTCGGGGCGGGCCCTGCTGTGACGCGGCACCGATGTCACCTTCCTCCTTTCCGCGAGTCCGGCCATTGGCGTTGGCCGAAAGCCTCCGAGCGACACGAACAATGACGTCAAGAGATTCCGCCTTGATTGCTTCCGCGAGAACGGCGGAAAGCCTCGGAATCTCTGGGTGAACGCTGGCATGCGAGCGCATCGCCCTGGTCAGTGGCCGCCAGGCGTACGACGCGCCGGTCGCGCGACAGGCGTTGTCGCTGAAGCAGGCCCATGCCGAACCGGCGAGTCCGCGACGCGGCCGATAGACGGCAGATCGACCGGCGCGATCTCAGTTCGTCCCGTGACGGAGTCGGCCCGGTCTCCAGCGCGCTGTTCCACGACACCCCATCGCCGACCGTCCCGGTCGCCAACGGGAGGTACCGGCGAATCACGCGGTCACGGGGCACCCGCAAGTCCACGATCAGCCCGTCGCGTTCCTTGCGACCCGGCTCAGCCGGTGGATGTCACTTCTCGTTTCACGCCCCTCACGCCTCGGCACGACGAACCCTGCCTCATGAACAACCGTTCATGCGAGCATCCGTTTATTCGGTCATTCATCGCGGAAACATACAGTGCCTTCACATTGAGTGTCAAACGCATTGTCTGCGCTGTCATTCAATGCTTTTCCATTCATTTCCTTCCGCATCCATGACCGCGAGCCCGGTCGGAGGGGTCATGGGTCACCGGCATCAACCGCGGCATCGGCCCCACCCGGATGCCGCAACCCTGGCTGGACAGTCGGGAATCAGGACGACTGGGAGGGACTGAAGCTGACCCATGGGCCGTGAATCGGTACGGTCGGCTATTCGGCCGAGTCCGCCGCGTTTAGTTCTTTGGCGCCGCTGCCGGTGCGGGCAGCGGCGGTTGCAAACAGCGTGGTTCTCGGAAGCACACGCCAATGCAACAGCGTCGCGGGCGCGCTGGTACCTGTGGCGGGTGGGGCATGATCGGGTGGATTCGCCCGCCTGCGGCGACTTCGCGCAACACGGGAATCGATTCCCAAGCCACAGAGCCGCGGGAGTCCTCCCGCGGCTCTGTGCTGGATGTATCGACGTGCTGAGCTTTGACGCCGGAGTCTCCGCCTGGTGTTAGGTGGCTGGTCTAAATGTTCCTATCCCTCCAGCCGGCTCTTTGTCCTCCGCCTTCTTCCGGTGTCGCCGGAGGAAGAGGAAAATCGCCGCCAGGCCGGCGAACAGCGCTGTCCAAAGAGACGTCTGGAACTTCCACTTCAGCAGTGACGACAGCAGCCCGAGAAGACCGAGCAGCCCCGGCCCAAGCACACTGAAGATGAGCGCCTTTTCGGGCGTCCACACCTCGAAGCCCGCCAGGAGACTCGGGCCCAGACTCGGCTCCAACGAGTACAGGCCATAGCCAGCCTGGGCGGCGGTTGCTTCAATACCTTCTGCAGCGCGCGACTGCACCGGCGTCCCTGAGGGACTGTCGGAGGAACTGCTGGGTGGGTTCGTCGACGCCGAGTTGCCGGCGTCGCCGGGACCACTGGAGCCATCAGGGCCGTTCGGCGGAGGCGTGGGACCAGCCGGCGTGGGCGTGGGCGTGTTCGGTTGCGCCGTGGGACTACTCGGCGTCGGCGTGGGATTCACCGGCGTCGGTGCGGGACTCACTGGCGTGGGCGTGGGACTCACTGGCGTGGGCGTGGGACCCACTGGCGTGGGTGTGGGACTCACCGGCGGCGTGGGGGCCTCCGGCGGCGGGGTGGGGCCATCCGGCCGCGGTGTGGGCTGGGTTACGACCGTCGAAGCTGCGGTGCGGCCCTGGCCGGCGTCCGACCAGGGACCGAGACCCTCCACGTTGGACGCGGCTACCTGCACCTCGTAGGCGGTGTCGGGATCCAGACCCGAGAGCCAGGTCATCGTTCCCACGCCGACGAAGGGGTGCGCGGTCCATGACGACGTGCCCACCTGCCGGTAACGCAGGTCGTAGTCCGTGATGGCCGGCCGGCCGTTGCTGTCCGGAGCCGTCCACGTCACGTGCAGCACGGTCGTGGGCTGGGCGGCGGACGGCGCCACCGACGGCGCATCCGGCTTGGCCGGCGGCGCCTGGTCCAGCACCTCGATGGTTACGTCCACCGTGGCGTCCACGGTCGCATCCGGCTGGCCCTGCGCGTTCTTACCGTCCGTCACGCTGACCGTGACCGTGTAAGACGTCGTGGTCTCGTAATCCAGCACGGCGCCCTGGGCCAAGCGAATCTGGCCGCTGGCGGCGTTGATGACGAAGGCGCTCGCGCCGGACAGCGCGTAGGTCAGCGGGTCACCGTCGGCATCGGTTGCCGTGATCGGCGCGCCCACAGAGGTACCGGCCGGCGAGTTCTCCGCAATCGCGCGAACCAGCTTGCCGCCGCCATCCTCTGGAGGATCGATCACCGGGGGCGTGTTCAATCCCCGGGTGCGGCCGTCGCCGGCGTCCGACCAGGGACTCGTGCCCTCGTCATTGCTCGCCGCCACCTGCACCTCGTAGTCAGTGGCAGGCTCCAGCCCCGGGATCCGGGTCGTGGTTCCCACGCCGACAAAGCTGTGCGCGATCCACGCCGACGCGCCCTCCTGCCGGTATTGCACGTCGTAGTCCGTGATGGCCGGGCCGTCGTTGGCCGGGGCCGTCCAGGTCACGTGCAGGGCGGTCGTGGGTGCAACGGCCGACGGCGCCACCGAGGGCGCGTCCGGCTGAGCCGGCGGCTCGTCCACGTCGATCACGGTGATGGTCACCGTCATTTCGGCGTCAACGATGTGGTCGTCACCGGCCCAGGTGATGTCCAAGCCGTCGCTGGCCTCGATGACCACGGTGTACGACGTCTCGGTCTCGTAGTCCAGGGACGCGCCCTCGGCCACGCTGAGCTGTCCGGTGTCCGGATCCAGCGCGAAGACGGTCGAGGCCTCCCGCAGCGTGTAGGTCAGCGGGTGGCCCTCCTGGTCGATGGCTGTGACCGGGTCGCCCACCAGGGTGCCCGCCGGCGCGTTTTCCGGCACCGAGCGCTCCGTGGCCAGCTGGGCGAATTGCGGGGCACGGTTGTCTCCCGCAGTGGCGCCTTCACCCGGCAACGACCAGGCGCTGGGGCTGTCGGCGTTGACTGCTCGCACTTGGACCTGGTACGTCGTCTCCGGGGTCAAGCCGATAATCGTCGTCTGCGTCGCCGTGCTGATGAAGGGATGGTCCGTCCAGTTGGCCTCGCCCGGCTTCCGGTACCACACGTCGTAGTCGATGATCGGCAGGCCGGTCCCGGTGTCCGGGGCCGTCCAGCTCACGTCCAGCGCGGTTGTGGGCTGGGAGGCCGACTGCTCGACCAAGGGCTGATCGGGGGCCGGCGGCGAGAGGTCAACATTGACCGACCACTGGCGGGCCGCGCGGTTGCCCCAACCAACCCCGTCCCTGAACTCGCTGGCGGCGATGTCCACGGTCAATCGTCCACTGCGCGTGGGGCTAATGTCCGCCTCGTAGAACCACCCGGCCACGTTCGGCCGCACGATCCCGTAAACCCGGCGGAACCCCGTCACCTCGCCATTGACGACGGCCAGGTCCTCCGCCTCGATACCCACCACGTCCTCGGTTAGCTGAACGTGAACGCTGAAGGGCCCACGCTGGGTCGCGCTCGGACCGATAATGCGATGCACCCGTGGCCGGTCGCCGTCCGAGTAGACCTCGAAGTACGCTCCCAGTCCGCGCCAGTTGACCCATAGCCGGGTTCGGTAGGACCAGGTGCCCCATCGATAGCCGTAGTACTCCGGCGTCAGGGTGAAGGTCGCAGTGTTGCCGTCGATGCTGACTGGTACGGGAGTCTTCGAGTTCCAGGGCCTGAAGCTGAAATCTTCGCCCGGCGGCTGCGAGAACGTGGCCACGACCTCAAAGGGGTCCCAGCTCTTGCGGGTCCCGGAGGGCCCCTCGAGCCTGATCCACAGATAGGTCGATACCCTCGACGTTGCCGTCAGCGGCGCGAGGCTGCCAGTGGCGGCTGAGGCCGCGTCGGCGGCAACCGTAACCGTCACATCGTCGTCGCCGTTGGGCGTCACCTTGGCGGTGTAGATCGCGCCGCTCCCCGACAGAGTCCCCAGCGCGCCGTTGGTAACGGTGACGTCGGAGGCGTCGAAGCCGGTCATGTCCGTACCAAACCTGAACGTCACGTCCAGCGGTTGCAGGTTCGTGAACGTATCTGGCAACTCGATCGTCACCGTGGGGACGGGCGTCACCTCGATCGTGAAGTCAACCACGGCTGGCTGGCCCTGCACGGTGAAGTTCACCTGGCCCGTGTAGGAGCTCTTGGTCTCGTAGTCCAGCGTCGCGCCTTGCTTGACGCTGATCTGGCCGGTGGCGGCGTCGATCTCGAAGGCGCCGGACGTTGCCGCCTCGCCCGTCAGCGTGTAGGTCAGCGAATCGTCCGTCTGATCGTCGCCGTCGTCGTGGGGCATCCCGGTCACCGGGTCGCCCACCAGCGTGCCGGCCGGAGTATTGCCGCCGACGCTCCGAGTCTCGCTGGCAGTGACGGTGACCGTGACCGTGCCGGAGACATAGCCGCCGTACCCGTCATGCGCCCCGTAGGTGACCGTGGACGAACTGGGATTGACGCCGACGAAGGCTATCGTCGTTTCGTCGTCACCCGTCAGGCTGACGCCGAGCACGCCGGGGTGCTCCGCGGAGGCTGTGAAGCTCAGATCGTCGCCATCGGGGTCAAGGAACAAGCCTGACCCGATCGACTCATGTACTTCGGCGGCCCGTTCGATCTCGCGATCCTCCAGGGCAATCGCGGTCGTCACCGGCGGCCGGTTGGCCCGGCCGGACCCGGTGTCCGACCACGAACCGGCGCCCTCATTCTCGCCCACGGCCCGCACCTGCACCTCGTAGATCGCGCCTGCGTCCAGGTCCGGCAGGTTCAGGCTCGTCGTCGTGGCGTCCAGCGTGCCGCTGTACGCGGTCCACTCGGTGGCGCCCTGCTTGCGGTATTGCGCCCCATAGCCGGATACAGCGTCGATGCCGCTGGCGGGGGCCGTCCAGGTCACGTCCAGCGCCGGGTTGGTCGGCTCGCTGAACTCGGTGCGCGTGGCCGTCGGCGTGCCGGGCTTGCCCGGCGGGGCTACGTCATCCACCGAGAGGAGTACGGCGATGAACGCGGCATGTCCATCGACCGTGTAGTGCACCTCGCCCCGGTAGAACTTGGAATGCACCTTGCCCTGCCAGTATTCGATTTCCCTGTGGGGATCATCCGTCTCGTAGTCCAGAGTCGCGCCCTGCTTGAGACTGATCTGGCCGCTGGCCGAGTCGATCACGAATTTCCCGGAGTCGGCCGCCTTGCCTTTCAGGGTGTAGGTCAGAGTCTCCCCGTTGTACGGGGTTCCGGTTACCGGACCGCCCACCAGCGTTCCGCCGGGGGAGTTCTCGGCCACGCGTCGACCCGTCTTTTGATAGCCGGAGATCGTCTTGGTCAGCGAAAGGTATCCGCCGTACCCGTCATGCACTCCGAAGGTGAAACTCGACGTGCCCGGATTCCGAATGGTGGTCGTCAGCCTGCTGTCCCCCGGTTCACCGGATACGGTGACGTCGAGCAGCGCGGGATGCTGTGCCGTGCCCCATAGCATCAGGGTGTCGCCATCGGCGTCCCCGAATACCTTCTCCGCATTGGGATCGTCATCTGGAACATCGATCCAGCTTCGGGTGCCGACCGGCCCCTCAACGAGCCATCCGAAAGTTGCCGGGATCTGGTGCGGCGGTGTGTTGGCCTGCCCGGAGCCGGTATCCGACCAGGGGCTGGGGCCCTCGTTGCTGAGCGCGCGGATCTGCGCCTCGTACGTGGCGCCGGTGTCCAGGTCGGGGAGGTTGAGACTCGTCGCGTCGGCCGCCAAGGCGTCGCTGTAGGCGGTCCAGGGGTTGGGCTGTTCGCCGTCGGCGACTTGCTTGCGGTACTGGGCTTCGTAGCCGCTGATGGTGACGCCGGTGACCGCTGCGGGCGCCGTCCAGGTGACGTCCAGCGCCGGGTTGGTCTCTTCCTCAAACTCCGTGCGCGTCAGTGTGGGCGCGTCAGGCTGCCCGGCCTCGACGTCGGTCACGTTGATGGTGATGTTGATGACGGCCGCCTGGCCATGCACCGTGTACCCCACCTTGCCGGCGTAGGAGCTCTTGGTCTCGTAGTCCAGGCTGGCGCCTTGCTTGACGCTGATCTGGCCGCTGGTCGAGTCGATCTCGAAGGCGCCGGAGGTCGACGCCTCGCCCGTCAGCGTGTAGCTGAATGTCTCGGTCTGGCCTGAGTAACTGTTGCCCACCACCGGGTCACCGACCGACGTGCCGGCGGTGGAGTTCTCGGCGACGCTCCGGGTCGCGCTCCCCGGGCCGGTCGTGAGTTGCACGGTGCGAGAGATATACCCGCCGTAGCCGTCATGCGCTCCGTACGTCAGCGTGGAGGTGCCCGGATTGCGGTAGCTCATGACCAAGTAGGACGTGGACTGGGTCAACTCGAGGCCGACCAAGCCGGAGTATTGCGACGAGACGAACCAAGTCAGCGTGTCGCCGTCGGAGTCGTAGTAGTAGTTGTTGAGATAAGCCGTGCTGACACTGTTGAACGGATGAGTTTGCGGAGAGAGGACATAGAGGGTGCCGCTGGGAATCAGGTTGGCCCTCGCGGACGCGGTGTCCGACCAGGGACTAGGTCCCTCCAGGCTGGTCACGGCTCGCACCTGCACCTGGTAGGTGACGCCGGTCCGCCGGTTCGCCAGCGTCACGCTGGTGGTCGTCGCTGGCAGGACGCTGGTGGTGTTGTTTTCGGCGTCGGTGTAGGTGTAGGTGGTCCACGCCGGGGCAGGCCCGTGCTGCGGGGGCTTCTCGCGGTACTGGACTTCGTAGCCCGTGATGGTCGTTCCATTGGCGTCGGGCGCCGTCCAGGTCAGGTCCAGGGCCGGATTGGTCTCCTTCTCGAACCGCGTGCGCGTGACCGTGGGCGCGGCGGGCTGGCCGGCCTCGAGGTCGGTGACATTGATGGTGAGCGTCGCGAACACGGCCTGGCCCTGCACGGTCCAATTCACCTTGCCGACGTAGGAGCTCGTGGTTTCGAAGTCCAGCGTGGCGCCTTGCTTGACGCTGATCTGGCCGGTGGTCGCATTGATTGCGAAGGCATCTGTCAGCTCGCCGGTCAGGGTGTAACTCAGCGTCTCCCGCTGATAGGGGGTTCCGGTGACCGGAGCGCCTACCGCCGTGCCGGCGGCGGAGTTTTCGGCGATCTGGCGCGTCTGGTTGTCGACGAACGTCAGGGTGACATCCCTCGAGCTGAAGCCGCCGTAGGCGTCATGGACGCCGTACGTCATCTTTGACTGCCCCGGATTGATTCCCAAATTGTGGAAGGTGTGGACGCCGTTGTTGACTAGCCACACGCTCAGAATGCCGGGGTACTGGGACTGCACCCAGGGAGTGAGCGTGTCGCCATCGGCGTCGTTGAAGAACTTTGCAAAGTCCTCCAGCTTGGTTCCAAGCAGCCCCCCTCGATTCCACTCCCAATCAACCATGTAGTAATCGGTGTGTCCCGGCGGGCGGTTGGCCCGCCCGGAGCCGATGTCAGACCAGGGGCCGGCGCCCTCAATCGGGATGGTGGCCCGCACCTGCACCTCGTAGGTCGCCCCGGCGTCAAGGTCGGGCAGATTGAGGGTCGTAGTCGTCGCCGGTAGCTGGCTGGATTCGTTGTCGTTCGCGTCGGTATAGGTGTAGGTCGTCCAGCCATTGGGAGTCTCACCGTCGGCGACCTGCTTGCGGTACTGCGCCTCGTAGCCGGTTATGGTGGCGCCGTTGGAGTCGGGGGCTGTCCAGGTCACGTCCAGCGCCGGGTTGGACTCTTCCTCGAACCTCGTGCGCGTGACCGTGGGCGTGTCGGGTTTGCCGGCCTCGGCGTCGATCACCTGGATGGTGACGTCGGCATAGGCTTCCTGCTCCTGCACGGTCCAATTCACCCGCCCCGTGTAGGAGGTCTTGGTTTCGTAGTCGATCGTGGCGCCCTGCTTGACGCTGATCTGGCCGGTGGCGGAGTCGATCGTGAAGGCGTTCGACGACGCCGCCTCGCCCGTCAGCGTGTAGGTCAGCGCATCGTCGGTCTGATCGTCGCCGTCGTCGTAGGGCGTCCCGGGGACCGGATCCCCTACCGCCGTGCCGGCGGCGGAGTTCTCGGCCACGCTTCGGCTCAGGCTCGCGCCGTTGAAGGAGTCGGCGGAGCCGCTGACGTCTATGGTCGTCGAGGCGTAGCCGCCGTAGCCGTCAGACACGGCGTAGGTGACCGTTGACGTGGCCGGATTGAGGACGTGGATCCGCAGCTTGTCGGAGTTTTCACCCTCGATACCGATCTTGAGCACGCCGGGATACTGCGCCGAGGCCGCGTAGGTCAGCGAGTCGCCGTCGTCGTCCGCGAACTTGTCATTGAGTGTTCTGACCAAGTCGTCTCCGCCCCACAAGATGGTGTAGCTGGGCTGAAGGTTGGCCGGTTCCGTGCTCTTTGGCGGCCGGTTGGCCCGGCCCGAGCCGGTGGCCGACCAGGGGCCGGCGCCCTCGAGAGTCGTGACCGCCCGCACCTGCACCTCATAGGTCGCGCCCGCGTTCAGCTCCGGCAGGGTGAGCGTGCGGTTGGCGGCGTCCACCGTGCCGGTGAGGCTCGTCCACGTGGCGGCTTGCTCGCCGTCAGCGGCCTTCTTCCGGTACTGGGCCTCGTAGCCGGTGATGGTCAAGCCGTTGGCGTCGGACGCCGTCCAGCTCACGTCCAGCGCCGGGTTGGTCGGCTCGCTGAATTCCGTCCGCGTCACCGTGGGCGTGCCGGGCGTCCCGGCCTCGATGTCGATCACCTGGATCGTGACGTCGGCGTAGGCTTTCTGGCCCTGCACCGTCCAATTCACCCGCCCGGTGTAGGAGGTCTTGGCCTCGTAGTCGATCGTGGCGCCCTGCTTGACGCTGATCTGGCCGGTGGCGGAGTCGATCGTGAAGGCGTTCGACGTCGCCGCCTCACCCGTCAGCGTGTAGGTCAGCGCATCGTCGGTCTGATCGTCGCCGTCGTCGTAGGGCGTCCCGGGGACCGGATCCCCTACCGCCGTGCCGGCGGCGGAGTTCTCGGGCACGTTTCGGCTCAGATTCGCGCCGTTGAAGGAGTCAGCGGAGCCGCTGACGTCAACGGTCTTCGAGGCGTAGCCGCCGTAGCCGTCAGACACGGCGTAGGTGACCGTTGACGTGGCCGGATTGAGGACGTGGATCCGCAGCTTGTCGGAGCTTTCACCCTCGATACCGAGCTTGAGCACGCCCGGATACTGCGCCGAGGCCGTGTAGGTCAGCGTGTCGCCGTCGGCGTCCGCGAATTTGTCATTGAGTGTTCTGACCAGGTCGTCTCCGCCCCACAGGACGGTATAGCTGGGCTGGAGGTTGGCCGGTTCGGTGCTCCGCGGCGGCTGGTTGGCCTGGCCGGTCCCGGTGGCTGACCAGAGGCCGGCGCCCTCTTCGCTGGTGACGGCGCGCAGCTGGACTTCGTAGGTGGCGCCGGCGGCCAGGCTGGGCAGGGTCAGGCTGGTGGCGGTGGCGCCCAGCGTGCCGCTGTAGGCCGTCCATGTGGCGGCTTGCTCGCCAGGGGCGGCTTGCTTGCGGTACTGCGCCTCGTAGCCGGTGATGGTGAGGCCGTTGGCGGCGGGGGATGTCCAGGTGACGTCCAGGGCTGGGTTGGTCGGCTCGCTGAATTCGGTCCGCGACACTGTGGGCGCGCCCGGCTGTCCCGCCTCGACGTCCGTAACCTTGAGGAGTACAGTGATCGCGGAGGTCAGGCTATCGACCGTGTACTGCACCTCGCCGCGGTAAAACTTGGCGAACACCTCGCCTTGCCAATACTCGATCTCCCGGTGGGCATCGTCGGTCTCGTAGTCCAGCGTCGCGCCCTGCGCCACACTGATCTGGCCGGTGGCCGCGTCGATGACGAACTTCCCGGAGTCCGCCGCCTTACCCTTAAGCGTGTAGCTGAGGGCCTGGCCGTTGTATGGCGTCCCCGTCACTGGGGCGCCCACCGCCGTGCCGCCGGCCGAGTTCTCGGCGATGCTGCGGCTTTCCTTCGCGGTGATGCCAATACTCGCGGTGCGAGTCACGGATCCGCCGTAGGCGTCACGGGCCGTGTAGGTCAGATTGGACGAGCCCTGATTGAGTAGGGTCACCTTGAGCTTGGCGCTTCCCGCTGCGCCGGACAGGCTGACCCCCAGCAAGGCCGGATGCTCCGCCGCGGCGGTGTAGGTCAGCGTGTCGCTGTCCGCGTCGGCGAACATCACCCCCAGCGCGCCCGCGCCCGTCTCGTTGTAATTCGCGATGGTGCCGACCGGGAACGTGCCGCCATTGAAGGCCGCGCTGGTGGCAGTCGGCGGCCGGTTGGCCTGGGCCGAGCCGGTGTTGGACCAGGGTCCCTCGCCCTCCTCGCTGGTGACCGCCCGCACCTGCACTTCGTAGGTCGCTCCGGCGTCCAGGTCCGGCAGGATGAGCGTGCGGTTGGCGGCGTCCACCGTGCCGGTAAAGCTCGTCCACGCGGCGGGGTCCTGACCCTCGGCGGCCTTCTTCCGGTACTGCGCCTTATAGCCGGTGATCGTCAGCCCATTGGCCGCCGGGGTGGTCCAACTCACGTCCAGCGCTGGGCTGGTCGGCTCGCTGAACTCCGTGCGCGTTACTGTCGGTGCGTCGGGCTTCCCCACCGCCAATGCCGTCTGCGGCTCCGGCTGTACGGTGATGGTGAACTCAAACGAGGCATCGTCGCCGTCAGCGTCGGTGGCGGTGTAAGTCATGGCGTAATCGCCGGCTGTGGACGGGGTTCCCGTCAGAACGCGGGTCGTGGCGTCGAACGACAGCCCCTCGGGAAGGCTCGGCGTCAGGCTGTACGCAAACCCGCCGCCGCCGCCCGCGGCTTCGGACAGCGTCTGCGTGCCGATGTCCTCGTTCTGGTTAAACACGTACTGGCTGATAGCCAGTGGGAAGTAGGCGGGCAATTCCGGATCGGACTCGGCTTCGGCAGTCGCGGTCGGCGTCGGCTCCGCCGTGGGGGTGGGCTCAGGCGTGGCTTCGGGCGTCGCTTCCGGCGTTGGCTCCGGCGCCGCTTTCGGAGTCGGCTCGGACGTAGACCCCGGCGTCGGGACTTCGGACGGCGTTGGCTCGGGAGTAGGTTCCGGGGTCAGGCTCGCGGAGGGCGTCGCCTCGGGCGTGGACTGGGTCTTGGGGCTGCCCTCGTCGCCGGGCGACGACGAGTCGGCCGACACATCTCCGGCGAGCACGGCCACCATCACCAACGCAGCGGCCAGGGCCAGAGCCATGGCTCGTGCGGTGACGAGAGGGAACCGCCACTGCCTGCAATCGACGACCTTGCTCACGACGAACGTGTGCATGGATTGCTTCGGCGAACAAGGGCGCCAGGCCGTGGCTTCCGCTCGCGCCGGGCCGAGCGTGGCTCGGCCGGCGCGAGGGCGCCTTCAACCTACGTAATGGTTCCGCTTAGCGGCTTAAATTGACCTCAAGCGGGCCGAACGATAGGCTGAAGATGTCGCAGCCTCGGGTTCTCTACCAAGGCTTTGGCCGTCACGGTAGGGCCCAACTCTTGCCGGGGGAGGGCCCTGCTGTGACGCAGCACCGATGTCACCTTCCTCCTTTCCAAAGCTGATTGGCCACGAGCGTTGGCCGAGATTCTCCGAGAGACACGAACAAAAGTCTGAAGATCGTCATCCTGGATTCCTTCCAGGAGCATGGCGTAGATAGCGGCTATTTCGGGTAGCAATTGCCGTACGACGTCCTGGCCCTGGTCGGTTGCCTCCAGCCGTACCACGCGCCGGTCGTGTGACTGGCGTTGCCGCTGCAGCAGCCCCTGCCGAACCAGCGAGTCCGCGGCACGGCTGATGGAGGCCTGATCGACGGGCACGATCTCGGTCAGTTCCGTGACAGTGTTGGCCTGACCTCGCGCGCAGCGTTCCAGGACACCCCACTGCGGGAGCGTCAGGCCGGCCTCGGCGACCGTCCCGGTCGCCAACGAGACGTACCCGCGAATCACGCCCGTACAGAGGGCGCGCAGGTCCACGTTCGGTTCGTCGCGCTCCTTGCGACTCGATTCAGCCACTAGCCCTCATTCCTCGATTCACACCGCAGCACGAGGCATTTGTTGGATGAACAACCGTTCACATAGGCATCCATAGCTGAAACATACAATGTCTCCGCATTGAGTGTCAAGAGCATTGTCTGCGATAGCATTCAATGTGTTTGCATCGATTGCGGTGTGCACACGCAGCCGCCGACCTGAAGATCGCAAGGGCGTCGCGGCTTGGCCGGCAGTGGCATGCAAGTCTTGGCGAGGTCTCGCCCGGCCGTCGCGGCGGCTGTCTGACTCGCGAAACCGGCACATGTCTCCAGACTGTGCCCTTGGCATGACGGTTTGCGGCGTGCCGTCAGCGATATGATCAAATGCTCACACTTGACCGATGTGCATGCATCAAATGAGAATGCCGTCCCTCCGCTTGCTGGCAAGACCAACGCAAACCGGCGCTGCATGTGTAGAGGCCAGGCGAGACATCGGTCGTTGGTGAGAGTCCCGGAATATGGGAGCGATTGACGTGACTGAGCAAGATTCGGCGACGCCCGACTACACGATGGGCTATGGCGAGGAATACCTTCAGGCGCTTTTGCGGCTCTCGGCCAAGATCCATGCCGCCCACCTGCTCCCATACCTGGAGCCCGGCCTCAAGGTTCTCGACTTCGGATGCGGGCCAGGAACGATTTCCATCGGTCTGGCCGAGGCCGTAGCGCCAGCTGAAGTCCACGGCATTGACATGGAACCGTCACAGATCGACCTGGCGAAAATGTTCGCCGCGCGCTACGGACTGGACAATCTCACATTTCACGTTGGCGACGTGACCGCCCTCCCCTTCGACGACGACGAGTTCGATGTCGCCTACTGCCATAACGTCCTCATGCATGTGCCGGACACCCAGGCGGTCTTGGGCGAGGTCAAGCGAGTGTTGAAGCCGGGTGGCCTGATCGCCAGCCGTGAAATGATCTCCGAGTCATCATTCACCCATCCCGACTTCGGGGTGCTGCGTAAAGCATGGGACATGTTCGAAGACCTCGTGGCGGCTGACGACGGCCATCCGCAGATGGGCAAGGATATGAAGGCGCACTTCGTCAAGGCTGGGTTTACGAGAATCCGCACGAGCGCCGCGTTCGAGTCCTACACCACACCCGAGGATGTCGCGTTCATCCATCAGGTCGCCCAGCAGTGGTTCCTGTCGCCCGAAATCACGGAAGCGGCGATCAAGTATGGGGCCGCGACCCGGGAACTCTGCGACGCCATCGGCACCGCCTACGACAGGTGGAAGGACCATCCTGGCGCCTTTGCAGCCATAGCCGAGGGTGAACTTGTGGCTTGGAAACCAGCCTGCTGACCAATGACCGCTGCATGAAGCGAGGCACCAATGCGCCCCTCGCTCCTTTAGGTGTCGGCGCCGTCACCGCCCGGTGGTCGGGCCAGGTGGCGTGGCGCATTGGGAGTGCATGTGACGCTCCTGTCCCGGGCCGAGGCGTTGAAGAGCCTCCTGGTCACGGCCTGCCCTGACCCGTCGGCGCCCCGCCGCCAAGCCTCCAGGCCGGCCTTGGCGTCAGGAGCGGGCCCGTGACTGAGCCGTCGGCTGCCATGCCCTGGTACACGTGCGGCTTCAGCGAAGCCATGCTCCGCCTCCTTAAGGGACATACGGTGCATTCCCACGCCGCGCATCTCCTTCCCTATCTCCAACCCGGCCAGCGCGTTCTCGACTTTGGATGTGGGCCGGGCACCATTTCGGTAGGCCTCGCCAAGGCCATTGCACCCGGGGAACTGCACGGCATCGATATGAAACAGGCGCAGATCGACTTGGCGCGATCAGTCGCCGAAGCCGCCGATCAGGGCAACGCGACCTTCCACCTCGGCGACGTGATCAATCTGCCGTTCAACGACCACTACTTCGACATCGCGCACGGCCACTCCATCCTTACCTACGTTCCCGACACCCAGGCCGCGCTGGCTGAGGTCAGGCGTGTCTTGAAACCCGGTGGCCTCATCTCCGTCCGTGAAGGAATCATCGGATCTTCGTTCCTCGCTCCCGACTTTGAGATGCTCGGCGACGCGTGGGTCACCTTTGCGGAACTCATTACCGCCGACGGTGGCCACCCACATATCGGGCGGGACCTGAAACGCCATCTTCTTGAAGCCGGATTCACCGACCTCAGACCCACAGCCTCATACACGTCCCATACCACGCCCGAAGAAGTGGCGTTCTTTTGGACCGTCATCCGGGACTGGTTCCTCTCCCCCGCCGTACGCGAAGCGGCCACGGAATACGGCGTGGTATCCCACCGGCATCTCGACAACCTCGAGCGCGCATTTGAACAGTGGAGAAATCACCCCGGCGCCTTCAGCGCCTTCGCATACGGTGAGTGCTTGGGCTCCAAGCCGCCGCGCTGACCGGCTCAACCCGGATCCGGCCGGCGAAATCCCCACGGCCGCAAACGTGGGGGGACTTCCCCGAACCCCGGCAGCGTGCTCCGCGTCGCTCCCGAGCCGTGACCGTGAAGAACTCGGCTAGGCCCCGGCAGATCCGCCCTGCTTGCGGCTATTGAGCCTCTTTCAGGGCCTCGTAGTTGGCGGTGATCTTCTCGGTCAGCAACGTGAAGTCGCGCATTTCGTCCTCACTCACACCCAGTAGGAGCCTGCCGATGTGTACCTGCACGCGCTCGACCACGCGGGATGTGAGGTCTCTTCCTTTGTCGGTCAGATGCAGCAGGACAACGCGCCGGTCGCTGCGCAGTCGCTGCCGGCGCAGCAAGCCAAGGTTGACCAGCCGGGTCACCATTCGGCTTATCCGGGACGCGTCGACTGGAAGAACCTCCGCCAGTTGTGTAGCTGTGCTCGGTCCTTGCTCCGCACACGTCCTCAGAAGGTTGAATTCCGAAGGGATCAGCCCATATGGCGTTACTTCGTTCGCCAACCCCTTATCGACCGCATTCACCAGGCTGGCCACGCAGGCAATGAGATTCGACGACGACCGCGTGGACTCGGCCGACGCATCATTCGGCAACGGATTATCGGGAGTATCAGTGGGTGGCTTCGCCACGATCAAGCATCCCGGATGGTCCGCGCGATGAGTCCGGCGAGGCAACTGCCTCGCTCGCTACCTGACATCAACTGACGCCACTCATGCTGGCCGAAGAGTAAGGCTGCACGGCTAACTCGGACTGCACGCCAGCCGACCGGACATTTCATGTTCACGCGCGTAATTCGAGGCTCGCCAACACTGCCCACAGGCCGTCAGTTCACCACGAGCGGGATCGTGCCCAGGAGATTAGCTTTCCAGAAACGGTGAGATTAGGACCAAAACCCAAGCCGACACCGCTGACTCAACGTGGCTGAGTATACATAGGAACTTTCTCTGTGGAATCTGGCGTGCCGAGCGGGTGGTGGGCCGACTTGGCTCTCAAGATCGTCGCGCAGGCACGAATCCTGGTTTGCTCCGTCGCCCGCAACTGTAGCTGGCTAGCCCGTTATTCCACTCGCAAGCCGGACCCGGCGCTCGGCAAGCAGTTTCAGTTCGGGGATAGCTGGATCTTTGAGAACTTTGAGCTGGAGTCCTCTGCTTTCCAACTGCTCGCGCCGCTGCCGGTACCGTCTGCGGATACCCTCGCCGCGTTGCGTCAGACTAATCAGCGGGTATCTCATCGAGTGGAGCGACTGGTCATTAAGCCACGATGTGTTCGTTAGGGCATCCAAGGTCTGGTCGAACGTTCTCGGCGTCGACGTGTCGTGGCTCATCACCGGGAGTGCGTCGCCTGGCGGCTTTGCCGAACCAGGTCGGCAAATGGCCTCGTACCAGCCGTCACGTCCCCGCGCTCTGGAGGCTTAGCACCGGCGGGGCGTCCACGATCGGGTCGTGGGCGCCCCGCGGTGTGAGCCCGTGGGTTAGCGGCTATAGCCAGACGGTGCGGCCGGTGGCGCTTGCAGCCGCGACCGCTCCGCCATGTGCTCCAGCATGAAGCGAAAGTCCTGGTAGGCGCCAAGCCCGCCCAGACTGCTGTTCAACGACCGCAGCCGATCCTCCAACTCGGTCAGGTCACGGGATATCTCGGCGACATACTCGCCGTCAGACAGCCCGCCGTATCGATCAGCCGACAGCGCCACGATCGCTCCAAGCTCCAACAGCGGATCGCCTGAAGCGCCCAGGCCACTGTCCAGCCGCCCGCGCACCTCGGCGCGCTGCGACCGCGACTGTCCGGTCTCCGCTACCACCCAGCGCAACTCGACGTTAGCCAGCGTGACCTCCTGCCCGGCCCGGGCCAGCGCCTGGTCGTGCAACTCGATCTCGTAGAACACCGTGGTCGCCGCCCCAGACGGAATCTCCGCGAACTCCTTGCGGTCCTCCGCGAAGCTCTGGTCCGACGTGACCCGGTTCTCGTAGCCGATGATCCGCCACGACTTCACCAGGTCCGGATCCCAGGTCACCTGGGCCCGTGTCTGGTCCGCGAACGGCGTCGACAGCGCCAGCCAGGTATCCCGGCTGAACGTCGCCCGTGCCTGGTTGGTGTTGTCCAAATAGCGGTACCAGCCGTTCCCGTGCTGCGCCAACTGCTCCAACAACACGTCGTTGTAGTTGTTGATGCCGACCCCAATCGTGATCAGCCGCAGCGGGTTCAACGCGTTGCGGTCGTAGGCCGATTCCAGGATCGCGAACGGGTTCGTCGCGTCCACGTTGGCCACACCATCTGACATAAGGATGACGTAGTTGTAGGCCTCCGGCCGCTCCCGGCGAATCCGGTCCGCCAGCCGCACACCCTGGTTCAGCCCGGCCTGCACGTTGGTGCTGCCATGCGGCGCCAGCCGCTGGATCGACCGTTGCACCGCGGCAGCATCGGGAGAGGTGTGCTCCACCGTGAGCTCGTGGATGACGCCTTCCGTGAAGTGCACCACCGCCAGCCGGTCCTGCGGCCGCAGGCTCTGACGGATGGCCTCCGCCGCCGACCGCGCAATGTCCACGCGGTTGCCGTCACCCATGGAGCCGGACGCATCCAGCACCAGCGTGACGTTCAACGGTCGGTCGTCCGGCACCTCGGCCGCCTGGAAGCCGATGCGCACCAGGTGCTGGTTGCCGTCCAGCGGATGCATCGCCACGTCGCTGGTAATCGCAAAGCCCCAGTCGTCCGCCGGAAGCTCGTACTGGTAGTCGAAGGCGTTGAGCCACTCTTCGGCTCGCACGGAGTCAGGCTCGATGTCGTAGCCCTCTTGGAGCCACGACAGCGCCAACTGGTACGACGTCCGGTCCGTATCCAGGCTGAACGTCGACACCGCGTCTTCGGCTGTCGCGACGAAGGGCTGCCGTCGGTAGTCCTGGAAAGTCGTCGCCGGAGGCCGCGCCGTCGCAGGCGTTACGGCTGACTGCGGCGCGGATGCCTGCGGAGCAACCGTCGCGGCCGCAGGCGGCGGCGCATGCATCTCGACTTGAACAACCTTCTCCACAACCTTCTCAACGACGACTTCGCGCGTGACAATCTTCTCGACCGTTACAGGCGCCTGCGTCGCCGGAGCGGCTGGTGCCGCCTGCATCATCGGCGGGGCTTCCCGCTGAGGCGCGGCCTGTGCGGCAGGCGGCGGCGTCATTGAACGCGCAGGCATCGCCGGAGCCGCGGCCACCGCTGGCGCCTGCGTGACCACCTTCTGGACGACTTGCTCGACCGGAACTTCCTTTACTACCACTTTCTCAACCGGGGCCGCGGTCGCAGCCGCAGCTGGCGCCGCCGCGTATGACTCCGATACGCCAAACTCATCCTGAGTAGCCCGCGAGGCCAGGAAGACGGCCGAGGCCGCCACGGCCACGGCGCCGCCGGTGGCCATCACCGGGACCCAGTGCTGCTTGAGCGCGCCCAAAATCTTCCGGCGCACCTGCGTCACCGGATGTCGGGTCGGCGGCAGATCCATGCGGTCTTCCACCCTGGCCCACAGGTTCTCCGGCGCGCGCAGCTCCTGCGCTTCCGCTTCAAAGTGCTCGCGCAGCGCGCGTTCCATCTCCTGATCCGATCCGTAGTTACTGGCCATGGCTGTACGCCTCTCGGGCTCCGCCCGTTGCAAGGTGCTTCCGGAGCTGGCCCAGGGCTC
>JAJEGF010000042.1 GCA_022820025.1 Chloroflexota bacterium
ATCATCGCCACGTTCACGTATCCATCAATTTCGGCGTCGCCTTGCATGCGCTTCCGCACCTCCACAATGTTGGACAGAGACATCTGGGCACGCCAGATCAACCCTGTACGCAGGTGGATGTAGCTGTCGTCTACGACTACCGGCTGGAGACGCGTAGCATGAAAGTGTCCAACCAACCACAGTATTGTGTATGCGCTAATAGCCGTGAACACCCAGGCACCTGTCTGAGTCCAGATGCCTATAACTAAGTGCACACCTCCAGTCTCGACTCCTACGAGCACCACGAGAGCCCAGAGCAGATAGCTGCTCTTCCGATGATACGAGTACACTGAGACGTCCTGTCGGACAGTCCTGAATCTCGCGAACGATCCGGCAAAGACGAGATAAAACACCGACGCTTCAGTGGCCACGACTGCGGCAATGAAATCGCTCTTGATGGACTTCCGTATTCCAGCTCTCAGAGCGTCAGTAAAGTAAAGGCACTCGCGCTTCGCCGTTCGGAAATCCCGAATAATGTGGCGCAGCTTAAGCAACACGAAACCAGCCACGGACAATTCGATGGCTGGTATCAGGAATTCGCTAAACCTCAGGAACGATTGTTCAGATGCCGGCAGGTTGAATCTGATCGCCAACAGTGTCAGAATACATATGGGCACGATGCTAGACAGAGGCAGAAACTTCTTACGCACGAGCAACAGATAGAAAAGCAGCGGTACACCTACCACGAGATCCATCGTAATTGCGAATGCCAACATGTCCGGTTGAGAACTCGCTTCAACACGCGTGGCGATCCACGTCTCCAACAGCACAAGCACAAGAGAGAGCGAGACAAATGCGATAAGTGATCTTCGACGAGTGAGGGTCATTTCGGAGAGCGACAGGTTCATTAGTCCGGTCTCCCACCTCATCATCCAAGTGACCGAGTCTACTCGTTCCGGTCTGCCTTACGTCCTGTCTGCCGGGACCGCGAGGGCTGCATTGCGAGCTTTCCGTTGGGAGGTGTTTCCCTACTCTGATCTAACCGTGCGCTCAGCCGTCAAGCCCTCAGAGCACCGGCGGGGCGTCCACGATCGGGTCGTGGGCGCCCCGCGGTGTGAGCCCGTGGGTTAGCGGCTATAGCCCGACGGTGCGGCCGGCGGCGCTTGCGCCCGCGCCCGTTCCGCCATGTGCTCCAGCATGAACCGGAAGTCCTGGTACGCGCCAAGCCCACCCAGACTGCTGTTCAACGACCGCAGCCGGTCCTCCAGCTCCGTCAGATCGCGGGAGATCTCGGCGACATATTCGCCGTCGAACAACCCGCCGTATCGATCAGCCGACAGCGCCACGATCGCGCCCAACTGCAGCAGCGGATCGCCTGTGGCGTTGAGGCTGGCGCCCAGCCGCCCGCGCACCTCGGCGCGCTGCGACCGCGACTGCCCGGTCTCCGCCACCACCCAGCGCAACTCGACGTTGGCCAGGGTGACCTCCTGCCCGGCCCGGGCCAGCGCCCGGTCGTGCAACTCGATCTCGTAGAAGACGGTCGTCGCGGCACCCGACGGGATCTCCGCGAACTCCTTGCGATCTTCCGCGAAGCTCTGGTCCGACGTGACCCGGTTCTCGTAGCCGATGATCCGCCACGACTTCACCAGGTCCGGATCCCAGGTCACCTGCGCCCGCGTCTGGTCCGCGAACGGCGTCGACAGCGCCAGCCAGTTCTCCCGGCTGAACGTGGCCTGGGCCTGGCCCGTGTTGTCCAGGTAGCGGTACCAGCCGTTCCCGTGCTGCGCCAGTTGCTCCAACAACACGTCGTTGTAGTTGTTGATGCCGACCCCAATCGTGATCAGCCGCAGCGGGTTCAACGCGTTGCGGTCATACGCCGATTCCAGGATCGCGAACGGGTTCGTCGCGTCCACGTTGGCCACGCCATCCGACATCAGGATGACGTAGTTGTACGCCTCCGGCCGCTCCCGGCGAATCCGGTCCGCCAGGCGCACGCCCTGGTTCAGCCCGGCCTGCACGTTGGTGCTGCCATGCGGCGCCAGCCGCTGGATCGACCGCTCGACAGCGGTGGCATCGGGCGAGGTGTGTTCAACCGTGAGGTCGTGAATCACGCCCTCGGTGAAGTGCACGACGGCCAGCCGGTCCTGCGGGCGCAGGCTCTGGCGGATAGCCTCCGCCGCCGCCCGCGCAATGTCCACGCGGTTGCCATCGCCCATGGAACCGGACGCATCCAGCACCAGCGTCACGTTCAACGGCCGGTTGTCCGACACTTCAGCCGCCTGGAACCCGATGCGCACCAGGTGCTTGCTGCCTTCCAGCGGGTGCATGGCCACGTCGCTGGTGATCGCAAAGCCCCAGTCGTCGGCCGGCAGATCGTATTGGTAGTCGAAGGCGTTGATCCATTCTTCGGCCCGCACCGAGTCGGGCTCGATAGCGTAGCCCTCGTGAAGCCACGACAGTGCCAGTTGGTACGACGTCCGGTCCGTATCCAGGCTGAACGTCGACACCGCGTCTTCTGCCGTAGCCACGAAGGGCTGCCGCCCGTAGTCCTGGAAGGTCGTGTCCGGCGGTCGCGCCGGTGCAGGCGCTACGGCCGGTTGCCCGGCAGCTGCCTGAGGGGCAGCCGTAGCGGCGGGCGCCGGCGCTTGCTTCATTGGCATGGCCTCCACCTCGACGACCTTCTCGACGACCACCTCGCGCGTGACTACCTTCTCGACCGGCACCTCCTTGACAACGGTCTTCTCCACAACTCGCGCAACCGGCACTTCCTTTATGACGACTCTCGGAGGTTGAGCCGCTGTCGGCATCGGTGCGGCGGTAGCCGCAGGCGCTGCCATAGCCGAGGCAGCCGTCGCGGCCGGCGCAGGTGCAGCTATGGCTTCTGGCGCCGCCGCGTAACTGGCGCCGTACTGGAATTCGTCCTGAGTAGCCCGCGAGGCCAGGAATACGGCCGAAGCCGCCACGGCCACGGCGCCGCCGGTGGCCATCACCGGGAACCAGTTCTGCTTGAGCGCGCCCAGAATCTTCCGGCGCACCTGCGTCACCGGATGCTGGGTCGGCGGCAGATCCATGCGGTCTTCCAACCTTGCCCACAGGTTCTCCGGCGTGCGCAGCTCCTGCGCTTCCGCTTCAAAGTGCTCGCGCAGCGCGCGTTCCATCTCCTGATCCGATCCGTAGTTACTGGCCATGGCTGTACGCCTCTCGGGCTCCGCCCGTTGCAAGGTGCTTCCGGAGCTGGCCCAGGGCTC
>JAJEGF010000036.1 GCA_022820025.1 Chloroflexota bacterium
GTCCTCGGCCGAAATCGGTGAGGGGTCTTCCGGGCACCCAGCACTGGATTATGCAAGGGTCTCCGGCAAGGACAGGGCCGGGGTGAGGGTTGAGCCTTTCGGTCAAACGACCAGGCCCAAACCCAGGCACCCCGCCTTCCCAATAGTCCTCAGATTCCTTTTCGAATTACACCCACCCGTGCTCGATGTTCACCGGCGATCCCGTCGTCTGCGTCGTCCAGTCGTAACCGGACTCCAGCACCACTTCTTCGTTGGTGATCGCCGACTGCTCCGCCGCGAACAGGATCTCCATGATGTGCCGGCCGTACGGACCGTGCGTCGGGGGCTCGATGTTCTGCTCGATGCTGTCCACGAACCCCTTCCACTCGTACTTCATCTCGGCGGGCGGGTCGTCGAATGGGCGGTCTTCCCACTCGTCGCCCTTGCCCACGCGCACGTACCGGTCGCCGTGCTGGCTGAAGCGCAGCGTCCCGTTCGCGCAGATCACCAGGCACGAGTAGTCCGGCGCCCCGTCGGCAAAGCCCACGGACACCGCAACACCCGCCAACCCGTTCTTATAGCGGATGAACGCCGTCGCCGAGTCGTCGCCCGCCTGGTAGTGCGCGCGTGTGCCGATGGCCGCCGAAACCGACATCGCCTGCGACCCCATCACCCAGGTCAGCCGGTCCACCACGTGCACGCCGTTCGCCAGCCACATCCCGCCGCCGTGGTACCGGCTGCGGTACTGCGGACGCCGCCCGGCGTGTCCCCAATTCTTGGACATGTAGCAGACGGCCGTGATCAACGGTCCCAACTCGCCCGAGTCCAGGATCGCCTTCGCCGCCAGGCTCGTCCCGTAGAAGTGCTGGCTCAAACCGACCATCAGCTTCCGGTCGTTCGAATCCGCCGCCTCGATCATCTCGTCGCACTGCTCCAGGTTGATCGCCATCGGCTTCTCGACCAGCACGTGCTTCCCGGCGTTGAGCGAGTCGATCGTCAACCGGTGATGCAACTGATGCCCCAGCACCACCGCCACCGCGTCGATCTCGTCGTCCTGCAGCAATTCCGTGTGAGACGTATAGCCCTTCGGGATGTCATAGGTCTCCATGTAGTGCTGCCGCGGCGCCTCAAAGAGATCTGCCACGGCCACGACCTGCACGTTGTCCAGCGACTTGATGGCCTCACAGTGCGAGCGCGCAATCCCGCCCAGCCCAATGATTCCCACGTTCAACATAGGACCCCGACTCCCTCAAGAGCACCCCCAACCACACCCCCGCAGCCTAGGCCATTTCACCCCCATCCCGAAACCAGCCGCCGCGCTCCCTGAGTCCCGCCAACGGGAGAGTCCGGCTCAGCCGTCTATTGCGCCCAGGTCGACAGCGCTACGTCGCTCGATCCGTATCCAGCACACGCCGAAGCTTGGGCAACATCTGTGGAACAGCGGTCTGAACGATGTCCCACACAACATCGTCGTCGATGCCTAGGTAGCCGTGAGCCAGGCGGTTCCGGGCCCCCACGATGCTCCGCCATTCGATGTCTGAGTACCTCTCGCGAATCTGAGCGGGAACGTGAGTCGCGGCTTCGCCGAATAGTTCGATGTTTCGCAGCGTGGCGTCGTAAGTGCGTCGATCAGCTACGAATGCCGACTGGTCCATCCCGTCCGTGTACGACAACACCCGTTCGCCGAACTCAATCATGTCTCGTATGTAGAGTCGCCAGGACCGCGTTCCGCTCTGGTCGTCAGACACCCACGGCCTCTTGCTCCACGTAGGGACGAAACTCTGAACGCAGCGCTTTGTCCGTCACCAGGTCCACCCGGCGACCAAGCAGGTCTTCGATGTAGAACTGCACTCCGAAGTACGACCGCCACGTGGCCGGCCCGTCGAAACTGACTAGGATGTCCAGGTCGCTCTCGTCGGTGGCCTCGTCGCGAGCAAACGACCCAAACACAGCCAACTCGACCACCCCAAACCGCTCGGCCAGCGTCGGCCGGTGCGCACGCAGCGTCTCCAACACTTCCGCTCGCGTCATCGGTTCAAGCACCCCGCGCAGTTCGGGTCGCTCGGTCGGACTAACCCGGGCTGTCACCGAACTGGATCAGCCCGACCCGAACAGCGCTCGTCGTTACGGCCATAAGCCAGCCTAACCCAGAGATCTCGCGAGCCTATGCTCGGTCGTCGGTCCCACAACCGGCCGTAGGCCTCCGCCTGGGAATCCACGCTGACCTCGTCCGGCGTACCCTATAAGCCACCGAACCACGCAAATGCCCCGCACCCCGAAGAGCCACCCCCCATGCACAACCCCCACCTCCACCTCCTCATCGACGACCACGAAATCGCCTACCGCCGCGGCCTCACCCGCTTCATCGAGCGCCCCCACCGCGTCCAGGCCGACCCCGTTCTCACCGCCGACCATCCCTGGGAGCAAACCCGCATCAACCTCTGGGGATCCGTCTACTGGGACGACCGCGAAGACTGCTTCCGCATGTGGTACCTGGCCGACAACAAGGGCCGCCGCAACCAGTACGAAAACTCCCTCTGCCACGCCACCTCGCCCGACGGCGTCACCTGGACCCGCGGCGTTTACTCCCACGTCCACCATCCCGACGGCGTTCCCAACAGCGTCGTCTACGGCGAACGCCGCCAGCCCGAAGTCCGCCGCCTCGGCCCACCCACCGTTCTCATCGATCCCCTCGAACCCGACCCCACCCGCCGCTACAAGCTCGTCGCCTTCTTTGTCGATCACGAAGACAACCGCGGCTACGTCGTCGCTTTCAGCCCCGACGGTATCCACTGGAACCCCGCCCCTAACCGCGTCCACCTCCCCCGCGGCGACCGCACCTGCGTCATGCAGGACTTCAGGCGCAGCGGCTTCGCGATGACCACCCGCCGCGACAACGCCCTGCGCGACCGCGCCGGGGGCCACGCCTTCAAGCGCGACATCGCCATCTCCCGCTCCGACGACCTCCTGAACTGGACACCCTCCACCGTCATCGTCGATGCCGACGACGATGACCCAACCGCCACCGAGTTCTACGGCATGCCCTTCTTCAACTGGGGCAACCAGTACATCGGCTTCCTCGAGTACTACGACACCGTCCACGAGATCCTCAACGTCCAGCTCACCACCAGCCGCGACGGCATTCGCTGGGAGCGCGCCGTCTCCCGCCAGACCTACTTCGACGTCGGCCCCTCTGACGCCTGGGACAGCACGTGGGTCGCCTTCGGCATGAACCCGCCCCAGGTACGCGGCGACGAAATGCTCCTTTGGCACACCGGCCGCCCCATGGCCCATCGCCACCCACGCGTCCCGCGCGGTTCCATTGGCGTGGCCCGCGCCCCGCGAGATCGCTTCGCCGGCCTTCGCGCCGGCCCCGACGGCGGCGAACTCACCACCGAGTGGATCCAGGTCGGCGGCCCCCGCCTCCTCCTCAACATCGGCGCCGCCAACGGCCCCGTCTCGGTAGCCGTCACCGGTGACGACGGCAGCCCCATCCCCGGCTACGCCCACGACGACTGCGATGCCCAAATCTCCAACGGCGTCGACGTCCCCGTCACCTGGAACGACCAAGACCTCCAACCCCTCCTCGGCCAACGAGTCCGCCTCCACCTCAAACTCACCTACGCCACCCTCTACGCCTACCGCTTCGCCACCTAAACTTCTTCACATGCCCAACCGCCCCAACTTCCTCTTCATCACCACCGACCAGCAACGCTGGGACACCCTCCGCTGCGCCGGCAACCCCGCCATCCGCACCCCGCACCTCGACGCCCTGGCTTCCCGCGGCGTCCGCTTCACCCGCGCCTATCCGACTACCCCCATCTGCATGCCCGCCCGCGCCACCATGATCACCGGCCGCAGCCAGCGCGGGCACCAGGTCTTCGAACACGAAATCAACCTCAGCGAGAACATCCCCGTCCTCGGCGACGCCCTCCACGAAGTCGGCTACACCACCGCCCTCTTCGGCAAACCCCACTTCAAAGTCTGGGAAATCGAGGACGCCCTCCCCGAGCACCCACCCGCCGGCGCCGCCGTCGATCCCCGAGACGGCCTCTGGCACGGCCCGTACTACGGCTTCGACCACGTCGTCCACTTCACCGGCCACCGCAAACCCGGGGGCCACTGGCGCGTCTGGCTCGAACGCGAACACCCCGACAGCATCCCCCTCTGGGAACCCGAAGCCTCGCCCAAACCCCCGCTCCGTCCCGGCGCCTGGCACAACGACATTCCGAAGGAACACCACCACACCCACTACCTCGCCGACCAGCTCATCGACTGGCTCGACACCCGCAACCAGTCCGCTGACGCCCAACCCTTCTTCGCCTGGCTCTCCTTCCCCGACCCCCACGGCCCCTTCTGCCCGCCCGCGCCCTACAGCGACATGTACGACCCCGCCGACATGCCCCTCCCCGTCCCGTCCGACGACGACTTCGACCTCAAACCGCCCCACTACCGCTGGTCCGTCGACCGCAAACATTCCTGGTACGGCGGCAGCCCCTCCGGTTCCCAGGACCCCGACAACCAGCGCCAGGTCCGTGCCCTCTACTACGGCATGATCACCTTCATCGACGACATGATCGGCCGCGTCATCCAGGCCCTCCAGCGCCACGGCCTCGACGACAACACCCACGTCATCTTCACCTCCGACCACGGCGAAATGATCGACGACCACGGCCAGGGCGGAAAGCCCCCCATGACCTACGAATCCGTCATCCGCGTCCCCTTCCTCTGGGCCGGCCCCGACATCCCCGCCGACCGCGTCCACCACGGCCCCACCACCCACCTCGACCTCGTCCCCACCGTCATCGACCTCGCCGGGGCCCCATCGCTTCCCGGCATGGAAGGCCGCTCCTTCGCCCCCTTGCTGCACGGTGAGACCGACACCCACCGCGACGCCGTCATCGTCGAGCGCATCGGCGTCGAACGCCACACCAGCGAACCCATCATCCGCCAGAAAATCCTCGTCACCCCCCGCTACAAGCTCGCCCACTACGGCTCCGCCATGCCCGGTGAGCTTTATGACCTCGAAACCGACCCCGAAGAATTCACCAACCTCTGGAACGACCCCGCCCACGCCCAAATCAGAGCCGACCTGACCGAGCGCCTCCTCACCGAAATCATCGACGACGAACTCGGCGACCCCGTCGACATCTTCCTCCGCCAGCCCCTGTCTCCGTTCGGCTCCTTCCGCGACCCCGACCTCCGCCAGCCCACCGAGTCCTACCGCCGCCGCACCCTCAGCCCCACCTCTCGCCTCTACAAGAAGAAAGACCCCCGCATGCTCCACAACGAACACCTAGCCGAACAACGCCAAGTCTCCGAGGACCCCTAACCGCCCCACCCCGTTCGTGGTGAGCCCGTGCGGAGTCCCCGCCCCGCCGTGTCGAACCACCCCACTCCGTTCGTGGTGAGCAGGGCCTAAGTCCCCGAAAGCCCGTGTCGAACCACCCCTACCTCCCAAGCCCGCCGACCCCTCCGTCATCCCGGCGTCTTCAGCCGGGATCCAGCAGCACCCAACGAACCAGGCGCACCCGGTCACCCCGTCCTCTGCAGCATCCCGGCGATCTTCCCCTCTCCAAGTGGCAATGCCGAGCCTGCACCGGATTCGATCCGAGGTTCGGGCGTCTTCGCCCGAACTCCGTGAGGGTCGTCCGCGCACCCACCCCGCCCACGACGCGGCTCGGGCCAGGGTCACACTCCTCTTTGGAGACTCAGTCCTTTCTCCCTCTCCCTTGAGGGAGAGGGCTGGGGTGAGGGTGGCTGCCTCAGTGAAGCAGCCGAGCCGAAGTCGAGCACCCTCCTCCGGGACCGCCCCTCTTCACCCTCTCCTGGGGGAGAGGCAGATTCGGGCGTCTTCGGCCGAAATCGATGAGGGGTCTTCCGCTCGTGCAACTCGCCCCAGCTACCCTGCCCATCAACGAGAAGCCCCTCTCGCGCCCCACCTCCCATTCCCTTACGCTGCCCCCACCACCCCCACCCAATACCCCCATGTCCTGGACCCAAATCTCCCCCCGCATCCACCGCTTCACCGACACCTGCAACGCCTACTGCATCACCTCCGGCGACCGTGCCATCCTCATCGACGCCGGCTCCGGCGCCCTCGTCGACCACCTCCACGAAATCGGCGTAAGCCAGGTCGAGTGGGTCCTCCACACCCACCACCACCGCGACCAATCCTGGGGTACCCCTCGCCTCCGCCAACACGGCGCCAAGGTCGCCGTCCCCGAACACGAACGCCACCTCTTCGACCAGGCCGAACTCTTCTGGCAACACAAGCGCGTCTACGACAACTACAACGACCGCAACACCTTCTTCACCCTCGCTGAAGACGTCCCCGTCGACGCTTCTCTGGAGGACTACGAAACCTTCACCTGGCGCGACATCCAGCTCCAGATCATCCCCGCCAAGGGCCACACCCATGGCAGCAGCATGCTCATCGGCCACGTTGACGATCAGAAAGTCGCCTTCACCGGCGACCTCCTGGCCGCCGGCGGCGTCCTCTACCAGTACCACGCCCTCGAATACGGTTACGGCGACCAGCAGGGCGCCCTGTTCACCCTCCAGTCACTCCAGGCCCTCCGCCGCCACGCCCCTGACCTCGCCCTCCCCTCCCACGGCGACACGATCCAGGACCCCGTCGGCGACTGCGCCCGCCTTGAAGAGCGCCTCATGGCCCTCGCCCGCCTCGGCGGCGGCATGCGCTTCCTCGGCGGCGGTTGGGACCACGGCCTCGACATCCTCCCCGACCCCAAATTCATCCAGGTCTCCCGCCACCTGCTTTGGGGCGGCCCCCACACCTGCTCCAACTTCTACGTCCTGCTATCAGACAGCGGCAAAGCCTGCTTCATCGACTACGGCCACGCCTTCTGGGCCCACATGGCCGTCGCCCAGGAACGCGAAGACGGCGACACCATGCGCTTCGTCGTCCACCACCTCGATGAACTCCGCGACACCTACGGCATCCACGACATCGACATGGTCCTCGTCACCCACATCCACGACGACCACACCGCCGGCATCCCCTACCTCGTCCGGCACGAAGGCGCCCGCGTCTGGGCCCTCGACGAAGTCGCCCAGGTCCTGGAAGACCCCGCCGGCTGGTGCAGCACCCCCTGCACCCTCCCGAAGCCCATACCCATCCAACGCCATCTCACCGACGGCGAGACGTTCCAGTGGGAGGAATACGACTTCGAAGTCCACCACGCCCCCGGCCAAACCGAGTTCCACTCCGTCCTCGCCACCCACGTCGACGGGCAGAAAGTCGCCTTCACCGGCGACAACATCTTCCTCGAACTCGCCCCCGGCAACACCGGCGGACTGACCACGCAGCTCTACCAGACCACCGTCCTGCGCAACAGCCTCCAGCTCTGGATGCACCGCCGCTGCGCCGACGTCATGGACCTCGTCCAGCCCGACCTCGTCTGCCCCGGCCACCGCGAACTCATCCCCTGGGACCAGCGCCGCGCCGCCGAATACCGCGACTTCATCGCCCGCAAAGAGCGCGTAGTCCGCGACCTGCTCGACGATCCGGTCGATGTCGGCGTCGACCTCTGGTGGGCCCGCCTCATCCCCTACCTGCGCTCCGTCCAACCCGGCGAAACCTGCACCTACCGCCTCCTCCTCCGCAACAACGCCCAACGCCCCGTCCACCTCGAAGCCCGCCTCCTATGCCCCGACGGCTGGCAAACCACCGACACCTTCCAACCCCTCGACCTCGAAGCCGGCGCCCGCGGCGAACTCACCCTCACCGCCACCGCCCCACCCCACCCCAACACCCGCCGCATCCTCACCGCCGAAATCCTGATCGACAACCAACCCCACGGCCCCATCCCCGAAGCCCTCGTCACCGTCACCACCCCCACCTCCTAACCACCGTTCGTGGTGAGCCGGCCCGTAGTCCGCGAAGGGCCGTGTCGAACCACCCCACCCCGTTCGTGGTGAACCGGTGCGGAGTCCTCGGAGCACCGTTTCGAACCACCCTCGCAGCAACCAGGTCACCCCGCCCGTTTCATCTCCCTCACGTAGGGGCGGGTCTGTGACCCGCCCGTCTTCCGCGCACCCATCGCGCCCGATTCACCTACGCCTCGGTGCGCTCTCTCCTTCCGACGCAGTTCTTTCCCTCTCCATTGAGAGAACTTTGCAAAACGCCCCTCCCCTTCAGAGGAGACGCCGTCTTACTTCCCTCTCCCTGGCAGGGAGAGGGCTAGGGTGAGGGTCGAAAGCCTGGAGTCCCTCCCAAGCCCCGAGCCAACCACGCCCCCCCTCGCCGCCGCCGTTCTTCCCCTCTCCTGGGGCATGGACAAGGGATCTTCCGGGCAACCAATCCTCGGTTACGCAAAGGTCTCCATTGAGGGAGAGGGCAGGGTGAGGGTGGCTGCTTCCGCCAGCACCCACGCGAAGTCAGCAGCAACTTGCATCGTCTACCCCCCGCCATTCCCTCTCCATGAGGAGAGGCTCCGAGCCCGCTCCCGACGAAGTCCGGAAGACAAGACTCTTCCCAACCCACAAGCCACAATTACCCCACCAGACCCATCAGAAGAAATAAGTCCCAAATGAACGTCCTCATCATGGGCTCCGGCGGCGTCGGCGGCTTCATCGGCTCCCGCCTCCTCCAGACCGGCCACCACGTCACCTTCGTCGCCCGCGGCCCCCACCTAAAAGCCATCCGCGACCACGGCCTCTGCATGGTCAGTGAGACCGGCTCCCGCCAGGTCCTCAACGTCAACGCTGTCGAAAACCCCGCCGACGCCCCCGCAAAGCCCGACCTCGTCATCTTCGCCGTCAAGTGCTACGACACAGAACCCGCCGCCCAACTCCTCCGCCCCGCCATCGGCCCAGACTCCGCCGTCCTCACCCTCCAGAACGGCATCGACAGCGTCCCAACCCTCTCCTCAATCCTCGGAGAAAAGCACATCATCGGCGGCGCCACCTGGCTCACCGCCCACATCCTCGAACCCGGCGTCATCGAATACCAGGACGCCGAAGTTCGCGCCGCCATCGGCGAACCCGCCGGCGGAATCACCGACCGCGTCCAAACCATCGCCCAGTCACTCCGCGCCGCCGGCTTCGAGATCGAGGTCACCGGCGACATCAACCACGTCCTCTGGAACAAACTCGTCCTGCTCGCCGTCCTGGGACCCGTCACCGCCGCCTGCCAGCTCCCCCTCGGCCCCATCCTCGCCACCCAGGGCATGCTCAACCTCTTCCGCACCATGTTCAACGAAGCCATCGCCGTCGCTCGGTCCCAGGGCATCCACCTCCCCGACACCACCACCAACGACCTCATCGCCCTGCTCCAAGCCCTTCCGGACGACAACACCACCTCCCTCCAGGTCGACTTCGCCCACCAACGCCGCGTCGAACTCGACTACACCGCCGGCGCCGTCCTCCGCCGCGCCCAGGCGTCCGGAGTCCCCACCCCCACCCTCCAAACCCTCTACGTAACCCTCAAATCCCGAGCCCGATCTTTCGGTGGCCTGTAGGGGCGGCGTCTCTGACCCGTCCGTCTTCAGCGCAACCCACCCCGCCCCACCGCTCGTGGTGAGCCGCCCCGGAGTCCATCGGAGGCCCGTAGAGCCTGCCCTGAGCCTGTCGAAGGGAACCACCCGATGCAGCACCCAAGCCATCCCCGCGATCCACTTCTTCCGTAGGCGCGGCGTCTCCGATCCGCCCGTCTTCCGGGCAACCCACCCCGCCCCACCGTTCGTGGTGAGCCGGGCCAGAGTCTTTCGGCGGCCCGTGTCGAACCACACACGCCGGCACCCAAGCCACCCCCCGCGACCCGCCTCTTCCGTAGGGGCGGCGTCCCCGACCCGCCCGTCTTCCTCTTCCTCCGCCATCCCGGCGTCTTCAGCCGGGACCCAGCAGCAACCAACAACCCAGGCTCAACGCGCCGCCCCGTCAAACTGGTGACCCTAGCGCTCGATCCTCCTCATCCCCAGCCCACCGTTCGTAATGGGCCAACCCGGAGTCACTCGGAGGACCGTGTCGAACCACCCGCATCAGCAGCCAAGACCATCCAGATCGTGCTCCCGGTCGTGGCGAGCGCCAATGATGCACACGGTCGCCTATGTACTCTGGCTAGCATTCCGTCAGTTCGGCCGAATACAACTGTTGAGAATCGTCAAGCCCGCCGAGGAAGCCGCGCGACACGGTGCCTAGACGCGGAGGCCAGGCGGGCCATGCCGGGTTCCGGTATCAGGACTCTTGGGCGGTTGATGCCGTACTTGATCTCATTGACGGCGAAGCTACCGACCTGGAAGTCGAACCGGGAAGCGACGAGGCTGCAGGGATCGACCTCCATGTGACGAGAGCGCCAGATGTCCGCGAGTACCACAGCGTCAAGCGGCGCCAGTCGGACGGGAATTGGACGATCAGCCGCTTGGCAGCGCAAGGGCGCACGTGTCGGAGCATCCTTGGCGATCTAGTTGCAAAGACCCAAGAGGGCACCCTCGGCGTCTTCTGCTCGGGCACCAGCGCGTCAGACTTGGAATGGCTCATCGAGCACGCCCGTGCGAGCAATTCGTGGCCGGACTTCGAGGAGCGCATTCGGTCGAACGCTCGTGTTTCCGGGGACTTTCACAAGCGTGTTGTTCCTGTGTGTGATGACAGTGAGGAAGCAGCTCGTGTCGCGCTGACCCGCTTGCGCCTCCGAGTCAAGAACGAGCCGGAACTCGTTCGGGACATTGAACTGCGTATTCGCACCATGTTTCGGTGCGCGACCGGGGATCCCTTGGACGCGACAGTGGTACGGCTCCTTATCGCCGAATTCGTTAGCCAACGCCTGGGGCAGCGACTCACCGCGCCTTCAGTTTGCTCGTATCTGGAGACGCATGACTACGTGCCTTCGCAGCTCGCGGGCAACAGGTCAGTCACTCGCCGATTGCGCGAACTGAATAATGCCCACATCTCACACCTGCAGCGGCCTCGAATTAACAACGCAGACATTCCCCGACAGGAAGCGGCTGCCGCCGTCCGGGCGCTTCTGCAACATGACCAACACGTAATGCTTGAGGGCACGGCCGGCGAGGGGAAGAGCTGCGTCGCCGTGCAGACGCTCGCGCAACTCACCGCCCAGGACATCCCGTGCCTTGCAATTCGCTTGGACCGGATTCCTGAAGGCGATCTCTCAGCGCAGGCTATCGGCAGGCGCCTTGACTTGCCGGACTCGCCCGTACTCACGCTCGGCGAATACGCGAATGGGCGGCCCTGCGTGCTGTGCATCGATCAGCTCGATGCCCTGAGCAGCGTCTCAGCGCGCCGGCAGAGCATCTGGATCCCCTTCGACGAGATGCTCAACGAGGCCGAGGGCTACCCAAACATGCGGCTGCTGTTTGCCTGCCGCACCTTCGACTTGGAGCGGGATCCACGACTCCGAAAGCTGGTGGCGCAGCAAGATCGAGTCGAGCGAATCGCAATCGGACCGCTTGACGAAGACACCGTCAAGGGGGCCATCGCAGCGTCAGGTGCCGCCACTGTGTCTCTGCGTGACGATCAGGTGCAGGTCCTCTCGAACCCGCTTCACCTGTTTCTGTTCCTGGAAGCCTCCCGCGCCGGACCGATCGACTTCACCCAAGCGCGCGATCTCTTTGACGCTTTCTGGGAACACAAGCAGCGATCCGTCGACGAGCGCGTGGGATCGCCCGGGTCCTGGACGCCGGCTGTCGGCAGACTCTGCAACGCGCTGAGCGAGTGGGAATCGCTGACGGCGCCCCGGTACGCACTCGACGATCACGCCGCAGCGCTCAAGGCGATGGCATCGGAAGCTGTCGTCCAGCTTCGAGACGATCTCGTGCAGTTCTTTCACGAGTCATTCTTCGACTACGCCTTCGCCAGAACCTTTCTAGGGTCAAACGAGGACTTCGTGGCTTGGCTTGTCGACGATGACCAGCACCTCTTCCGAAGGTCCCAGGTCAGGCAGATCCTCCAGTTTCTGCGGAGTCGTGAGCCCGACCGGCGTCGCTATCTGCGGACCTTGCAAAGTCTTCTGCGCGACCACAGGTTTCGATTCCACATAAAGAAGCTCGTACTTGACTGGCTTAGCCAACTGCCTGATCCAACCCTCGAAGAGTGGCGAATCCTTGAAGGAATGGAGCAAGAGTTCCAAGCCCACGTCTGGAGCGTAGTCCGAAACCGCGTGCCGTGGTTCGATCTTCTGCAGGAAATGGGGCTGTGGGCGCTATGGCTGGACTCCGACGATGATCGAATTGAGCGCGCCGTGTGGCTCCTCGGGATGCCTGACGTGCTGGATGCGCGGTCGGCGGTCGTGGCTGCCCTCGTTGCTCCCTTGCAGGGCCGCTCCGATAAGTGGCGGGACCGCTTGCGCTGGCTGGCCATTCGCGGACACGGGTACGGCAGCCCAGAGATGCAGGACCTAGTAATTCGTCTCATCACCGACGGAACGCTCGACGATGCGCGCCGCGGTACCGCGCTGAACGACGATTGGTGGTTGATCTGGCACTCGACCGCCTATGAACTTCCCGACTTCGTTGCTCGGGTGCTAGGGGCATGGTTTGACCGCCAGTTGGTAAGAGCAGGGAGACGTGCACATGACGGCCGGACTCGGGGAGAAACCGATCTGGCACCTCGTAGCCAGTTCAGTTCAGAGGTCATAGCCGAATGCTCGAAACGAGCTCCGGGAAGCTTCGTGCGCGAGCTGCTGCCGAGATTCGTGCTATACGACCTACAAATCCCCAGAGAGTGGATTTCAGCACCTAGCAAATATGGCAGCCCGGATGAGCAACTCCGCGATTCCCTCGCCGAAGCAATGGCCTCCCTTGCAAGCAGCGAGCCCGAGGAACTCGACTCGGTTATGGCTGCGGCAAACCTCACCGAGACCATTTGGATGTCGGCACTCGTGTTGCGAGCCTGGACTTCCAACCCAGCGGTCTACGCCGAGCAAATCGTGAGTTTCCTCCTTGATCGCCCTGAACAGCGGTTGTGCATCGGATACAGCATCTGGAATTCAGCGACCGACGCCTTCGTGGCAATCAGTCGAGGGGCGGTCGCTGCAGCATCGGCGCACTGTTCAGACTATTCAGTCAACAAGCTTGTAAGTGCCATCCTGCACCTCACGCCAGAATCGGAACATGGGACTCAACACGTTGGCCGCACGGAATTGGCGCTCCTCCGCGCTCTTTCCGGGGAACGAATGCCTGAGAACGCTCGACGTCGAATACGAGAACTGGAGCGGCGATTCCCCTCCGCGCCCGAGCGAGGCGCCCCGGAGCCGCCGTCCGAACCCTTCGTAGTTTCAGGGGTTGGCGCTCCAATCCCTGAAGGAGTTCAGCGTCGCATGGCGGACGACGAGTGGCTCGCTGCTATGACGCAATACGCGAGCGATTCAGTGATCGAGCGCGACGACGTAGTCGTGGGCGGTGTGTTTGAACTCTCGCGTGGATTGCAGTCACTGGTCCGCCAGGACCCCGAACGCTTCGCTGGCCTAGCCGATAGGATGAATGCGTCGCTGCACCCTGCCTATTTCGAGGCGATTCTCCAAGGACTCTCGCGGAGCGAGGGTGGTGAGAGACCCGGCACGCTCGCGCAGATCTGTGCAGTCTTGCGCCGGATCTCAAGAAGCGGTGCCAATACTAGCGGCACCGAAATCGCACATGCCATCCGTGCACTGGAAGGCGAGCAGATCCCAGGTGACATCCTGAACTTGCTTTGTGATGTCGCCCAAAATGACGCCGATCCTGAAGCCGACGATTGGCAAGACCGCAGCCCTGCGTTTGAACCCTTCGATCAGGCGATCAACTCGGCTCGCGGGGCGGCGGCATTTGCTCTTTCGCGCTTGCTCTTCGCCGACCGCAACCGCTGGACCACGGTACGCCCCGTAGTCGAAGAGCTGGCCAGAGATCCCGTGTTGGCCGTCAGGACCGCCACGGTCCCGTGCCTGCTCGCCGTCCTGGACACGAACCGCGAAGACGCCCTGATGTGCTTCGAGCTACTCCTTGACGACGCAGACGCGATCCTGGGTGCTGACTCCGTCGTGCAATTCGTTCACTACGCAATGTTCCGTGACTACGCAGCGCTCAGGCCGGTTCTGCTTCGAATGGTCGAATCACGGCAGTCGCCAGTGGCAGTTGCGGGCGCGAGCCAGATGGCACTTGCCGCGCTGTCCATCGACGAGGCGAGAGAGGACGCGGATCGTCTGCTGCTGGTCGGTGAAGAGGCCCGCACCGGCGTAGCCGAGATCTGTGCTGCGAACGTCGCCAACAGAGCGCTCGGACCGCAGTGCGAGCGGCGTCTACGAGCCTTCTTTGCCGACGACAGTCAAGCCGTTCGAGAAGCCGCCAGAAGGTGCTGGAATCATCTCGAGCCCGATCAGATCGCCACCCGAGGACCGCTCATTGGAGTCTTCGCAGAGACTCTTGCACCCGGAGATGAAATATCTGTCCTCGTACATAAGCTCCAAGAGGCAGAGGAACCGCTTCCGGCTGAACTATGCGACCTTGCAGAACAGGCGGTTGTGGCGTTTGGTGATCGTGCGTCCTCAATTCGGTCTGGAGAGGGAGGTGACGCGCACGAACTCTCGGAACTCATGGTTCGCCTGTACGAAGAGACGAACAACGATGCCGTTAGGACGCGCGCACTCGACGCGATTGACGACATGGTGCAAGCAGGATTTATCGGCATCGATGATCGGTTAGGCGAAAGATTCCACCGCTGAGCCGTCAGAGACAGCAACGCTCGACCTGACAATCTGCAAACACTTAGAGCAGTTGAGCCGGAGTCGTCATCTTCGCTGGCCGCACCTTTCGGGTCTTCGCTGTCAGACCACCCAAACCGCCAGGCTAGGCCGAAGCGCACCTAACCTCGCCTCCCATATCTGATCCCCGTCGGCACCACCCCCGTCTCCTCCCCCCGCCTAATCGCCTCCGCCGTCTCCACAACGCTCCGCACATCGTGCCGAGGCTCATAGCCCAGCAACCCCTTGATCTTGCTCAAATCAAACTCGAAGAAATTCGACACCGGCAACCGCGCGTCCACGAACTCCAGCCCATACCGCTCCGCGAGCCAGGGCACATGCTCATCCCACCGGAACACCGCCGCCCCGCCCAGCGTGAACTCCTCGCCCACCGCCGCGTCCGTCTCCAGCGCCAGCACCAGCCCCTGCACCACGTCCCGCACGTCCGCGAACTCCTGCTTGTACGCCACCCCATTCGGACACCGGCTCAGCAGCAGCTTCTCCTCTCCAGTCCGCAGCGACCGCAACTCTCCCAGGATCTCCTCTTCCTCCGCACTCTCCGCCGTAGCGCTCCCGAACCGCTCGATCGCCTCGCTCAGCAGAAACCGCCCCGGCAGCCCGTCCGCATTCAGGAACTCCCCCGGCTCGATCACCGTCGCAAACCGCATCGACGTCGCAGGAACTCCGTACTGCCGGTGATACGTCATGCACAGCTCTTCGCCCACCCACTTCGTCAGGAAATACGGCATCTGCTTATACGTGCTCACCATCGCCTCGGTAATCCGCTCCTCGAAGAACCGCCCCTTCTCCCCCAGCCGCCAGTAAATCGCCTCCGTGCACGCATACACCAGCCGCTGCAGATTCGGCGCATCGGCCCGCACCGCCTCCAGGATGTTCACCGTCCCCATCCCGTTGATATTCAGGTACTGCCGGTTATCGAAGGGGCCTCCAAACGCCGCCGCCAGGTGATAAACCGCATCCACCCCCCGCACCGCCCGCGTCACATCGTCGAAGTTCCGCAAATCCCCTTCCACCACCTCAACCCCGTCATACCCCGCCAGCTTGTCCGCCCGACTCGCATCCCCCGGATACACCAAACACCGAACCTCATGCCCCCTGGCCAGCAGCTCAACCGACAAATTCCCCCCAATCCGCCCCGTCCCACCCGTCACCAGGATCTTCATCCCCGTCCCCCA
>JAJEGF010000046.1 GCA_022820025.1 Chloroflexota bacterium
GCCCGCAGTGGAACAGGGGAAACCGACGTGCCGGCCAAGGTCGACGAGGCTTCAGAGACCCTGGCCGGCTCGGTTGCTCGCGGCCGGGAGCTAGCCGCCCTGCTCGAAGCCAACACCCCGGTTCCCGGCGTGACCACGGGCCAGCTTCGTGCTGAGATGGCCTCCATTGCCGTGCCCGCCACCAAGCACGGCCACAACATGTTGGGCGACGACTTTGCTCTCACGGCGGGCTGGGGGCACTTCGGGCCGGGTCAGGCGGTGATGCCGGGCCAGGGTCGTGCGGTGGAGCGGGCTTACACGGGAGCTGAGCGCGCGGCCCTGGCCGCTGCCGTCGACACCCTTGGCGAGACGACCTACGACATTCACTTGAACGACAACGCCTCTTGGCGGAATGTGCCGGCGAACGTCTGGAAATATCGACTGGGTGGATATCAGGTGCTGAAGAAGTGGCTGTCGTATCGGGAGCGGAAGGTGTTGGGACGGGAGCTTGAGGTGGAAGAGGTGGGGTATTTCAGTGAGATCGCAAGGCGTATTGCGGAAATCCTCTTGACAACAAACTACGATCCGGGCGCCGTTTAGTAGCGTACCAGTGACCAATTTCAAGCTGCACGAACTTGGGTGGAATGACTTTCAAAATCTATGCCTCACAGTCACAAGCGAGGTATTTGGACAGACTGTCAGAGACTTCCTTCCCAACAATGATGCTGGACGTGATGGAGCATTCTACGGGACTTGGATTTCCACTGAGAGCGAGCCATATCAAGGAGACTTTGTCATCCAAGCGAAGCATACATCAAATCTGAGCGCGTTCCTGACTCCCTCCCTCATATCCGATGAGCTCGGCAAAGCAGAGCGACTTGTGGCTAGCGGTCGATGCGACGTTTACGTGCTGATGAGTAACGCAAGGCTCACGGGTGAATCTGAACTGGAAATCACACGGCAATTGAGGACTCGGGGCGTTTCTCAGCCAATAATTCTTGGTGCGGAATGGTTCAATAGGACGATAAGCGAAAACAGCCGCCTGCGCATGCTCGTGCCGCGTCTGTATGGTCTCGGCGATTTGACGCAGATACTTGACCAGCGAGCGTATCGTCAAGCGGAGGAAGTGCTGAACAGTATGCGGACAGACCTCGCAAAGCTTGTTCGAACCACAACCTACGAAGCAGCCGCCAAAGCACTTGACGACCATGGGTTCGTCCTTCTGACGGGCGACCCAATGACCGGAAAGACCACGCTCGCCGCGGAGTTGGCTCTTGCCTCGGCCGATGCGTTCGATACCAGCGTTGTCGCAATACAGGACGCAGCTGAAATTCGTGAGCGATGGAATCCCGACGAGAAGCAGTTTTTCTGGCTCGACGATGCATTCGGGGCTACACAGGTAGACTACTCGTTGGCCTCATCATGGCAGCGCGCCACGCGCTGGGTAAAGTCCGCTATCGCAAGCGACAGCAAGTTTGTACTAACGACTCGAGAATATGTGCTTAGGGCAGCATGGCCCCATCTCAAACCTAGCTCCTTTCCACTACTTGAAGCATCTCGAGTCATTGTCGATGTATCAGAACTCAACGTTAGAGAGCGTGAGCAAATCCTATATAATCATCTCAAGCATGGTCGCCAAGATGAACGTTTTCTGCGTCAACTCGTCCCACATCTCGACGCGCTTGCAGCTCACCCTGGTTACACTCCCGAGCTTGCGCGACGACTCGCCGACCCTATCTTCACAGCACATCTCAGACAACCGAGCAGAGAGGCACTGACGAGATTCTTCGACTCTCCGCGCGAATTGCTGGAGTCAATCTTCGAGGATTTGGACACCGATAGCAAGGCAGCCCTTGGTCTCGTCTTTGTCGGACGTGGCTGGTTGCCAAGTCCAATCGAACCTGACTCGCTCGCATCGGAGCTATTGGTCAGAATGGATTCCTCCGTTGGCGGCGTCACTCAAGCCCTACATGCACTAGATGGTTCACTGGTCTCCTTGGTATCTCGTGATCAGTCGCAAGGCTGGGTGTTCACCCATCCGACCATGATCGAAGCCTATGCCAAACTCCTGCAAAGCCCAGAGTTTCTACATCTGCTCATTTCAGGATTTACTATTGAGGCACTCCTCAGGCACACAACTTGCGGTGACCTAGGCATCGAGAATGCTCTAGTTATACCATCGCAACTGTGGCATTATGTCATGGATAGATTGCAGGAACCTCTGCAACCCCCAAACAGATGGCAAGATCGTCGAAGAAGAAAGGCCTACTTTGCACGTCAATGCTCCGAAGCATTCCAGATGGAGTACTTTAGGCGATTTCCAGACGACCTCGAAGAGCTGGCTGAGCCCGGCCTGGCATTAGAGGACGATTATGACAATGACGTTGTCATAGCACTTGCTCGACGTGGCAAGTTTCCTGAGCGACTCAGACGGCAATTTGCTCATCATCTCATCGACTTCTGCATCAAAGGCATTGATCCAGCGGTTCTTTGGTCGACTCGGCTGCGCTCAGTTTTGAATAGTGACGAATGGGATACGTTGCGAAGACGGTTGGCATCGGAGGTATTCGAAGATCCGTTTGACGTGTACTACGAGATGACGACTCATTTTGAAAGCCATCATGATCCCGTGCAATTCAGCGAGCCACTTGAGCAGTTTGCCGACGCAATCGATCAGGAATTTCCAGACGATCCTGCCGCATCACAAGCTGCCGAAAAAATGCGAGAAATGCGGTGGCAATGGGTAGCTGATAGAGACGAACACTTAGTCGATGATGACGGTTCGCCCGATGAATACCAGACCTGGACGAGTACGCCTGTGCACACTGAGAATGATCGCAGCATCTTCGATGATCTTGTTGCGCCGTCTTAGTTCATCGAGCAGGTGCATCATTGCTCGCATGAGAACTCACAAACGAGACCTGCCCATAGAGGGGACCGAATAATCTCAGAGAAGGTCGTGCCGGCATCCATTTGCGGAGGAAGAGGTCGGCAGGGCGACGAGGGTTGGTCAAAAAAGCTGCTAGGGAATGGCACTTGTGTTGGGTACTGGATTCGGGGAGAGATTCGACACGTGTCAACGACGGACTCTGACTCGGCTCATCACGAACAGTTCTACGAGTGGTCTTGACTGGATGACGGAAGTGTCAAAGGCGCTGCCTGTATAGAAGACGGTCGGAAACCCGCAGAAGGAAGAGGGAAGTGACACGCTACGGATGTGAGAAGCGCAGGAAAGCAAAGATCTCTAATGACGGAGCTTACAATCTAGCAGTAGCGTTCGGTGAGACACGACACTTGGTTCCATACTCATCTTGAGTGTGAGCACTGAGTCATCAGCTAGGCATCAATCAGACTCTTTACCGAATTCAACGAGCACATTCGGGACTATCTCAAGCTTGCTGGAATCGAGATCGCTTACAGATAATAGATAGTCAATAAAAGGCTCACTACTCCACTGAACTCGGAAAATCTGCTTTTCAATTCCAGATATACTGTCCTCGGAGTAAGTTCCTGCCTGGTATTCCGACTCTCGCTTGTCATTTAAATAAATAGCTAACCTCGATCCCCACTCGATCCCTTTTCCTAATTCGAAGTCGTTTCCGGCCATACGCAAAATGCTATTGATTGCTTTATGAAACGTCTCTCCTTTGAAACGGACTCTCGATTCCACTTTCAGTGCAAGGTCTTTTGGAGACATTCCGATTGTCTTCTGCAGGTCATCTGCCCACGTCACTGCCACCTCGACTAGCTCGTCAATGGTAAATAGTCCTCGCTCGATTTCTGGTGCATGTAAAACAAACGGAAGACTGATTAAGCCTTGGTTTACTAAGTCTTCAATTCTATTGCGAGCACGTGTTGACCAGTCAAAAGTGACAGTGACAAAGCACTGCGATTCTTTAGCAGACTGAAGACTGGCGTTGACGGCGGACAGTTTCTTCTGGATAGCACCGTCTCCTCCAAAATTCTGAATAGATACAAAGCTCTCCAAGCCCCATCCACATCGACTCGCATACTCCCTTATGAAACCCTCCTCCGTCTGACCCTCAACCAACCACACTACTCTGAAAGCAGGGTCAAGGCCGTGCTGACGAACCACAGCTCGAAGAAACTCGGGATCTCCAAATCTGGGCTGGCTGCCGTAGCGGTTTTCAACCCACACCGATGCTGGGTGGCCACGGGGATCCCACTCTTTCCTTATGGACGCATTAGAAATGTCTTCAATGAATAGACGTATAAGCTCCGCAATCTCGTAGAGATCATAGGCTAGTCGTAGTTTCCCTCTGAATTGGCCTCGCTGATTGAAGGGCATAGATCGGAGGAGAACGTAAAGGTTTGGATCAGGATCAGTGTCATATGCGTGGAACAGAAGCGCGTCTCTCCACTTCAAAAGTTGCTCCAGCTTAATGTCGTGCTCGTCTAACCAAGTCTTGGGATCGTTGGCCATTTTCCATTCGTTCCATTCGGCAAGATGGCAATTCGTGAGTGTGACTTTACCTGGACGTGGACCTCGGACGCTTGGTAAGTAGTATGATTCAATCCAAAAGAGCAAGGGAAGAAGGTGTGTGTTGAAATTCTTACAAAATTCGCTCGACTTGAAGGCATTCATTCCCTCCATACAATGCGGCCAGTTCAGTGCGCCTAGTCTCTGGAGCCTCGGCTTGTCATCTCCGACTGAACCGTATGCTGATGTTAGATTGAGAGTTAAGTGGCCTAGGTACTTGCTTATTGGCCAAATCTGGAATGAGTGGTAGTACTCTGGGTACTGAGTGATTGGCTTGATTACCTCGTCTGCGACCAGATTGCGAACCCCTTTGGGCATAATTCGCAGGCCTCGGTCACGAAGAAAGCTGGAAAATGATGTCTCGGTTCGGAGCGTGCGCTGGGGAAACGGACATTGGTCAACGGCGCGCTCAAGAAGGTTCATGGCGACGGGTGCTCGCAGACGGTGGAGAGTGAGATTCGCTGTTGCACTGACAATGATTGTAAGACGTCATGTTCAGCGACACCTTCCTTATCAAAGTCAGCTTGAGGGTTCGTCGATGCGTCGGGCGGTGAGTTTAGGTTGTGGGCCGCCAGGGTGGCTACGAGGTACCGCGGGAAGGGTTGCTGGTGGGTGCCGGTCGGCGATGCCGGGATGGCGGAGGGGTAAGAGCGGCGGGTGGCTTAAGCCACTACTTCGAAGCAGAAGAGGATGGCGCGGTTGAGTTGGAGTCTGAGCACGAGGGGGCAGGTGGTGGGGATTCTGGTGGTCTGGCCCCAGGTGATGGGGTGTTTGAGATGATTGCCGGTGAGGGGGGATCGGGGGAGGGTGTGGTTGGGGAGGGGAGTGAAGGATTCGTCTTGGAGTGCGACGCGGATTGAGCCGCCTTCGCCGGTTTTGGCGTTGAGGCGGAGGGTGCTGCCGTGGAGGTGGAGGGGTGGGGTCCAGAATTCGGCGTGCTCGTCAGCGACGAGGCCAGCCCGGACTCGAGATCGCGCCTGTGCCCCGGCCACGTTGGCCGGCCACCTGACCGACTGGCTGACCCACGAGTTTGATCTCCCGGAGGTCGATCTACCCGACTGGTAGTACGTGAACCCGGAAGCGGTGGCCGAAGGTCTACGGGCTCAGTGGGGTCTTGGCGTGGAACCGTGTCCGCCACTTGTCCCGCCGCTGGAAGCTCACGGAGTGAGAGTCTTTTCTTTGGCTAGGCTCGCCAACCAGTGGGTCGGGCTGGATGGGCTGTCGTTCTGGCATGGGATTACGCCCATTGTGTTGGTCGACACGGCCATGCCCACGTCACGGCTCCGCATGTCACTGGCCCATGAACTGGGTCACTTGGTTCTCCACAAAGCTCACGGATTGGCCGACCGCCGGGTGAGCGAGCACGAGGCTGCAAAGTTCGCGGCGGCTTTCTTGTTACCCAGTGACAGCCTGTCGACCTGCGGCATCCGCACGTACAACGTAGACGCCCTCGTGCAACTAAGGGCTGTGTGGGGCGCATCCGTGGCGGCCCTGGCCCGGCGGCTGTACGAGGTCAGAATGTTGTCCGAGTGGAACTACCGACAGGTCTTTATTCAACTCAGCATTTTGGGCTGGCGAAAGGGCGAGCCGGAGGATACCGAGCGCCCGCTACCCAGTGAGATGTCGGTCCTGCTCCGCAAAGTCTTCACGACCTTACGGACTGAAGGTACGACCCACCCGGCCGTGGCCGAAGCTCTCAATCTGAATATCGACGACCTCGACGCCCTGCTGGTCGGATTGTTACCCACGGCCGTTTCAGTCTAGGTCGGGGACACATACCAGCCGGACCCAAACGCCAACGCATCGGCCCGCACGATCCGGGAGTGTCTCGACTCGTCCTGCCCGGTCGTCTGGTTGCGGAGCAAGTAGCTCAGCCACCGCTGGGCGTTACGCAGGGAGCATTCATCCGGCACGTTCCAGTAGCCAGGTGAATCCGGCAGGGGCGGTTTCCAAGACCCGACACTCGACCCGCACCGCCACGACATTGGCCACCGTAACCAGCAGCCGGGTCCACGATTGTCAAGCCGACCCGCCGGCTGGTCACGGCGCCCGACATGTTGGCCGTGCGAGTTGAGTGTCGAGAGTGCAAGAGCACGCTGCTGCTGGACATAGCCAACGTCTGGGGCCTCCCGGACAAGTGCCACCAATGCATGACTGACCGATGGCTCGTGGGCCCCGGAACCCATATGGCCGCGAAGGCTCTGCGGGAGCTGGCCTGTCCCGACCCCAAGGCTGGGGCTACCACTTACCTGGAGATCGACGCCGATCAGCCGCTGGCCTAGCAACTATCAGGCTGCGTGCGGCCCCCGTACACCTGGTGTACAGGGCCTATGGCTTGAGCAAGTCCAGTTTGCTCAGGCGATCCAAGGCCTGCCGGTGGCGCTGCTGGGCTTCGAGGTCCTCGACTAGTTCGGCCAGTTGGGAGTCCAGGTCACCCACAATGCGGCCGCTAGGGGCATTGAGCTTCTGGTGTTTGAGTGCGGCCACGAGTTCGTCCTGGCCGCTGGGTTTGCCCAGCAATTTGCGGATTTCGGCCAGCCTGTCGATGGTCCGGCCTATTTCCGCGGTCAAGCGTTTGGCCCGGTCGCGGGCCTCGGCGTGCTCGCGAACGTGGCAGCCAATTTGCGCGTCATTGGGCTCTGGGATCATGCCCCAAAGCCCTTTACCACGACTTCGCGGTCGGGTTGGGACTTCACCTGCTCCCGCAAGCCGTCGAGCTCCGCCCACATAGCATCGAGCTCGTCACGCAGGGCCGGATCGGGAGCCGGTGGTGCGGGCAACACAACCTCCATGTAAATGGATCTGTGCGCAGCTGCATACTGCGCCTCCACGGAGGTCTGGTGCACCCACAGGCGGTCGAGCACCCCGACTCAAGCCCCAACGGTTGCCACGGAGCCCTTATTGAGCGCGGCCACGGCCTGCGTGGCGCCACTCAGGTGGGCCAGCCCGGAAAGGCTGTTGATGCGGTCCGCGGCTGCCGTGACGGCGCCCAGTTGGGAAAATGCGCGGTCCAAGTTGGGTATCTGCCAGTTCCATTCGGCAGTCAGCCTAATAGGGAGGTCCAAGGCAGGTAAGTTGGCTAGCCTAGGGGCCATGATGCGGGCGTTCAGGTTTTCAAAGGCGCGGTCGAGGGCGGTGCAGTCGTGCCATATTTCGCGTCTCCTTGTCAACGGCACCCGTGCTTGCGGAAGGATGCATTTATGTCATGTGATTCTATCAGGCGCGCCGACCCAAGCCCTTGCTGTGTGCCACACCCACTGTGACAGGCTGGCAGCCGTCCCAAGCGACTTCCGGGGGAGTGGTCACGAGTGTGCGCAGCCCCTGCAGGCTCGGACCGACCGTATGCTGGCAATCCGTAATCTCAGATGGACTCACTACCCTTGACTCTAGCAATCGTGACTCCGCCGTTCACGACTGAAAAGACTCTTAGATAGTCGACCCGGGCTCGCTGCGTATTCGACCGGTTGCGCGAGCAATCTCCGTCGGCACGAAGATAATTTCAATCTCCCTTCGGTCAGGCCGGTTGGGAGCAGATCGCCAAGGACTGGCGTGCCACAAGCTATTGGCGGCGCACAGAAGAACTTCACGAGAGTTTGGCCGTCGCAGCTGCGGCGGCTGTCCAACTCCTCACTCGGCACAGTACGCCATCGTCGACATTAGCGCAGTAATCGACGATCCTGCATCTATCGAATAACAGACCTGCATCAATAGAGATTTCTGTTCTATCCTCTACGGATAGAGTCAGAGACTCGGCAACAAAGAACATTCGTACGGGAAGAACGACTAGAGGACCACTCATCCACTTGTTGCGGAACGAGTCTGGTTGAAGCTGGGCAACTGAATCCCGATAGCTGGTTCCCGTCTTGCATTGGCCGAATCCGATGAGCTTGCCGGGCAGGCCATCCGAAAAGGGCTTCCATACCACCACGTCCAATTTGCCATCGCCGGCTCTTCTTCCCCTCGAGCCGCCGTTTTGTACAAACCCACCCCCTTCTTGGAGCTGGAGGCAAAGGTGATCGACCTTGTCTCGAAAGTTGGTATCGCCTGGCCTTGCGCCAAACACGAGACTCTCAGCGCGCTCACCGAAGTACTCCTTCGCGACCCCAGCGGCCAACTCTTCGAATAGCTGAGTTCCGTCGATACCCGCATGACAACGTTGACTCTGCATGTTGAGCCTGGTCGCTAGCAGCAGAAACTTGTATACAAGCTGGCTAGCGCTAAGGTCGTCTTCTACAGCCCGAAGGGTGAGCCCTTCGTCGCCAACCGCAAATGGATAGTGAACGCCGCACGCCTCCTGGCGGCGCCCGATCTCCGAGTAGGCCTCGTCGATGATCATATCTGTCACGTCTTCTTCCGGCACTCCGTCGGCGTAGTCGTTCTCCTCCAGCCTTCCGAGAATGCGAGAAAGGGCTGTTGCCGACGTGAACCTACGCTGCCAGCAGCTAAGTTCGGCAAAATCGGCAAGCTCATGTCTATGGGAATTGAATGAGGGGGTTTCTGGCCACTTGAACATTAGTTGCTTCCTGCCGTTCGCCGGCTCCTGCGACGACCGCGCCTTCGAAGCATCTGCTCGTAGAGATCGTCGGCAAGATCCGCCACGTCCTCCGCAACCGTCAGTAGTGACTCGGAACCGTCGTAGCCGGTGGACGACATGCTGTGAGCCTTCTCCAGATCTCTCTTGGCGGCGTGCAGCGACTCTTCGAACACAGCGGATGACGGCCGGCTAGTTTCAAATGCTTGGGCAAGTTCAGTTCCTGAACGAAGCGCAGCGACTGCCTCTCTGTTGCCCACAACCGAATCAAGCCGCCTGAGATCCGGGTTTTGGGAGTGAATGACCGGGGGCTTATCCTGCTTCTTGCTGCCGTACAGCCAGAGACAGAGTTCCTCTAGCTGCTTCTTGTTTTCCGCCGGCACCGGCTTTGGGTCTTCGTCCCCAGCCGGACTTAGACCGATATACTGGCTAATGCCAGGGTATTCCAGCCCCGTGTAGAGATGAGAAAATGAGAAATGGCGGCGATAGCGGTCTGCGCGGCTAAACACTTGCATCTCTTCAGCTTGCTCAATGACCATCATGCCGCGGAACAGTCTCTGTACTGTTCTGTGGGTGTCGCCAATCTGACGCGCGATCTCATCAAGCGGTACACCGAATTCTCGGTGAACATTAGCAATATACTCAGACTTCGCGTAGCTACTCCACTTCGCTGGGCCATTCACATGCTTGAAGCCGATGTAACGCCATGCGTCCTTGCGTGTGCCGGCTATGGTTGGCAAGAACTTCAGTTTGTCTCGGGCTCTTTTGTCTATGGAGGGAATTGCATTCGTATGGGCCTGAACGGTCATTGGGTCCAACAGCGCCTTGACTGCCGCAAGCCTGCGATTTCCTTCGATGACAACGATTTTGCCATTCTCTGACGTAACTATAAGGGGCTCATGCTGAAAGAAGCCGCTTGCGTGGATGGACAGCACCAATTCGTGCACGTCCATAGCCTCCCAGAGGATCTCAAGCACGTCCTTATCGGACGCGGACTTTGGTAGGTCAAACTCGACGAGTCGCGGATTCTGGAGATCGAATGCCAACTCCGACACACTGATCATCTGTATGTTCCTAGAATCCATCGCACTCTCCTTCCTATGCGAGAGCAGCAGCGCCGTCGCCTCGGTGACCGTTCGAGTCAGGAAACCGCACTTGTGATGGTACGATCAAGAGTTCACTGACCTGCCGCTTTCGATGGAGACTGTATTGGAGGACGTTGTCGGTGATATCACAGAATGTGTATAGGCTCCTAATGAACGGTGTGTCGTCGTAGGATGCTACCCACTTGAGAGCGCGCTCAGTCCTCAAATACTCGGCAAGTAGCGCATGCTCGTTGTCTCCATAAGAATTCAAGTAGAGGCGACTCCCCTTAGAGCAGTAAGGGGGGTCGAGATACACAAAGACTTTCTCAATAGAACAGTCTTTAGGAAGACATTCAACCAGAAATACTCTGGCATCCTTTCCGGTGACATGAATCCGATCTCGCTTCGTTGCGAGCATCTCTATTCGCGCGACGAGCTGCTCTCGGTAGAACCGGGCATCAATCTTCCATTCTCCATCTTGTGCGTATCCACCTATGGGGGCAGCTCCGGTTATAACTCCAGACCTGTTGCACCTATTCATGTAGAAGGTGGCAAAACCGAGTTCGAACGGTCTAGTATCGTCGGCTCGGCGACAGATTTCGCTTTGCCTGCGCCACTCCTCAACTGTCACTGGCACATTCATGATCGCTTCGGCAAATCGTTCCGTCTCGTTCAGCACCGCATTCCAGAAGGCGAAGATTCGTGCATCAAGGTCGTTTAGGTGCACGTCCGAGACGACACCCCTAAGCAAGAGGCGCAGGGCAGCACCAGCCCCGCCGGCAAACGGCTCGAAGTATGAGCAGCCGGAGAGGTCATTGGTCTCGATTGTACGACCCAGGAAGTCGGCAAGTGAGGCCTTGCCGCCTGGATAGCGGAGTGGGCTGACGTGCCTTGGCCCACGTTGGCTTTGTTGATTAGGTGAAGTGTCGCTCACAAGGCACTCACGGCGAATACCCAGTGCGCGAGGACAGAGACTTCGTGAAGCTCAATCGTCTCGCTCTTTCTGCCGATTGGACGAACGTCTGTCCTTGTAATAGCCAACTCGAGGTGAGAAGCACCTCGGTCGGCGTTCCACCGGTTGACGGCCTTGAGGGCGATGGGGCGAGGCCAGAGCTGATTGGTAACACGTCTGGGAATCTGGCGAGTTGGCTTCGGGCGATCGATGTGCGTGGGAGGGACCGAACGGGCGGAACGGCAGGCGACTGAACGTCCCGCCCTCTAATCTCCCGTAGGAGATCACCGTGCTCGACTTCTATCCCACTCATGCGACACATGACTCAGCGGTGACGATTGGAGCGACATCTGGCGATGTGGCGCGAATGGTCATCTCGGACAGGCCTTACACGAACATGCGGCCGGGCACAGTCGAATCGCGTTTGCGCGAATTGTCGAAGCCCCCGAACTCTTCACGGATCGGATTCTCGAATGGGAACGATGAGACCTCGGCCAATTACGCCGACGCAATTGACGCATCGGTTGGGGTCCCTAATGTCCCTTCGGAAGAGGGAGTCAGACTTGCACTCGATCATGCCGTCCTCTCTGGCCAGCGGAACCAACCTCTCTCTGCTTCAGCGGCCGCCGGATGGACGGACAGCCTCACCGCCCACAGTACCTTGCACGATATCGTACGGGAGTGTAGGCCAGACAGTGATGCCGCCCGCCCCAGAATCGACTCCTCAACCGGGAATTCGGCCCGAACTGGGCCAATGGGGTTGCATCCAAGACTCGTGATAGGAATTGCTTTCGAGAGAACCAAGCCAAACGAGTCGGGATTGCGGTCGTCCTCGCAGGAGATTGATTCTGCAATAGACGACGCGGAGCGCATTGGCGCCCGACCTGGAGTCTGCGCAAGGCACCGCCCGGCGTGAGGTGGACTCAATGAGGATGAGCGCGACCAGCACTTCTTCTCTTGAGTCTGGCTGACTAGCGAGAGCGTCGCGATCTGGTGCGTGGACTCGTGAATCCGATGCATAAGGAAGCCGTCGTGGCGCATGACAGACAGCGACTGAACGTGAAGAGACGCCACGTGCTTGTGGAACGCGTGCCGAGTCAATGGTGTTTCTTGGCTGCGTCGCCGAGGCCTGGCAAGGGTCGCGCCGAGAGGTCTACCGGTGATGCACCGCTTCCGGACCAGGGCCTTGCCGGCTTACGCGAACACGTACCGATTGCGCATTACCGGCCTCACCTGCTTCCGTGCAGCGCGCAGCGGCGCGTCTTGCAGTCGCAGGTTGCGGTCTGCGACGGGTGACCTACCGCGCCAGTACTTCCTGGTCCAGGACTGACGGCGAGCTGCGCCAGCAAAGTTGCCACGGCTGGCGAAACGATTCATGCCCGTTCGCAACTCTTCGGCCCTCGGGCCGAAGAGTTGCTCAATCGGAATGCAAGCAAGCCGGAGCGCATCCCACCAACCGGCCAGGTTCGGGTGTGGAACTGGCGCCATGACCATCATCGCGTCCGGTTGCGACCACATAGTGGCTGCGGCTGACGTTGAAGCACTTGTCCGGGCCTATTCCTGCAAGAGAGGCACCATCATGCATAGGCTGCGGCGTTCCTACTCAACAGGGGCGTGCGGATCCAAATGGCGCGAATCGCGTCGTGCGGCAAGGGACTCGGGGACTTGCATATGTGATCGACTCTTCGACACACGAGAGAAAGGTGGATGGCTGACCCGGACTCTTCCCTGTCCTGAGGAATTTGGGCATGTCCGAGAAAATAGTGACAGGGCGGTACAGCAAGCCGTCAGGCAAGGCAGGACTGCTACGGAATCCTGCATTCCGCGCGGGTGCTCTCGACGGCACCCTGAGATCATCACGCCTGCGGACCTGGAGGATGCGGATGTCACAGACTGCTGCCGCGTCGATCTCCGGACGGCCACGGACGCCCCGTACGCCACGCCGTGGCCGCCGATCGTTCGCCGCCTACTATCGCTGGGTCGACGACGCCCTCCGGCACCGCGCCGACGGTTATCGCTTGCTCGACTCCCCTTTGCTCGGCCTGCCGGGCGTGCAACGTCTGGCCAGCCGGCGCTTCTTTCGCCGCAGTGCCTTTGGCGACGTGCGCGCCGCACGGGCGCTCCTGCAGCAAGCCACAGAGCGGGCCTCGGAAATCCTGACCCCGCGGCAGGTTCTGGCCCTGCAGCTGTATTGCGAGGGGCAGCCCATGGCCGCCATTGCGGCGCGACTGGGCCTGCGCAGCCGCCAGCATTTGTGGGCGGCCTATCGGCGCCCGGCGGTGGAAGCGGTCACCCGCGAGTTCCTGGCGCTGGCGCAGGCGGAATTCCCCCCGAATTAGGGTAGAATTTCCGTGCCATTGTTCCTGGAAGGGGGCAACGGCCTGTAGATCGGCCTTGAAGCCGTAACAGGTTCGGGATGGCTCGCGAGGGGTGCGTGTCACCGCGGTTCTTCTAAGCCCGGGCGACCATCGTCGTGGGTGCTCGCGTGGGTGCCGTCGTCCAGCACGGCGGAGTTGGCAGTGCCCGCGAACCGACCCGTGGCACCCGGAAACACGAGCGCCACGATCCCAGGGGCGATGACGCGGCTCGGGGCCGGAGGACGGCGTGGCGGGCACCGCCGCCGGGCAGCCCGAGTTTGTGGTCGGCCGCGTCCGGACGATCAGCGGTAGAGCACGGCTTGGAGCAGTCCCAAGACGGTGCGTGCCTGCGTACATGTGCGGATGACGGGGGTGGGCCCGAGGCGCATGGCCGCACGGGTCGCGATCGCCATCGGCAGGCCAGTCGCCGTCGACGGCGAGCCGGCGGCGGTGGTTCCGCCTGGATCGGCCCACCGGATGTCAGACGGTCCCCACTGACCCGACGGTGTTGGGTCTGGGGCGGGCGGCCGGTGCCGGGCGGCTGCGGTGGCGATTCGCCTTGAATGCACGTTCCGAGGGTGGGCGACAGGGTCGTTCGATGACCGGCTCCCAGGACCGATTGGTACGGTGTGATTGATCCATCATGCGCTAGGTTCAGAGTGTCACGCCTTTGTCACGTGCAGGGCGTACGGTCTGGATCCTGAGGATGGCTGACGGGGAGCGCTCAGTACCAATCCCGATGAGGTCTGAGGCGATGCGCAGCTTGCTCGTCGGGATAGAGGCGCGACGTACGGCGGTGCTTGGGTTTGCCTTGCTCGTGGTTCTAGTGGCGTTGATGGGGTGCGAAGCAGATATCTACGGCGGCGACCTGGAGGTTGATGGGTTACCGCCGTCGCGGTCTGGCTCAATCGACAGTCGTGCGCCATCGAGGCCTCGATCAACCGGCAGTGCTGCCGCGCCTACGTCCTCTGCAGCCAGTGATAGATCGGTGCAGACGCCACCATGCCTTTCGGGTGAGCGAGCGCCGGGGGCTCTGCAGTGGACGGCGGGCGGAGGCCGCGATACCGGCGCGGATGGACAGCCAGCCGCGATGCTGGCCGTCGCCGAGTCCGTGGTCTATCGCGTGGCGGCGGATCGGTCACGGCTGGACGTAATCGCCGAGACGCCCGGCGTGACGACGGTGGCCGGCTCGCCCGGCGGGACCCGGGTCGCCTTTGCGGTGTGTCTGGGGCGGCCTGACGTGAGACAAGCCGCCGGCCGAGACGCGCCCGCGGTCCGCACCTATGCGGCTGGTCAGGTACGTATCACCGGGGAGGACGTGTACGAGATTCGGTCGTGGAATTCCCGGACAGGAGCGACGCGACCGCTGGCGGCGGGGCGGGCGCCGGCCTGGTCGCCCGATGGTGCGCGGCTGGCGTTTCTGTCCGGGTACGACTATGGCCTGGCGATTGCGGAACGCCCTGGGGGACAACGCTTATACGTCATGCCGGCCGAGGGTGGTCGGCCCCGTGAAGTGGCGCGGTCGGTCGTTGGTGCTGTGACGTGGTCGCCGGACGGCCAGCGCCTCGGATTTCTGGTCGGCCGCTGGTGGGGTCCCGCTGATGAACCGGGTCCGGCGCTCCATTTCGCGGGTGAGGACGGGACGGTGCAACAGCGGCTGGCAACGGATGTCGTCAGTCCGCCGGCCTGGTCGCCCGACGGCCGCCGGCTTGCCTATGCCCGCGACGAGGGCGACACCCTCGCGCTGTACACCGTCGGCGTGAATGGCAGCAAAGCGCAGCGGGTGACCACGATTCAAGGATGGCAACGCAGTCCGACGCGAGGCTGGATTCCGAGCGTGGCATGGTCGCCGGATGGGGCGTATCTGCTCTACAGCTGCGGGGTGCAGGTGTGCGTGGTCGCCCTCGACGGGACGCCCGTGGGGAGATCGCCCGTGGGTGCGACTCTCGGCGCCTGGTCGCCGGATGGGTCGCGCGTGGCGGTCGCCTCAGCGAGCAGGGCGATCCCGGCGGGCCGGCATTCGGTCGTCCTCGCCAGCATGACGCCCGACGGGGGCGACGTGCAGCCGCTCGTGCGTCAAGCGTGGAACGCGCCTGGGCGGGGGGTGGCTCTCTGGCCTGGCGGGATTCCACCAACGCCGGCCCCGGTCTACAACTGTGCGAATGGCCAGGTGGTGCCGGAGCCGGGCAAGAATCCCGGCCTGGTGCACGACTGCTGGGCGATGGTGGAAGCGCTGGATGCCCTGGGAGCTGACGCCCTGCAAGGGAAGTGGTCCCCGTCGAGCCCGATCGGACAGTGGGAAGGCGTCGGCGTCAGCGGAACGCCGCCACGTGTCCGGTCGCTAAATCTGAGCGGGCAGAATTTCCGGGGGGAGCGGATTCCGGCCGCGCTTTTCCGCCTCGACGCCCTGGAGCGGCTGAATCTGAGCCGGACTCACGTGGTTGGCCATTTGCCGGCGGCGCTCGGCGACCTCACCGCGTTGCGCGTGTTGGACCTAAGCCAGACGGAAATCTCGGGCCCCATTCCCCCAGACCTGGGACGTCTGACGCGGCTCACGCACCTGGTGCTGCGCGATGACAGAGTTGCCACTGCCTTGCACGGGCCGCTGCCGCGCGAACTGGGCCAGCTGGTCGCTCTGGAGGTGCTGGACATCGCCGGGCATCAGCTGACGGGCGGCATCCCGCCCGAACTCGGCCAATTGGCCAACCTGCGAGTCCTGGATCTCTCGGGGAACCAGTTGAGCGGCGAGATCCCGGTCGAACTGGCCGAGCTCGACAACCTGCAGGGTTTGTTCCTGGGATCGAACCCGCAGACCGGCTGCATTCCGGCGGCATTGCGCAATGTCCCGGACAACGATCTGGACGCCCTTCCAACATGTGCAGCCTCCTGACGCGGTCGGCGGCCAGTCCGCACCAACGCGCGGCCTCGCCTGCGTCGCGGCGACGGCCGGCTGGTGTGAATGGCGCAGCGCGCGGACGGCCTGTGGCCGCGGTATTGCTCGCCCTGCTGCTGGTTGCCGGCGCTGGCTGCCTGACCAGCAATCAGTCCGACGCGGAAGTACCGGCACGCCAGACAGCACGCGCGGAGGTTCAGCCGGAGCTGTCGGCGATGGAGGCCCCGGCCGTTGTGGAGGACCACATCACGACCCGGACGCCTACGGTTGAAGCGCCCGCAGGGCCAGCAGTTTCGGCCCTCAGTCGCTCGCCCGAGACGGTGGAAGAGTTGCTGAAGAACGGGCTGCACCTTGCCGGCGCGTCGCCGGTGCACCTGGCGAGCCGGACCACGCTGGCGGCCAGCAGCGTGCGCTGGAATTCGCGAGGCATCGCGCGCCCGGCGGCACGGTCAGGACCCCAGGAGTCGATTCGAGCTTGCTCACGCTTCGTTGGACGTGCTGACGGTGAATGCCATGGATGGCGCGAGGTAGGGCCGTCGTGAGGCACGAGTTCACGAGGCGGCAGCGGAACGGCGGTCCCCATCTCCGGGCGTCACTAGGGATCTTGCTGCTCGTCTCCGTGCTTGGCGTCGCAGGGTGCGGGCAACCGGAGGCCTCCGGCGTCGCTGACAGCCCGTCGCCCGTGCCGCCGGCAACAGCCCCGGCTGATCCAAGACTGCAGGCCTCTGCTGCATCCCCCGTTCCACGCCCGTCCACCGAATCGGCGCCAGCGCGGCTCGAACCGCCACCGGCGGGTGGTGGCGCCGCAGTTCAGGCCCACGGGGCGTGGCCGTCCGCCTGTCTCGCGCCGAACTATCACCTGTACGGATTCCCAGGACTCGACCTTCTCTCCAAGCCGCGCGGCGTACAAACCGCGCTGCAGTGGAGCCCGGACGGGTCTAAAGTCCTGTTCGCCAGCGGCGCCGAGGTCTACGCCGCGGCGGCGGACGGAACTCGCGTGGAGCGGCCGATCGATGCGTCTGGCCCAATCTTCCTCCACCAGTCGCGCTATGTGACGCTACCGATCACCGAAATATCCGTGAGTCCCGATGGCGAGCGCATCGCCTATGCCGTCTGCCATGAGTATGCGCCGAACTGGACCAATCCAAGGGATCCTGACGTGGCGCGCTGCCGGCGTGGGGCGCACTTCGGCGCCGTAAATACGGACGATGAACGCTCCTGTCACGAACTCCGCGAGGTGGTCCGTGATTATCCGGCGGGGCCGGTGCAACTGCCGCCTGGGGTGATGTTCCACGAAGTCTTGCTGTGGGATCGCGCCAGCCAGACGACGCTGCGGCTGGCCGGTGGGTACGCGCCGGCCTGGTCGCCCGACGGCACGCGCCTGGCGTTCCTGTCCCCGTATAGCGACGCGTACGACCCGGACCGGAAGGTCGGATATCGCCGGCGGTTGCCAGGGCTGTACGTCATGTCGGCGGACACCTGGCAGCTGCAGTCGCGCGTGCGCGCGAACGTCGCCCGCCCGCCGCGCTGGTCGCCGGATGGGCGGCTCCTGGCGATCATCGAGGAGACGGGCGCCGAGGCCACGCTCTCCGTGGTGTCGGCCGACGGCAGGGGCCGGCGGCGGCTGTCGGAGACGCGCAGCGATCCCGCCTGGTCGCCGGACGGGTCGCGGATCGCGTTCGTGCGAGACGCAAGTGAAGACTCTCTTGCTCTCTACACCATCTCGCCCGACGGGACGGACGAGCAGCGGATCACGACGATCGAGGGCTTACGACACTTTCGCGGCTGGTGGGACCAGTCCGTGGCGTGGTCGCCGGACGGCACGATGTTGCTGTACGGGTGTCCGACGATGTGTGTGGTCACGCTGGACGGGCAGCCCGTAGGGGAGCGCTCGCTCGCGGCCCGCCACGGCTACAGCGCCGCGTGGTCGCCGGACGGCACACGAATCGCGGTGCTCAGCCTTGCGCTGTCCGGGGACACCGGTCCCGGCGTTCTATTCACCGTGGCACCCGACGGCACCGACCCTCAGGTCCTGGTGGACCATGACGCCAAGCATGGCCTGCTGGGCGTTGGCGTTCAGGTCGAGTCCGCGACGGTGGATGTCGCCGGGTGCACGGCCGGGTCAGCCGTGCCGTCACCGGCGGCAAACGCGGGGCTGGTACGTGACTGCGAAGTGCTGCTGCGGGCCCGGCCAGTGCTCGCGGGGAGCGTGCCGGGGGCACTGAACTGGAGTCCCGAACTGCCGATCACGGAGTGGGCCGGCGTGGTGGTGGACGGGGCGCCCCTACGGGTGCTGGGGCTGTCGATCAATTGGTATGGGCCAAACGGCCGGGTTCCCCCGGAGCTGGGTGGGCTGACGCAGCTGCGCGACCTATGGCTGGGCGGGCTCCTGGGGGGTGAGCTCCCCCCCGAGTTGGGTGAACTGCGGAACCTCCGCGTGTTGGGACTGAACGCATCCTATTTTCACGGTCCCATCCCTCCCGAATTCGGTCGGCTGGCGCAATTGGAAGAACTGTCGCTGTGGTACACGTTCCTGAGCGGGCCGATCCCACCTGAGTTGGGCGGGATGCGGCAGTTGCAATACCTGGGGCTTCGCCGTTCGTTCGTCTCCGGGCCGATCCCGCCGGAGCTGGGCCAGTTGGCGAGCCTGAAGGGCCTAGAACTCGGGGGCCACTGGTTGACGGGACCTATCCCGCCCGAGCTCGGGAGGTTGACGAAGCTGCGCACACTGATTCTGTCGCACAACCGGCTTACGGGCGCCATCCCGCCGGAGTTGGGCCAGATGACGCACCTCAACCGGCTTGATCTGCGGGGCAATCGGCTGACAGGCGCGATCCCAGCCGAGCTCTCCGCGCTGCCGGGCCTGGATGAATTGCACCTCGGGGACAACCAGCTGACTGGCTGTATCCCGCCAGGGCTGGCCGGCTGGCGACCCGCGCAAACGGACCTGGGTGACCTGAGCCTGCCGAGATGCGAGGCGGCGGCGTGAAGCAGGCCCTGCGGTCACGGTGAGGACGAGGCAGTCGCGGCCCACGACGCCTCGCGGCCTTGGCCGCCCTTGGCCTGCTCGTGGTTGCGGCCGGCATGGGTTGCATCGGTAACGGGACGCCAGATCGGCGAGCGGCAATGTCCGCCTCCGACACTTCCTCAGTCTCAGCCGCGCCGACAACGACAGAGGCACCACCGACGGCGCCCTCCACAATCGAACTGGACGTTCACACGCATCCCGTGCCGCCCTGTATCTTTCCAGGCTACGAGTTGCATCAGAAGGGTCACGTCAGTTAGAGCGCGGATGGGACGGCGCGGTATTGGCGGCACTTGCGCGATGTCTACGCCCTGTGGGTCGACGGCTCCGGCCTGCGTCAGGTCATCGACAGCATGCTGACGGGCGCGGTCGAGCCTTTGGCTGGACTCAGCGAGCTTGTCGAGGTCCCGACGTCGTTTGGCCTGTCGCCCGACGGCACACGGGTTGTGTATTTCAGCTGAGAATTCCCGGATCTAAGACTTGCGCCGCAGGTCGTCTATGTGCTGGATGGAGTTGACTAGCAGTTCGAGATCGTGCGCCCGCAGCGTCGGACGACGCAGCAGGGTTTCGACAGTTTCCCATCTTGGTCGCCCGACGGGGCGCGGATCGCGTTTCGATCCGGACGTCACTTGGGAGCCGCGCGGTTCCACGGGTGCCTCAACACGATGGCGTTAGATGGCACCGACAAACGCGACCTCACGCCCGATCTCGTGGGAATAGTTGAGCATTCGCCGCAGTGGGTGCCCGAGCCGGTGTTTCGTCGCGCGTGGGCCATGCGCAGTCGGCCCCGTGCATCCGATCGGCGGCCGACCGTGCGGAGCGACGACGGTCGTGGCCGGCGAAGCGCCGCCCGTGGAGGCGCACTTGCAGCACGGCTTGTAGGCGAAGTCCGCCTCGAATTCCCCGAGAATTAACGTAGAATTTCCCTGCTACTGTTCCTCGAAGGGGGCAACGGCCTGTAACTCGGCCTCGAAGCCGTAACAGGTTCGGGATGGCTCGCGAGGGGTGGGTGTCACCGCGGTACTTCTAAGACTTCAGTTCGCTAGTTCGAGTTCCGCCGGCTCCTCCAACGCGTCCCGTACACAAGAATTCACCCTTCAGAGAGCACTCGACTGGGCTCCTTGTGCCTATGCGACTGTCATCCGCCGAGGATCACCGCGGCGAAGCCATTGATACACATCGCCGCAGCCAACTGCCTCTATAGTGACGCGTGCGGCACGACAAGGTGACGATGCTGAAGAGAGGACCCGATATCGACCGCAAGTTCTCGGCCAGGTGACTCCCTGTGTGCCCCCGGGTCGCACCCTTCCGAGACGCGGCGGTAAAATCAGGTAGTAAAGATTCGGCGAACCGTTCGAGTGTTCGCATGACACAGAGATGCGCCCATTCACTGGCCAGACACGGCCGCGTCTAGAGGCTGATATTTTGGCCGAACCACACAATCACAACCTACCGACCGCAAGACGTTTCCAACTCCGACTCCTTGCCAGCTGGATCGATATCCTCTATACCTGTGGACCACTTCGACGCTCCACACGTCGACATCAGACGGCTTTAATTGTTCAAGACAGCAACGATTCTATTGAGCTCGGCTGTGGACAGATTAGCTAATCCTGATTGATGACTGCGGCTTGCAATTGTCACAGTGTATTTCTAACTTCGCTTGAGGAGTTGGACAAAATCGAAGCGATAAAATAGAGATCATGTGGTACGGTCATTATGACTATGAACGACCGTCTTGAAAGCGATAGAAGGATTTTAACGGAAATCGTGGAACCTAGTCTCGTCCCACACCAACCTATATTAGCGCTTGACCAAGATTATCTTGATCGCGGAGAGTTCGCATCAGAGTTAGCAAGACAGCTGAAGGGCTATCGAGACGACAATTGCCTGGTCGTAGCGTTCTACGCTCCTTGGGGAGCCGGGAAGTCCTCATTACTCAACCTGCTCGCCAACGAACTTACCAGAGATACTGAGTCTTTGGATACGTCGCCAGTCGTAATTAGGTTCAATCCCTGGAATTTCTCAAACTTGGACTCACTTCTCTCGATGTTATTTCGCGAGCTCCAAGCGGCTATTGGACGCTCGGATCCTAAGTTGGCAAAGAATGTTCAAACGTCGCTTCAGCTATTATCTGTCCTATTGGCCGTAGGAGAGCTCTCCCCCGTGGCAGGCACGCTTTTCGCACGCCTTTCACGACTGATTCGGCGAAGCGCTAAGATACTGGACGAGAAAGCGGAGTCCCTCATTGCGGTGAAGGAGCGTACCAATGAGGAGCTTCGAAAACTGGAACGTCGAATCTTCGTACTCATCGATGACATTGATAGGCTTGACCAAGAGTCCATGCGCTTTATGTTCCGGCTTATCCGACTGAACGCTGACTTTGACCGAATAACATATGTGCTTGCTTTCGATAGGGACATTGTCTCGAAAGTTCTTACTCAGGAACAGGGGATATCGGGCAGCGAGTACTTAGAGAAGATTGTCCAAGTCGGATTCGACATCCCGCCGGCTGAGATGCATAAACTTCAACGGCTCTTCGCACAATCAGTAGACAGGCTAGGACTTCTGACAGACACTGGTGAAGAGAACCTGATCCGCTGGGTCGATTTGAAAGCCGGAGGCATCGACAAGTTGATCAGTACACCGCGAGATATGGTCCGCTACGTTAACGGTCTTGCGGTCAACAATAGTATTGTGGCAGACGAAGTGAACCCCGTAGATCTTGCTGGAATTGAGGTCATTAGGACATTCGCACCAAAGCTCTACTCATTTATCAGGGATAATCGAAGCATCATGATTGGACAAGCTGGAGGTTCTTGGCACAACGACAATCAGGCTACGAGAGAGCAGCATAGAAGCAGACTGGACGAAGCTTACTTGCTATGCAAGTCAGAGTTGCAGCCAGCCATCAAAGAAATATGCTCGCAGCTCTTCCCGGAGACCGTGACCCTATACGATGGCTCAACCTTTGGCAGTGGATACTACGACGCTTGGCGAAAGTCACGGAGAATCTGTACGACACACTATTTCACACGATACTTTTACCTTCGTCCGTCGGACAACGAAGTAAGTCAGGCCGAGTTTGACATGATTCTCGGCGATGCAGGTGACCATAGGAAGCTCGAATCTCGACTCAGAGAACTTATAGATACCGACAAGATGGACAACTTCGTTGGTCGTCTTTACGACTCTGCAGATGAGCTGCCCGACGAGCATATTGAGCCGACAGTCTTGGCTTTATTTGATGTAGGCGATAATCTAAAGGCTGGGCTGTGGCTCGAGAACCAGCTGTTGCAGGTTGCGAGTGTCGTTCATAGACTATTGGTTCGCCTACCGAAGCCAGCCCGTCGGCGTGTCCTCTCAGCTGTGGCAGACGGAGCAGCCTCGTTAGGAGCAGTGGTCTATTTCGCTAGTTTGTATAGTGAGCACTCCGAAGAGAATAGACGACTCATGGAGCGTAAAGAATGGAACGAGATTCGGGATAAGTTAGTCATCAGAGTTAGCGCTGCTGGCGAGGATATGACGCTTGCCCGATCGCCCCACTTGGGAATCCTACTTTATAGATGGAAGGATTGGGCACCAACGGAGGATAGTTCGAGATTCGTAAGGCGCCTAACAGAGGCAGATGATGGTGTCTTAGCGTTCTTGGAAGGCATGATCGCCCAGCAATCCAGTTCAGTTGGTAGATATGCTTCGCGACGAGGCTGGCATTTACCGATCGACAATGTTAAGGAGTTCATTGACCCGAAAATCTTGGAAAAATCTATTCAACGAATCAAAAAGGAGCGCTGGGATGACTTAACTGATCTCCAACGTGAGGCGATAGATGCCTTTTTTGTTGCGCGAGAACCAAGGCGTGGAATGCCGAGCTAGCAGTTGCTTAGTTAGGCAATCTCTGTATTCTTGAATCGCTCTCGGTAGATTGTCAGCAGCAGCCTAGAAATGAGGCAAGGTACCGCATATTGGACCGACTGCCTAAAACCCTAAGTGGAGTGACCGGCGACATGGGAAATCATTCCGCGCCGAGGGGATCAGTGCTTGAGCATTAAAATGATAATGGTGGCTTGTCCCGGGACTGTTGAGCGACTCCTTGCATCGAGATCGGCCGCGAAAGAGTTCGCAATTCAATATGCCTCGGTTCGCTGGACTTGCCTGAATCATAGACCGTCACGCTGCGGTCTTCTGCTCAGTGCCGGGGGCGAGCCTGATCCCGTCCAGCATTACGAGCGCCCGTAACGGGCGGAAAAAGCATCGCCGGCTCGGCGTCGCTGCCTATTGATGCGTCTTGGTCGGCTCTGGCCCAAACACCAGCTCCGGCACCACCACCTCCCAAGAATCACTGCGAAGCCGCTCGCGATACCTGGGGTCAGAACTCTCACGGTCCCATGTAGCAATGGCCAAGACGGAAGCAACCGCGCAGCGCATGTCCGCTGGGGGCTCGAAGCTATTCGCAAGCCGTCCGACGACAGTGCCGTGGCTGTCCAGGAGTTCCCAGCGATTCGACCCTTTCCGCACGTTGAGACGGTCGCCGGGCGAAAGCGCGGCGATGGCTGGATGCACGGGGTCATCAGGGGGTCGGTATCCGGCAAAGCTGAGGAATACGTCGCCAAGGCTGAGTCGCCGATAGCAGCGGCTGAGTTCGGGCGTCAGCGCCGGGCGAGCTGCGGAGACCTCGCGGCGCAGCACCGAGGGGCTTCGCTGCAGGGCATCCTGGAATGGATGTCGCCCGGGGAAACGCATGAGGGTGAGCGTCTGCCGTGCTCGAGTCATTGCCACGTAGTACAGCCGCCGGGGGGCGTCCCGATCCTCCCCGCGCCCGAGGCGGTCCCACGCGCCGTCCAGCACGATCACATGGTCAAATTCCAGGCCCTTAGCGCGGTGGGCGGTGGTCAATAGCAAGCCGCCCTGTCGCCGACGGAACTCCTGGCCCCACTCGGCCAGCCATTCAAGGAAGTGGGCAAGCGCCGTTTCTGTTCCACCAGTTTCCAGCGCGTACTCGGCGACGGCTTCCTCCAGGAGCGTGACCCACGGCCCTTGCGGTTGCATCCGCAGCCAGTCGGCCAGATCCCCGCTCCGCACCAATTGGGAATCTTTCTGATTGAGCCAATCTCGGAGCGCCCTAGTCTCCCGAAGGTGCCAGAACCCTGAGAAGTCCTCGTTCGCCATCTCGACCGAGATGTCGTGAAGCTCGCAGACACTGCGGACGGGCTCCAAGTAGATCCAATCCCGAGCCACGACCGCACACGCGGACCACTCCCAGTTGGGATCGAGCCCAGACAACCGCTGGAGCTCGGCAACCGCGACCTGCGCCTGCGCGATGGGATTGTCGCCGCCCGGTAGCAGCTGGACCTTCCCACGGGCCACTGGGTCGAGCGCGGTCCACCGACCGCCCGGCGACTCTTTGGCGCGGATCCTGTCGATGGCGATGGGATACCCGATCTTCATCCGTTCCCGGGCCGGCTCGATCACCGCGTTGGCGGCCGCGACGATATGGCTCGTCGAGCGATAGTTGCCGGTCAGGAAGGCGGGCTTTGCCCCGTAGTCAGCTTCGAAGCGCCGAATGAACTCGACCGACGAGCCGTTGAAGGCGTAGATGTTCTGGTCGTCGTCGCCCACGGCGAAGAGGCTAAGCTTGTCGTCCGCCTCGGCGAGCGTCCGGCCCGCGAGGGCGGAGATCAGTTCGTACTGATCCGAGCCAATGTCCTGATACTCGTCGACCAGGATCCAGCGGAAGCCAGCCAGCAGACGCGCCCGATGCTCGTCCGACTCGTCTGGTGGCAGACCTTCCCCGCGCAGCAGGGCCGTCGCCTGTCGCAGGACATCCTGGAAGTCTCGCTCGGTCAGTCGGTTCGCACGTCCCGAGAAGCTGGCGCCGATCAGCCGCATGGCCAGGGCGTGGCAGGTGAACACCGTCACACCGCGAGCGTCGTCACCGATCAGGTCCGCCAAGCGTTGGCGAATCTCGACCGCGGCGTGCCGGTTATAGGCGAGGGCCAGGATGCCGCGAGGGTTTGCTCGCCGCACGCGCACCAGGTAGGCGATGCGGTGCACCAGGACCCGGGTCTTGCCCGAGCCGGGACCGGCAAGTACCAGGACATTGGTCTGCTCGCGATCGTCGGCCACGATGCCGCGCTGAATGGGGTTGTTCAGGCTCTCCACGACAGTCCGCCACGAATCCGGCGTGGTCTGCCGGGATGTCTCCCTGGCTCGATCTGGCAGCCAGCGCTGCAGGAACGCCTCGTCGTGAAGGGCAAAGTAGTCCATCGCTAGGCGCAGGGCCTCAGCCATCGAGGCCAGACCCTGCTGTGCGTATTCCGCCATCACGTGGATCTGCACCACCTGCGCGTCGTAATGGAGCTTGAGGGATGCGAAGTCGGTCGGTGTGAAGCCGCGTGACTCAGGGTTTAGGTGGATGGTCATGGCCGGGCGGAAGACTGCCAGGCCCTTGTTCAGGCGAATGACCTCCTGCTCGTGCAACCACAAGAGCGCGCGCTCCATCAGCCTGGCGGGGTCCCTTACCCGGCTTCGCAGGATGAGGTCGGACCGGACCGCGGCCAGCAGCTTGCCGAGGGTCGTCTCGGCCAGCAGGTCGATGCCCCGGCTTCGTGGCGGTAGGGTGTCGAGGAGATGGTCGAGCAGGCACCGGGCCGCGGCGCGACGAAGCTCCGCCGTCTGGTTCAATGCCTCCCACGTGCGTTGCAGCGTGACCTGCACGGTCTCGGTGTCCCATCGGCGCACGCCGAGACTGCCGCCCCTGCCGCCTTCGCCACGCCCGTCGGCGGCGATGCTCCGCACCAGGCGCCACAGGTGCTCGGGAAGCGCGTGCGGGTGCCCCTCCGCCTTGAGCCGTTGGGTGGCGAGGCGCAGATGGAGCATGGACGTCTCGCCGGTGCTCATATCCGGCGCGGACTCTCGCAGGTGGGCGATCAGGTCGGTCTCCAGGGTTGCCGCCTGCTCGAGGCGTCGCAGGGACGCACGCACCACGCCCGTATGGACAAAGGCCGTCACCACCGTGTCGTTGCTGGCGATCCCTAGTCGTTCCAGGTCGTACAGCGCGCGTCGCACTCCCTCGGAGGTCAATCCCGTGGCTGCCATCAGCTCGTCGGTGGAGATCCCCTCGTCCGCATCCGCCTCGACCAACGTCTCCGTGATCATCAGCAGTTGGCGGCGATACGCACCCGTGATGTCGGACTTTGCGAGCCTGGTGCGCGCTTCACCCACCGAGCTCACTCGCAGCGAGGACGGGAACACCTGCACCCGATTCTCCTCACGAGTGAGCAGCACGGCCTCCTCCAACCAGGCCACGGCCGTCCGAACCCGGGTGTCATCGGTGTTCGAGTCGCGTTCGAAGGCGTTCGCCTCATCCGCGCCCAGAATCTCGCCGGCGGTGGCCTCTAGTGGTCCGTCCAAACGCTTTTTGCGGTCCAGGTTCCGCAGCGCTCGCAGGACGCCGTGAATCTCCCGCCTCGTGAGCCGTGAGCGGGCCGACATGCCGAACTGACGCTCCACGTCGTCCTGGGTGTAGAGCAAGACACAGCGCGCCCGCTGCTGGTCCCGTCCAGCGCGGCCCGCCTCTTGCAGGTAGTTCTCCAGCGAGCCGGGGATATCGGCGTGAATGACCAGACGAACGTCCGGCTTGTCGATGCCCATGCCGAACGCGTTGGTGGCGACGATGACCTTAAGGTCGCCACGTATGAAGGTCGCCTGGACGTTTTTCTTCCTCTCGGGGGGAAGGCCCGCATGGAAGTGATCGGCTCGTACGCCCTTCGCCTGCAGGAACGAAGCCAATGCTTCCGATTGGCGTCTGGTTGCGCAGTAGACGATGGCCCCGCCAGGCTCATCCAACTGCAGATCGGCAGCCACGATCTGGTGGACATCGGCAAACTTCTCCCCGCTGGTCGTCGGCACCACGACGAACTCCAGGTTGGTGCGCTGCGCGCCGCCGTCAAACACCTTGAGGTCGATGCCGAGTTCCTCGTGGAAGTACTCGACAATGTCCGACTTCACATCGGGCTTCGCGGTCGCGGTGAGGCACAGGACTGGCGGAACCGGGTCCTCCCCCGCCTTCTCTCGGATGAAGCGTCCGACGTACCGGTAGTCGGGCCGGAAGTCGTGTCCCCACTTCGAGAGGCAGTGCGCCTCGTCCAACACCCACCCCCCAATCGCCCTTTGGTCAAGAGCGCGGCGGAACGAGACGCTGCGAAGCTGCTCCGGCGCTGCAAGGACGATGCCGGCATCCCCAAGCCGCACGCGGTCCAGCGCATCGGCGCGCTCCGGCATGGAGAGGAGTCCGTTGATCGTGACGCAGGAGCCGATGCCCTTAGCCTCCAGACCCGCCACCTGATCGGCCATGAGGGCGACCAACGGCGAGATCACCACCGTCAGCGCACCGGTCTTGTCGTAGCGGGAGAGCGCCGGCACCTGGTAGCAGAGCGACTTGCCCGCGCCGGTTGGCAGGATGCCCAGCACATGCCGCCCGGCCATGACCGCCTCGACGATGGACCGCTGCATCGGCTGGCCATGTTCGTCCGAAGGCTCGGGGCGGAAGTCGGGGAAGCCGAACCAGCGGGCGAGTTCGTTGCGGGAATCGTGTCGCTCGCGGCACCAACCGCACTCGGGATCGGTGCAGGCGGTGTTCCGTAACCGCGTGACCAGCCGACCCGCCTCGGGGAACTGGTGTCGCACCCACGGCGGCATCACCGAGCTGCCCCCGGCCACCGACAGCCATACCAGGGCATAGGCCAGCGCCCAGCCGTGCCGCGCTATGTTCCCGACGACCTCTCGCGCGCATGTCTGGCAGGCGTTGTCGGCTAAACATGCTTGGATTGCATCGGAGGTCTCAGCCTCTAACGGCCTCGGCATGTTCCGTAACGCTGCGAAAACCCGGTCGAAGCCCTGGCTCCCATCCGTCGTGGTCAGCCAGTGCCAGGCTGTCAGCAGGTTGGGCGGTGACTCCCGCAGAGTCTTTAGCTGATCGCCAAAGACTTCCAGGGCGAGTCTGGCATCCAGATCCGGATCGTTGATGTGCCCGCGCTTGAGCCCGCCGTCCTGGTAGTGCTTGACTAAGTGGTGGTAGGGGTTGCGGGGAAAGGCCAGGGGATTGAGCCTGAGCGTGTCCACCGCCGGGAGCCGCAACAGCCGGAGACCGGGATTCGCAGCGTGCAGGTGGGGCAGGTCGAAGGCGATCAGGTTATGGCCGAGCAGGAAGTCAGCGCCGTCGGCAAGGCGGTCCAGCTCGATGAGGGCTCGGGCCAAGCCGGCGCCATGTGGGCCGGTGAGGGACTGCCCGGTGTCGGACCGTAGCCCGGCGAAGGCGTGGATGCGGGAGTCTCGGACGCCGACCTCGAGGTCAAGGGAGAGGCATCGGAACACGGGGCGTCCGTCGCTGTTCAACACAAGAAGGAATACTCCTTGATGTCGCGGACATCCCATGACTCGCGAGAATCTTCACGGAGACAGCGTCGGCCACGCCAGTGTTCAAGGCGTGCATGGTATCCGGCGCCTGCACCGACATTTCCTCCGCTGGCAAAGGCGAAGCAGCACCGACTGTAGGTCACAGCGTCGACTTTCGACGCCACGATCTACGGTGACGGCAGGACGTGATCCTGTCCGTGTCGGCCCAACTGGGGACGCGCAAGTACGATCCCTGGCCAGCCGCCGGTCCGCGGTCCACGTGCATGGAGACGATGTCGAGTGCGGGCGAGTCGCTGACGGGCGCAGGTTGCCGGGAGATGATCGAGGAGAGAATCAAGCCCAACGCTCCTATCGACGGCACCATCGTATGGAAATCCAGCCAGTTCCATCAGCAAGCGCGCGTGCGCCCGAGCCACTGAGCCAAGCGCATCGACGAAGCGGTAGAAGGAACAGCAGGTGTGAAGCTGCAGCGCCTGACATCGTCCTGCCGACCCGGCAGCGCCGACGACTCACCGCGCGTACGGAATCCTGCCTGGCTCCTGGATTATTGACTCGGCACCCTGAGGTCGGATTGCCCTGGCACCAAGAGGAGTCGGATGCCCCCGGCTGCGGCCTCACCGATCTCCGCACGGCCACGGGCGCACCACCCGTCGCACCGCGGCCGTCGGTCCTTCGCCGCCTAGTATCGGTGGGTCGACGACGCCCTGCGCCATCGCGCCGACGGCTATCGGCTGTTCGACTCGCCGCTGGTCGGACTGCCGGGCGTGCATCGGCTGGCCCGCCGGCGCTTTCGCGGCAGTGCCATTGGCGACGTGCGCGCCGCACGCGCGCTTCTGCAGCAAGCCACGGAGCAGGCCTCGGAAATCCTGACGCCGCGGCAGGTTCTGCTGCGGGCGCAGGCGGAATTCCCCCCGAATGAGGGTGGAATCTCCGTGCCATTGTTCCTGGAAGGGGGCAACGGCCTGTACATCGGTCTTGATGCCGTAACAGGTGTGGGATGGCTCGCGAGGGGTGCGTGTCACCGCGGTTCTTCTAAGTCCTGAACAGCGAGTTCGAGTCTCACCGGACGGTCGTGCCGGGACTCCGCCCGCGCGTACGGCGATGATCGCGTCGAAGTGGCAAACCTAAGGTCGCTCCATGCGCGGTCCGAGCACGATCCAACCATGCGCTCGTGAAACCCACATGCCGGAAACCATTGGCGCGCCGCCTCGCCAATTGGGTGCAACTCGCTGGTGAGGACAGAAAGCCGAGGCTGATCTGCGATATGGCTAGAGACCGTGGCTTGGAGCCGTAAGTGGACCAAAGTGGGGATGCCGAAGCCGAGGCTAGTCCCTAGCAGTCTATGGAGACCTTGCTGACGTGCTCGCCGTCGCACGGTCCGTCGAGCGCATCCGCGTCCGACTCCGGCATCCCTATCGGGGGCCTTGGGTCTCGCTCTTCGGCATTCGATAGCCGACGCGCGGCTCCGTAAAGATGTATCTGGGACTGTTGGCCTCATCCCCGAGCTTGTGGCGCAGCCTCGTCACGATGGTCCGCACCAGCCCCGAGTCGCCGGAGTGGCCCAGGCCCCAGACCCGCAGCAGCAGCTGGTCGTAGGTCAAGACAATCCCGGCATGGACGGAAAGCTCGTAGAGCACCCCATACTCCGTCGGGGTGAGCGCCACCGGACTATCGTCCAGGGTCACCCTCCGCTCGGCGTAGTGAATGACTAGGTCCCCCCGCCGGTAGGGCTGGGGTTGCGCCGCCCGGCCCAGTCCGGCCTGCTGCCGGAGGGCAGCCCGAATTCTGGCCGCTAGTTCCGAGGGCGAGAAGGGCTTGACCACGTAATCGGCGGCGCCCATGTCCAGGGCCCGCGTGACATTCTCCTCTCGGCCGTAGGCGGACACGAAGATCACCGGCACCTCGGTGGTTGCCAGGATGGCCTGCATCAGGTCCACGCCGTCGCTCCCCGGCAGCACCAGGTCCATCAGCACGAGGTGGGGATGCTCCTCTGCCATCAGGCGGGGCACGTCATCCGGATCGGCCGTCACGATGGGGACGTAACCCGCCTCGGACAGGGCGTTCCGGATGTAGCGCAGGGCCCGGGGGTCGTCGTCCACCGCCAGGACCCGGGTCCGACCCCGTCCCGATCGGCGGGAGCGGGACGGGGTTCCGGGGTCGGGGCTGACCCCCTCCTCAACCACCGGAATAGTAAAGGTGAAACGGGCGCCGAGGTCCGGCCCGTCGCTCTCGGCCCGGATGCGGCCCCCGTGGGCCTCCACGATCCCTCGGCAGATGGCCAAGCCCAGCCCCGATCCTGCCGGGCCGGTGCCCCGGCTTTCAGCGTCAGCACGGCTGTACTTGCGGAACAGGCGCGGCAACTCCTCGGCAGAGATGCCCCGTCCCCGGTCCGACACCGAGACGACGACGTGGAGACCCTGCCTGCGGGCGCTCACCCTGATGGGCGACGACGCGCTGGAGTGCCGGGCCGCGTTGGCGAGCAGGTTGTTCAGCACCTGGAGCATGCGCCGCCGGTCCGCCATCACGAGGGGCAAATCCGACGCAAGGTCGAGCTCCAGGGTGTTCCCGCTCCCGGTTCTCCGGAAGGCGTTGCGGGCCTCGTCCACCAGCGCGGTCACATCGGAGGGTTCCGGAGAGACCGACAGCGTGCCCGTCTCGATGCGGGCCACGTCCAGCAGGTTGTTGATCAGGCCTCGCATGTGCTCGGACTGCTCGATGATGATGCGGTGGAACTGGCGCATCTCCGCCGGGTCCAGGGACGACGCCTCGTCCAGCAGCGTGGTGGCCGAGCCCCGGATGGAGGTCAGCGGGGTGCGCAGCTCGTGGCTTACCATCCCCAGGAACTCGGCCCGAAGACGCTCCGTCTCCTCGAGGGGCGCTAGGTCCTGGAGGGTGACCACGAAGGACTCGATCTCCCCCTCCTCCGAGCGGATGGGGGTGGCGTTGACCAGAGCGGTGACGCTCCGCCCGTCGGGCAGCTCGATGGCGATCTCCTCGGCCCGCACCGTCTCCCCGGCTCCCAGGGCCTCGTAGATGGTCAGGTCCTCCAGCGAGAGCTCCCGGCCGTCGGCCCGCCGGAAGGTGAGGGTGCTGAGCGCCCGCTCCCAGGAGCCGTCCGCCTCCAGGAGGCTCCCGACGATCCGCCGCGCCTCCCGGTTCATCGACGCCACCCGGCGGTTCCGCACGTCGAAGACCATCACGCCCGTGGGCGAGGTCTCCACCAGGGTCTCCAGGTCGGCCCTGGCCCGCCGCTCCTCCCGGTGCCGCCTGGCGTTGGCGATGACCAGCGCCGCCTGCGAGGCGAACATCACCAGGGTCTCCTCGTCCTCGCGGCTGAACTCCCTGCCTTCCTCCTCCCGGCCCAGGTAGATGTTGCCCACACCCTCGCTCCCGTGGCGGATGGGCACCGCCAGGAAGGGGCCGATGGGAGTGGGGTGAGCGCCGGGAAGGCCCAGCGACCCCATGTGGGTCGCGTAGTCGCGGACGCGCAGCGGACTGTCCAGGGCGCTGAGATACTGGTAGACCAGCAGGCCATCTGGCAGGAGGTTCTCCATGGCCCCCTGCTCGTCGGCCGTCATGCCCGAGGTGACGAAGTCCTGGGGGTAGCCTGACCCGTCCAGGGTCGTGATGACCCCGTAGCGGGAGTCCGTCAGGGCGCGGGCGCTGTCCACCACCTCCTGGAGTACGGTGTCGACGTCCAGGCTCCCGCTGATGCGCAGGCTGGCCTGGCTGAGCCGGGACAGCCGGTCCCGTGCCTTCCGGTCCGCGGCCGGGTCCCCGGAGTCCATCAGCTTCTCCCCTCCAACGAGGCGGCGACCGCACCGCTGGAGCTCAGGCTTCCCTGCGGCATGCCGTTGAAACAACAATTACATGCATAATACGCCCAATTAAACGGATCTGCTATAGACACTCCTCAGGCGCTGTGCGAGTTTTGCGGTAGTTGGTTGGTGCCACGGGGGGGCGGATGTCTTGCCGGCGACTACAGGACATAGCCTGGAACCTGGTGCTCCGGCGGACAGCGGCCGGTTTCTCGTTCCGCAGCCTCGCCCCGATTGTCCCCGCGCGTAGTCCCGGGGGGTAAGCACGCTGCGTGGCCGCCTCGCTCCGATCCCGTCGGCTCCGATCGAAGCTGACCTCCCTTCCGCGATTCCCCGGGCATTCTCCGCCCGGTGCAAACCCACCCCACCAGCGGACGTGAGCGCGCCGTCAGTTGACCGCGCCAGCCTTCTCTTCCTGCCTGCTCCCTTTGACGATACCCGTTGCGGGACGCTCGGCCGCCGCTCCCTCGGGGGCGGCGACCTTCCCATGATCCCTGCCAGCGCCAACCCCGTCTGTAACGCCCTCCGGCGCGTTCATCGCGTCAATACCCAGAGACGAGAGGCGGTGCCATGACCGGTCTGCTTACGTCGCGCTTCATCCCGCGCCGGGGAGTCCTCGTCGCCGTAGCCATCCTAGTCGCCCTGCTGGCCGTGGGCTCGCCGGACCGGGCCTTCGCCCAGGGCCAAACCTTCACGCCCAACCCCGGCCAGGAGTTCAACACCCTCAGTGCAGCCGGGAACACCCTTGCCGGCGGCATCTGGTCCAACGGAACGACCATGTGGATCGCAGACTCCGGCGATGACAAGATCTACGCCTACAACCTGGCGACCAAGCAGCGCGACAGCGCCAAGGACATCACCACCCTGTCCGCCGCCGGGAACACCGATCCCACCGGCATCTGGTCCGACGGCACCACCATGTGGGTTGCCGACTACAACGACCGCAAGCTCTACGCCTACGCCCTGGCCGACGGGACGCGCCAGGACGGGACCGGGGGCACCACCGACAGGGAAATCACGCTCCACACCGCCAACGGCCAGCCCCGGGGCATCTCCTCCGACGGCACGACCCTCTGGGCCGTCGGATTCCGTTCTACTGAAGCCAAGATCTATGCCTACAACCTGTCCACCAAGGCGCGCGACGGCGCCAAGGACGTCACGCTGGACGGCAAAAACCTGGACGTACTTGGAGTCTGGCATGACGGCGCCACGCTGTGGACGGTGCAAACGTCGCAAACGGGGGCCGGGTTTCTGCACGCCTACAACACGACGACCTCGCAGGCCACCAGGCACCACCTGCCCACTCCAGAGAACAGCAACTCGGGCTACATGTGGTCCAACAGTTCCCACATATGGGTGACGGATGCCAATGACGACAAGCTCTACGCCTACAACATCGTCCAGACCCAGGCCCTGGTCTCCAACATCACCGAGACGACCGGTGTCGCCAACATCTTAGGGAATGACTACGCCCAGCAGTTCACGACGGGCTTAAACCAGAACGGCTACACCCTGACCAGCGTCGAGCTGGACATGTCGGTATCAACCGTTGGCACCACCGCGGGGACCTGGACCGTCTCCGTCCATGCCAGCAGCAACGGCCAGCCGGGCAGCAGGCTGGCCACGCTGAACGCGCCCGGGACCATCACCACCGGCGCCAACACCTTCACCCACACAGGCCTTGACTTGGCGGCCGCCACCAGCTATTTCGTGGTCCTCGACGTCAGCGGCGCCAGTAACAAGTTCTCGGTTCGGGACACCGCCTCCGACAACGAGAGTGGCGAGGCGGGTTGGAGCCTCAACAACGTCGGCCATCGCCGGGGCTACACCTCCACGGGCGCGTACACCACCAACGCTAATGCCCTGAAGATGCGCGTCAACGGCCTGGTCACGCCGGTGCCCGACCCGGACCCGGCCCTGGTTTCCAACTTCGGCAAGGGGAGTTTGACGTGGAGGAGCCTCCAAAGCGACTATGCCCAGCAGTTCAGGACGGGCCCAACCGGCTACACCCTGACCAGCGTCGAGCTGGACCTGGCGTTTCCAACGGGCCGGGAAAAACGAACGTTCACCGTCGCCATCCACGCCAGCTCGGGCGGCTTGCCGGGCAGCAGCCTGGCCACGCTGACGCCGCCGGCAACCTTCGGGACTAGTCAGCAGGAGAATATAACCAGGTTCATCCACGCGGGCCTGGACCTGAGCGCCTCTACCGACTACTTCGTGGTCATCGACGTCACTTCGACCACCGGTTTCGGCTCTTTCAGGAACACCGACTCTGACGACGAGGACAGCGCGGCGGGCTGGACCATCAGCAACATAGGCCATCAGCGTCTCAGCACCGCCACCACCTGGAATACCAACGCCGATTCCAGGAAGATCCGCATAAGCGGCACCGCCAACCCGATTCCCAAGCCCCCGGTGCCGGAACGGTGGACCCTGGCGGGCAACCTTGGGGAGGCCACCGCCTCCACCGTCGCCCTGGGCACCTATGACGTGGCGCAGCGGTTCACTACGGGCAGCAACCCCGACGGCTACACCGTGACCAGCGTGGAGCTGGGTCTGTCCTTCGCGACGGCGTCGCGGGCGTCGTTCAGGGTGGCGGTGCACGAGGACGACAACGGCCAGCCGGGCGACAGGCTGGGCATCCTGGGCATTCAGTGGCAGCGCTACTGGGCCGATCAGTACAAGTGGCGCCATCACGGGATCGCGCTTGAGCCTTCCACGAGCTATTTCCTGGTGCTGGACTCGTTCTCTGCCGGCTCGGGCACCATCGGCACCACCACCGCCGGCAACACGGAGGGCGAAGGGCGGCAGACGCTCGCCAACGAGTACCTCCGGCGGGCCCGGGCGGCGACCGGCGCCTACTCGAAAATCGCGGACAGCCGCCTCAAGCTGCGGATCAACGGCGACGTCAACCACGGCCCCGAGGACCTGATCCTGACGGTCTCGCCCACCCGCATCACGGAAGGCGACGAGCCGACCACGCTGACCTTCACCGTCACCATCGGCGAGGCGCGTGACAAGGACTACTCCTTCAGCGTCAATCACGGCAAGGGCTACGGGGAGGTGTACTCCTGTCCGGGCCGGCGCGGCAACACCAACTATCGCTACTACCGCAGCGACTGTCCGCCGCTGGCCCACGGGCCGAATGACTGGCTCCATTGGACCATTCCGTCACAACCCCGGGACTACTCGATCCAGGGGCACGCCATCGGCTTCACGATCCCGGCCGGCCAGACCAGCGTCACCGACACCTACATCATCACGCCCTACGACGACGAGAAGGAAGAAGGGGAAGAGTACATCTTCTTCATCCCCGAGTCGGGCAAATACCCGACGGCGCAGCTGATCCTCGCCAATCGCGAACCGGCCTTCGAGCCGACGGAGCTGACCGGCCTGGCCCTGGCCCCCGTCCCGGGCGAGCCCACCCAGCTGGCCGTGTCCTGGAACACGGTGGCGGACGCGGCCAGGTACGACGTGCGCTGGAAGACCGTCTCCGGGGAGTACGGCGACGCCGTGGAGACGACCGGCACCAGCTACACCATCACGGGCCTGACGGCGGATACGAACTACACCGTCACCGTCGCCGCCGTCAGCGAGGACGACGTCGTGCTGGCGCACGGGACGGCAACCGGCCCGTTCTGGCCCGTCACCGTCACGGCGGTGGAGGGCCGCACGGACGCGGTCGACGTGTCCTGGGAGGCCGTCGAGGGCGCCTTCCACTACTTCATCCGGGTGAACGGCGGACAGAAGATTGAGGCGCGCGACGGCAGGACCAGCCGCCGCATCGCCGGGCTGGAAGCGGACACCGAGTACACCTTCGCGCTGGAGGCGGTGTCCGCCATGCGGGACGGGTTCGAGACCCTGGCGGAGCGGGCGGTGACGGGCAGCACCAACGCCCTGCAACCGCTAGAGCCCGGGGCTCTGGAGGGCTTGACCGTCCATCCCGTCGGCGGGGAGACGACGAAGCTCGCCGTCGCCTGGCACGCGGTGTCCGACGCCGACAAATACCTGGTCAAGTGGAAGGCCGGCTCGGCCGACTACACCAGCGGGGAGACGGCGGAGAGCGCCCGCCACACGATCAGCGGTCTGACGGCCGGGACCGCCTACACGGTCCAGGTGACGGCCATCGATACGGGCGCCGAGCCCGAGGCGGAGCTGGCGGCGGGCGAGGCCTCCGGCGCCACCCTGGCCGCGATGGGCGCGGTCAGCGTCGCGGCGGTCGCGGGCAACAGCGACAGCCTCGACGTGTCGTGGCCGGCGGTGCCCGGCGCGACGCGCTACGTGGTGGCCTGGAAGACGGGGAACGAGGTCTACCGGGCCTTCGCCAGCTCCGAAACGGAGGCCACGCGGGGGCGGATCACCGGACTGGAGGCGGAGACGGCCTACACCGTGCGGGTGACGGCCCGCCACACCATCGGCGGAGTGGCAGCCGACGGAGACTCGGCCGAGGGCAGCGGGACCACCAACGCGCCGTCGGCCAACAGCCCGGCCGCTGGCGCGCCCAGCATCAGCGGCACGGCCCAGGTGGGGCGGGAACTCAACGCCGACACCTCGGGCATCAGCGACGCCGACGGGCTGACCAACGCCGGCTTCAGCTACCAGTGGCTGGCCGGCGGGTCGGACATATCGGGAGCGACAAGCAACACCTACACCCTGGTGGACGGGGACGTGGGCAAGGCCATCACGGTAACGGTGTCCTTCACCGACGACGCCGGGAACGACGAGGAGTTGACCAGCGCGGCCACGGCGGCGGTGATCGCCGCCAACACTCCGGCTTCCGGAGCGCCCACCATCAGCGGCACGGCCCAGGTGGGAGAGACGCTGACGGCGGCCACCTCGGGCATCAGCGATGCCGACGGACTGACCAACGCCAGCTTCAGCTACCGATGGCTGGCCGGCGGGTCGGACATTTCGGGAGCGACGAGCAACACCTACACGCCGGTGGACGGGGACGTGGGCAAGGCCGTCAAAGTAACGGTCGCCTTCACCGACGACGCTGGGCACGCCGAGGAGTTGACCAGCGCGGCCACGGCGGCGGTGATCGCCGCCAACAGCCCGGCCGCTGGAGCGCCCAGCATCAGCGGCACGGCCCAGGTGGGGCAGGAACTCAGCGCCGACACCTCGGGCATCAGCGACGCCGACGGACTGACCAACGCCAGCTTCAGCTATCAGTGGTCGGCCGACGGGTCGAACATATCGGGAGCGACGGGTTCAAGCTACACGCCGGTGGCTGGCGACGTGGGCAAGGCCATCAAGGTAACGGTCGCCTTCACCGACGACGCCGGGCACGCCGAGGAGCTGACCAGCGCCGCCACGGCGGCGGTGGTGGCGGAGGACCCGCAGTCGGATGAGGCTGCCGATTCGGACGAGCAGCAGTCGGATACGACGCCCGCCGTCTCCTTCGTCCTCTACTACGACCCCAACGCCGGCGACGCTGCGGTGGACCGCTACACCCAGGCGGTCGCCCTGCTGCAAGACGCCGGCATCGCGTACAGCGAGGTCATCGGCGACGTGCAGGATGACGTTGACCGGCTGGCCGGAGTGACCAACTCGGTCATACCCCGGTTCTTCCTGGGCGACCCCACGGAGGAAGGCTGGGTGTCCGAGACGAAGGTGAACAACGGCGGGCTGCGGTGGCTGAAGGGGAAGGTCGCGGAACTGAGTGGGGAGTAATGGCAGTCGCGAAGAATCATGAGTAAACCACGCCAATTGCGCATCACCATGCCACGGACGGTCCTCATGGCCCTGGGCCTCCTGGTCGTTCTGCTGGCCGTCGGCTCGCTTGACCACGCCTCCGCCCAGGCGGACACCAGGCCCAAGTGGGTGGCTGACGGCACGTTCACCCACACCGATCTGATCCAGGAGTACACGATCGGCGTTGCGGTCGACGTCACCCTCCCCGCTGCCACCGGCGACGCGCCGCTGACCTACAGCCTGACGCCGGAGGAAGGAGCGCGCCTGCCCGACGGCGTGACCTTCAACGCCTCGACGCGCAAGCTGACCGGCGTCCCGACGGCGACGCAGGAGCTGACCGGGTACAACTACAAGGTGACGGACGCCGACGGCGACACGGCCGACATCGACCTCGCCATCGCGGTGGTCCTCCCCCCCGATCCCCCCGAGGTGCCGCAGGTCCTGGTCTCCAACATCGACGAGACGAGCACTCAATACGTGGGCCTGGACTGGGACCGGGCCCAGGGCTTCCGGACGGGCGGCAACAAGGACGGCTACGTTGTGACCAGCGTCGAGCTGGACCTGGAAATTGCGACGAACTGGGTCGCCGACTTCACCGTCGCCATCCACACCCCTGACAGCCAGGGCAATCCGGGCGCCAGAGTGGCCTTGTTGACTGGGCCGCGGGAGCTCGCCAACGGCGCGAACGCGTTCACGCCCACGGGCGCCCTGATACTGAAGCCCACCACCCGGTATTTCGTGGTCGTCGACTCCCTGAGAAGCAATACAACGGTCAAGATCGGGGAAACCGACTCGGACGATGAGGTCGGCGCGGATGGCTGGATCATGAACAACGGGAGCCGCAACCGGTCCTGGAGCCACACCGCATGGGCGAAGCATTCCGGCGTGGCCTATCAGATACGCGTCAACGGCGTCATCAATACCAAGCCCAAGTGGGTGCATGACGGCACGTTCACGGTGCATGACCTCATCCAGGAGTACGCCGTCGGCGCGACGGTCGTCCTGACCCTCCCCAGCGCCACGGGCGACGGGAGGCTGACCTACAGCCTGACGCCTGAGAAAGGAGCGACGCTGCCGGACGGCCTGACCTTCGACGCGGAGATGCGCAAGGTTATTGGCGTCCCGACGGCGGCGCAGGAGCTGACCGGCTACACCTACGCCGTGACCGACCGCCATGGCGACAAGACCAAATTCAACCTCGCCATCGCCGTCATCGTCGGCGCCAGGCAGCACCCGCTCATCGACGACATCATGTCCGTGAGCTGGAACCGCTCAGGGGACAGCGGGGTCACCGGCTACCTGGTCCAGTGGAAGAGCGGCAACCAGCAGTACAGCACCACGGAGCGCAGCCACACGGCGGGGCCTGATGAGGTCTCGCATGAGATCAGCGACCTCCCCCTGGGCGTGTACACCGTCAGGGTGACGCAGCAGGGCGGCGCGGGCGATGGGAACTTCGTCGAGTACACGGTGACGATGCACGGCTGGCCCGGCGTCGTGTACGTGGACCCGGTGGCGGGCGACGCCCGGGCCCTCGACGTGGAGTGGGAGACGGTGAGCACGGCGGCGGGCTACGTGATCGAGTGGAAGCTCGCGTCCGCGGAGGGCGCCTATCCCGCCGCCAACCGGGCCTCGGTGGCCGTCGCCGACCTGGAGTACCGGACCTTCACCCACCCGACCACGGGGGAGACGCTGAGCTTCCCGACCCACCGGGTGAGCGGCCTGGAGCCCAACACCGAGTACGAAGCCCGGGTCACGGTCTACACCGACGGCGGCTCGGCGGACGACCCCAACGGCCTCTCCGACAGGAGCTCCGGCGCGACCCATGCGGAGATCACCGGACTGACGGCGGTCGCCGGCGACGAGAACACCCGCCTGGACGTGTCGTGGAACGCGCCGCCGGACTCCAGCGTGTTCGGCTTCAAGGCCACCGGCTACCTGCTCCAGTGGAAGACCGGCGCCAACGACTACAACGCCGGCTCCGAGTTGTTCCTGGACGTCACCAGCGCCACCATCGTCAGCCTGACGGCGAACACGGCGTACACCGTCAGGCTCACCGTGAAGGGCACGTTGTTCGGCGGAACCGCAGACGGCGACTCGGCCGAGGCCAGCGGCACGACCGGCGCGCCGGTCGGCGGCACATCCCAGGACCAGGCAACCGGCGCGGCCGATGGGCCTGCCGATTCAGACGAGCAGCCGTCGAACACGACCCCCGCCGTCTCCTTCGTCATCTACTACGACCCCGACGCCGGCGACGCTGCGGCGAACCGCTACAACCAGGCGGTCGCGCTGCTGAGAGACGCCGGCATCGCGTACAGCGAGGTCAGGGGCGACGTCCGGGACGAGGTTGACCGGCTTGCCGGGGTGACCAACTCGGTTATACCCCGGTTCTTCCTGGGAGACCCCACGGAGGAAGGCTGGGTGTCCGAGACGAAGGTGAACAACGGCGGCCTGCGCTGGCTCAAGCAGAAGGTCGCGGAACTGAGGGAGGACTAGCGGAGTTTCAGGAGCAACGACGACGATGCGGGCGGCCACTTTAGTCAGCGGCCGCCCGGTCAGGACGCGATGAGCGACACGAAGGAATCTCTCACGTGGCCCGTCGAGCTTCCCCCGCGCCGGAAATGCAATAGGAGTTGTTTATGGACTTGAAGAAGGAGATTGAGGAAGTGCTAGCGGAGTCCTCCAGGTGGGCGGCTGCCGGAGCATCGAGAAAGCCGCGTGGGAGCACGGGAGATGAAACGCGGGCAGCCTTCATCGCCTGTCATGCTGAATCCCGTGTTGGTGTGACGGCTGCAGGACCAGCGCGACACCTTGGAGGACGAACTGGCGCGCCTGTGCGGATTCGCTGCGCCGTACATGTCGCAGTCGATAGACGGGCAGCAGTCCCTCGCCCGCGCGCGAAGTCGGATTCAGCAGGTCTTGGGCGTGACCGATTACGACGACCTGTTCATCGTGAAGTGCGTCGACGACGACGAAGACGCGGGGGCTGAAGCGCAGTAGGGCCCGCATACAAGGCCGGTGGGGAAAGGATGCTCAGGTCAGCGGCGGGGCCGTGAGGTTCCGGGTGGACCGACGCCCTGGCCGACGGCTGGCGGGCTCGTTGCGCCTCGGCTGCCCGTTCGCGCGGAAAGGCGTCGTCGAGACTGGTGAGGATGATGCGTAATGAAATCTTCATCAGACGGCCGACTGAAGGGGGTCCTGAAGTTGGTTAGGCAGCTGGGCGAAGACTCCGCCAATGGTGACGATCTCTGTCGTGGCGAACGCGAGTGCTGCAAGAAGGCTTCCACTCCTTCGACAATAGGAAACCAAGAAAGCTCACCTACACGGCCCGCCGGGCGGGTGCTTGTCGGTAAAGCGGCAGCTTTCTCCACCGCCCTTCCATCGGCTACTCGGAAACGGAGTTCCACTGTCCCTCGTGTCGGGGAGTGAGTTGCCTAAAGCCATCCTCGCCGCTACTTGTGGCCTTCAGCGCATCGGCCACCCTGGTTCAGTTCCCGCGAATGAAGGCGTCTCCCTTCTTTGCTCCATGCTCTGCACTCCAAGCTACCAATGGCAGTCTCGCCGTCGGACACGTCCTGTCCCCCATCCCGATAGAGGAGAAGGGTGTCCCCTCCGTGCATCCAGTCGGCGATGAGACCTGTCGGATGCGACTTCTCGAATTCCTGATATACCTTCAAGTCGTCTCCCTTTGCGTCCGTGCCAGCTCTCGGCGGCAATGACACGTCAACGAGACCGAGAGACGACGGGACCAGTCCCCAATGACCGTGACTGTCATGGCCTGAATCGCGGACGCCCTCCAAGAGGTCTGTTCCCAGCCGTCTGAGCCGATCCGCCCTCGAGTAGCACCAGTACGTGTCCGTCACGGCTGCACGACGTCAGGCAGAAAGATGGGTAAGAAGTGTGGCCCTTGTCCAGTTTGGATCCGCGATGAAGCTTGGTGGTCGGATCCGCGAAGTAACGGACGTCCATGTCGACGCTGATCACCTGCCGTAAGTTTGGGAGTACAGTCGCAGGATGTCCGCTATCTTGGGGGAGTCAACTTCCAGCGCCAACGGCGTCGCCTCGATCGCTGACGTGGCGAATCGCCGCTCGAATTCTTGGCAGTGGACGTAGTCAAGGATCCCATAGAGATCCACCAAAGAACGATCATATTCAGGGGAATTCTCTGGACGTATCAGGTACGCATTCAATGCCAACTCTGCCACAGTAACCAGGAGAATCAACTCGAGCATGACATCCATTAGGCGGACAGGCAATCGACCGGTTGGCATGAGGGTCCAGAACTACCTGCGATACTCTGCCGCGACGTCCGCCATCACATCGGGACGCCCATTCGGTCCATCACAGGAGCATCTTGGATACTTCCCTCTGAAGTGGGGATTGGCACGTTGTCACCATCGCGTAAGACCGCAGGGTATCCACGAATACTAGGTATATGTCCGAGGAAGGCCCAGCGATCGGGGCTCGCTTGCAGTCGACTACGTCATCGCTTGTGCGAGAGCGTAACGAGATGGGCGGCAGAGGGTTGCAGGGGCTAGGGAGCCTAGCATTCAACTGCCTCGCGTCTCCGCAGGCCGTTCCAACGAACTCGATTTCTCTTTGCAATAGCGAGCTCAAGCAAGATGCGCCGTGGCGAAAGACCTTATCGGACTCCACGTTGAGCTCCTCGTCTCCCCACTTGTGACATTCGCTTTGTATGGCCGCACTTACCGTCTGGTCTGACATTCGTTGGTCTGGAGCCTCGTTCTCGTGCCCCCGGAGCACGCAGCCGACACTAGTCGGTATGCAGTTCGGGATGCGACAGGGCCAGCGCAACGTCAGTGACCAGCAGGTTCTTACCGCTCGATCCAGGCGAGCCGAGCAGCACACAGGTATTCGTCGTCGATTCTGGACATGCGGGAGCCGCGGAAACAAACCGAGCAAGGAATGTGGACCTACAACTTCTGGCGTCATCCTACGGATCCGGAAACTCGAGCGACGGTTTGCGCGTACGGAATCCTGCCGTCCTCCCGGAACCTTGGCTCGGCACCTTGACGTGAGACCGCCCGTGCACCAAGCGGGAGGCGGGTGTTCCAGGCCGCGGCCTCGTCGATCTCCGGGCGTCCAACGGCTGCCGCGCCGGCGCGTTCGCCGCAGCGTCTTCGCCGCCGTGCATGGGACGCGGGCGCTCTTGGAGCAGGCGATCGAGCGGGCCTCGGCGATCCTGGCCCCACGTCAGGCCCTGATGCTGCAGCTGTATTGCGAGGACACCCCATGACCGCCATTGCTGTCCGACTGGGCCTGCGCAGCCGCCAGCATCGGTGGGCCGCCGACCGCCGGCCTCCGGTTGAGGCGGTGACAAACAAGCTCCTGCTGCTGGCGAAGGCCGGATGTCCTTCGAATTGACCGCGAATCAACGTAGGACTTGCCTGCCATCGCTCCTCGAAGGGGGCTACGGCCTGCAAGTCGGCCTCGCGGCCGTAACAGGTGTGGCGTGGCACTCGGGCGGCACTTCTGACCGTGGTTCTTCTACGTGCTTGGCTGCGAAGTTCGATTCTCGATAGGCCTGCCAGGAGCGGTGGCGCTGACCACGGGCTGCTGCGGCAGACGACGTTCGTTGTGTCACTCGCGTCAGGACATGGGCATGTCGAAGGACGCTTTGGCCTGGCGACGCCAGGCCGACTTGCGGGCTTATTGGGTAAGGCCGAGGCCCCCGGCGAGTGGCGGCGGCAGATGCGTGGACGCTTGGCGACGCGTTACGGCGGTAGGACGTTCGCCATTCGTCCGCACTCGGGTATCGATGTCGCCGGCGCGCTGGGCACCGCCGTCGCGATCCATTTCGTGGTCTGGGAACGTCTGGCGCATTGACGTGCCCGCAACTCTTCTTAGAGATGTGGCGCGATGCCAGCCGTGTGAATCTCACTCGGGTGCTTCGGAGCTACGTCGAACTATCCGGAATCCGGTCTAGGCGCCGTGATCAACGGCATCGATGTAAATCCATGTCCACACGAATGATTCTGAACTGACTCACGGTCATCCCGGCTGAACGGCCAGGACTCGTGCGCCGGGGCGATCGCGCGTGGATGTCGTAAGCCTTCCTAATGGTGGGTGGGGGGTGTCAGGTTTCCCTGGCGGGCATCCCGTCGATCGACGTGGGCACGGCATGCGCCGTGCCCGTTGCTAGGCGCCGGGACGTCGAGCGCGAGATCATCGGTGACCGGCAACCAGGATCGGTTCAACCCGACGAACCATTTGCGGAGTTCCAGTCCGGCGTGCCTCCGCGTCTCCGATTGGTGGCACGCGTTCCCAGACGGGGTGATGCGAGCTCCCAGATTTGAGGCCGCACCCTTCGAGAGGCCTTGGCTCCGAACGGGGTTAGCAAGTGCCTTCTCGGCTCTTCACCGAATGTAACGGAACCCCGGGCAAATCGTAACGCTTTGGTTATGCCCGGGTGGTAATCATGCTGAGCAGTAGCCCTTCTGGGGGATAGCAATTGGTGGCTCGTGACCGACTTTGACCGGCGCGCGCACGACGAGCTCGGGCGGCACGAAGCGCTGCAATGGCTGTCGGTAGGCGTTGCCATGCCGCAAATTCACGGTGGACCACGTGATCCCACAGTCCAACGACGGCACCGTCCGACTAGACAGCGTGCAGCCACTATGCGGCACCCGCAACGGCGTCAAGGGGATCGGACGCAGGCATACCAGTTGACACGGCTTCGGGAGCAGGTGCCGTCAGAAAACCCTCGGGAATCAGTTCGGCGGAGCGCAGCGGTGATGGATACGGAGACACTTTTGCTGCGGATTTCCAACGTCCTTGGCCGTGAAGTGCAAACGCATGCGCTCCGGGCCATGCGGAGACTTCCAGCGGCGTTTCCAGCCCAGCGGTCTAAACACCCTGACCAGGGTCTTCGGCAGCCCTGCGGACGCCATTGTCGGCGAGGTCGGCTACGGGCGACGACCCTGCGACGTGCGGCCCCATGACGACCGCCACAACCACGTTCCTCGAAGGGGCGAGGCGGACTCGGCTCTGCGTGGACTCCCAGGGCCGAATTGCCGGTCTGAAGGCCGAGATTGCCGAATTCCGGGCGTCTCTCGATGGGTTTGAGGCGAGCATCGACGCCACGACGGGGTCCAAGGGAACAAAGGACATGCCAGGCGAGTACGTGGCAACGTCGGTAACCCGCCTGGGTGAACCCCATCTGGACCTTCAGACGCAGGCCAACGCCCGCACGACCCTGGGAGTCTCGTTGACCGACCAGGGGTACGGTCACGTTGTCTCAGATGTCGTCCCACCGCCTAGCACGCGGGGATCGGCCGAATCCTGATGGCGATGACGGGAATCGCCCGACTCGCCGGGATCCTGCTCCTGGGCTACGCGGGGCTCTACACCGCGTACTACATCTTTGACACGCTGCACGACCCCGGGTCGTTCTGGCCGGTCTTCAACGTCCTGTCCGCCATCGGGATCGTCGTCGCTCTGGGGGGCAATATCGACCACGCTCGGACCCGGCGGGACGCCCCCACCATCGCGCTGCTGTACGCCACTGTCGTACTGGCGATCTGGTTCTTTCGCAATTGGGTGCACCTGCTGGCCCTGGAACCCGGTGAAGCCGTGAACGCGCACACGAACGTCATCTGGATGTTGATTGCCGTGCTCATCCCCCTGGTCCTGGGCACGACTGGCTGGCGGCTCTGGCGGACCCCGTAACTCAGACGTATGCCGCCCACGAAACGACCGACGTTCCGTCGCCGAGTCGATGGCCGGTTGTGGCACTGTCAGCCCACCTGTCCGTTCTGGCCCCGGTGGGCCTACGTCGTTCGGTCAGGCTTGGGGCCAAAGGAACTCCGCTGTCCACGGTGTGCTTCGGTTCGTTTCGAGGTTGAGGGTTAACTCCAGTGGGCGATGGCTACGGCCTGCTGGCCGTCTTCGTGGTCATTGGGATCGTGAGTTTGGTGGGCGTCGCCCTGAGCTCCTTCCTGCTCGCCGGGGTCGTGGGCACCTGGGGGAAAGTCTCTCCGGCGCAATCTCTGTCTAGGAGGCTGAGACCATGCGAATGATTCGTCCCCTCCTGGTCGCCCTGCTGGTGACCCTTCTGGCAACTCCGGTAACGCTGGCGCAATGGCCGGCCACCTGCGTAGACCTCAACGACCTGATCGAGGCCCACCGGGGCAATCCCGGTAACGTTGGTATCTACCAGCGGGTCCATGGCGACCAGGCGGAAACCGCCTGCCGACAGGACCATGCCGCCACCTTCGTGGTGGTTCGTGGGCGGCCTTACCAGGTCCCGCCCCGCACCAACCCGGCGGCCTACACGCAGGCGTTCGTGGAGCAGGCCATCGCCCGGCTCACGACCCAGGGGGGCGCCGCCACGCTCGCGTACTACAACACCTCGACCAGCATGGACGGGTCGTGGTACGTGTTCATCCTGGACCGCACCGGGGCCATCGTGGCCCACGCCGCCCGCCCGGAGCGGCTAGGGCTGACGCTCGACGACCTGACGGACGTTCGGGGGTACCACTACGGGGCCGCGTTCGCGGCCATCCCCGAAGGGGAGGGCCGGTGGGTGTCCTACGGGTTCGTCAACCCGGCCACCGGCCAGCAGGCCCAGAAACACTCGTGGGTCGTGCGGGTCGATGGCCTGTTGGTGGGGTCCGGCTGGTACGAGACCGGGGTGTCGGCGGCATGAATGGGCGGCATTCCATTCCCCGGTTCGCCTTGGGGGTGGCGTCGCTCGTGGTGGCCCTGGCCGTCGCCGTAGCCTGCGACTCGCCCACGGCCACCGGCGACGAACCCCACCGCATCTTTATCGTCCACTCGTACAGTACCGAGTTCTCATGGACCCGGGACCTCCACGAGGGCATCCTCCAAGGCTTGGCCCACGAAGGTCTCACCGAGGACCGCGATTACCGGGTCCAGACCTTCGAGATGGGCACGCGCCTAACCTTTACCAGCCCCCAGCATATCGAGCAGCGGGCCGCCGAGGCCCTTGAGGCGCTGCGGGCCTTCGGGCCTGACCTCCTGTTTGTCACGGACGATGTCGCGCTGGAGCACGTGGCCGTCCGGTATAGCCAGGAAAGCCCCGACGCCCCGCTCCCCACGGTGTTCGCCGGCGTCAACATCGACCCAACGGTCTACGCCCCCATTGCCAGTCTGGACGCGCCCGGCGGCACCATTACGGGGGCCTTGGAGCGCATCCCCCACGCCGAGGCGTTCACCACCGCGCGGCGGCTCTTTCCCGAGGTGACCAGGGTGGTCATCCTTGCCGATGCCGCCCCAAGCTCCGCAGCCATCCGGACCGCCTTCCTGCGCGACACCCAGGCCGCCGACGCCCGGCCGTTCGAGGTCCTTGACTTTTTTCTGGCGGAGACCTTGGAGGAGTGGCAGCGGGCCGTGGTCGCCGCTCAGGCCACGGCCGACCTCATCGCCGTGCTGAACTACCACCAACTCCGGGACGCCAGCGGGGCCATTGTCCCGCCCGCCGACGTTATCGACTGGATGGTGGCCGAGAACCACCTGCCCGAGCTTGGGTTGGTGGCCGCCTGGGCACGGGACGGCCTGCTGGTCGCGGTGGGGAACTCAGGGCTCAAGACCGGGGCCTACGTCGGCGCGCTGGGCGCGGACATCCTCAATGGAGCCGACCCCGCCACCATCCCCATCGTGGACCCCCAACAGACCGACACGCACATCAACGCGGCGCGGGCCTACACCCTTGGGGTTGAGGTGCCGCCGCGCGAACTGGCCGAGGCCGACGAGGTGTACGACACCATCGGCGGTTCCTAGGCGTCTGGTGGTGACAGCGACGGGCATCGCCAGCCTCGCATTCACGGTCGCTTTTGTAGCCGTGGTCAGCCTGATGGCCTGGCGCAGTTACCGACGGTCAGCTAGGGGCACCGGCGAACGTGTCACGCTGAATGTCGGCTTTGGCCTGTTGCTCGCTGGGGCGCTGTGGATGATTCGGGATTCGCTGTGAAGCTGCCAGTCGGTAACGGCGCCCCCCGGTACCGGCGTGACCTGGACAGTCGCCTGTGGCACTGTCGACCCGAGTGCCCGTTCTGGCAGGTGGGTCGCTACGCAGTGCGGTCAGTCCTGGGGTCGTCAAACCTGCGATACCCCGCGTGCCGGGCGGCGCAGCGCAAGGCTACCGCCTAAGTGGTGGTGTTAGAGATGTGGGATGCAGTATGGGATGCGGTCGGGTCGTTACTCGGTCAAGCAGTCAACAGGGTCACCGTGGCCCACGCCATTGGCCTGTTTATCTTGGCGCGGGCTGGGTGGGGGGTGTTGCGTTGGGGCTGTCGGCTCGTCGTCTACGTGGTGGGCACCGCCTTGCTGCGACACCGGCGGGTCGTGCGGATCTGCGCCTTCGTGTTGGTGCACTGGCAGGTAGACCTGGGATACGCCATCCTGGACCTTCACCCCGACCATCTCACCGTTCGGCCAAGCGTTGGGGGTGTCCAGGGAACCAACGACGCCAGCGCGAACCTCACGGTCGAAAGTTCGGCCCGCCAATTCCGGCCACAGTGGAGCACGGGTCTGCGGCCTGACCGGATGGACGAAGACACCAAGTGGTCTGCATGGGCCAAGCGCCAGGACCGGCGCGCCGACTACCGCGACCTCCTCGAAAAGGAACTCCGCCGGGCGTATCGGTTTCCGCCGGACGAGTAGTGCCCTAGGGGCGTTTCACTTCGGTGGGCAAAAAAAGGTGAACCCCGCAGCGGGCGCGTTGCGTCTCACTACGGGGCGTAGCCTCTGCGGTACCACACCCGGCCCGTGTCCAGACCGGACACATGGTTTACAGGCGTTCGGACACATGGTTTACACATTTAGGCGGGGTGTCGGATATCGATGGTGGCCCAGCTGGTCGGTCATAACGTGCACGGTCCAGCAGCCGTCGGTGGTCGTCGGACGGATCGCGACCGTTTCGCCGCGCAGGCCCTTCGGGACCCGCAGCCGGCGGCCCTGGAAGGACACCCGGCCGCCCAGCCCCACGCGCCGGCGCTGATCGTCGGGCCCGTAGGGCTGCACCACCCCCCAGACGCTCGGCAAGGACGAGCGTTTCCACGGCACCCTCGAGCGCGATCTCGGGCGGCAGCCGCCGCGCCCCGATCTGGCCAGTTGGCAGACCGCGTTCGATGCGTGGCGGCAGGAGTACAACCAGATGCGGCCCCACGAGGCGCTGGCCTTGGCGGTGCCCGCCAGTCGCTACCACGTCATCCCCCGGCCCTATCCGGCCCAGCTGCCGCCGCTGCCCTATGGCCCCGCCGATCAGGTCCGCAAGGTCCAGGCCGGCGGCTGGTGTCCTGCCAGGGGCGCCACCTGCGGTTGCCCAAGGCGTCGCGCGGCCAGGCCGTCGCCTTTCGTCCGACCTCCACCGACGGCTCCTGGACGATCCGCTTTCTGACCGACGACCTGGGCACCCTCGACCTGCGAGAGCCCGCTTAAAGGTGTCCACCATGCCTCCGAACACCTGTCCACCATGTGTCCGGTCTGGACACGAGCATGGTGGGTACCGTGCACCGAAGACCTGAGGCGGAACGCCTAGTCCCCGCCGACGGGCTTTCTCGCGGTCAGGAACCGATGGTGACCCGCCGGCTCGCGACCGCTCGTTCCACCGCGTTGTGCCCAAGTTGTACACGTAAAGCTCGTACGTATTGGAGATAGGATCCCGGCATGGACCGCCACACCCGCGCCGTCCTGGCTATCGGGGTCCTGTTGATTGTGGCGTGGTCGTCGTCTGGTTGCTCAGTCGACAGACCGTGCCGATCGCCCCCCTAGGACGGCCACGAAGCGGCGATCTTGCCGGTCTGCACCGTGCCTGGGGATCGTATCGAGGCTGTACGTGGCGTCGGGGCGGCCCCTGGGTCCACCGGGTAGACGGCTAGGGACTCAGCTCGAGTTGGAGCCGGCCGTCGATCCGGTCGAGCCGCTGCCACACCCGCTGCAGTTCAACTTCGACCTCGGTGATGGCGTTCCATTGGTCGGCCTGGGTGTCGAGCCCCTGGCGGAGCAGATCCTGGACGGTCGCAAGGTCGTGGCGCAGGGCCTCGAGGATGCCGTCGGCGTCGACGAATTCCGTCACCGTGCGGATGGTCGGTGGCTCCGGGTCTGGTGGAGGCTCGCGCCCGACCACATCGACCGCCAACAACACGACTAGGGCGATTAGGGCAAGCGCGATAATGCCGAGCAGCACCTGCGTCATTCGTGCGTCCATGAGCTGTCCTTTGCTGGAGGGCGCATCTACGGTTCGCCGGGTGGATTGGCGAGTACCCGTACCGCCAGGGCCTCGACGTACGGATCGAGCCAGAATGAACCCTCGGGGGTTTTGGTCGGTTGGGGAACGCGCCGGGCCACGGCGACCGCCGCCACTCGGTCGCCTTCGGGTGGGGCGTCGGTCCACGTGACCGTCCAGCAGTCTCGAAAGGCGTAGGGGGTGTAGGGATCGGCTGGGGTGCACAGGTCGAATTCGATACCCCCGACGCGGCGGTAGACCCGTGCGACGGCACCTCCCAAGCACAGCACAAATCGATCATCCGGCTGGGACCCCAATTCGTACGCCGTTTCCCATGTCAGGTCGTACGCCTCAGCCGCGATACACCGGTCGAGCGCCGCGCGCGCCCGGAGGTGTTCGGGCGAAGGGGACGGGGCGGGGCGTGTACAGGTCCACGCAACCCAGCCCGTCAGGCCAGCGACGAGGACCAGCGTGACAGCCACGGCCAGCGGTGGAATCTTCCACTGTTGGCCAAGTGGTCCACTGGGTGGACGGGACCTATCCACCGCAGACCGCCATGATGGCGCCGACGCCGTAGAGCCCCACAACCACGACGATAGTGGCGAGGCACCCCACGTACCCGGCCAGGAGCCGACACCCGGTGGCGTCGTCGAGCTCGTCGGGGTCATGTGGGGGATGGGGTGACCTATCTGGAAGGCGTCGACCGTTGCCTACCCATCGGCGGCTCGCGGAGAACCGGATGGACTGAGACTGGCTGTGCCGCCGACCGGCGCAATTCGCGGCGCATCTCAATCCTTCACGCTAGGTGTCAAGTCGACCCACGATCCGAAGCGGAGAAGCGATTCACCGTTCGCCTGCACGCGCGCTCAATCAAGATTTCGACCGATCTGTCGGGCGGTCGCTTCCACGGACCAGGCAGGGCATGTCGCCTCGTATATCTGGTGCGTGCCCTGGGCGGCGCGTGGGCGTCCGCGCCCGGTCGATACCGCCGGCGGGGTCGTTGCCGCCGCATCAACGTTGCGTCACTCGAATGAGGACGCTCCGTTCGCAGAGTCCCGGCGTTAGCCCTGGATGCACCTGAGCGGACGGAATCCGTGTCCAAGGATTGTTGCCCCACGCTCCGACGTGTTGGACTCGGCGGGACATCCGACCCTTCCGTTCGGGAGGTGAGGGCTCAACGGCAACTGGACTTGCACTCAGGTGCGCGGTTGCCCAAGCCCCGAAGCGTTGGCGCGTGGACGCGACAGGGCCCGTGGTCGATCACCCCGGCTGCGAGGATGCGGAAGACCGAATGCCGCATCCGGACCGGCCAAGATCCGCAAGACTCGGCAGTCAGTCACTCTGACTCTGCGCGGCGCGGGCAACTGAGGGATTGAGCTGTGGCTTCATTCCGGGCGCCGCGTACGCTCCGCGCAAAGGCACAACGGGCAACTGTCGTCCGAATCCTACGGACCTTTCGGTAACAGATCGATTACACTTTGAGAAGTTCAAATTACGATCCGATTAATGTTGGAGCAGGCGTGAAGCGGACATCGTCCGTTTGAGTCACCTCATGTTCCGAGCAAGTCCTCACGTGAACTGAGACCGAGCGGCCGTAGCCTGAACTTCAAGGCATTCTCACCAAGCGCAGCTCCATCGCAACCGGATCGTCGCGACCACCTGCTGGCAGCCCGGAAACCGGCGGTCACCGTCGATTCGGGCCCGTCCACGCGTGAGCGCGAGACGCATCATGGGACTGGCGTCGTCCCGGGGGCTGATCCCGCCCCTGGCGCCTGCTGGGCAGCTCGGTCGCGACCTGCACGGTAACGTGCCCGGCACGCATTGAAGGGGCCGTGGGCGCCGACCTGGTCATCGACCAAGCGGCGAGTCGCCGGCCGATGCCGACTGACTGGTGACGCGTTGCCAACGTCCGGACGAGTCGCGTCGGCGCATTCGGGTACCCAACGTGGCGTCAATGCGCACACGCACCATCCGAACGGCGATCGGCCGTCGCATTTGAGCGAGCCACACGGACATGCGTTTCACGCGCACAGTTCCCTCGCAGCGATGTTCACGCGTCACGTGTGGGTTGCCAAGAGCGAGTTGAGCATTCGAGCCACCCAAGTCGACGATCGCACGGCAACCCACCACGGAACTGT
>JAJEGF010000012.1 GCA_022820025.1 Chloroflexota bacterium
GCCGGGCCGAGTTGCCCACGACCCAGGAGATCAGACGCTACGCCGCCGACTTCCGCGAGTTCCTGCAAGCCGGCAGCATCCCCGAGCGCAAGGCCCTGATGCGGAACTTCCTCAAAGGCATCAAAATCGGTCCAGAGCAGGTTGAGCTGACCTACACCATCCCGATGCCCACGGACGGGGCGACGACTGATTCCGAGTCGGTTCTTGCTATTGTTCAGTCAAGCCCACCAACCCATCCATCCCTGCGTCCAATAACTGAAGCGCGAAGAGGGCATGCCTGAAGCATGCCCTCTCGAGGTTCGCTGCTTGGCCGCGGTCAGGCGAACTGATCCTGGCCTGGTGCGATCATTTGCATGATCTTGTCGGGTTTGTCGACGTGTTCGCGGAACGGGTACGGGTGGTCGTAGCCCAGGATCTTGTACAGCTCGGGGTAGCGCTCAAGCCGCTCGGGCGAGACCGCTCCTTCGTCCCACATGTTCAGTCTCTGCATGTAGGAGCGAATCCAGACGAGGACCATCGTGACCCGCAGCCCGGTGCTCTCGCGGTTCATCGCGCCGTGCCAGGTATTGCCGCCCCAGACGGCGAGTGAGCCGGCCTTGGCCTCGATTGGGACCGGTTCGTACAGCCTGTCTTCGCCTTCCCATTCCCAGAAGTTGGTCTCGTGCGGCGCAGGGGCGCGGCCCCAGCGATGCGAGCCCGGGACGAACACGGTTGGTCCGTCCTCGCGCGAGGCGTAGTCGGTCAGCACCCAACTGGTATTGACCAGGTGCGTATAGGCAGCCTGGGGCGGGGGCACGCCGTGCGTGTCGTTGTGGATCGCCAGGTAGTTCTTCTCGTGCGGCGGCTTGATGATCGAGGAGGTGCCGCCCAGGATGGCGCTCTGACCACAGTGCCAGCGAGCCATGGCCAGCACGACCGGATTGAGCACGGCTTCGGTGATCACGTCGTCCTCGTCGACGAGCTGCCAGGCGCGCTCGTTGGGCGCGGGCAGATCGGCCGTGCGCCAATCGTCGATTTCGACATCGTGGCGGCGCTGATACGTGTTGAGGATCGCGTCGCGCAGGCGCTCGGCGAAGCCGGGTGAAGTGCCCAGCTTCTCCGGCGGAATGACCGTGAATCCGTAGGCGTCCAGCTCGACGATGTGTCGCGCCAGATCGTGCTCCATGATCGTCTTGACCAGAGGGTCGGCGTGCGGTGACTTTCCCAATGCGGCGATATCCATCATTGCTCCAGTTGGCGGTTGGCGACGTACGCGCAGGTAGCGCGCATTCGCGGCGAATGCGGACAGTCTAGGCCGCCCGATCCCCGGGCTGTGGCGGCAGGTATGGACCCTGCCGCCAAGACTATGTGCGGCATCGCTTGCGGCCGCAAGGGGCCTTCTTAGACTGGGGGCGACAGTTGGCCCAGGCGCTTGCGCCTCGACCCGTTTCGCGACGCGCGATGTGCTTGCCGGCGTAGGCGGCTGGTCGCGTGCCGAAGTTTGGGGTGCGCGACTCCGGGCTCAAGGGAGTCACGATGACGTTTTCCTGGGATCTGTGGCGCTTCACCGAGGGAGTTCGCTGGCGCATCGCGCTGGCGGTCAGTGTCGGCCTGCTCGCCGTGGCCGCGGGGGTCGCCCGTCTGGCCCTGCTGGGCTGGATCGGAGCCCGGATCTTCGAGGGCGACAGCTTCGGAGACTTGATCCCGCTGATCATCGCGACGGCGGCTTCGATTGCAGCCCGTTCATTGTTCCTCTACGCCAAGGAGGAGATCGCCAACGGCACGGCGCTGCAGGTTCAGTTTTCGCTCAGGCAGCGCCTGTTCGACCAGGTCGCACGGTTGGGGCCGTCGCACTTCGATCGTCAGCGCACCGGCGATGTCACCGTCGGGGTGATTGAGGGCGTCGAGCAGTTGGAGACGTTTTTCGGCCAGTACCTGCCCCAGTTGATCGTCGCGGCCCTGGCCCCGATCGGGATCTTCATCTTCATGGGCTGGCTCGACCTGCCCGTGGCCGCAATCTACTTCGGATTCGCACTTGTCACCCTGTTGCTGCCGCAGTTGCTGAAGCAGAAGAACGCCGAGGCGTCCCTGCGCCGGCGCGACGCGTACGGATCGTTCGCGGCCGACTTCCTCGACTCAGTACAAGGCCTCGCCACGCTCAAGGCGTTCGGACAGAGCGGCCGCCGGGGCGCGGCGCTGGCCGAGCGGGCCCAAGAGGTGTTCCGTTCGACGATGGGCGTGCTCTTCCAGAACGCCATTGCCCAGGGGTTGACGATTCTCGCCATCACCGTAGGCGCCGCGGTAGCCCTCTACGTCGGCGCGCTGCGAGTCGAGAGCGGCGCAATGGAGCTGGCCGAACTGCTGGTGGTGCTCATGCTCGGCGTTGAGGTGTTTCGCCCCTTGCGAGAACTGAGCCAGCTCTTCCACCAGGGACTGCTGGGCGTTGCCGCATCGGAGAGCGTGCTGGACGTCGACCGTGCCACGCCGCTGACTCCCGATGCCGAAGTGGATACCGTCGGGACTCTGGAGCCTCGGATCGAGTTCGAGAACGTCACGTTCAGCTATCCGAGCGGACGCCGGGAGGCGCTGAGCAACGTCTCGTTCACTGTCGAGCCGGGCAAGCGAGTCGGGGTGGTCGGACGCTCCGGTTCGGGCAAGTCGACGCTGGTCTGGTTGTTGCAGCGGCTGTACACGCCCCAGGAAGGCATGATCCGGCTCGGAGGTCACGATCTGAACGAACTGCGCTTCGCCGATATCCGCGCACAGATGGCCGTGGTGCTGCAGGACACCTACCTGTTCCATGGATCGGTCCTGGCCAATCTGCGGTTCGCCAAGCCGGACGCGAGCGAGGAAGAGATCCGCGCCGCCGCGCAGGCTGCCAACGCGCACGACTTCATTAGCTCGCTTCCCGAGGGCTACGCGACCGTGATCGGCGAACGCGGGCACCGGCTGTCGGGCGGCGAACGCCAACGGATCGCCATCGCTCGCGCGCTTCTGCGCGACGCGCCGATGCTGATCCTCGACGAAGCGCTGTCCAGCGTGGACGCCGAGAACGAAGCCACGATCCAGGCCGCGCTGGATCGGCTGATGCAGGGCCGGACCACGTTG
>JAJEGF010000075.1 GCA_022820025.1 Chloroflexota bacterium
GAAGTGAGGAGTGAGAGGCGGGTGGGTTGGGGACGGGGTCCAAACGGGAGACTTCTGCGTACTTCGGGCGTGGTTGCGCGGAAGAGGCCGGTTTGAAACCGTCCCCTACGCAAGAGGGGGGACGCCGGGATGTGGTTCGACACGGGCCGCCGGGGACTCCGGTCCGGCTCAGCACGCACGGTATCGGCCTTAACGGAGGGTTTAGTGCGAACGGAAGGGATGAACGGGACGGGTCAGGCGGTGGCGAGGGTGTGGGCGAGGGAGACGGACTGTTGGTAGATGGCGTAGTGGGCGCCGCCGGTGAGGAGGTCGTCGAGGCGGAGGCGGGGTCGCGTGGGCGGCGGGCGGCGGACGGCGACGTGGCTGATGGGGGCGAGGTCTGACTGGCAGTCGACGACGATGTCTTCGGGCGAGGGCATGTAGGCGAGGTAGCGGCTGGTCGGGGCGCTGAGCCTGACCATTTCGATGAGGGCGTCCGGCGTTGACGACGGTTCGCAGATGATGTCAACCGCATGGTCGCCCGACGTGAGACGCCAGCCCTGCGCGGTGCGGCGATCCAGTCGCCAGCCGAGGCGTGACGCCATCCAGCTGACGAGCACGAGGGCAGCGGCGTGGCCGCCGGGGGACGGCTGGACGGCCAGTTCCACGGACCTGACGTGCTCCAGGTCGATGCGGGCGGCGGGCTGGTCGAAGGCCTGGGCGAAGGCCTGGCGCCAGGCGAGCAGCCGAAGCCAGAGGGCATCGGTGACGCGGGCGTGGTGGCTGCCTGATACGACTTCGGCGAGCACGGTGAAATCGGCGGCGGGGTCGGTCACGGCGCTGGAATCGACGAGGATTCGGTCGGCGATGTCGAGCATGTCCTCGAACAGGTGGTCGCCAGTGACGGCGGGCCCGTTCCACCAGACGACGGTGGGAATACCGCTGGCGGACCAGCTGGCGGCGATGGCGGCGCCTTCTTCAAAGGAGCGGCCCTGCAGGGCAGCGGTGAGCAGCTCGCCGCGGATGGCGGCGGCGCCGTTGGCCTGTTGGGCGGACAGGAGGCCGACGCGGACGGGTTGGGGGGTTTGCGCCGTGGCGGGATCGTTGACGAGGGCGATGACGCGGCCTGGGTAGGCGGTGACGACGGGTTCGGTTTCGGCTTTGATTTCCGCCCAGTCGGTGGGCCCGGGGTAACGGGCGACGATGGTAGCCAGGAGCATCTGGGCATTGAGTTCGGCGCCTTCACTGGCAGCCTGGCGGGCCGCCTGCTCGTGGAGGCGGGCGAGGGTGGGGAGGGTGTCGGCGATAGAGGTGGTGAGGTTCATCGTTGGCGGTGGGGAGAGACGCCGCGAACAAGAGAAAAGACGGGAAGTCTATCGTCGGTCGTCTTGCGTTCGCGGATCTTGCAACGCCCGGAGATTCGACCCTCACCCCAGCCCTCTCCCTGCCAGGGAGAGGGAGAAAGATGCGTGGGAACTTGAATCACAGGCGGCGCCAGCGGAAGCCGTCGGCGCGGAGGAGGTCGCCGGCCTGGCGGGGGCCCCAGCGGCCGGCTTCGTAGGTGGGAAGGCGCGATGCGGGGTCGGCCTCCCAGGCCTCAAGGATGGGCATGACGGCGCGCCAGGCGGCTTCGGTTTCGTCGCGGCGGATGAAGAGGGTCTGGTCGCCGAGCATGACGTCGAGGAGCAAGCGTTCGTAGGCGTCGGGGGATTCCTGGGCGAAGCTCTGGCCGTAGCCGAAGTCCATGCGCACGGGACGCACGCGCATGCCGAGGCCGGGCTGCTTGGCCTCGAAGGTGATGGAGACGCCTTCGTCGGGCTGGATGCGCAGGGCGAGAACGTTGGGCGGCACGCCGTCGGGATTGGAGTCGCCGAAGAGGAGGTGGGGAACTTCGTTGAACTGAATGGCGATCTCGGAGGCGCGCTTGGCGAGGCGCTTGCCGCTGCGCAGGTAGAAGGGGACGCCCTTCCAGCGCCAGTTATCGATCAGTAGACGGGCGGCCAGGTAGGTCTCGGTGGTTGAGTCGGGCGCGACGCCGTCTTCGTCGCGGTAGGCGGGGACTTCGCGGCCGTCAACGAAACCCGCGCCGTAGGAGGCGCGCATGACGTTTCTGGCGACCTGGTCGGGTTCGAGGTGGCGGAGGGCGCGGAGAACCTTGACCTTCTCGTCGCGGATGGAGTCGGCCTGGAAGTCCACGGGGGGCTCCATGGCCACGAGGGCGAGGAGTTGCATGATGTGGTTCTGGACCATGTCGCGGAGGACGCCGGCTTCCTCGTAGTAGGTGCCGCGGCCTTCGAGGCCGACGGACTCGGCCACGGTGATCTGGACGGAGTCGACGTAGCGGCGGTTCCAGACGGGCTCGAAGATGATGTTGGCGAAGCGCAGGACGAGGACGTTCTGGACGGTCTCTTTGCCCAGGTAATGGTCAATTCGGTAGATCTGGGATTCGTCGAAGACGTTGTTGGTGATGGTGTTGAGGGCCAGGGCGGTGGCGAGGTCGCGGCCGAAGGGCTTCTCGATGACGATGCGGGTGGCGCCGGGGCCGCGGTTGAGGCCGGTTTCGCCGAGCAGGCGGATGATCTCGGGAAAGAGGCTGGGCTGGGTGGCGAGGTAGAAGATGCGGTTGCCGCCGGTGCCGTGGCGGGTCTCGATTTCGGCCAATTCGCGCTTCAGGTCCTCGTAGCCCGCGTGCGTGCTGAAATCGCCGCGGACGTAGTAGAGGCCCTGCTGGAAGGCGTTCCACAGCTCGGGGTCGGGCTTGCCGGTGCGGGAGAAGCTGGTGGTGGCTTCGTGCTGGCGGACGCGGTAGCTCTGGTGGTCCATGGGACGTCGGCCAAGGCCGACGACGGCGAGCGAGGACGGGAGGAGGGCGTTGCGTTCGAGGTTGTAGAGAGCGGGGATGAGCTTGCGGGCAGCGAGGTCGCCGGAGCCGCCGAAGATGATGAGGGTGTGGCCGGGCGGGGCCTCCTGGAAGGACAGGCCCTCCCGAAGGGGGTTGACTCCGAGCGCGGTGTCCAGGGCCTGGCCGTTCATGCTCATGGGAAATGCTCCGTCAGGCGACGTTGATGTTTTGCAGGGCGGTGCGTAACGCGGTGGCGACTGAATTCAAGTCGGTTGACGAGTCGTTCAGGTGCAGGCGGAGGCGGCGGCGTTCGCGGGCGGCGAGGGACTCGAAATCGCCGATGGCCTGGGCGTCGATGAGGGTGCCGAAGGAATAGCCGCGGCCGGGAACTTCGACGTCGGCCTGGTGATCGGCGGTGATCTGCAAGAAGACGCCGGTGTCGGGGCCGCCCTTGTGCAACTGGCCGGTGGAGTGCAGGAAGCGGGGGCCGTATCCAAGGGTGACGGCACGATGAAGGGTGTCGCGGAGGAGGGCCTGGATGGCGCGCAGGTCGGCATCGTGCGCTGGCGAGCGGTCGAGGTAGGCCTGGATGGAGATGTAGTCGCCGGGGCGAACGGACGTGAGCCAGCCGGTGAGGGCGGCGGTGAGGTCGGGAGCCTGGCTGCCGGCGGCGAGCACACCGTTGTCGCTGGGGCCGGCGGGCATATCGAACGGCGCACCGGAGGCCGTGATCTGGCCGAGGACGCGATCCGTGTTGTCCTTGCTTTCGGCGACGCTCGGCTGGTCGAATGGATTTATGTCAAGCAGCGAGCCGGCGACCGCGGTGGCGAGTTCCCAGGTGAGGAAGTGGGCGCCGAGGTCGTGCGCATCGTCCAGCGGGAGGGTTATCACCGGGTGGCCGGCACCGGCGAGAGCGTCGAGGCGCGCGGCGCGGCCGTCATCGGGATCGCCGGCGAGGGCGAGTTCGATGAAGACGCGGTCGTCGTCGTAGACGCCGGGATCGCCCAGCGGCTCGCCGTCGACGGGCACGATGCCCTGGCCTTCCTTGCCGGTGCTCTCGGCGACGAGCTGTTCGACCCAGGCGCCGACGGGCCGGAGGGAGGCCGAGGGGACCAGGGTGAGCTTGTCGCGGCCGGCGCGGGCGAGTGCTCCAAGCGCCACGCCGACGGTGACGGGTGGATTGGTGTTGACCGAGGGGTTGGCGGCGGAGGTCTGACCGGCGGCGATGGCGCGGTCGAGGAGCGGCGCAAGGTCGATGCCGGCGAGGGCGGCTGGGACGAGTCCGAAAAATGAGAGGGCGGAGTAGCGTCCCCCGATGTCGGGCGGGTTGAGGAAGACGCGGGCGTAGGCGTGGTCCTGGGCGAGGGCGGCCAGGCTGGTGCCGGGGTCGGTGATGGCGACGAAGTGGCGGCCGGGCGAATCCGCGGCGGCGGCGTAGCGGGACCAGAAGTACTCGGCGAGGGTGGCGGTTTCCAGGGTGCCGCCGGATTTGCTGGCGACGATGAAGAGCGACCGGTCGAGGTTCAGACGGGATTCAACGCGGCGGACGGCGGCGGGGTCGGTGGTGTCGAGGACGGTGAGTCGCGGCGAGCCTTCGGCCTGGGGAATAACGGCGGCCATGACCTCGGGCGCGAGGCTGCTGCCGCCCATGCCGAGAAGAACCACGTCGTCAACCTGTTCGGCGATCTCGGCGCTCCAGGAGGTGAGGTCGTCGACGCCGGCGCGCATGGCTTCGGCCACGCGCAGCCAGCCGAGGCTTTCGGCGATCTGGTTCTGGACGAGGGGGTTCTGGGTCCAGAGGGAGAGATCGGCGGCCCAGATGCGGCGGGCGACGTCACTGGCCTGGGCGCGATCCAAGGCTTCGGCGACGGCATCGGAAGCCGGGCCGAAACGAGCGGTGGGGCCGTCGCCGGACATTGCCGCCTCAGTTCCCGGCTAGGAGGCGAGCGCCCCGGCCTTGGCCTCCAAGTCTTGCAGGAGGTCGTCGTAGGAGTCGATGAATTTCTGGACGCCCTCTGCCTGGAGCTGATCCATGATGGCGTCCAGGTCAACGCCGAGGGCGGCCAGGCGTTCGAGCACACCGCTCCAGTAGTCCGGGTCGCTGCTTACGGTGGGCTGCACCTCACCCTGCTCGCGGAAGGCGTCCATGGTGACGGAGGGCATGGTGTTGACGGTATTGGGGCCGATGAGTTCGTCCACGTAGAGGGTGGGCGGGTACTCGGGGTTCTTGGTGCTGGTGCTGGCCCAGAGTGGACGCTGAGGCTGGGCGCCGTCGGCGGCCAGGGCCTGGTAGCGCTCGGAGGCGGAGATCTCTTCGAAGATCTCGTAGACAGCCTTGGAGTTGGCGATGGCGGCCTTGCCGAGGAGGGAGCGGATTTCGTCGGCGTCATCCGCCCGCTCGGCCAGGAGCTCTTCCAGACGGGCGTCGACGGCAGTGTCGATGCGGCTGACGAAGGTGCTGGCCACGGAGGCGACGTCGTCCACCGGCTCACCGGCGGCGGCGCGGTTTTCGAGCGCGCTGAGGAAGGCATCCACGACGCCGCGGTAGACGGCCTGGGCGAAGATGAGCGTGATGTTGACGTTGACGCCCTCGGTGATCAGGGTCTCGACGGCGGGCAGGCCGGCCGGGGTGGCGGGAACTTTGATCATCAGGTTCGGGCGGTCGACCGCGGCGACCAGGCGGCGGGCTTCCTCGACCGTGCCCTCGGTGTCGTGGGCCAGGCGCGGGGAGACTTCCAGGCTCACGAAACCGTCGGTCATGCCGGATTCGTCGAACACCGGGCGCAGCACGTCACAGGCGGCGGCGATGTCGTCGACGGCGATGGCTTCGAACATCTGCTCGGGGGTGAGGCCCTGAGCGCCGAGACGGCGGATGTCTTCGTCGTAGGTGTCGCTGCCCTTGATGGCCTCCTGGAAGATCGTGGGGTTGGAGGTCATGCCGCGGACGCCTTCTTCGGCGACCAGGCGGGCGAGTTCTCCGGAGTCGACCAGGTCCCGGCTGAGAAAGTCCAACCAGACGCTCTGACCATGCGCGTGTAGTTCGTGCAGCGGGGTTTGAGACATCGAAACCTCCGGGGCCGGAGCAACGGTGATCGGCCGAGGTCGATCGCGCAAGCGGGTGGCCTACACGAGTACGTCTTCCCGGGCAATCGTACCAATGGCGGCGACGGAGAGCCGTCAGCAGCAGCCGGCGCCCAGGTTTCCCGGCGGGGAGTAGCCAAACCCGATGGGAAGGATGACCAAAGCCATGGCGACGAGCCCGGCCAGAACAAGCGCGCTCACTCGGACCGACGGCCAGACCGCGCCGGGCCAAAACCGCGACGGCGGGCCCGTGAGCCCGCGCCATGCAACCGTGGCGGCAAACAGCCAGACGTAGGCCGTGAGGACGACATCACCCAGCAGAAACAGCCGTCGCGGGTCACGCACCAGCAAGTCCTGGACCAATTGCGCGCCGGTGCCGATCGAGTACACCCCCATGGCGAGCTGACGCGGGTGCGGCACGTCATTGACGATGGCGTCGCCTTGGGGGCCGGCCCGGTCGCCCATCAATCCGAGATGTACCCGAGGCAGCGGCTCGCTGAAGATCACCAGGTCGTACGTTTCGCCCCGGCTGCCGGGGACCGGTTCGAAGGCGATGCGATTGATCGCGGGGCTGTCCCGGTCCCCGCGCACCACGGCTCGTGCCCACACCGGGCGTCCGCCCTGGGAGGGCAGGAGGCTCACGAGGATTGTGGCGGGAACGCCCTTCCCGTCCTCGTCCTCGGAGAAGCCCCAGACGTCTATCGCCGTCAGATTATCGAGATGGGCCTGAAACGGCTGCTCGAATCGCGAAATCGGGCCCGCGTAGTACCGGGGGCGCATCCAGCCGGCTTCCTCCCATTCGTAGTCGGCGAGCAAGGCGGGAACACTTGCAGCGACCACGACGAGCGTCACGCCGAGGGCCGCCCAGCGCTGAATCCGATTCCCGCGGCGCCGCCAGCCGTCAACGCTCACCGTTTGCCGAGTTACGAGCGCCTCGACGAACACCACGGCCAGGATGGCGCCGGCCATGACCTCGGAGCCGTCGTCGAGAAACGTTGCCCACCAGTGCGTCGTTCCGTAAAGCACGCCGAAGCCGTCGCGAAGGATCGCGCCCAGACCAAGCGCCAGCGCCAGCGCGGTCAGCAACAGGAGCGCCGGACTCCGGCGCAGCGATGTAAAGACAACCCACCCCGCCAGCACCGCCAATGGAGCGGACAGTACCCCGATGATGCCCGCCCAACGGATTCCGGTGGGCAAGTCAGCGAGGTTAAGGCTCGCGAATAGTGCTTCAGACTGATCCCATTGCGTGTCCTTGATGCCGACGGCTTCTTCCCAGGCAATGAGCGCGGCGAAGAGCGCGACGGCGATCCAGCCGAGAGACCACAGCCAGCGAGGGCGCCGAAAGTCCGGCGGCGGGCGGAACAGCTGCGCCGCCGCGAGAATCGCGACCATCGCCCAAAGGCCGCTGGCGTACCAATTGGCCAGCGATTGCTCGCTGTCCAGGTTCAGGTGCTGGAACCAGTCGAGAAATCCAGGCCCGTACCAGCCCGACGCAAACAAGGCCAGCGGGAGGGTAAGCGCGACGTTCCCGACCAGGAATAATGCGCCGACCCAGGCTCGGGTGCGGGGATGCCTAACCGAGAGCATTCCGAGCACGAGACGTTTGGCCGGTGCAGTCCACTATCCGGAACGGCGGCCGATTGTGCCCATCGAGCACATGCGGGGCGGGCGCGGAGCATGGCGCGGCCGAACCCAGGCCGAACGGGGGGATTGTCGGAGCGCCGCTGCCAGGGTATGCGGGTGGAATCGCGAGTTCTCTAGGGGCTCAGGCGTTCGCCGCGTTCGAGGGACTGGACCTTGCGGAGGCGGCGGACGTAGCGCTCTTCGTGGTCCGCGAATTTGGCCCCGACGAAGGCTTCGACGAGTTCCTCGATGAGGGAGAGGCCGACGATGCCGGAGCCGAGGCAGAGGACGTTCATGTCGTCATGCTGAACGCCCTGGCGGGCGGAGTAGGTGTCGTGGCACATGCCGGCGCGAGCGCCCGCGACCTTGTTGGCGGCCACGCAGGCGCCGACGCCGCTGCCGCAGACGATGATGCCGCGGTCGGCCCGGCCGGAAGCGACGGCCTCGGCGACGGCGGCGGCGTAGTCGGGGTAGTCCACGGATTCATCGGAGTGGGCGCCGAAGTCGATGACTTCGCAGCCGGCGGCGCGCAGGATCGCGATGAGGTCTGTCTTGATGGCATAGCCGCGGTGGTCTACGCCGATGGCGACGTTCATTGGTGGCTCCAGGAGTTCGCCGTGCCCTGGCTCAGTTTCCTCGAAGGGGCGGAGATTTGCACGCGGCGTTGGCACATCTCAGGCGAGGCCCAGGCCGCCTGCGCCGGCCATGCGTTGGTAGAGGCGTCGTTGGCGGGCGCGGGCTTCCTGGTAGACGGCGTGGTTGGCCGGGTTGGGGTCGAACGGCTGGTCGCCATCAGTCCCGTGGTCCGAAGGGACGGAATGGCCGAGTGCCTGCAGCACCCAGATGGCGGCGCCGCGGCTGGTGGGTTCGGCGACGGCGGAGCGGATGACGGGGCGGCCGAGGACGTCGGCGAGGATCTGGGTCCAACGATCGGAGCGCTGGGGCGCCCCGCCCGAAACATGGACGACGTGGGGTTCGCCAATGACCGGGACAAGCAAGTCGTAGATGGCGGCCAGGCGGTAGGCGACGGCCTCCATGCCGGCCAGCAGCAGGTCGGCGGGTTGGGTGTTGAGGCGGGCGCCGTGGATGGTGGCGCGGGCGGAGTCGTCCCAGCCGGGACTGCGTTCGCCGGCCAGGAAGGGAAGCACGGTGAGGCCGTGGCCGTCGGGCGGCAGGTGGGCGATGGCATCGTCTGGATCGTCGCCCTGGAGCCCGCGCAGGAAGTCACGCAGCCAGGCGACGACGATGCCGCCGTTGCTTTCGGCGCCGCCCAGGAGCGAGCGCGAGCGATCAACACGGTATTCCCAGAGCCCGGCCGGGACGGAGCGGACCGGTCCGTAAACCAGGGCGCGGACAGCGGCGCTGGTGCCGATGTTGAACACGATGGCGTCGGCCTCGCCGGGGGCGGTGCCGAGGTTGCTGCAGAGGCCGTCGCCGAGCGCGGGGAACCAGGGGGTGTCGGCGAGGACGGGCCAGCGTTGGCGCCAGGGATCGGCCAATCCGCACAGCGGCTCGCCGGCCGGATCGATGGCGCCCAGCGAGCCTGGATCGACGTTGAGCGCGCCCAGGGTGGCGAGATCCCAGTCCAACTCGCGACGATTCAGCATGCCCGACCAGGCGGCGAGGCTCAGTCCCAGGCCGCAGGGACGACCGAACAAGCGCTGTGCGGCGTACTCGCCGAAGGTGATCCAACGGGCGACCTGGCGGACAACGTGGGGTTGGGTCCGCCTGAGCCACCGAAAGCGGGCCGGCAGGTAGCTGGCGTGGATGGGCGTGCCCGTGCGGTCGTAGCAGGCCGCCACGTCCCACTCCTGGCGGAGCACGGCGGCGTCGGCGGCGCAGCGGGTGTCGGCGTAGGTGTAGACCGGGGTTCGGGGCTCGCCGGCGGCGCTGACGCCGAGCACGCTGGAGGCGAAGACGCTGGCGCCCACGCCCTGAAGGTCCGCCGCTTGCGGCCCAAGGCGCTGGAGGGTGACGTCAATCGCTTGCGCCAGGCGGTCGAACAGGGCGTCCGCGTCGATCTGCACGCCGCCGTCGGGCGTGGTGTCGAAGCTGGAGGCGATCTGGGCGTCGCTGCCGGGCAGCGGGGCCCCATCGGCGCTGTGGGCGGCGGCGCGAACGGAAGAACTGCCGACGTCGATGCTGAGCACGAGAGGAGCACTCTCGCCGGAGGACGCCCGCCCCATGCGACGTTTCCCGCTCGGTCGATGTGACGGCAGTTTAGGCGCAGGGCGTCTCTATACTTCGCGGCGCCCGGCGGCGGGAGAGCACACAGCGTGGATGTCCGAGCGTGCGACCTGCTGGTGGTTGGAGGCGGTCCCGCGGGAGCGGCCGCCGCGCTGGCGGCGCGTCATGCGGCCCCGGAGCTTCAAACGCTGGTGCTGGATCGCCAGCGGTTTCCGCGCGACAAGGCCTGCGGCGATGGGTTGGGGCCTGGGGTCGTGGCACGGCTGGCGGACCTGGATGCCGGCGAGATTGTGCGGGGGCGCCGGCCTGTCGAGCGGCTGAAGATCGTTGCGCCGTCGGGCGCCGAGGTAATTGGCGACCTTCCGGCCATTGGCGAGAGCGCGCGGGGTTACGTGGTGCCGCGGGCGGAGTTCGATGACGCCCTGCTGACGCGCGCTCGAGACTCCGGCGCGGAGGTTTGGACCAAGGGCCGGCTCGCAGAACTGAACGCACCCGGCGATGGACTGGTCTCAGTCGAGGCGAACGGGCCCAATGGACCGGTTTCCATCTGTGCGAAGGCCGTAATCGCGGCCGATGGGGCGCGGTCGGATGTGCGGCGGTTGCTGGGGGTGGCGTACAACGACTCCGCGCATACCGGAGTAGCCATCCGGGCGTACGTGGAGCGGCCCGGCGGGTTCGAGCACATGGCGTTCTACTTCAAGCGCGAATTGCTGCCGGCCTACGGCTGGATATTCCCGATCGACGCGCGGGGCGCGAACGTGGGGGTGATGATCGACGCCGCTCGTTTCCGGCGGCAGGGACGACGACTGCCGGATCTGCTACGAGACTTTCTGCAGTCGAGCGAGCACGACGCGCTGGAACCGAAGCTGTCGCGGGCCTACATGCTGCCGTTCGCCAGCTACGTTCCGCCGTTGGAACACGGGCGGGTGGCGCTGGTGGGCGACGCGGGATCGATGATCAACCCGTTTTCGGGCCAGGGAATTGCCTACGGGATGGCGGCGGGCATCGAGGCGGCGCGGCGGTCAGTGCGGGCGGTGCGGTCGGGAGCGGACGACCGGCCGTTCGATGGGTTCGATGCGTGGTTCCGGCGGCGATTCGGCGAGCACTTCCGGGCATCCGCGCGCGCCAAGCGGCTGGCGCAGCGGGCTTGGATCGCTGACTTTGGGGTGCGCGCGGCGCGGCGACGGCCGGAGTTCGTGCAGGAGGGCATCGAACTACTGGTGGGCGAGGGGACGGCGCTGTCGTGGCGGAGCCTGGCGCGGCTGTTGGTGCACGGGCGCGGCTAACTCACCGCTGCCGACGCTCCGCGCTAACGGGACGATGTCAGGCTTGCCTGGAGGTTGTTTCGTCCTCGCCGTTCGTGGAAATGTCGGGTGATACGTCACCGGTACTGGGCGACGCATCGGTTGCCGCGGCTGTCTCGCCGGCTTCGGCGACCGGTTCTTCCGATTGAGCAGCAGCTCGAGCTTTCGGGGTCGGCGCGGCCGTTGGGGATTCCGCGTGCTCGCCGCGCAGGCGGTCGCCGATTTCGGTGAGCGTGGCGTCCACTCGCTTGACGATCTGCTGCGTGCGCTCGTGCCGGAGGGCGTCGTCCACGCGCTCCATGGCTTTGTCTCCAAGCGCCGTCATTTCGCTGCGGACGCGGCGGGCCTCTTCACTCTCCAGTCCGGCTTCGACCCGCGACTTGGCTTGCGTCAGACGCTCACGGACCTTCTCCCCGCGTTCGCCGCCGACTTCGTCGCCGACCCGCTTGATCAGGCCGTCGAGGCGACGGCCCCAGCCCTTGTTGTCCTGGTCCCCTGCGCCCATGGCGTCACCTCGTTCGACGAGTTCTTCGGCTAGAGCTTACTGCGACGGCTCGTGCTACCGTCCCGCTGTTGGACCCGGGAGTCGTCGCCCATGAGCACGCCGCGCCGCATCGCCGTCATTGAAGTCAACCACTGGCATTCCACCTACGACGCCGCCTACCTGACGGTTCTGCAGAACCTGGACCTGGACATCGAGCTGGTGGGCGTCTCCGACAGCGATGCCGCGATCGCCGAGGACCGGGCGAGTCGCTACGAGACCACGGCATTCACCGACTACCGCGAGATGGTCGACGCGACAAAGCCGGAGTTCGTGATCGCACTGGGTCGGCACGTGGAGATGCCGGAGATCGCGCGGTTCCTGATCGAGTCGGACATTCCATTCATGATGGAAAAGCCGATGGGGACGAACGCGGACGTGGTCAGCGGCCTGGCGGACCTGGCGGAAGCGCGCGGCGCCTGGGTGTCGGTGCCGTTTCCCAACCGACAATCGCCGTGGGCGGAGAAGGCGCGGGAAATGATTGCGGCGGACGAGTTTGGGCCGATTTCGCACATCGTGTTCCGGATCATCCGGCCGACCATGCAGCGTTATGTCGAGTGGGACTCGCCCTGGATGCTGGACCGCGCGCAGGCCGGCGGCGGGGCGCTGACCAACCTGGGCGGGCACGGGATGGACATGTCCCGATTCCTACTGGGCGAAGACGTGCAGGTGGCGTCGGCGGTGATCAGCAATATCGTTCATGCGTCGGAGGTAGAGGACTACGCCCTTGCGACGCTGCGAAGCAGCAGCGGGACGCTGGTGCACGTGGAGGTGGGCTACACGATGCCTACCTGGCCCGCGAACGAATCCGACTCCGAGATGAAGGTGGCCGGGGCCAACGCCATGTTGCAGGCGGTTCCGGACGGCCTGCAGATTCTCGCGCCGGGCCGCAACGAGCACCTGGACACGCCGGTAACCGTCTTGTCGGCCTACCCGGGATTCGTGCGGGACTGCCTGGAGCGGGTAGGACGCGGAGACCCGCCGGCGATCACGCCACGGGACTGCGCGAATGCGGTGCAGCTGATTGACGACGCCTACCGGGCGGCCGGTCGGGTTTAGGCGCCAGGTTCCAGCCGGCGGACGATTGACAGGCTGCTGGCGGCGGAGGCTCGCGGGTCTGGCAGCGCCATGTTGACTTCGACGCTGACCGGGCCGTCATAGTCCGATTCGACCACCGCGCGGAGGGCGTCGCTGACCCAGGCTTCGTCCTGAACGCCTTCCAGCAGGCCCAGGTGCAGGTCGCTCGTGGCGTCGTTGTCGTTGACGTGGACGTACTGAAGGCGGTCGGCGGCGGCGTCAATCGACTCGGCGACGGACTCGCCGGCGATCTGGTTGTGGCCGACGTCCAGGAGCAGGTAGAGGTTGGCGTGGCCGCAGGCGGTGATGAAGTCGAGGGTTTCGCGGACCGTCGGCAGACCGCGGCCGGGAAAGTGCTCGATGCCCAGGCGGACGCCGGCGCGCTGGGCTTCATCGGCCAGCGTGAGGGCCGATTCGCGGTAGGCGGCGAGCGCGGGCGCATCGGGTGTGGCGGGCGGGGCGAGGTAGACGTCGGTGATTCCGAGACTCCGGGCTTCGCGGATGCCGGCGCGGACGTGATCCACGGCGAGCTGGCGGGCCGAGTCCTCGGTCGCGTCCAGCAGCGCACCTTCCGGCATTAGGTGAGCGACAGCCATGCAGGTGATCGGAAGCGTGCGCTCAGTGAGTTCCAGGTTGGCGTATCCGGGGCGCACGTCCACCGACTGAAAGCCGGCTTCGGCGGCGAAGGCGGTGGCGACCGCGGGGTCGTCGGGCAGGCCCCAGAGGCAAAAGGCGACGTGAAGGCTCATGCGCGGCAGTTTCTCACGGACCCGACGGCGCGCCGGCCCAGCCGCGGGCGCGCTGGACGGCGCGACGCCAGGTGGGGCGATCGATGGAAAGAGTCTCCAGGCCAGGCTCGAACAGCGCCGGTGCGGGGCGGAGCGTGCGCAACTCGTCCACGCTGGACCAGACGCCCTCGGCCAGGCCGGCCAGGTACGCCGCGCCAAGCGCCGTGGTTTCGATATCCGCCGGTCGGGCAACGGTACGGGCAGCACTGGAGGCTTGGAGTTGCAGGAGCAGGTCGTTGGCGGCGGCGCCGCCGTCGACCAGCAGCCGGCCGGTGAGCGCGGGCATGAGTTCCAGGACGTCCTGGACCTGGTGGACGATAGCTTCAAGGGCGGCTCGGGCCAGGTGGGCGGCCGAAACACCGCGGGTCAGGCCCAGAATTGCTCCGCGGGCGTCAGGATCCCAGTAGGGTGCGCCCAGGCCAGTGAAGGCGGGGACAATCACCGCGCCTCCTGTATCGGGCACGGCGCGCGCCAGGGTCTCGATTTCGGGGGCGGACTCGATCAATCCCAGTTCGTCTCGCAGCCATTGCACCAGCGCGCCGCCGGTAAACACGCTGCCTTCGTAGGCGTAGGTCAAGCCGTCGGGCCGCCCCAGCGCGACGGTGGTGAGCAGATGGTCAATGTCCGGCGGGCGCGAGTCGCCGGCGTGCTGGAGGAGAAAGCAGCCGGTGCCGTACGTCACCTTGGCGGCGCCGGGCGCTACGCCGAGGTGGCCGAAGAGGGCGGCTTGCTGGTCTCCGGCAATGCCGCTGATGGGCGTGCCCGAGGCAACCGGGGCATCGACGCCGGCGACGGCACACCGGCCAATCGAGGGCACGATCTCGGGCAGGGACCGCGCGGGAATTCCGAAGAGCCGGAGCATGTCGTTCGACCAGCAACCGGTCTCCACGTCCATCAGCAGGGTCCGCGAGGCGTTGGTGGTGTCGGAGAGATGCGCGCCGCCCGACAGGCGGGCAATGAGCCAGGCATCAACGGTTCCGAAGCGCAGGCGGCCGGCGTCGCGGGCCGCGGCGACTTCGGGAACGTGCTCGAGCATCCAGGCAAACTTGCCGGCGCTGAAGTAAGGACTGGGGCGCAGGCCGGTGACGGCGCGAACAGCGTCGCCGTGGTCGGTAGTTTCCAGTTCGGTCATCCGGGGCGCGGTGCGGACGTCCTGCCAGACGATGGCCGGTCCCAGCGGTTGGAGCGTTGCGGAGTCCCAGGCGACGGCGGTCTCGCGCTGGTTGGTGATGCCAATAGCCGCGACCGCGCCGGGAGGCGTCGCAGCGAGCGCCTGGCGCGCGCTTCGGCACACGCCCTCCCAGATCTGGTTGGGGTCGTGCTCAACCCAGCCGGGCCGGGGATAGCCCTGGTTCACCGGGGCGTAGGCGCGTCCGACGATGCGGGCTTGGGCGTCGACAACCAGGGTGGTGGTGCCGGTGGTGCCCTGGTCGATGGCGAGAATCACGGAGGTGCGACCGCCGGGCTGGCGAGGCAGGGGTACGGTAGCATCGGGCCCGCGCGTCCACGCGGGGCGCAAAAGGGGGGCGAGTGGTCCTGAGCGATCGGGCTCTACGCGAGGCGATCGCGTCAGGCCGTCTGGAAATCAACCCGCTCGACGAAACCGCGATTCAGCCTTCGAGCATCGACCTGCGGCTTGGCGACGTGTTCCGGGTCTTTGTGAATCAGACCGAGACGCACATCGATCCGAAGCTGAGCCAGCCGGACCTTACCGAGGAAGTCGAAGTAGCCGCGGGCGCCAGCTTCGTCCTCCATCCGGGTGAATTCGTACTCGCGGGAACCGTGGAGACCATCCAAATGTCGAACGACCTCGTGGGCCGCATTGAGGGCAAGAGTTCACTGGGGCGGCTAGGATTGATGGTGCACAGCACCGCGGGCTACGTGGACCCAGGATTTCGGGGCAGTTTGACGCTGGAGTTGTCGAATCACGCCAACCTGCCCATCCTTCTGTGGCCCGGTATGCGGGTCAGTCAACTTTCGGTCATGCAACTCACCAGCCCGGCGGAACGTCCGTACGGCTCGCCCGGGCTGAACAGCAAGTATCAGGACCAGCAGGGGTCGACCCCCAGCCGGTCGCATCTTGGATTCGCCATCCGCGACACCCGCACGGTTTAGGAGTAACCCATGGCAGAAGCCGCCGATCAGTCCGTAGCAGCCACCGGTAGCGAGGAACCCTTCCTCGAGTCGTCTGGGGGCGTGATCTATCGCCAGAAGAACGGCCAGGTTCAGGTGGCCGTGGTCCAGACGCAGCGCGGGGCCTGGGTCTTGCCCAAAGGCGCCGTCGAGCCGGGCGAAGCGCCGAAAGACGCGGCGGTGCGCGAGGTGTTGGAGGAAACCGGCATCGTGGGCGAAGTCGTGGACGACCTTGGGGAGATTCGCTACGAAGTCCGACCGGATCTCTGGACGGGGTTTGTGCCGAAGGTCGTGCATCAGTACCTGCTGCGGTCCACCGGCGGGAGCATTCGTCCGGACCCGGCCGAGCACGTGGAAGCGCGCTGGGTCCCGATGCCGGACGCGGTGCGCATGCTGCATCACGTGAACGAACGGACCATCATGCTGCGCGCGGAAGATCTGCTGAGTCGCAGTGAACCCGGGAGCGCGGGTGCCTGAGGCCCGCGGCAGGCGGCCACCCGGCCGCCTGTTGTTGTTGGTTGCCGCGTTCGGGCTCGCGTTTGTCTTTCTCGGCGGCGGCGACGCCGGACCAGCCAAGCCGTCGGCATATGGAACGCTGCGGATTGAGGGCTCGGAACCAGTCTCCCTGGATCCGGTGCACGTGCGAGACACCGGGGCCGGCGCGTACGTCCAGGAGATCTTTGCCGGGCTGACGCGGATTGGACCGGATCTGTCGGTGAATCCCGACCTGGCTTCGGGTTGGACGGTGAGTTCGGACGGTCTGGTCTATACGTTTACGATTCGTCCCGAGGCCAGGTTTCACGACGGACGACCGCTGACGGCGGACGATGTGCTGTGGTCGTGGACCAGGGCGCTCAGTCCAGAAACGGGATCACTCGCAGGGCCCGTGTTTCTGCGAGACATCCAGGGAGCGGCGGCCTACGCGGCCGGCGAGGCAGCCACCGTCTCAGGACTGCGCGTCGTCGGATCGCACGGGGTCGAAGTCACCCTGGAATCCGCCCGCTCGTTTTTTCCGAGCAAGCTGAGCGCCGGTCCGACGCTCATCGTGGATCGACACAACGTCGCGAAGGGCGATGCGTGGTGGCGGTCGCCGAACGGGTCGGGGCCCTACAGGCTCGCGGCGTGGCAACCGGAATCGCGCATCACGCTGCGGCGCGCCGACACGGCATCCTGGCTGTCGGGCGGACCGGCGGTGGTGGAGTTTCATCAGCTGGACGTGGGCGAGGACCTGCTGCTGTTCGAACGCGACGAGCTTGATCTGGTCGCTATTGGCGGATCGGACCTGGATCGGTTTCGGGATCCCAATGAGCCGCGCGGCGGGCAGCTTCTGAGTACGCCGGACCTGGCCTTTCACTACGTCGGGTTCAACACGACGCTCGCGCCGCTGAACGACGAGCACGTGCGGCGGGCCCTGGCGTTGGCGACCGATCGAGCCTTCATCAATGAGGTGGTGCTGACCGGCACGCAACGGGAGGCGAAGGGAGTTATTCCGCCAGGCTTGCCGGGGCATCGACCCGACTTCGAGGGGCTTTCGTTCGACTTAGCGGCGGCGGAGGCGGAACTGGCGAAGTCACGGTACGGCGACGCCGACGCCGTGCCGCAGATCACCGTCGTCGCGCCCGGGGAGGGTCTCTCGGGAAACCCGTTCCTGGAGTTTGTGATCCGTCCATGGCGAACGGACCTGGGCCTGGATGTGGTGATCGAGGTGCGCTCGTTCGACGATCTGGTTGAGACGCTGGACGACCCGGGCCACGACATTCAGGCGTTCTTCCTGGGGTGGTCCGCGGACTTTCCCGACGCCTCCAACTTCACCGACGAGCTGTTCGGATCAGGCCGGCCCGACAATGCGTGGCGATTTACGGATGCGATGGTTGACGACCTGATCACGAAGGCGCGACTGGCCACGTCGGACGAGGAGCGGCTCCGCCACTACGGGGCCATCGAGGAACGCGTGATTTCGCAGGCGGTGCTGATTCCGCTTATGTTCTACGTGTCGCATGAACTCGTGCAGCCCTGGGTGGAAGGCTATGTCGGACGTCCGATGACCCGCGAATGGCTTACCGAACTGACCATCACCAACTAGCGCCGTGCCGCTGAACCGCCGACGGTTTGTACGGATGGCCAGCGGCGGCATTGCGTTGGCGGCCATCGCGTCCTGCGACGTTCCCGGATCGGAGACGGGCGGCGACGACGGGCAGCGCCTGGAGCTGCTGCTGGACGAACCGGCGACGATCGACCCGGCGCTGGTCGCCCAGCCGCAGGAAGCGACGATCGCGGATGCCCTGTTCGAGCCGTTGCTGCGCGTGGGCGAGGGCGGCGCGACGTACCCGGCCGCGGCCGACTCGTGGCAGATCACGGACGCGGGGCATGCCTATCAGTTCACGCTGGCGGGCGGCGGCCGTTGGACCTCGGGCGAAGCGGTGTCCTCGGACGATTTCGTATGGGCGTGGCGACGCAACCTGGCGCCGGAATTGGGTGCGACGTTCAACTACCTGCTGTTCCCGATCCGAGGCGCGGAGAGCTATGCCGGCGGCGGCCGCAATCGCGACGAGCCGGAGGTTCGGGCGCCGGATACGTCAACGCTGCGGGTGCACCTTGACGCGCCAACGCCGGGATTCCTGGCGCGGGTGGCGACTTCGACCTTCGCACCACTGCCACGCGCGGAAATCGAAGGCACCTGGGCATCGTGGACCGAGCCGATCCGAATCCGAAGCAATGGACCGTACAAATTGGCGCAGTGGGACCGCAGCCTGGGCATGACGCTGCACCGGAATGAACACTACGGCGGACCCTTGCCGCCTCGCTTCCGCGACGTGGTTATCCGGTTTCCTCGATCAGCCGACTCCCGGCTCCAGGACTTTCACGCAAGTCCCGCGCACGCCGCCAGCGTGAGTGGCTCGGACTATCAATCGGCACTGGCCAATGCGGACCTGCGGCCGCAGGTGCGGCTCTTCGCGCGTGCCGGCACCTGGTTCATCGTGTTCAACACGCGCAAGGCGCCGTGGGACTCGGCGGACGTTCGACGGGCGCTGTCGCTGGCGCTCGACCGCGAGGCGTTGACCGCGGCGGTGTTTGACGAGCCCACGCTTCCGGCGCAGCGCGTGACGCCTCAGACCATCCTGGCGGCCGAGTCCAATCCCGCTCCAGGGGTTGACGAGGCACGAGCGCTGCTGGCCGGCGCCGGCTACCCAAACGGCGAAGGCCTGCCGCCGCTGCGCTTTACCTATCACCGCACCGACCAGTGGGACCGGCTTGCCGCGGAACTCACCCGGGCGTGGAGCGATGTCCTTGGCCTGGACGTCCAGCCCGACGTCCGCGAGTGGCGCGACTTCCTGGACTTTTCGAACGCGCCCGGCGATTTTGACGCCTTCCGCGCCGGGTGGACGTCCGAGTACCGTCATCCGTCGAACTGGCTGGACGACCTGTGGCGATCGGACGTGGACTTCTTCCGATCAGGCTGGGCGAACGCCGAGTTTGACCGGCACCTGGACACGGCGGCGGCAAGCACGGACCCGGAGGCTCAGCGCGCGGCCTACGTGGCCGCCGAAGGCCTGCTGGAAGCCGAGGCGCCGGCCATAGCCATCGGCCAGCATGCGTCGGCTTTCTTGCTCAAGCCCACCGTGAGCGCCTTCGGGATCGAGCCGGTAAGCGGTGCGATCGACCTGGCACAGGTACGGCTGGACGCCTGAGTCATCGCGACCGACCCGCGCGGACTAGCGCTCGATCGGCTGGCCGATCATGGATCCCCATTCGGTCCAGGAGCCGTCGTAGTTGCGGACGTTGCCGACGCCAAGCAGTTCGTGCAGCGCGAACCAGGTGTGGGCGGAACGTTCGCCAATCCGGCAGTAGGTGATGACGGGGGCATCGCCGGTCGCGCCGAGCGGGCCGTAGATCTCCAGTAGCTCATCGGCCGACTTGAAGGTGCCGTCCGCTTCGTTGACCGCGGTCAACCACGGAACGTTGTCGGCGCCGGGAATGTGTCCGCCGCGCTGTGACAGTTCCTGGAGGCCGGGCGGCGCCAGGATCTCGCCGGTGAACTCGGCGGGCGATCGCACGTCGACCAGCACGGTGGAGCCGTCGCCAAGCGCGGCGCGGACGTCGGGCTGGAGTACGCGGAGCGAGGGATCGGCTTCGCCAGCTTCGTAGGTGGCGGACTCAACCTCGGTTGGGTCCGTGGTGAGTTCGCGGCCTTCCTGCTCCCACTTGAGCCGGCCGCCGTTCATCAGGCTCACGCGCTCGTGGCCGCCCATCTTGAACTGCCAGTACGCGAAGGCGGCGAACCAGTTGTTGTTGTCGCCGTAGAGGATGACGTGGGTGTCGGAGGCGATGCCGGAGCTCTCCAGCAGTTCCTTCCACTGATCAGGCGAGGCGATATCGCGCCGGATACCGTCGGAGAGTTGCGTCTCCCAATTCCAACCCACGGCGCCGGGAATGTGCCCGGAGTCGTACGAGGACGTGTCGACATCCACCTCGACCAGGCGAACGTTGTCATCGCCGGCATTGGCGGCGACCCAATCGGTATCGACGAGAACGTCTGGATTCACATATTCGGCCATTGAGGCTACCTACCTGGGGAAGCTGACGTGCCCGCGAGAATGCGGGGCCAATTCTTGCATGAAAGCGAAGCGTCCTACAGTCGAATCCGCCGGGGTGGGCTACAGTGCCCGCCGCCACCCTCTCGGTCTATGCGGCCCATGGCGACTCGAGTTAAACGCCAGCAGGCGATTCGGATCGCGGTCCTGGTACTGACGATTCTGGGCGCGGCGTTTCTGGCCCCGGCCGGGCTTGCCCGTGCCGAGTCGCCGCCGGATTCCGCCATTGCCGACGGGTGGTTCTTTTCGCAGGCCGGGCCGGATGAGGGGTTGGGGTTTGAAGTCACGGACGCCGACGACGTGCCGTTCTGGACATTCTTCCAGGAAGCCGGCGGCGTCGCGCGACTGGGCTATCCGATCGCCAATCGCTGGACGCAGGGCGACCTGACCTACCAGGCGTTCCAGCGGGCCGTGTTGCAGGGGAGCGCAGGCGCCGGGGTGACGTTTGTCAACATTTATGACGAGCTGAGCCAGGCTGGACGGGACGACTGGCTGGCCTCGGAACGCGGCGTGCCCCGGCCGCCAACGTCCACGACACCCGACCAGCGGCCCTTTGCTGAAATCCTGGCCGAGCGGCTTGAACTGCTGGCACGGCATCCCGACATCGAGCGCCTTTGGTTCCGCGACGAACACTGGCTCGAGACGTATGGATTGCCCGTTGCCACTGAGGATCGCGGCCACGTGGTGGTACTGCGGGCGCAGCGTGCGGTCTTCTGGCAACTGCAAACCCACGCGGAACTGGCCACCGGGCCAGCCATGGTGGGGGTCTCGTTCAGCGGCATTCACTTCCGGGACGGCGGTCTTATCCCGACGGCGGCAACCGCCGGCGTCGCGGATCCGGCGCTGGCCGGGACGACCGGGCAACTGGCATTCCTGAGCAACCGCGACGGGGCCTGGAACCTGTGGGCCATGACGCCGACCGGGACCGAGTTGACGCAACTCACGCAGACGGGCGGCCTGACGAGCCGTCCGAACTGGTCGCTGGACGGGCGGCGGATTGCCTACTCGGCGTTTGCGAGCGGGGGGTACCAGGTCTTCGTGGCCGACAGGGACGGGAGCAATCCGCGGCAACTCACCAATACACCCGCCACGGACTGGGAGGCCTGGTGGTCGCCGGACGGCGAGCGGCTGGTGTTTGCCAGCACCCGCAGCGGCGAGAGCGAGATCTACACGATGCTGGCGGACGGTTCCGAGCAGCGGATCATCGGCGACCAGGCCGGGTTTCTCTGCTATCCCGCGTGGTCGCCCGATGGCTTGCAACTCATCTTCACCAGCGGGTCGGATATTGTGACCGTGGATCTTGACGATCCGCAGGGTTCGCGCGCCGTGATTAGCAGCGGCCGCGATCCGTCGTTCTCGCCGGACGGCTCGCGGATCACCTTCGCGCGCTGGATCGGGGATGCCTTTGATGTGTTCGTTGCCGACGCCGACGGATCGAACGAAGTCCGCCTGACCACGCACCCCGCTCCGGATTGGAATCCGGTGTTCTCGCCGGACGGCGCGAAGATTGCGTTTGCGAGTTATCGAGACGCCAATTGGGAGATTTATACGGTCAGAGTGGATGGCACGGACTTGCAGCGGATAACCGACAACCCGGCATCGGACTACCTGCCGGCCTGGGGCAATCCGCTACGCGCCACCGACCAGCCGCGAGCGAGCGGCGGCAGCCGCCCCAAGTAGTCCCACGTCTTCGCCGAGCGACCAGGGTTCGAGCCGCAGGTTGGGCGCGGTGCTCTCCAGGAGATGCTCGCGGACGGTGGCCCGGAGCGGATCGAAGAGTAGGTCGCCGGCGTTGGCGATGCCGCCTCCGACAACGACGACCTCCAGGTTCACGAGATGGGCGACGTTGATGATGCCAAAGCCCACGGCGCGTCCCGCGCGATGCAAAGCGCTGATCGAAAGTTTGTCGCCCTGTCGCGCCGCTTCGACCACGTCGCGGCCGGAAAGGTCGGCCCGGCCGCTGAGGGCGCTGGCGCGGCCCGCGGCGATCTGCTGGCCGACCCACGCCGCAATGTCGGGTCCGGCGGCGATGGCCTCGATGCAGCCGCGGTTGCCGCAGTCGCAGAGCGGACCTTCGAAATCGACGGTCATGTGGCCGAACTCGCCGGCGCTGCCGTAGGCGCCGTGCCACAGTTCGCCGTCCAGGATCAAGCCGCCGCCGACGCCGGTGCTGACGGTGATGTAGAGCATGTTGTCGGCGCCCTGGGCAACGCCGTACCGGTTCTCGGCCAGCGCGGCGGCGTTGGCGTCGTTTTCGAGGAATGCCGGTCGACCAACGGCATCGGCGATCCGCGCCGCCAACGGAACTTCTTTCCAGCCCGGCAGGTTGGGGGCCTCGTGAATGACGCCGGTGTCCCAGTCGAGCGGCCCGGGGGCGCCAATCCCAACGGCTACGAGGTCCGAGACGTGGACAGACGCACGGGCCAGCGAGTCCTGCAGCACGGCAACGGTGCGATCAATCACCGCATCGGGCCCCCGGGACGCTTCCGTAGCGCCGGTTGCAAAGCCCGTAATGCCACCGTTCACATCGACGACAGCCGCGCGCACGCTGGTCCCGCCAAGGTCGATGGCGCCGACCGGCCTGGACAGGTCAGGCATCACTGGGGCCCTTGACGGGCGGCGCCGTCAGTCCGGCCGAATCGCGCGCGCCTCGGCGTCGCAGCGCCTGGACGATTTCGAACAACAGCATGGCCGCCAGGATGAAGGCCGGCGCGAGCAGCATGCCACCTCGAGGTCCGGCGGCGTCGGACGCGGCGCCAATCATCGGTGCAAGCAGCGCCCCGCCGACACTGGCCATGGCCGTGAGGGCCCCGGCGAGGGAACCTGCGATTCCGGGTCGAATGCGTAAGCCGATGCCGAGCGCCGTGGGGAAGACCCCGCCGATCGCCGCGCCCGTCAGGACAAACCCCAGGACGGCCAGCGGCGCGGAACCCGCCAGCGCCGCCAGAATCGACGTGCCCAGCGCCAGCACGAGCGACCAGCGAACAATGTTGGACGCCCGCCAGGATTCAGCCAGGCGGTAGACGATTAAGCGCCCGAGCAGGACGCCGATCCAAAAGGCGGTGACTGAGGCCGCCGCCGCCGCCCGCGGGATCCCCTGCGTGCGCTCCATGAAGGCCGCGCCGAAGTCGCCAAAGGCGATTTCGACGCCGACATACAGCATCAACACCAGCCCCAGGAGGACCGAAACCGGCGAGCCAAGCCCACGAACGATGCTCCGAAACGGTGGGACCGAACCGCGACGAGGCGGATACGACAGGCGCGTGAACATGAGGCCGCTGGTCGCGAACCATACGGCCACGACGACGTAGGCGACGCGCCAGCTTGCAAAGGCGGCCAGGCCGACGGCCACGAGCGGCGGCGCCGCGATGGCGCCAAGCGCGAAGGCCGAGTTGAATAGGTTGAGCGCCCGGGTGCTGCGTTGGCGCGCGAGGTCCGCAATCAGCGCCGTGGCGGCGGCAAGACCGGGCCCGAAGGATGCCCCGATGCAAAAGCCGGCCGCCAGCAGCGAGCCGAACGTGAGACTGGCGGCGAACCAGAACATGGACAGCGCGGCTCCGGCCGCGGACGGGACCAATACCGCACGGCGCCCCCAGCGGTCGGACGACGCACCGCCGGCCAGCGATCCGGCGATGAATCCGATCGAGATGACGGTGATGATCAGGCTGATCTGGCTGTAGGTAAGGCCGAAGTCATCGCTGATCGACTCGACCGATGGCCCGAAGACGCTGATGGCGGCGCCGCCGGCGGCGTAGAACCACATGCTGGCCGCCAGGATCATGGCGCTTGCCGGGCGTCGGGCGCCCTTGAAACCGTCAAAGCCGCAGTTCGGCCGTGTGTCGCCGGCGCGCAAGCAGCAGCAAGAGAAAGGCGATGCCAAGCGTGACCGGCATGAGGACCACGGCCGCACGGACGGAATGCGCGTCCGCAACAGCCCCTGCGAGCAGCGAGAGTCCCGCGAAGCCCGTGCCGCCCATGGCGAGCATGAATCCAGCGATCATGCCGGCTGCCGACGGTCGATAGCGCACGCCAATCCCGACGACCGTGGTAAAAAGCGGACCGGCTACCAGGCCGGCCAGCGCCGCGGCGGTGAGGATGGCCACGGGATGGGGAACACCGGCTACCACGACGGCGCAGAGAAGCGATAGACCCAAACTGCCGAGGGCCAGGTCGTAGGCCTGAAGTCGCAGCGCCAGCCACGCGCCGATGATCCGCCCCAGCGAAATTCCGATCCAGAAGGCCGCGACCAGCGTGGCCGCGAGCGACCGCGTGAAGCCATGGTCGGCCTCCAGGTACGCCGCCAGGAACCCGCCAAGCCCGAGTTGCATGCCGAAGTAGCCAATGACGACGGCGCCGAGCAGGATTGGGACGGGACGCATGAAGGCGGAGACGAGGGCTCCGCCGGTGGCGCGGAGCCCGGGAGCGGCCGGAATGCGCGCGGACAGCAGCACGGCCGACGCCAGCATGACCAGCAGGGCCGCGGTGAGATAGCCGCCACGCCAGCCGATCGGCGTCTGCAGCAGCGCCCCGACCAGCGGCGGGGCCATCAGCGCACCGAAGCCAAACGGCATCTGCGAGATCGTCATGGCGCGGCCGGTTTCGTCTCCCGCAACGTCCGAGATGGTCGCGGTCAGCGGGGACTCCGTGAGCCCGAAGCCAAAGCCGTTAAGGCAGGCGCCAAGCAGCAGCACGCCCAGCGCCGGCGACAAGCCCGCTGTCAGCAGCCCGACGACGAAAAGCGTCACCCCCGTCGTGAGCGTGGACCGTCGTCCAAGCCGATCCGCCACCAGCCCACCCGCGATCGTTCCGCTTGCGTACGAGATTGCGGGAACGATCAGGGTCAAGACCACCAGCACATAGGTGAGGTTGAAGTCAGCGCGCACCGCCTCAAGCGATGGGCCAGGTATCGCCAGCACGAGGCCGACGGTGAAATAGAACGGCATGGAGCGCGGGACGACCGAACGTCGTCCGCCAATGTTCATGCGCGAGCCAGACGCCGGGCTGTCGGTGAAACGCTAGGCGCGCGGTTCAAACGCGCAAGTCTCGACGATGGCGTCGTCCGCATCGAAGCCGAATGGCGTGGTCGGTTCCTTCACCTGGCAGTTTCCAGGCAAGTCGTCCAGCACGCTGTCGCTGACCCAAAAGGTTTCCAGGTCGAGGGTGTTGCGAATCCGACCGATGCGAATGGGCTCATTGGTCGAGCGAGCGGCCAGGTTGAGCACCGTCTGATAGCAGGCACGGTCGGTTGGCAGCGTCAGCGGCACCTTGGCCGCGTGCAGCGCCATGGCCGTAAGGGTGTTCATGGCCAGGGCTTCGTGGTCGATGGCGTCGGCCAGCTTGCGGCTGCAGAGATCCGCCAGCCCGATGCCGACGGCGTTGCCGTGGGACTCGGGGGTGAGGCCGAGCACGGCGAGCCATCCGTAGTCGGGCGTGCGCTCCAGCTCTCCCAGGCGCCGCCACATGCCGACGACGTTCGGGTCCATGCCGGAGCCTGAGATGTTTTTGCCCATGCGGTCGATGATCAGGCCATCCAGCTTGTCCAGCGGAAGACGGGGCATGAGGTCGCGGGCGAGCTTGAGGAGGGCTTCGTCGGTGACGTGGAACGCTTCGGGTGGAACGACTTCGGCGCGGGCGGGCCGGTCGAAGGCGTTCTCGACGAGGGCCACACCGCAAAGCAGATGGCCGGAAGCCACGGTCACGCCAGCCGCCTCGGGAATCCCCGTGGCCAGCGGATGCGCATGCAGCGACTCCGCGCCGCGGCGATTGCCCAGACCAATCACGCTCATCTTGCAAAGGCCGCTCTCGATCGGCCCGCGGAATCCGGTGTGGGGCTTGACGCGACCGATGACGATCACGCCATCGGCGGCCGCCGCTTCGGCGTCCAGGTGGACGGTAATGCCTGAAGCGGTTGTGCCGAGAATGACCGTGTCCATGCTGGCCCGGACGGGGGCGTCAACGCTCCGCTCGTGGACCCCGTAATCGGCCAACACCGATGCCTGCCCCTCGGCTGTGCCGCCCCCGTGACTGCCCATGGCGGGGACGACGAACGGCCGTAGCCCAGCTGCCTTGAGTCCACGCGCGAGGGTTTGCACGACCTGGACCACCGGCGACACGCCTCGCGAGCCAACCGCGATGGCTACTGAAGCGCCGCGCGGCAAGCCGGCTCGGTCGAGTTGCCGGTTCAGCCCGGCGGCCAGGTGTCCTTCAAGGTCGTCCAGCTCGACAGATTCAAAGTCCTGGCGGACCAGGTGCATGCGGGGCGCGGCGGCTGGCATGGGCGCAGTCTAGCCAAGCAAGGTCGGCGGCCGGGATGCGGCGCCCGGGCGACCCAACGATGCACCAGGCGGCGTCAGCCGGACGTTACCAGGCGCCAGGGTTGACAGCCCTTGGTGCTCAGGGTGACCGGCAGATCGCGGAAATGGGGACTCTCGCGGATTCCGTCGCTGAAGGCCAGGTCGCGAATACTGACCCGGTCGGGACTTTGGATCACGCGGCTTTGGTTTCGGCTGCCGCCCGACTCGATCCAGATGAGCTTCACCGTGCATGGGAGACCGGCATTGCCCGGCTCTTGAGCTACCAGCGTCATCTGCGTGGTCAGGTATTCGGGCAGCCTCTCGGTTCCCTCCGAGATGCTGTGCAAGACCCGGATCTCGCGCCGGTCCGCCAGGATATTCAGCCAGAGGTTGTAGCCCAGGGCCGCCACGCCTAGGAGCGCGATCCCGAGAGCCAGCGCCCCGAACATGCGGCGGCTGCGACGCTGTCGATCTTCCATGGCCTGTGCGGCTCGTGCTCGCACTGCCGGGTCGCGGCGGACCGGCGGCGCGCGGCTGACCGTGGGCTCGCGAGTCGTTGCGTGCTCGTCCGGAAGCTCAGGTTCGCGACCGCCGATCACATAGTGAATCCAGTGAAACGCACCCTTAACGAAGTGAATCGCGGCGTTTACCGCCAAGACAGCAGCGGCCCCAAAGAGCACCCATCCAATGAAAACGGCCAGCAGCGCGATTACAACAAGAACCGCGGCAACGACAAAGGCAGGCCCGGTAAAGTCCAAGATATTCGCCAATTCGCCGCTTGGGGTTGCTCGATACGTCGGGTCAGCGGCGGCAGGCCCTCAAACTACCAAAGCAGGCCTGAAACCAAGCGGAAGCCGTCGAGCGAGAAACTGTCGGGCCGCGATCGGAGACCGGCGTGGACGGGCGCCAGGCCGCGCCGGATCGGGCTAGTTGGCGAGTTGAACGATGAGGGTCACGATAGCCGCGCCGGCCGCGCTGAGGGCCGAGACCAGACAAGCGATCAGCAGACCGGCGGCCCAGCGCGTGAGCGATGCCTTTAGTTCTTGCAGGTCGGCCTTGGTCGCCAGATGCGCGTAGATAGCCTCAAGGCGACTTACGCGCTCCTCGATGGGAATGGCCGCCACGGCGGGCGCTCCTTTCGCACGGCCACGCCCGGTTGCGACCATGCAACACCACCGCGCACATCCACGGTACCACTCGTTCGAGTACTCAAGTGAATGGGTGAAAGTGGTCGACGACGGACCAACGTATCGGGCGCCCATCCGGGAGCCGCTGGCAGAGTCACGACCGGTAGGGCACGCTGGCCGGCACGATGCGGGTTGCGGTCGTTACGGACATTCACGGCAACCGCCACGCCATGTTCGCGGTCCTGGCGGACTTACGGCGCGTTGGGGCCGACGAGGTCGTGTTTGGCGGCGACGCGGCCTTGTTCGGCTCGCGGCCACGCGAGTGCTGGGAGCGGGTACTGGACCTGGGTTGGCGCTGCGTGCAGGGAAATACCGACCGCTACATCGCCGACCTGCCGTCCAAGCTGGCCGCGCTCGGCGATCCCGACGGCGCGCAAGCGAGGTTTCTGCGAGCCAACGTGGCCTGGGCAGCCGAGCGATTGGGTCCAACCCTGGTTCGCAAGCTGGGCGCCATGGCGCGACAGGTGAGCATCCAGTCGCCGGCCGGCACGTTGCTGGTCGTACATGGCTCGCCCGGCGACGACGAGACCGGCTGGAGCAGCCGCGACGACGAGGCAACCGTGGACGGCGTGATCGGGCCCACCGAGGCGGCGGCCGTGGCGAGCGGACACACCCACACCGCCATGATCCGGCACGCCGGCCGCGTGCTGGCCGTGAACTGCGGCGCCGTGGGGCGTTCGCACGACGGACAACCCGGCCTGGCGACCTATGCGGTCCTGGACGACGCCGCCGGCCGCTGGTCGGCCGAACTGCGACGCGTCGACTACGACTTCAGGAGCGCCTACGCCGAGGTGAAGGCGTTTGGGGTTCCGATTCCCGATGCGTTTGCGAACACGCTGCTAACCGGCATCGCGCCAGACTGAGCGCGCGGGTTTGACGCAAGAAACATCCGCGTCGGGAGGCGCCGCCGGGGAGGCGAGCGCCACGGAAAACCCGGGCTATCCGGCGTTGCGATGGCGCGGCGTCTCCGCCCTGGTCGTCAGTTTGGCGCTGGCTGCCGGGCTCGCCCTCTTAATCGCCCTGATGCGCGAAGGGCGTACGACGCTGGGCGACCTGAGCGCAGCCTGGGCGATCGTGTTCGGGGTCACGTGTGCGGCCACCATGGGCTGGAACCTGGCGGTCGTGTTGCTGGTGTCGTTCGCGGCGCAGCGCCGGGTGGACGACGTGCTGACCAGCAATCTGTGGACCCATTGGCCGCTGCTGGCGCCGGCGACGCTTGCCGTCATGGCGTTTGCCTCAGACGCTGTGAACCACCGCCTGGTCGAGACGGACGATTTGCGCTGGCTGTGGGCGGCGCCCATTGGCGTGTGGATCGCCGGCCAGGTGCTGTGGCTGCCGCTCAGTCTCGACCAGGTGCGACTCAATCCAGTGCGGGTCGTGCGCGACGCCGTGGCGGCGCTTGCCGGCGGGCGCTTCACCCGGCTGACGTTCGGTCTGATCCTGGTCCAGTTCGTCCTGCTGCGGCTGGGGCTGGCGCTGTTGTGGCGGCCAGTCGGACTGTTCGAGCGCGGCAGTGATGTTGGCGCCTACGAGCAGCGCGCCCGACTGGCGCTGCAAGGCTTGCAGCCGTACCTGGACTACTGGGTCGAATACCCACCCTTGTTTCCATGGATGGCTTCGGGCCTGAAGCTGCTGAGCGTGCCGCTGGGCGGCGACGAGGCCGCCTTCCAGGTCTTGTTCAGCCTGATGCTGGTCGTATTCGAGACCGGAATCCTGTGGCTGATCCACGCCATCGCCGTGCGCGTGTGGGACGAGCCGCGCGGGCTGGTTACGGCCGCGGCCTACGCCGCGTTGTTCTACCCGATCTACATTGCCAACCGGCATTTCGAGTCCATTGCCGTGTTCTTCCTGCTGCTCGGGGTGTACCTGGTGATCCGGGAACGCCGGCACACCGCCACGCTGGCCATCGCGCTGGGCATGTTGACGAAGCTATTCCCCGCCGCGGCGCTGCCCGGGATCCTGGCGGGACAGTCGTGGAGATCGCGCATGCGGTATTCAGGTCTGCTGGTCGCGGCGGTAGTCGGCGCGCTTGCCCCGCTGGCCGTGGTCGGGCGCGAGTTCTTTGTGGCTTCGCTGCAAAATATGCTCCACCGGCCGGCCTGGGAGACCCTGTGGGCCCTGGCCGACGGCTACTTTGGATTCGGCTGGATCCACCGCTATCGCCAGACGCCGGAAACCGCGCTTGAGTTCAACTACACGCCGGATATTCCAGGGGCGGCCTGGTGGGTCGCCGCCGGGCTGGTGGCGGCGCTGTACGCCGTATTGGCCCTGCGACGGTCACCGCCCAGTCCGGCGGGCGTGGTGTGGACGACGGGACTGGCCCTTGTGGCGTTTGCTCTCTATCTGCGGGGTTGGTCGCCGCAATTCATGGTCTGGCTCCTGCCGTTCGCGCTGCTGGCCTTTCCGGGTGGGCGCGGTTTTTTGATCGCGACCGGGCTGTCGGGTCTGGCCCTGCTGGAGTACCCGGTGTACTTCGTGCTGTGGTCGTACTTTCACCCCTGGTCGCTCTGGATCGTCGTCGTTCTGCGAACCTTCGCCGTGCTGGCGCTCGGCGTCGTGTTTGCGCGCCGGTTGTGGCTTGAGGGGCGCTCGGCAACGCACGAATCAGCCGGCAGCTTGGATTCCGCGCATGCGTAGGTTCCCCGCCGGCATCTCGCGGCTTCGGCTGGTGCTCGGCGCGCTGGGATGGGCCAGTCTTGTCGGCATGGCGCTCGCCATGGCGAGTTCTTCGATTGGGCGAGCCGACCTCTCCGCGCCGAGCGCCGCCTGGGCGGCCGCGGCCTTCGGCAGCCTTGGCGGCGCCATCCTGGTCTGGTTCGCGATGGGCTGGCTTCGACACCGAGCCGGCCACGGCTCGGACTGGAGTGGCGCCGGCCTGCCGCTGCTGGCGACGCTGGACGGCTGGCTTATCGTGGCGTTTCAGTACGCCCATGAGCCAACCAACCATCTCCTGACCGTTGGCCTGGTGACGCCGGAACTGTTCGCTCGGCCGTCCGTGACCGAATGGCTGGCCGTCAAGTTTGTCGCCGTAGCCCTTCTGTGGGTTAGCTGGCCGTGGTTGGCCGCGCGCACGCCGCGGCGCGGACGGACGTCTCCCGTCACGTTCGGGCAGGATTACGCGATTGGCGCGCTGCCGAGCGGTGGGCTGATCGTTATCGCCGCGGTGGGCGCGCTGGCCTACCTGCGGTTGGCACTCCTGGATGTCCTGGGCATCGAGGTGCCCTCGGACCTTCGCGTCAACTACATCGGCGCACTGGCGCTGCGAGATGGACTCAACCCCTACGACAACACGGTTGCCCTGCAGGTTGCCGGCCGCGAGGCGATTCCCTACGTGGGCACGCGACTCTGGGCGCTGGTGACCAATCCACCGACGGCCATGCTCTACTTTGCGCCCTACACGACCATGCCGCTGGCGGCCGCACGGCTGGCATTCCTGGCGGTGAACCACCTGGCGCTGCTGGCGACCGCGGCGCTGACCTGGCGAATGGTGCGGCCGGGACTGCCCGCCCCGGTGTGGTTGGGACTCGTCCTGGGCGTCGTGGCCCTGCTCGATCCTTTCTTGCTGGCGTTCCGCCTGGGGCAGGTCGACCTGGTCATCGGCCTTGCACTAGCGGCGGCGGCATACCGACTGCGCGGCGGCGACGATGCGTGGGCCGGGGCTCTCATCGGAGTCGCGGCGATGCTGAAGATCGCGCCGGGTCTGCTGGCCCTCTACCTGCTGTGGCGCGGTCGCTGGAAGGCGCTGGCCGGCCTGGTTGTCGCGGTGGCCGCGCTTGGACTGCTGAGCCTGGGGCTCGCCGGCCCGGAGACGTGGCGCTATTACCTGACCGACCGGCTGCCCGATCTCCTGGCGGGCAGCGCGCTGTTCAACAATCTCTCGCTGCCAGGAATGATTCTGCGCGTGTTCATGGGACCCGAACTCGCCCAGGGCTTTCTGGATCTGCAGCCCGAGATCGCGGTGTCGCGGATTCTGAGCGTGGTTGCCGTGCTCGCCGCGCTGGCCGTTGCGGCGAAGGCCCTGGGGCGCTCGGCGCGAACCGGACGGGCGTACGTGCTGGAGTTCAGCTTGGCCGTGGTGACCACCCTGGTGATCAGCGGCGTCACCTGGCCGCACTACCTGGCCTGGCTGCTGCCCCTGGTCGGTCTGAGCCTCGCATTGAGCTGGCCGACGGGCGCCAGCCGCTGGACGGCGGTCCTGTGCGGAGCCGGGCTGGCGCTGGCCTCGCTGCCGCTGGACGCCTACGGCGGGCTTTTTGGGACTATCTTTGATGTATCCATGACTGCACTATCCGTCCGCAGCCTGGGACTGCTGATGCTGTTCCTGGGACTGTTGCTGGCCGTACGCGGCGTCCGCCCGGGGTCTGAAAGCACTCCGTGAGAGAGGTTGTTCGCTCACGCGTACTGTGGGCTGCCATCGGTTCGATCACGCTGGCTGTGGTTTTGCTCATCACCGTGGCCCCGGCGCGAGACATCACGCACACCGCGTTGGGCTGGCTGCGGGTGTCGCCACTGGAGCTCGATGACGGCGACAGCCAGGCCGACGCAACGGCGCCAACCGAGGCCGCGACGCCGGCGCCGACCCTGGCCGACGTTGTTGAGATCGTGAGCGTGGATCCGACGACGTCGATCCCTGACGCAACCTCGGCCGACATCGCCGACCTTCCCTTTGAAGTCTTCGAGATTGATCCACCGACCACATTCGCGGACGACCCCGCGCGCAGCGTGACGAGATTTGGGACATTGACGCTGGGCCTGGACACGGCCGACCTGGCCGCGGCGCTGGCGCCCGGGTTTCCCTCGCGACGGCTCGCGCGTCGACTCGGGACGGATGAGCTCACGGTCGCTGGCGGCGCCCTGGTGATCAGTACCTGGCCCGCGGATGGAAGAGACGGCGGCGTGATAACGCTCTACCAGGTCGAGGCGCCGCTCGTCACCGGTCTCCCGCCGCGCGACTTGGAGCTGCTGGCCGACCTGATCACCCAGGCCTTCCTCCCGCCGATCATCAGCCGGGAGACCGAGGTGCTGGATATTCCCCTGGTTCGAATGGCGCTGGGGCTCGAGATTGACGATGAATCGAGCCCTGCCGAACCGACCCTCACGGAGATCCCGAGCGGGGAGCCAGCCGTCATGTGGATGCGGGATCGATCGCAACTGGTTCTGACCGGCCCGCTGGCGCCCGAGGATCTCCTGCAACTGGCCGAGACTGCGAAGGTCGAGCGTTGAGCCAGTCGGCGGCGATTTACCTATCCGGCGTCAGCAAGCGCTACGGCGACACGCTGGCCGTCGATGACGTCTGCCTGTCGGTTGCGCACGGCGAGGTATTCGGATTCCTCGGTCCCAACGGGGCAGGCAAGAGCACCCTGGTCGAGATGATTCTTGGCCTGACGCATCCGACCGCGGGGGATATCGAGGTCCTGGGTCAACCGGTCGGCAGCCTGGCGGCGCGGGCCGAGGTCGGGTACCTGCCCGAGACCTTCCGGTTCCACGACTGGCTGACGGCGTTCGAGTTGCTGCACTTTCACGCACGGTTGGCGCGCGTTCCCGCCGACGCGCGCACCGAACGTGTGCCGGAACTGCTGGAACTTGTGGGGCTGAAGGACCGGGCGAGCGATCGGATTTCCACGTTTTCCAAGGGCATGATGCAGCGCGTCGGCCTCGCGCAGGCCCTGGTCGGCGAGCCGCGGCTGGTCATCCTGGACGAGCCAACCTCGGCGCTCGATCCGATCGGTCGCCGCGACGTGCGGGACCGAATCCGGGAACTGGGCGAGCAAGGCGTGACCGTCTTCCTGAACTCACACCTGCTGTCCGAGGTCGAGCAAGTTTGTGACCGGGTCGCCATCATCGACCACGGCTCGATCGTGGCCGAGGGCAAGCTGGACGACCTGCTCAACGCGCAGGAAATCGAGCTGCGCGCCGGCGAGGGCGCCGAGGCCGCTGCCCGAGAGACGCTTGGCGAGGGCGGCGTACGACAGGTCAACGGACGGCTTCGCGTGCGCGTTGCCAACGATGATGAGACCGCCAGGCTCATCCGGCGGATGGTCGAAGCCGGCGTGCCGGTCTACGACGTCCGGCAAGTCGGCGACTCACTGGAAGACCTGTTCGTACGGGTAGCCGAACGGGGCGACGTGTGAGCGCCCACCTGATCGCGTTCTTCACGCTCCGGGAGGCACTGCGGCGCCGCGTGGTGCTGGCGGCCGCGTTGCTGACGCTCGGCTACCTCGTGCTCTACGGGGTCGGGGTCTGGTTCGGCTACCGCGACTTGCAAGAGACACAGGACGGGCCGCCGGGACTGACCGAAGGCGTCGTAAGCCTGATGCTCGTGGGCGGCTTGTGGAGCCTCAACTTCATCGCCTCGGTGCTCGCCGTCTTTCTCTCCGTAGGCGCCCTGTCGGGCGAAGTGGACCAGGGCACCCTGCACGCCATTGCCGCCCGACCGGTCCGCCGCGGCGAGATCGTGCTCGGAAAGTTCGTCGGATTCACGTTGATGCTCGCGGTTTTCATCGGCGTGTCGGCAAGCCTGATGATTCTGATCGTGGCCGTGATCACCGGCGAGATCGTGGGCGGCAGCTGGGCCGGTCCGTTCCTGATGCTGCTGGCCGCGATGCTGCTGATCGGCTTGGCGCTGGCGGGAAGCTCGCGGCTAAGCCCGCTGCCGAATGGCGTGATCGTGTTCACGCTCTATGCCACCGCGTTGATCGGCGGCGTGATCGAGCAGATCGGCGACGTGCTCGAGAGCGCCGTGATGTTCAACATCGGCGTCTTCAGCAGCGTGCTCGTGCCGACCCGGGCCATGTGGGACATGGCCAGCGCCCAACTGGCCACCGGCGGATTCGCCGGCGAACTCAGCGCGGGGCCGTTCGGCGCCAGCAACCCGCCGTCCGGTTGGATGCTGCTGATTGCCTTTCTTCACCTCGCGCTGACTCTCGGATTCGCCCTGCGAGCCTTCGAGCGCCGCGACTTCTAGCGTCGCCTAGAATGCGGCGACGACTCGCCCGGGCCCCGATCTTCAATGGCAGCTGACCTGCGTATCGCGCTGATCGGGTGTGGAAGTCACGGATCGACCCGCCTGGCCCCGGCCGTCTGGCATACAGCCGGCGTAGCCCTGAGCGCCTGCGTCGATGTGAACACGGAAGCCGCACGCAAGACGGCCCACGGCGCGGCCGACGTGCTGACCAGCGTCGAAGCCTTGACGGCCGAGTCGTACGCCGACGCGGCAGTCATCGCCGTTCCGCACGACGAGTTGGTCCCAACCACGCGGGCCTGCGTTGAAGCCGGCCTGCACGTCTTGGTTGAGAAGCCCGCAGGTCTGAATGCGGCCGACGTGACCGAAGTCGTTGAGGCCGCGCACGCCCGAGACTTGACCTTCATGCCCGCGTATTGTCTGCGCTTCAACCAGGTGCGCACCCGCGCACGCAACCTGGTTCAACGTGGCGTGGTCGGCAACATCCGTACCCTGGCAGCCGCCAAGGGCAGCCCACCGCTGCCGGGCTGGCTGGCCGATCCCGCCCGCGGCGGCGGCCAGTTGCTGTTCCTTGGCTCCCACCTGGTCGACCAATTGCTGTGGTTGCACCGCCAACCGGTCATTCGCGCCTACGCACACATGACGTTTCGCGACGACACCGGCAGCGACGAGTCAATCTCCGGCGTCATCGAGTTCGCCGACGGCGTCAGCGCCACCATCAGCTTGAGCCAGGCGGCCGGCGTTGCTTACGACCACCTGGAGATCACCGGCGACCGCGGGCGGATTCGTTCCGACTGGAAGACCGGCCAGATCGACGTTGAAAGCTCCAGCGCTCACGAGTACCGGCTTCCCACAACTGAGTTTGTGCAGTCGGACCTGCTGCAGCCGATGTATGACGCCGAGATGGCGGAATTTGCCGCCGCGGTGCACATGGGCCGCCCGCCCAGCGTGGACGGGCACGATGCAGTCCGCACGCTGCGGGTTCTGGACGCGCTTCGAGAGTCCGCCGCGCGTGGAGCGCCGGTGGCTGTTGAGGATGAGGTGCACGGCGTCGCCCGACGCCTGGCCGACCACGGCCCGGCGCGGATTCGAATCCAGCTCACGTACCCGTCCGATCGCATTCAGGAGCCGATCCTCTACGAATTAGCGCGCCGTTTTCATTTGAAGTTCAACGTTCGTCGGGCTGACATCGACGCCGGCATCGGCTGGGTGCAACTGATGTTGGAAGGCGAACGCTCCGAAATCGAAGCCGCCATCGAATGGGTCGAGGCACAGGGCATTCGCGCCGATCCGGTTGAAGGTGACGTCGTCAGCGGCTGAGCGGCCTAGCTGCCGACGCCCGCGATCCGGCGGTACAAGGCGGCCGTAGCGTCGGCGACGGCCTGGGTGGTGTAGCGCCGGACCACGTGAGCCCGACCGGCCTCTGCGAGTTGCTCGCGGCGAGCCGGGTCGGCGCGCAGACCCATGAGAACGTCTGCCAGCGCATGCGCGTCCGCCGGCGGCGTCACCAGGCCAGCCTGGGCGACCACGTGCGGAAGCTCGCCGCTGGCGGACACGACCGTCGGCACGCCGCAGGCCATGGCCTCAACGGCGGCGCGGCCGAACTGCTCGGTCCAGCCGGGCCGACCCACCGTCGGCAGCACAAACACATCCAGGCCGTTGTAGAACGCCGGCATGTCGGCGCTGGGAATCACGCCCTCGAACGCGACGCCCGCCATGGCGGCGGACATGCGGCGCAGGTCGGGCTCGGCGGGTCCGGTTCCGGCCAGCCGCAGCGTCACGTCGCCGCCGATGGATCCAACCGCCCGGATCAGGACGTCCACGCCTTTGGCCTCGACCAGCCGGCCCGCGTAGCCAACCACGAACCGGTCCGGGTCCCGCGGCTGCGAGCGAGGCGCGAACAGCTCCGGATCAACGCCAAATTGCGGGATCACCTCGATTCGGCGCGTGTGTCCCTTGCGCCGCAGCACATCGCCCGCGGCCTCGCTTCCCACGATGGCGTCGGCCCGCGCAAGCACATAGCGCTCCAGCCAGCGAAATGGTGGCGGATAGCGCCGGTATAGGTTCTGCCAGGCGAAGAAGACCGGACGAATCCCGTAGCGCTCGGCGTCCCGGCAGGCAATGGCCGTGGCCAGGTTGTAGGGCTCCTCGTCGATGTGAAGCACGTCCGGGCGAAAGCGGCGCACCATCTGGCGCAGCCGGCGGAACCAGAACAAGTGGTAGCGCCCATTCAGGGCCAGCGGGGTGTAGCTGATCTCGTAGCCACGGGGAGGCGGACGCTCGGCAATCTGTGCGCGACCCTGCTCAATCCAGCGGTCCGGCGAGACCGCCAGCAGGTCCAGATCCGGGTTGGCCCCCAGCGCGCGGAGTTTGTCGTGATGCGCGCCGACAACCAGCGCCTTGGACGCGAGCAGGATTCTCATGCCGCCACCTGCCGATAGACGGCGCGGGTGAGTTCCGCCGTGTGCGACCAGGGAAACAATGCGGCCCGCGCAAGACCGCGCTCGCGCAGGTCGCTGGCCAGTCCGGGGTTGGTGGCGATGGCCGTAACGGCTTCCGCCCACGCCGCCGAATCGACGGGGGAGAGCAGGCGACCTGCGTCGCCGACCACTTCCGGCAGGGACGTGGCGTTGGCCGCCACGACCGGCACGCCGCTGGCCAGGGCTTCGAGCGGGTCGAGTCCAAAGCCCTCATAGCGAGAGGGAAAGACAAACACGTCCGCGGCCCGATAGAGATCCGGCTTGTCGCGCTCGTCGACCGGACCAACGATGCGCAGCCAGGAGTCGGAACTCGGATCGAGATCACGGAACCAGTCCACGTAGACCCGGCTGCCCGGCCGGGGAGCGCGTCCGGCAACCACCAGGGGCAGACGGCAAGCGCGCCAGACGGCGGGCCACGCCTCCAGCACCACGCCCAGATTCTTGCGCAGGTCTCGAGTGCTCAGGAAGAGCGCGAAGCGGTCCGGGAGGCCGAGCCGCTGGCCCGCCGCCGCGCGCGCCGCCGCGTCGCCGGGCCGAAACCGATCATCGACGCCCAGCGGAATTACGCGCACTCGATCCGAGGGCACGCCTGCCAGCCTGGCGAGATCGTGCCGGGTCCATTCGGAGTCGGCAATCAAGGTCCGGGCGCGCTGCAGGGCCGCCTTCACCAACCAGAAGTAGAGAACCTGGCCTCGACCCGAGGCGTACGCCGGCAATGCCAGCGGAATCAGGTCGTGTACCGTCACCACGGCCCGCGGAGCGATCAGCGGCGGCGCCAGATAGGGCACATGCCCCAGCGCTCCGCGTATCCGCCTGGGCCACACGGCCTGCTCCCACGCCACCTTGCCCAACTGGCCACTCAGCGCCTGCGGCGGTTCGATCTCGTTGACCGCGAGGTTGGGATATCCGGTCCGCAGCGCGTGAACCAGTGAATCCAGGTATTGGCCCGAGCCCGTGTCCGGGAAGCGCCGGAAGTAGGCGTTGAATGCGACGCGCAGCGCCTGGGCCTCGCGCCGTTACTCGTGCACGTTGACGCCGAAACGTCGATACAAGCCGAGCGCCATGGCGTCGTCCGGGCTGGTTCGCCGCTTCAACTCAAGCAGCCCGCCCAAGACCGCGCCCCAGATCGCGTAGATCCACCACAAGTCGGGCTGCCCGAACAGCGCGTAGAGACCAAAGACGGCCGGGAGCAGCGCGTGTACCGTGGGAGTTGCGTCGGTCGTCCGGCGTCGCGGCAGCAACGCCACCAGCCAGATCCCCAGGCAAACGGCCCAGATGGCGGGTTGCGCCACGAGCAGCCCGAAGCCCATGGTCGTCGTCCCGCGGCTCCCACGAAAACGCACGAAGACCTGCCACATGCTCCCCGTGGTCACCGCGGTGATGGCGATGAGTTCGACCACCGGTTCGTTGGGCGCCAGCGCCCGCGCCAGCAGCACCGACGAGGCGGCGGCGGCCACGTTCCAAAGCAAGGCAATGACGGCTGGCAGCTTGCCGGCTCGGAAGAAGGTGTTCTGAATGCCCAGGTTGCCCGATCCGGTGTTGCGCAAGTCCGATCGCTTGAGAATTGCGGTGGCGAGCAGCGCCGCCGGTACGCTGCCAATCAGGTAGGCGATCACGCCTACGAGGGCGTACGTTGGGATGTGTTCAGGGTTCAACGCGGGCGCTCCGCCGCATTCTAGCTAGCAGCCTCGGCTCGCGCCGCCGGCCACCGGCTGGGGCGGTCCGGCCGCGGCCTCCCGGTAGACGCCGATCAGGCGCTGCGCGGACCGGCGCCAGGAAAAGTCCCACCGTCGCTTGTGTCCTCGCTCGACCAGGTCCTTTCGAATCGCCTCGTCCGTCAACAACCTGACCAGACCCTCGGCAACCGCCTCCGGATTCTCCTGATCCACAACCAGGGCGGCGCTAGCCGCCACTTCCGTTGTGGCCGGCGTATCGGACGTCAGCACGGGACATCCGCAGGCGAGAGCTTCCAGGATCGTGATACCAAAGCCCTCGCCATGGCTTGGATAGGCGTAAACGGACGCCAGGGAATAGAGCGCCCGGAGGGTCCGGTCGTCAACTCGTCCCAGGAATCGGACGCGGTCGCCGGCCTGCTTGATGGCCCTATAGACGCCGTCGCAGAGCCAGCCTTCGGCGCCGGCGTGCACGTGCTGGATGGCGGGACTACCAACTCGCTGTGAAGCGAGGGCCACGGCTCGCGCCAGGCCTTCGATGTTCTTGCGCGGCTGGATAGTGCCGACGGAAAGCACGAAATGTTCCGGCAACTCCAATTGCCTCCGCACCGCGCGCAGTTCGTCCGGATCAGCGATTGGACCGAACCAGTCCGGCACGGCGTTTGGTACCACGCGAATCCGATGGGGGCGCACCCCGTAGCGCTGCATCAGGTCGCGCTTGGTGGCCTCCGAGACGGCGATGACCAGTCGGGCGCGATCAATCGACCTTGGCACGGCGCGTTCCAGGAAGCGGCGCTGCCGCGGATGCGCGTCCTGCGGGCGCACGACGTACGAAAGATCGTGGACGGTGAGCACGCCGTGGGCAGCCATCAGCGGCGGAAGGGTGAAGTCGGGACCGTGGAATACCCGGGCCCGGCCGGCAATCGCCTCGGCCGGCAGCGGGGCTCGCGCCTTGAACCAGGTAGCCAGCGCAACGCGCGGTGACACCGGAATGCGGCGAACCCGGACGCGTTCATGCACGGCCAGGGCATCCGCTTCCCGCGACGGCCCGCGACGCGTATAGACGAGCGTGAGGTCGGGGCGGTCGGGTTCAACCACCAGCGCGTTGACCAACTCACGCACCGAGCGGCCAATCCCTGCCTGCTGCGTCGCGGCGGCGGTGATGTCGATCGCGACGCGCATGGCTAGCGGCGCTTGAGGCGAGTGAGGGCGAACAACAGGCCGCCGGTCAGGATGACCGACCAATACGTGATGACCCTATCGACGATCGCCACCGCCCCGGCCACGCCGCCGCCCACGCCAATCAGCCGCATCAGGCCCAGCAGACCGCCCTCAACCGCACCCAGGCCGCCTGGGGTCGGGACGGCAAGCAGCAATGACGCCGCGGTGCCCACGAACACGATCTCGGCCGGATTCAGCTCCAGTCCAAGCGCCCGCATCACGATCGCCAGACGCACCATCTCAATCGACCAGATCGCAAAGCTGGCCAGCCACAGGAATGGCCCCGTGCGCCAGGTCCAGCTGTCAAAGACGCCGCTGTGAAAGCGTTCGTAGACCGCCGCGGCCGACTGTGGCAACCGCGCGAAAATCGGCGTGCCAAACACCAGCAGGAACAGCACGCCCAACGCCAGGACCGCCAGCGCCAGCGCCGCAACGGCCAGGATGCGCCCCACCTCCTCGCTGGTCTCGGGTGACCTGGCAATCCAGGCGGCCGACGCCATGACCATGACGATCAGCGCGCCTACGTCGAACACGCGCTCCGAGAAGATGGTTCCCAGCGTGCGCGTCAGCGACGTGCCGTAATTCGCCCGCGCCATATAAGCCCGATAGATGTCGCCCAGCTTGGCCGGCACCACGCCGTTCACGAACCACGAGATGTAGAGAATCTGCGCCAGATCGCGCATTCGGTAGTTCGGCGTCACGTCTTCCCGGTGCACCGCGTTGGTCAGCAGGATTCGCCACCGGAGCGTGCGAATCGGGAAGGTGAGCGCAAAGGCGATGTAGGCCAGGACGATCAGCCACGGATCGGCGGACCGGATCCGCGACACGATGTCCTCGAGCCGCAGGTCGGCCAGAATCCAGGCAAGCGCCAGCAGCACTCCGGCCACCAGGAAGCTGCCAAGGGTTCGCGCGCTGAGAAACCGCCGACGCAGATCAGTCCGCGAGGGGTCCACGACCGACTCGGCTGCTTCTGGTCGGGTGTCGGTCACGCCACGGCCCGTTCGACACCAGGGGCCGAATCGCGCGGCTGTCCGGGAACGACCAGCGCCAGCGCAAGCAGCAGAGCAAACACTATTCCCATTCCGCTCACGTAGAGACTGTCAACCAGATTGTGGATGGCAAAGCCGACCAGGGCGCCCAGCGCGCCAACGGCACTCCACTCGAACGCCGTGCCGCGCGCTCGGCGGACCGCGGCCACGGCGCTTCCAAATGCCCACAGGGTGAGGCCGGCAAACATGAGCATGCCAGGCAAACCGGCCTCGGCGCCGAAGTTCAGCGGGACATTGTGCGCATGGCCAAGCGGTTCGTCGAAGGGTTGCACCGCGAAGGCGCGATAGGCATCGTCAAAGTTCCCGGCGCCGACGCCGAGCAGCGGCCGGTCCTGGAACATTCGCCAGCCGGCCGCCCAGTGTGCCGTGCGCTGTGCGATGGCGAAGTCGTCATGGGCGCGGTGACGCACCACGTCGTCGACCGGATGCTCGCCCTGCAATGTTCGTTCAATGTCCGGCGGCAACAGGCGATCGAACACTCCGCCGAAGGTCGCGACCACCGCGACCAGCACCGCGGCGGCGCCAAGCGCCAGAAGGCCGCGCTTCCAAGGCGTCTCCAGGCGTCCGGCTGCCAGCGCCACCACCAGTGAACTGGCGCCAATGCCAAGCCAGGCGCCTCGTGATCGGCTGGCGACGATTGCCATCAATATGACGATTCCCAACAGAACCAGCCAGCGCCGCCGCGAACCGCGCGCATAAATCGCCGCGGCCAGAATGAGCGGTACGTGGACTCCGAGATACCCCCCAAAGGGGTTCGGCTGATCAAAGGTCCCGAAGGCACGCAGGACACCGCCGACGACGAGTCCGGCCGGGCCGACCGCGGCCGCTGTTTGCACCAGTCCCAGACCAGCCTGAAGCAGCACGGCCGCGGCGACAGCCCAGGCGACGACTCGGCGGCTGGACGAATCGCGCATGAGGTCGGTGAGGATCAGCAGCGCCACGGCAATCTGGGTCCACTTCAGGACTTCCTTGAGCACCAGCGCCGGATTCACCGCCGCCACGGCTGTCACCACCAGCCAGCCGGCAAAGACCAGCAGGCCAAGCGTGTACGTCGGGAGGTGCACGCGGGCTCGGGCGCCGCGTCCAAAGGTCCAGATCACCAACGCACCGAGCAGCAGGACGTCAGTCGCCCCGAAGGCAACGCCGCTGACCTGCACCTCGGCCAGTCCGCGAAACGGGACGGCAGCCAGGGCCAGCGCGGTCAGCACAGCCGCCACCACTCGCGCGTCGAACGTAGGCGCCACCAGGCGAATGATCGCCGCCGCGACGGCCGCGAGCAGGATCAACGCAAGCGCGAGCGTCGGCAAAGGACCCGCAGTGACAGCGGCCAGGGCAAGTCCCAGGACAACCAGGCCCATCAGCGCCGACGCAGGCCCAGCGGGCCAGGCGACGCGACCGGTCGCGAGCCGGCGAGAGCCGGCGACGCCGCGGGCGCCCGACGGCGCCCTTCGAGCGCGCCACAGCACTGCCGCGACTGTCAGGGGACCAACCAGCACGAGGCACGCGGCCGCAACGAGAAGCCCGACCTGCACCAAAACGCCGGTGATTCCTAGCGTCAGCGCGGCGGCCGCCAGCGCAAGTTCCAGCCGGCGCCGACGGGCGCGCCGCAGTCCAAGCCCCAGCAAGGCGGCGGCGGCCAGCAGCGCCGCGGCGGCCAGCGGGATCACGCGGACCCAAGGCACGTCATGCGCGGCCAGCGCCACCGGCACAATGACCGGAAGCGCGACGAGCGCCAGGGCGCCGCCGAACATCGCGGGTCGCAAGCCGGAGCTCGAGCGCGTCCGGTTCAATGCGGTCACGTCACGAGTCGCCGGGATCGTGGACGCGGCGCGCGCGTTCGCGGGTTAGGCGTGCGACAGATCAACCTGGGGTGGCCATGTCCGGTAAACGGCCCAAAGCGTACGTTGTTCCGCAAACCGATGAGCCTAACCAGTCATGGGTCGATTGGCACTCGCCGGCGCGGGAGAATCGGCGCGTGCCGAACCAGGGAGTGACGGGCTGACCGCGTGACGGACGTACTGATCGGGCTCGGCTCGAACGTAGGCGATCGACTGTTGAATCTCCGTACGGCCGTGGCAGGCCTTCGGGTGGTGCTGCGAAAGGTCGAGGTTTCCTACGTGTACGAGACAACGCCGCTCGGGGTGCTTGACCAGCCACCATTCCTCAATGCGGCGGTTCGCGGAGTATCCCGCGTCGGTCCTCAGCGGCTGTTTTTCTGGGCGAAGTCGCTTGAGTCTGGCGCTGGCCGCCGGCCCGGCGCGAGGCTGGGGCCGAGGCAACTGGATTTGGATATCATCGCTTTTGGAGACCTCGTGGCGGAAACGCCGCGCGTGCGGATTCCGCACGTGGCCTTTGCCGAGCGGGGGTTCGTGCTTGCGCCGTTGGCGGACCTGGCGCCCGACCTGACCCTGCCTGGCGCCTCGGCCCCGATCCGCGTGCTGGCTGCACGGGTTGGACGGTCCGGGGTAGAGCGAGCGAATCCACCTAGCTCGCTGTTGGCCTCGCGATAATCGGCCAATGTCCGACACGTATACCGACGCGCTGACGTGGCTCTACCGGTACGCCGACTTCGAACGCGCTACGGGCCTGGGGGGCGGGCCACCATTCGAACGAGGGCTGGAACGTACCTCGCGGCTTCTTGCCGATCTCGGCGACCCGCACGATGACCTGCGAATCGTTCACGTGGCCGGCAGCAAGGGCAAGGGCAGCGTGTGTGCGCTCGTCGCCTCGGCCGCGGAGGCCGCCGGTTTGCGCACCGGCCTGTATACCCAGCCGCATCTGCACAGTTTTCGCGAGCGCTTTCAGATTGACGGACAGCCCATCGACCCGCCTGCGTTTGCGCGCCTCGTTGATGGGATGCGAGCGGCTGTGGAGCGGACCGCCGACGAAACGCTGGGCCCACCCACCACGTTTGAGATCAGTACGGCAACGGCCCTGGCCTGGTTTCGAATGGAGGAGGTGGACCTGGCGATCCTGGAAGTCGGCTTGGGCGGACGCCTCGACGCCACCAACGTCGTCACTCCCGACGTCACGGCCGTCACCACCATCGTGCGCGAACACACCCGCCTGCTTGGCGACACGCTGCCCGATATCGCCAGGGAAAAAGCCGCCATCGCAAAACCTGGCGTTCCGATGCTGGTCGGCGACCAGTCGCGAGAGATCGTGGAAGCGATTCGCGGCGTGGCGGCGGCGGTCGGGGCCGACGTCCAGGTCGTGCCTGCACTGGCGACCGACGGATCGGCCGGCTGGCGCGACGGTCGCGCCGTTACCGTGGCCCGGGATCCGCTGTCTGGCGATGCCCTCCCACTGGGCCTCGCGGGGCCGCACCAGGCGCGTAACGCCGGGCTGGCCTACGCCGTCTGCCGGACGCTCGCCGACTGCGGCGTAGCGATTCCCCGTGACGCCATCCGCGCGGGCTTCGGCGCCGCCCGCTGGCCTGGCCGCCTGGAGTTGGTCGCCGACGATCCGCCGGTGGTCGTGGACGGGGCGCACACCGTTGAGGCCGTTGACGTCGTGGTGGAGACGCTGCGCCGGCAACTCAACCTGCCTCGCGGCCCGGTCATCTTCGGCGCCTTGCGTGACAAGTCGGTCCGACGCATGGCGGAGGCGCTGCGACCCTTCGCGACATGTCTCGTGGTTTTCGAACCGGGACATCCACGCGGGATGCCCTCGGGCGACGTGCTGGCCCAGCTTGACGGCTTGCACAACGCGACCGTGGCCCCGAGTGCGGCGCAGGCGCTGGCCCTGGCCCGCGAGGCCGCGCGACCTGGACAGGCCGTGCTCGCCATCGGGAGCCTGGCGGTCGCCGCCGACGTTCGAGCGGCAGCGGGAGTGCCGGTCGAAAGCGATCCCCCCGTGCTGGTCTCCGGTTAGCGATGGACACGCCCCCGGACCGAAGAGCCCGCCGCAAGCTCGACGAGGCCGCGGCCGCCGGACTGTTCGAACGCCCCGCCGGGCGCGGCAAGCCGCTCAGGCTGACGCCGGACGATCCCAACGTGCCGGCCGACCTGCGGCTGGCCTTCCGCGTCATGCGCGACGCGAACATGTCGCCGCCCTGGATCGCCCTGGCGGGCGAGGTTGAGCAGGCGCTGGAAGACCTGCGCCGCCAGCTCGCGCGACACGAGCGCCGCATGCGCGAACTGCGGGAAACCCTGGTGTCCGGAAAAGCGGCGGACTTCAAGGACGCCTTCAAGAGCGCCAGGACGATGCACCTTCGGCAGCGACGCGAATTCCAACAACGGCTTGACGAAACTCGACAGAAGGCCGACCAACTGGCGGCCACGGCGCCGGACGGCGCGCAGCGCGTGATGTTTCGAACGTCGACCTTTCTCGAACGCTTCGATGCCGCCTGGCCCTGGCCCGAGCGCACCGAGGACGAAAGCGCCTGATGAAGCGGCGAGCCCGAACCTGGCTCGGACACGGGCTTTGGGCGTTGCTGAGCCTCGGCTTCGGGCTGCGACGGCTGATTGGCGGCCGGCGAAGCTTGCCCACGGATCCCCGAAGCGTGCTGATCGTGCGGTTCGACCTGATGGGCGATGTAGTGAACGCCCTTTCCGCTGTTGCGGCCGCGCGTGAGCGCTGGCCGCATGCCCACCTCGTGTTCATGGGACCTCCGGCCTGGCGGCCCATCGTGCGGCGCTGCCCGGCCGTCGACGAGGTGATCCCGTTCGACGGCGGTGCCGTCACACACTGGCCGGCCGTGCTGAACCCGGGGGCCTGGACAAAGGCAATCGGTGTCGTGCGAGCAGTCCGAGCGCGCGGATTCGACGTCGCCGTGAGCGTCTACGGGCCGATCGCGGGCGCCGTGGTTGCGCTCAGCGGGGCACGCTGGCGCATCGGCTACCGCGCCGAAGCGCCAGCCTGGAGCTTCGACCAGGCGTTGCCCGGACACCGTCGCAACGGCGGCCCGCACGAGGCCGAACTGGCGACGCGGCTCATCCGGCGCAAGGGCCCGGCCTGGCAAACCGTCGAAGCGGCGACGGAGTCGGAATCGGTGGCGCACGTGCCGCGCCCGCTGGCCGTTCTGCACCCCGGCGCGACACACGGTGAGGCCAAGCGCTGGCCGGACGAACATTGGGCAACCCTGGCTCGGTCGCTTGAGCGTGAAGTCGGCGCGCTGGCTGTCATCGGCCTCGCCGACACGCGCCCGACGGCCGACCGAATAGCAAAGTCCGCGGCCATCCACGACCTGACCGGTCGCACCTCGCTCGACGAACTCATCGGCGTCCTGGCCCAGGCTGACGTCGTGGTTTCGACGGACAGCGGACCCGGACACCTGGCGCGTGCGCTGGGACGGCGGGTGGTCATGCTGCACGGACCCACGGACATCGCCATCCACGGGCCCGGCGATCCCAATTCGCGGGCCCTGCGTGTCGACCTGCCCTGCGGCCCCTGCTACGACTTCGACCGTCCGGCCGAGTGCCGCTTTGGCGACGTGCTGTGCATGCGGTGGCTGGAGCCGCAGCGGGTGCGCGACGCGGTATTGGAACTGCTGGCGTAGCGGCCCGATGGCACTTCGTCGTTATGTCAACATAAACGTTCGAATACCTACCGTATGAGTTCCCGGATGGTCGACGCCACGGATTCCTTCGTCGACGAGCTGGAATCGCGCATCCTCGGCGTGCGCGTCCATGCCATCAGCCGGGCGCTGACCGTGGCCTGGATCGATGCCTGGCTCGCTTCGGGACAGAGCGCCCAGGTCGTGACCGTGAACCCGGAGATCGTCATGCGCGCACGCCGCGACCCGGCATACGGCGAACTGCTGGAGCGGACGAGACTGAACGTCCCCGACGGCGCGGGCATCGTCGCCGCGGCCCGCCTGCGACGCCTGGCAATCTCGGAACGCGTCACCGGAGTCGACCTGGTGGACGACCTCGCCGGCCTGGCCGCCGTCCATGGCTACCGCCTGCTGCTGGCGGGCGCGGCCCCCGGTGTGGCGGACCAGGCCGCCGCTGAACTCCAACGACGCTATCCGGCCCTTACGCCTCCAGCCACGCTGGTCGGGGAGCCAGGACCTGACGGCGACCCCGAGGCCCGGACCCTGATCGATGAGTTTCGCCCGCACATTGTCCTGGCCGCCTACGGCGCGCCGGCTCAGGAGTATTGGATCGACCGCAATTTGCGCGACGTGACTCCGGTTGTCGGCATAGGCGTGGGTGGAACCTTGGACTATCTGGCGGGCCGCATTCCACGTGCCCCCGAGCCGATGCGCCGCCTCGGCCTGGAGTGGACCTTCCGCCTCGCCAGGGAGCCCTGGCGCTGGCGGCGCATGCGCGCGTTGCCGGAATTCGCTCGGCTCGCCATCCTCGAGGCACTGGGCATCAAGATTCCAATCCAATGACCCGCATCGCTGTGGTCGGCGGCATCAACCAGGACATCGTCATCCACCTCCCGCGCATCCCCCAGCCCGGTGAAACGGTCCATCACGGTCGCCTGGGCCGCTATGCCGGCGGCAAGGGCGCCAATCAGGCCGTAGCCGCTGCCCGCGCCGGCGCGGCGGTCAGCATGCTCGGCGCCGTGGGAATCGATCCTGCCGGCGACGATCTCCTCCAGGGCCTGGCCGCCGACGGCGTGGACACCACGCACGTCGCCAGGGTCGACTCGGCCGCCACCGGCACGGCCCTGATCGCGGTGGACGCCGCTGGAACCAACTCGATAGCCGTGGCCGAAGGCGCGAACTTCGAAATCGATCCCGAAGCTGTGGCAAGCGCCGTCGCCGGCATTCAGCCGGTCGCCGTGATCGGACAACGCGAAGTCCCGGACCAGGCGACGCTGGCCGCCTTCCGAGCCGCGCCGCCTGGGCTTCGAGTCCTGAACGTCTCGCCGGTCGATGAAGCAGGAACGATTGACTTCAGCCCGGTCGACATCGCCGTCGTCAATGAAATCGAAGCCGCGCAACTCGCTGGCGGCAATGACGAGCCTCCGGCGCTAGCCCAGGCCGTCGCCAGTCGTACCCACCGCGGCTGCGTCGTCACGCTTGGCGGCGCGGGGCTGGTCGCCCACGTCGATGGCCAGACCCACGTCCAACCCGCGTTTCCCACAACCGTCGTGGACACCACCGGCGCCGGCGACGCCTTCTGTGGCGTATTCACCGCCGCGCTGGCATGTGGCCACCCCGTCGAAGCCGCCCTGCGCTGGGGCCAGGCCGCCGGCGCCCTCGCCGCCGCCACGCCTGGCGCGCAACCCTCGATGCCGATGGCCGACGACATCCGCCGGCTTGCGGAGACGGAACTGGCCTAGTGCACGAGGCCGGGCCTTCGCGGCTACGCTGAGCTTGTCAACGATCTCGTACGCCACCGTGCCCGTCCTCGAACGATTCCTCCTCAATGGCCGTCGCGCCTTCGTCACCGGCGCCAGCCGCGGCATCGGGCGGGCCATCGGCCTGGCGCTGGCCGAGGCGGGGGCCGACGTGGCGCTGGCCGCCCGGGACGAACCGCGGCTCACCGAACTCGCCGCCGAGATCGAGGCCCTCGGCCGCCGGGCAGTTGTCGTTCCGCTGGACCTGGGCGACCTGGAAGCCGTTGGACCGGCCATCGACGCCGCCGCCGATGCCCTGGGCGGGCTGGACATCCTGGTCAACAACGCCGGCGTCACCTATCGCGGCGGGTTCGGAATCGATGACCCGGCCGAGTTCGACCGCATGTTCGACGTCAACCTTGGCGCCGTGCTCTTCGGTTGCCAGGCGGCGCGTCCGCACCTGGCGGCGGCCGGCGCAGGCGTGATCGTCAACATCGGGTCCATCGCCGGAACCAAGGGCACGGGCCTCTACGGAGCAAGCAAGCAAGGCGTACACGCGCTGACGCGGGGGTTCAGCCGTGAATACGCCAACGACGGCATCCGCGTCGTGGCCCTGGCGCCCGGGCAGGTCTTCACCGACATGGGCGCCCGCGTGCGGGCCAACCCGGATGAGATGAACACCCTGCTCCATCACACGGCGCAGGCTCGGGTTGCCGATCCGTCCGAGATTGCCGCGGCCGTCGTCTACCTGGCCTCGCCCGCCGCCGACTTCATAACAGGCACGACCATCGCCATCGACGGCGGCCGTGACTTTTTCGCCAGGCGATGACCGCCCCCGATCCTTTCGAACTCAACGGTCGCCGAGCCTTGGTTACCGGCGGCAGCCGCGGCATCGGACGCGGCATCGCCGAAGCCTACGCACGGGCCGGCGCACGCCTTGCCCTGGCCGCGCGCACAATCGCAGGTCTGTCGGAGGTCGCGGATTCGGTCGCCGAATACGGCGCCGAGGTCCACACGTTCGCCGCCGACCTGTCTGACGCCGAGACCCCGACCCTGCTGGTCGAGCGCGCCGCCAAGGCCCTGGGCGGCCTGGACATCGTGGTCAACAACGCCGCCGACGCCGGCCACGACGGGCTCACCCTGGACGGATATCGACGCCTCCTGCACCTGAACCTCCGCGCCCCGGTGCTGATCACCCAGGCCGCACGGCCGTATCTGCTCGAGTCCCAGGCCCCGGTGGTCATCAACGTCTCGTCGGTCTCGGCCAGGCTGGGCGGCGCCGAGCCCTACGGCCCCCTCAAGGCCGCGCTGTCGTCCTACACCGTCGGGCTGGCGCGTGAGTGGGGCAAGGACGGCATCCGCGTGGTCGCCATCGCCCCCGGCGTAATCGAAACCGACATGACCGCCGGCTATACCGATGCCGATTGGTGGATCGGGAACCTGGCCGAGCGCGTGGCCCTGGGTCGTAACGGCCAGGTCGACGACATTGCTGGCGCTGCCCGCTTCCTCGCGTCCGACGCCGCCGCCTACCTCACCGGCGCCGTCATCCCGGTCGACGGCGGCTGGGTCCATCAGTTCTAGCGGTCGGCCTATGTCCGATCGACGAGCTCCAACCAGCGCAAGTCGATAATCCCCTCGGCGTCGGCGGACGGCGCCAGCACGCAGCCCAGGTGACCGTTTCCTAGCCGCGCCATGTCCGGATAGCCGCAGCGCACGTCGCCGGCGGCCGGCGGCGGGCCGTCGCTCGGGCTGGCCAGCCAGCCGATGCGTCGCCAGGACGCGCCGTCGTCCTCACTCACGCTGCACCCGACCCCGGAGCGGTTCCCTTGCTCGTCGCGGTAGGCGCACAGCAACGCCCCCGAGCGCAGTCGCTGCAGCTTGATATTCGCGCCCCAGAACTCGACCGGCCGCGGCTCCGTCCAACTCAACCCGTCGTCACCCGAATACGCGATCACGCTCGGATGCCCGTCGAATACCCGCGCCACGGCCAGGTACCGCCCGTCCGCCAGCCGGATGATGTCCATGTCGCCGAAGCCCAGCGTCGGGTGCGACGCCACGATCACCGGCGCCGAAAAGCTCTCGCCCTCGTCGTCCGTAAAGCAGACCCCCGCCTGCCAGCCGGTGTCGCGCCCCGTCGTCCCGATCACCGCCAGCATGTGCCTGCCGTCGTCCAGCCGGTGGGGATTGCTCGCGCCGTAAAGTTCCGACCACTCGGGGAACAACCGAATCTCGGAACTCTCCGGCCCCCATGTCTCGCCCCCGTCCGCCGAACAGGTCGTCGACATGTACCAACCCGTACAGGGCTCGTCACCAGGCAAGCTCGGATCCATCTGGATGCGCCCAAGCCCCAGCAGCAGCCGCGTGTCCGAGAACGGCATCAGCCCGCCCAAATGCATGCAGTCCCAGCCGGGTTTCGCGTAGATCGCCTCCGGCGTCGTCCACGTCGCGCCGTCATCGTCCGAACGCGACGTCAACATGACCCCGTTGTTCTGGCGCTGCACCCCGCGCGACCAACTGAACACCAACACCAGCCGCCCGCTCCCAAGCTGCGCCAGGCTGGCCGAATAATGGGCATGCGGCTCGCCGCCGCTAAGCAGCCGGCGCGAATTAGGGACCGCGACTGGCGCGTCGTTGTGGAGGTCCGGCTCGCCTGTCATGACCATTGCGGTTCACCTCGGTGACGTTGCAGGAATCCTACGCCCGATGGCCGCACATGCGCGCTTGCGCAACTGGGGATTAGACGACTGTCTGATCGCCAACTGCATGGCTTGGCCGCGCTCCTACACTTGAGGCAATCAACCTGACTGCCCCGGGGGCACTTCAAAGGGAAACACCGTGACTGTTCCGACCGATCTACAGCAAGAGTTGTCCGAAGCCTGGGCCGACCTGGAGAAGGCGCAAAAGCGCTTAAAGGAAGTCCGCCGTCGCGTGCCCTCGGAGCCTGTCCAGGACTACGAGCTCCACGGACCCGATGGGCCGGTCCGGCTCTCCGAGGCGTTCGGCGACAAGCCCGACCTGATCCTGATTCACAACATGGGCTCGGGCTGTCCCTACTGCACCATGTGGGCCGACGGCTTCAACGGCGTGCTCCATCACCTGGAGGACCGCTCGGCCTTCGTGGTTGCCTCGCCCGACAGCGTCGAAATTCAGCAGCGATTCCGACAGCAACGCGGCTGGCGTTTCCGCATGCTCTCGGCGGGCGGCACCACCCTGTTCAAAGACATGGGCTTCGAGTCCGAGGACGAGCACTACGGCTCCAACGCCATGCCCGGCGTCTCCGTCTTCCACAAGAGCGCCGACGGATCGGTCGTGCGCGTCGCCTCCGACTTCCTCGGACCCGGCGACTCCTACTGCAGCGTCTGGAACCTCTTCGATCTACTCCGCGACGGTGTCGGCGACTGGGAAGCAAAGTTCGACTACTCGACGTGAGCGCCCGGCCGCCCCGCCCCCTCTCCATATAATCCCCCCGGCCCTCCATCCACCCGAGCAGCCTCGTGTCCATTGATCGTTCCCAGGTCGACCACGCCGCCGACCTCGCGCGTCTCGAACTATCCGACGACGAACGCGAGCGGCTGCGCGGCGAGTTGGGCCAGATCCTCCAGGCCTTCGAGGCGCTGAACACGCTGGACACCGAGCACATTCCTCCCACCGCCCAGGTCATCCCCCTGGGCAACGTCGAGCGCGACGACCGCGTGGCCGACTCGCTCCCGCTCGACGCCGTGCTCCACAACGCCCCGCGCGTCGAGGACGGCCAGATCCGCGTGCCGCCGGTCCTCGACGAGTCCTGAATAAGTGCCCGACCAGCTCCACCGCCTCACCCTTCACGCGGCCGCCGACGGCCTGCGCTCGGGGCAGTTCAGTTCGGTCGAACTCACCCAGTCCCTGCTCGATCGCATCCAGGCCGTGGACGGCCGCATCGGCGCCTACCTCACCGTCACCGCCGATCTCGCTGTGGAACAGGCCGCCGCCGCCGACAAACGCCTCGCGGCGGGCGACAACGGCCCGCTACTTGGCCTGCCCATCGCTTTGAAGGACGTGCTCACCACCGCCGGCGTCGAAACCACCTGCGCCTCCCGCATCCTCCAGGGCTTCATCCCGCCCTACGACGCCACCGCCGTCACCCGCTTGAAGCAGGCCGGTGCCGTCACGCTCGGCAAGACCAACATGGACGAGTTCGCCATGGGCTCGTCCAACGAGCACTCCGGCTACAAGCCGGTGCGCAACCCCTGGAACCTGGACAAGGTGCCCGGCGGCTCCAGCGGCGGCTCCGCGGCCGCCGTGGCCGCCGACGAGTGCCTGGCCGCCCTGGGATCCGACACCGGCGGCTCGGTCCGCCAGCCCGCCGCTCTCTGCGGCTGCGTGGGGCTGAAGCCGACCTACGGCCGCATCTCGCGGTTCGGCCTGATCGCCTTCGCCTCGTCACTCGACCAGATCGGCGTGCTGACCAAGGACGTCACCGACGCCGCGCTGCTGCTCGGCGCCCTGGCCGGCCACGACCCGCGCGACTCAACGTCGGCCGCGGAGCCGGTGCCCGACTACGCCGGCGAACTGAGCGGCGAAATCGGCGGGCTGCGCATCGGCGTGGCGCCTGAATACTTCGGCGAGGGCCTCGACACCCGAGTCGGAGGCTCGGTCCGCGCAGCAATCGATGCTCTGCTCGGCGCCGGAGCCACCCGGCACGAGATCACGCTGCCCCACACCGAGTACGCCCTCCCCACCTACTACGTCATCGCCCCGTCCGAAGCCAGCGCCAACCTGGCCCGTTACAACGGCGTCAAGTACGGCCTCTCCGACTCTCAAGCCACCGACGTGGACGAGATGATGGCCCGCATCCGCGGCCGGGGCTTCGGGTCCGAAGTCAAGCGCCGGATCATGATCGGCACCTTCGCCCTCTCCTCCGGCTACTACGACGCCTACTACGTCCGCGCCCAGAAAGTCCGCACTCTCATTAAGTCCGACTTCGAGACCGCCTTCCGGGACGTGGACGTCATCGCCGCCCCTGTTGTCCCCGCGCCCGCGTTCGACCTCGGCGCCAAGCTCGACGACCCCGTGGCCATGTATCAGTCCGACATCATGACCCTCCCCGCCTCGCTGGCCGGCCTGCCCTGCCTCAGCATCCCCTGCGGCTTCGTGGACGGCCTCCCGGTCGGCCTGCAACTCATCGCCCCGCCCTTCGCCGAGTCCCGCCTCCTCCAAACCGCCCGCGCCTACGAACGCACCCGCGGCCCCCTCCCCGCCCCCACCAAAGCCATCGACGCCCAATGACCACCGGCTACCACACCCCCTCGTTTCTCTTCCCTCCTAAAGAGCACGCCCTCTCTTCCCCTCTCCTGGGGGAGAGGCAGATTCGGGCGTCTTCGGCCGAAATCGGTGAGGGGTCTTCCGGGCAACCAAGCCTGGGTTGCGCAAAGGTCTCTCAGGAGACATTTGCACAGCGTCCCGCGTCCCCCGAGCCGTGTCCGCTCTTCCTCCCTCTCCCCGTGGGAGAGGGTTGGGGTGAGGGTCTTCCGGGCACCCAACCCAGGGTTGCGCGAAGCTCTTTTCTAGCGGAAGGCGGAGCCTTCCTTGAGCTTGTCGAAGGGCCACTCAAAGCAGTCGAAAGCCCCTCGTGAACCCATGACGACCGCCTACCGCACCGTCATTGGTCTGGAAACGCACGTCCAACTCCGCACCGGCAGCAAGATGTTCTGCGGCTGCGCCGCCGACTACGCCAACGCCCGGCCTAACACCCACGTCTGCCCCGTCTGCCTGGGCATGCCCGGTGTTCTACCCGTCATCAACCGCGAAGCCGTCGACCACACCATCCGTACCGGCCTCGCCCTCAACTGCGAAATCCCCGAATACGCCAAGTTCGACCGCAAGAACTACGCCTATCCCGACCTGATGAAGTGGTACCAGATTTCCCAGTACGACCTCCCGCTCTGCGTCAACGGCCATTTCGACGTCGAGGTCGACGGCGCAACCACCCGCGTCGGCATCACCCGCGTCCACCTGGAAGAAGACACTGCCCGCCTGACCCACGTCACCGCCGCCGACGGCGCCCCGGCCAGCCTGATCGACGTCAACCGGTCCGGCGCCCCGCTGATGGAAATCGTCTCCGAGCCGGACATCCAGACGCCCGCCGAGGCCATGGCCTACGGCGAGAAGCTGCGCGCCCTGCTTCGCTGGATCGGCGTCTCCACCGCCAACATGGAGGACGGCGCCCTGCGCATCGACGCCAACATCTCCGTCTGGCCCCAGGGCGAACCGATCGGCGACGTCAAGGTCGAAGTCAAGAACATGAACTCCTTCCGGTCGCTGGGCCGCGCCCTGGCCTTCGAAACCGAACGCCAGACCGGCCGTCGCGAGCGCGGCCAACCCATCGAACAGGAAACCCGCGGCTGGGACGAATCCGCAGGCGTCACCCGCTCCCAGCGAACCAAGGAATACGCCCACGACTATCGCTACTTCCCCGAACCCGACCTGCCGCCCCTCCACGTCACCCGTCAACGCGTCGACACCCTTCGCGCCGCCCTCCCCCGCATGCCCGACCAGGTCGCCGCTGACCTCGTCGACCAGGGCGCACCCCAGGCCGACGTCGCCGAACTCGTCCAGGACCGCCCCCTCACCGACTACGCCCTCGCTGTCATCGAAGCTGGCGCTTCCGCCGGCGAGGCCGTCACCTGGATCGTCCACGAACTCCGCCGCGCCCTCAACGCCCACGCCGCAACTCGTTGTGCCAGCGGCAGCGGGGATTCTTCCGCTCTTCCTCCCTCTCCCTCCCAGGGAGAGGGCCGGGGTGAGGGTCGGCCGCCCACTAACCGCCCAGGCCCGGGAACCACCATTCCCATCCCTCCAACCGAAATCGCCGCCCTACTCGCCCTCCGCGCCAGAGGCGCCGTCAGCAGCACCATGGCCGGCGAAGTCCTCGACGAAATGTTCGCCACCGGCAAGTCCGCCCGGGCCATCGTGGAGGCCCGCGGCCCCCAGATCAGCGGCCAGCACGAACTCCTCGCCATCGCCCGACAGGTCATTGAAGAGAATCCCCAGGCCGTCCAGGACTACCGCGACGGCAAGGGCCGCGCCATCCAGTACCTCATGGGCCAGGTCATGCGCATCACCCGCGGCAAAGCCAACCCGGGAGCGGTAAGCGCGCTCATCCGTACCGAGCTCGACTCCGCCAGATAACCGCTGCAGTCCCTTGCCCTGGCGAACAGGACCGAGCCTGCGCTCCCTCACCAGAAACCTTTGCAAAACAGCCCCGCGCCCTCGAGAGTGGGGCCTCTCTTGCTCCCTCTCCCCGTGGGAGAGGGCTGGGGTGAGGGTCTTCCGCGCAACCAACCCTGGGTTACGCAACGGTCTCTAACCAGGGACTGTCGCGCCAAGCGCCTGCGAGCGACCTAGTCTAAAATAGACCAATCTGAACTTCCCACAGGAGCATCCGCGATGGAGCACACCACATCGCAACGCACCTGGACCGTCGCCGAGGCCAAGGCCAAGCTGTCCGAGGTCCTGCGGCTGGCGGAGGAGGAGGGGCCGCAGCGCATCGGCCTGCGCCGCCCCTTCGTCGTCGTGCCCGCCGCGGCATGGGAAGCCAAGCAAGCGCGCGACAGGCACTTGGGCCGGTGGCTGCTTGAGAACGTGCCCAGGGGCCTGAACTGGGAAATCCCCCGTGACCGGCGATCCGATAGGGCGGTTCCCTTTTCTGAGGAAGACGAACGGTGACGGGGTTTCTCCTGGACACGAACGTCATTTCCGAATTGACCAGGGACGATCCCGATTCGCGGGTGGTCCGGTTTCTCGACGACGAAGGCGACTTATGGCTGTCGTCCGTCGTCGTGTACGAGATGGAATATGGCCTTGCGACCCTTCCCCAGGGGCGCCGGGCGGCAAAGTTGCGCGCGTTGCAAGCGAATATCCTCGCCGCCTTTGCAGGCCGGCTCCTGTCCTTGGATCAATCCGGCGCCCGCTGGGCAGCCGAGCTCCGAGCGCAGGCACGCCACGTTGGGCGGACCGTCGACGTCGGCGACGCCCTCATCGCTGGCACTGCCAAAGCGCACGGCTTAGCCCTCGCCACCCGCAACATCCGCGACTTCCAGGGAATGGACATCCACCTCGTCAACCCCTGGGACAACCCATGACGCCCTTCGCCCAGGCGGACTCCCAGCACGCCGCCACCTCACCGAAATGGCCGCCCTCCAGTACCTCCTGGGCCAGGTCATGCGCATTACCCGCGGCAAAGCCAACCCGGGCGCCGTAAGCGACCTCATCCGCACCCAACTCGACACCCCCCAATAGCCCCCGCCTCGTCTGGCTCTAACCCCGTCAGGGCGCCCCTTGTGGGTGCCCGTGGGCAGGATGCCGCCCACACCCCGACACAAACACGGACTCGCCTGGGCGATGTAATCGGCGCCTACAATCCCTGACAACAGTCAACTACATCCGAGGAATAGAGACCCCCGACCTAGCAGTTCTTTCCCAACCGCCTATAGCAGCGGAACTACTACAAACACATCGTGCGCAGCCACTAATCCTTGCTGAAGATTCGCGAATACACCCCCTACAACCCGTCACGCTGGCCGTCCGCCCCCGACAATCAGCAATCAATTGCGTCAGATCCCCGCCCGACCTGACTTCGGCTAAGGCGATGAGCGCCCGTCCGTCCTAGTCACACATGGCGCGCTTGCACGTACTGTCCCGATCGACCCCTTGCCTGCTAAACATGATTCAGACACAAGACCCGGACGAGACATCAACTCCTCAGGATTCCTAAACAGTTCGAACCGCGGGCCCAGCGTGTCAAACGACACCTCGGCCACAACAACTCGAACCGGTCGTCGCGATAGGCCTCGGAAACAAAGACCGACGCCGCGTGCCCTGGCGCCTTTGGACTCGGGCAACTTGTGCGGAATCTTCACGAGTTCAAGCTGAGAGCGGTTGAGCTATCTCCCGCGACGTCGTCCATCTCAGTCTGTACGCGAGAGCCTCTGCCGGCTCTTGAGTCACGTAGCTGCCCAGGCTTGGTCTGGCCTATAGGCAATCCGCACCCCGCGCGAGCGCTTGGTGCACGACAGCAACTCGAACGAGCGATGTCTCACCAGGCTGAGGCCGCGAGATCCAACTACCGAGGAATCCTCGCTAGTAGCAAACGACGCCGACCGTCCCACCCACCGCCCCTCATCGTCGCCGCTACCTCAGATCGGGACTTCTCTCAGTTCCCCGACGCCTATCTGGTCAAGCGCCGTACCGATGTCCGCCACGCGCAGCTGTACCTTGGGCCACGCGGTAGAAAGCAGAACCGCCACGGCCAGCCTTCGACCGGCCAGGTTCTGCTGAAATCGCAAACTCTGATCGGTAGTGATCAGAACCTCGTAGCCCGCCTGCTCGGCGCTGTCGATCAGGTCTCCGTTATCCAAATCCGACCAGCTGCGCTCGGCTGCCGTGTCCACGACATGACTGTCCAGGTGACGACGCAGCGGCGCCGGTGTGCCCTGATCGAACAGAATCCTCACGGTTGCGCGGGAACTCGCAGAGCCTCCGCTTCGTGTTCCAGCACCGCTCGAACCTGCCAGGCTTCAACGCCCGGGAACCAATCCAGAAACTGGCCAACCGTAGCGCCGCTCTCCAGGTTCTCGAAGAGGGCGGACACCTGCACCCGCGTTCCGGCGAACGTCCACGCCCCGCTGAGCTTTCCGGGACGACATTCCACCGCCGGGTACCTCTCCCAGTCGGTCATACCGTCGCCTCCGTACCTCAGCTAAGTCTCCCATCCCATCTTCCGTGTCGCACAGGCAGCCGTCCATAACCATCAGCCAACCTGCCGCCCGTTCCTACCCAATGGGGCTCCCCGTGCCGCATAGCGGCCGAGTCCCTCACCAACCTCTTCCGCCCCCGCCCCCTCCTGCGTACGGACCGGTTCCTAACCGGCCTCTTCTCCGACGCTAAACTTCACCATGGCCAGCCGCGAATCCCTCTTCGCGGCCGACCGCTTACCCGCGCCCTCGGGGCGCACGCCGGAAGACCTGGCCGCGTGGGTGGCGCTGAGTTCGGTTCCCGGGCTTGGGTCGGCCACGTTGTGGAACCTCATCCGCGCCTTCGGCGACCTCAGCCAGGCGTGGACTGCCAGCGCCGCCCGGCTCCAAGCCGCCGGCGCTTCGCCCGCCGTCGCCAGGGGCGTTGAGACCGCCCGTCGCGAAAAATCAGCCGACCACGCCTTGGAAGAGCTCGCCAAGCACGACGGCCGCGCCATCGCCTGGCACGACCCGGCCTATCCGGCCCAACTGCGCGAGATCCCGGACCCACCGCCGCTGATTTATGTCAAGGGCGACCTCGCCTGCGCCGACTACAAGCGCACCGTCGCCATCGTCGGCACCCGCCGCATGACCGCCTACGGCAAACAGGTCACCGCCCAACTGGCCGGAACCCTGGCCCGAGCGGGTATCTGCGTCGTCAGCGGCATGGCCGCTGGCGTCGACGGCGAAGCCCACCGCGCCGTGCTCGACGCCGGGGGCGCAACCGTCGCCGTCTGGGGCACCGGCCTGCACGAGATCTACCCCCGCGCCAACCACCGCCTCGTCCCCCGCATTCTCGAGCGCGGCGCCATCGTCACCGAGTATCCCGTGGGTGTGCGGGGGCTTCCCGAGAACTTCCCCCAGCGCAACCGCATCATCAGCGGCCTCTCCCTCGCCACCATCGTCGTCGAGGCCCCGCTCGAAAGCGGCGCCCTCCACACCGCCCGCTACGCCATCGAGCAGAACCGCGAGATCCTCGCCGTCCCGGGCAGCGTCTTCGCCGCCGCCAGCCGCGGAACCAACCGACTCATCAACCGTGGCGAGGCCCGCGCCGTCTCCTCGGCCGAGGACGTCCTCGAAGCCCTGCAAATCGCCGTCAGCCCCGAGCAGTTGGAAATGCCCCAACTGGTCAAACCCACCGCCGAGGAGCGCACCGTCCTCCACCACCTCACCACCGACCCCATGCACATCGACGAACTGGTGCGCCTGACCGCGCTGCCCGCCTTCCGCGTCTCGGCTCTGCTCGCCGTCATGGAAGTCAAGGGCCTCGTCCGCAACCTCGGCAGCGCCCACTACGTCACCGCCCGCCCACATGCCAACTGATACCACCGCGCCCCCCGAAGCACCCCCGCCCTATACCCGCTGCGGGGCGACGGGGTGGACACATGCCCCCGAAAACTGGACACATCCGGCGCAAAACTGGACACATTCACCCGAAAACTGAACACATTGGGCGCAAAACTGAACACGTTCGCCAGAAAACTGAACACTTCGCCCGATTCCGCTGAACAGGTGTCTACCTTGGTCGCGATCCGCGCAATGCCCCGCCCCGACGCCCGAGGAACCGTACGCCAGTCCGCGCACAGCCTTGCCATACGTGCGCAGAAGGTGTACAATAGCGCACACCGACACTAGGCGCAACCTGTCATGTCTTTCATCACCGGCCCCAGCGCCCGGCCACCCCCTTGTTTCCCGAGTCCCGGATCCTTGTATGCGCCGCCCGCCGCGGACTATTGCTTGACGTCCCCGCATTTGCACGCCAGCAACCATCAACCCGCGACCCGTATCCTCCCCGCTACCCAGCCGCGCCTCGCTCCTGTGCATGGCCCGCACCGCCGTCGGCCAGCGCAAAGAAATTCCGCGCCAAACTGTCTCTCGCCAGCCCGGTCCCAAGAGGGACCGGGCTGGCGAGAGACAGTTCCCCCCTTCACCCCCGTCGCTCGGCTCGCAACGTCCTGTGCCGATCAGGCCGGGCCGGCCTCGCAGACGCCGCGGCGTATGATCAGCGCTGGTTTTCCGGGAGATTGCTAAGTCCGTGCGCAGACGTCAGTGGGCCACGCTTGCCGCCATCGCCGTCGTATTCGGCTTGGCCCTGTATGTGTCGCTGCCCGGGACGCCTGGCCTGCCTTTTGAAGTGGCGGGGCGCGACCTGTCGGACCTGCGCTTCCGACAGGGCCTGGACTTGCAGGGCGGCCTGCACGTGCGCTTCCAGGCCAGTCCGCCGCCCGGCCAGCAGTTGCAGGACGGCGACATGGACGCCGTCAAGCGCATCATCGAGAACCGCGTCAACGCCCTCGGCGTGGCCGAGCCGCTCATCCAGATCGAAGGCGATAACCGTCTGATTGTCGAACTCCCCGGCGTCGACGACCCCGAAGAAGCCATCCGCGTCTTCCGCCAGACCGGCCAACTGCTCGTCATCAATACCGGCTTCGACTTCATCGACGAGGGAACCATCCTCCCCGCCGACCCATCCCAGACCGTGCTCCGCGGCCGCGACCTGCGCGACGCCCGCGTCGGCTTTGATTCCCTGGGCGCGCCCATGATCGAGTTCGACTTGCAGCCCGATGCCGCCAACCGCTTCCAGACCTACACCGCCAGCCATCTCAACGAAGTTCTCACCATCACGGTTGACGAAGTGGTCATCAGTTCAGCGCGCATCGAGGCGGCCATCCGCGAGAGCGGCGTCATCCGCGGCTCGTTTACGGCCGACGAGGCCCGCAACGTCGCCATCCAGCTTCGCTACGGCGCCCTGCCGGTCCCGTTGGAAGTGGTGGAGACGCTCAGTGTCCGCCCGACCCTGGGCCGGGAGTCCCTGGAGTTGAGCCTGCGAGCCGGCGTTGTCGGTGCGCTGCTTGTGCTGATCTTCATGGTCGCCTTTTACCGCGTGCCGGGCCTCGTGGCGGCACTGGCGCTGGTGGTCTACGCCTCAGTCGTCTTCGCCGTCTTCAAGCTCATTCCCGTAACGCTCACCTTGTCGGGCCTGGCCGGGTTCATCCTGTCTGTCGGCGTGGCCGTCGACGCCAACATCCTGATATTTGAGCGAACGCGCGAAGAATTACGCAGCGGCCGCGCTATCCGCGGCGCCGTCGAATCGGGCTTCAACCGCGCCTGGCCGTCGATTCGCGACTCCAACATCTCCACCCTCATCATCTGCGCCGTGCTCTTCGGCTTTGGCAGCGGCGGCGTGCGCGGCTTTGCCGTCACCCTCGCCATCGGCGTCGCCGTCAGCATGTTCAGCGCCATCACCGTCAGCCGAAATCTGCTGCGCCTCGCCATCACCTGGCCGGCCCTCACCCGGCCGCGCCTCTTCGGCGCCGGCGCTCCCGCAGGTTCCGAAGCCTGATGTTTGCCATCACCTCCCGCCGCGGCTGGTGGTATCTGTTGTCGCTGGCGTTGCTCTTGCCAGGCGTCGTCGCCTTGCTCACCGGTGGACTGAAACCGGGCATCGACTTCACCGGAGGCTCGTTGATTCAACTTCGATTCGACGAGACCGTGACCCAACAGGCAGTCCAGGCAGCCGCCGTGGAGCGCGGCTATCCCGGCGCGACCGTCCAGCTGACTGAAGATCGCGGCGCCCTCGTGCGAACGCCACCCCTCGACGTTGAAGCCAAGGACGCTTTGGTGTCCGCAATCTTCGATCACGTAGGTCCTGGCCAGGAACTCAGCTTCTCCACCATCGGTCCGGTGGTTGGCGCCGAACTCACCCGCGCGGCGGCTATCGGCGTGGCCGTGGCCTCGGCTCTCATCCTGCTCTACGTCATGTGGGCTTTCCGCCGCATGGAACGACCCGTCGTGCTCGGCCTCGCCGCCATCGGTGCGCTCCTTCACGACGCGCTGTTCCTGCTGGGCGTCTTTGCCCTGCTGGGGCACGTAATCGACGTTCAAGTGGACGCGCTTTTCGTTACCGCCATCCTCACGGTCATCGGCTTCTCGGTAAACGACACCATCGTCGTGTTCGACCGTATTCGCGAGAACCGGCAGCGCCATCTCCGGCTGCCCGACGCCCAGCGCCCGGACTTCGAGCAAACGGTCAACTTCAGCGCCAACCAGAGCCTCAGCCGCTCCCTCAACACCTCGCTCACGGCGCTGCTGGTGTTGCTCGCTCTCATCGTGCTGGGCGGTCCCACCATCCGCCTCTTCGTCGTCGCCCTGGCTGCCGGCTTCATGATCGGAACCTATTCGTCGACCTTCGCCGCCTCGTCAGCCCTTGTTTCGTGGGATCGGCGCGATGTGCCGCGGGCCTGGGAGCGATTTCGAAGCCGGCTGACGTTGGTTCGCTAGCTCGCGTCGGCGCTCCGGCGCAACTCCGCCAGCAACTGTCCGTATTCCACGATCTCACCGTCGTGAACCAGCAATCGCTCGACTACGCCGTCCTCGGATGCGCTGACATCGTGCGCCACGCCCAACACGTCCACGTAGCCGATGATCTGGCCCTCAACCACCGCATCGCCAACCCGCACCAGCGGAGGCGCACCGGGCTCCGTCAGTGCCATGAACACGCCAACTTGCTCCGACCTAACGTCCACCAGTCCCTCGTCCGCTGATTCCGTGTCGTCAACGGCTGCAGTTTCAGCGGCCAGGACTCCCGAACCACTCGACCGCCGCACCCGAATCGTCCGCGCGGCGTCTCCAATCTCGATCTCCTCCGCGCCC
>JAJEGF010000079.1 GCA_022820025.1 Chloroflexota bacterium
GCCGAGCCAAAGGTGGCGACCGTCGAAGAAGTTGTTGTCGTCATTCCAGGCCCAACGGGCGAGGCCGTCGACGTCGCCGGTGCGACTGACTTCCTCGGTCAGGATGTCGATGGCGGTGACGTGCGGCGAACTGTTGCTGAAGACCAGGATCTCGCCGGCGTCACCTTGCGGCGCCTCGGCAACTCCGCCCGCCCCGCCGCCGGGCGCACTCTCCGGGCCGCCCTCGCCGCAAGCGGCGGCCAGCATGGCTACCCCTAGGCCGCCCATGCCGCCCAGCAGTCGTCGTCGCGGGAACTGTGGGGTGGTCATCGCCTCGGTCCTTTCACGGCCGGGTCGCTGCTCGTCTGCCGGCGGTGCAGCCCGGCTGGGTTGGGTCTAGCGCTTGGTACCCAGGTTCTGCGTGGCGCAATACGCCGACGTATGCCTGCAGGCTTCAGGCCGTTCCTGCTCGTCGCGCAGCCGGCCGCCGACAGAGGTCATACGCAGGAACATGCCGACGGGCGGCGACTCCAGCGCGATTGAGTTCTCCTTGGCGGAGGTGATCGTCAGGCTGTTGGCTTCCCAGTCCTGCTGATAGACCACGGCGACGGCCTGGTCGTCGGTCAGCATCGCGTAAATGCGCGTGAAGTCGGGGCGCACGGCCACCATCTGCGGGCTGAGGCCGACGCGGATATGGGCCAGGGCGCGGAGGTCGGCGGTGTCCACGACCTGGACGAAGTTGTCGTCGGCGTGGCCGGTGTAGGCATAGCTGCCATCGTAGGTAAAGGTGCCCAGGATGGGCTCGGTGCCGGTCTGGAAGCGCTTGACGAGCTCGAGCGCCGAGGGCTCGTAGACCGCCACGGTGTGCTTGCCGGCCTCCTGGACCCAGATGGAGCCGTCGGGGGAGGCCGTGAGTCGGGTGGGGGTGCCGCCCGACTTGGACTCGGCGGTCGCGAGCACGGCGCCGCTGCTCGGGTCGAGGGCGACGACCCGGTCGCCTTCGCCGGTCGGATAGACGAAGCGTTCGACACCGTCGGCGTCGGTACTGAGGTCGGCGTCGGCCAGCACGCCGCCGTGCAGCGGCACGTCGCTGAAGGTGTTGGTGACCTCATGGGTGGCGGTGTTGACCGTGAGAACCTCGCCGGCCGCCATCTTGCTCACCAGCAGCGAACCGTCCTGGCGGGCCTTGCCGAGGAAGACGCCCTCGGCCTCGATGCCCAGCGGCACCCGGTTGCTGACCGTCAGGGCGTCGACATCGAGCGTGATGAGTTCGGCGGTCCCGGCGTTGAGGGTGCCGAGCCACAGGTGGCGACCGTCAAAGAAGTTGTTGTCGTCATTCCAGGCCCAGGTGCCGAGCCCATCGACATCCCCGGTGCGGGTGACTTCCTCGGTGAGGATGTCGATGGCGGTGACGTGCGGCGAACTGTTGCTGAAGACCAGGATCTCACCGGCGTCGCCGACCGGCGCCTCGGCGCCCCCGCCCGCCGCGCCGCCGGGCGCACTCTCCGGGCCGCCCTCGCCGCAGGCGGCGGCCAGCACGGCCATCCCAAGGCCGCCCATGCCGGCCAGCAGTCGTCGTCGCGGGAACTGTGAGGTGGTCATTGCCTCGGTCCTTTCGCGGCCGGGTCGCTGCGTATCTGCCGGCGGCGCAGCCCGGCCGACATTGGTCTAGCGCTTGGTGCCCAGGTTCTGCGTGCCACAGGCGTACGAAATCTTGCAGGCTTCAGCCCGCTCAGCGGAGTCGCGCAGGCGGCCGCCCACAGAGGTCATGCGTAGGAACATGCCCACGGGTGGCGACTCCAGCGCCACCGAGTTCTCCTTCGTCGAGGTGATCGTCGAACTGTTGGCTTCCCAGTCCTGCTGATAGACCACGGCGACAGCCTGATCGTCGGTCAGCATGGCGTAGATGCGGCTGAAGTCGGGCCGCACGGCCACCATCTGCGGCGTCATGCCGACCCGGATGTGGGCCAGGGCCCGCAGCGCGGACGTGTCGACGACCTGCACGAAATTGTCGTCGGCGTGGCCGGTGTAGGCGTAGCTGCCGTCGTAGGTGAACGTGCCAAGGATGGGTTGGGTGCCGGTCTGGAAGCGCTTGACGAGCTCGAGTGCCGAGGGCTCGTAGACGGCGACCGTGTGCTTGCCGGCCTCCTGGACCCAGATGGAGCCGTCGGGCGAAGTGGTGAGGTGGGTGGGATTCCCGCCTTTCTTGGACTCCGCCGTGGCGAGAACGGACCCGCTGCTCGGATCGAGAGCGACGACCCGGTCGCCTTCACCGGTGGGATAGACGAAGCGTTCCACCCCGTCGGCGTCGATGCTCAGGTCGGCGTCGGCCAGCACGCCGCCGTGCAGCGGAATGTCGCTGAAGGTGTTGGTGACCTCATGGGTGGCGGTGTTGACCGTGAGGACCTCGCCGGCGGCCATCTTGCTGACGAGCAGCGTGCCGTCCTGGCGAGCCTTGCCGAGGAAGACGCCCTCCGCCTCGCTGCCCAGCGGCACCCGGTTACTGACGGTGAAGGTGTCGACGTCAAGCGTGATGAGTTCGGCGGTGCCGGCGTTCAGAGTGCCGAGCCAAAGGTGGCGACCGTCGAAGAAGTTGTTGTCGTCATTCCAGGCCCAACGGGCGAGGCCGTCGACGTCGCCGGTGCGACTGACTTCCTCGGTGAGGATGTCGATGGCGGTGACATGCGGGGAACTGTTGCTGAAGACCAGGATCTCGCCGGCGTCACCTTGCGGCGCGGCTTCTGCGCCCGTGCCGCCCCTGGGCGCGCTTTCCGGCCCGCCCTCGCCGCAGGCGGCCGCCAGCACGGCCACGCCAAGGCCGCCCATGCCGGCCAGCAGTCGTCGTCGCGGGAATCGTTGGGTGGTCATCGTCTCGGTCCTTTCACGGCCGGGTCACTGCCGGTCCGAGGACATAACAGGGCGACGCTACCTCCCGGCGCCAGCCCGAAGACCCGGGTCGGCGGCATCGCGCGTCGCGCGCCGATTAATCGTGCATGCATGCGCCTGAACCCACGCTGCTCATGTCGCGAATTCACAGCTTCTGGAAGTATAGCGCCGACCGCGATTCGAACGGAAACCGACCAGCGGCATCTTCGAGGATTCGAAAATGCGGGCCGCCTCGCGTCAAACTAGCCTTTGGGAGCCGCGCAAGGCAGAATCCCCGCATCCGCGCGGCAATCGAGCCGCACCGACATAGGCAGCCGCTTCATGAGCGACAAACTGCGGGTTGCGGTGATAACCGAACCGACCGCCTGGCACCTGGGGGCCCTGATCGACGCGCTCCACAACGACGAAGTCGGCGAGGTGGCTGTCGGCGACGTGACCGGCGGAACGTTCGACGAGGTCCGCGAGGGCGGCGCCGGCAAGGTGTCGGCGACATTCACCGACCTGGACCAGCTGTACCGGGACTTCGACCCGCAAGTCGCGCTCATCACGATGGAGCCGTGGCGCATGCCGCCGGTCATCACCCAGGCGTTGGAAGCCGGCGCCCACGTATTTCACGAGAAACCGGGGTACGTGGACATCGATGACTACCGCGCGATCTACCGACTTGCGAAGCGCCGAGATCTCCACCTCGGGATCGCCTACATCTCCCGCGCCTATCCCATCGTCCAGGAAGCGCGGCGGTTGGTCGCTGAGGGCTTCCTCGGCGACCTCCTGTCATTCCAGGCCTGGTTCGTGGCCGACCAGGAGCGCACGATTCAGAATCCCGCGGCCCGCCCCCAATATGACGTCGCGGCCGGCGGCTGGTTCTTCTCGAAAGAGTTGGGCGGCGGCGGTCACTTGACCATCCTGGGCTGCCATTACCTGGACCTGTTGCGGCACATCGCCGGATCCGATTTCAAGTCGGTCAGCGCCTTCTGCCGCAACGTCGGCGGCGAGGCGATTACCGTTGAGGACGCCGCTGTGGTCAACCTGGAATTCGAGAATGGCATGGTCGGCAACCTCAACTCCGGCTACTACACCAGCAGCGCCGAGTACGGTTCGTCGAGGCACAACGGCCTCATCTTGTGGGGTCGCGACGGTTGGCTGAAGTTCAACCCGAACGGCGAATCCAACCAGGAGCCGATGCAGTGGGCCTCCTACAGCGGCGCCCAGGCCAGCGCGCCATTGAAGTCCTGGACGTTCGACAAGGCCGGCGCCCTCAACAACCCCTACCGCGTTCTCACTGGCGACTTCTTCCGCGCCTGCCTGGGCCAAGGCCCGCCGCCGATCGAACCGGAAGCCGGCATGTGGGTTAACGAAGTCACCACCGCCGCCTATGCCTCGTCCGATTCAGGCCAGATGCTGTCGGTCTCCATCCCTGAGGTTTAGGCCTGGGCGGGGAATCCTCGTGACCATGATCCCAGTCCTTAGCCGACGGCGTTGAGCCGGGGTAGTCACCATGAGCCCACCGCCGCTGCGAGTCATCTCGGTTGGCATCGGCATCCGGGCGCGGCAACACCTCAACGCCCAGATGGCGCTGCCTGAGCGGTTCACAGCCGTTGGGTTGGTCGACATCGTCCCCGAGGCATTCAACGGAGCGCTTCGGATCACCGGCCTGTCCCGATCCGAGTGCTTCACCACCCTGGACGAGGCCATGGCGGCCACGCCCTGTGACGCCGTCGGCGTCTTCACCCCGGGCCATCTCCACACGACCTACATGGAAGAGGCCATCGCCGCCGGCAAGCACGTCATCGTCGAGAAACCCTTCACGTGCAGCCTGGAGGAAGCCGAGCGTGTCGTAGCCGCAGCCGAGGCCAACGACGTGCGAGTGGTCGTGACCCAGAACGACAGGCTCTTTCACCCCTATCCGCTGCTGCGCGAGATGATCGGCGACCAGCGCTACGGCGAACTGGGCGCCATCACGATGGTGCACCACAACGCCCGCGGGCGTCCGTTCGAGAACGGCGACCCGCCGATGCACATCTGGCACCAGGGCTCGCACCAGGTCGACTCGTTGCTTTCGCTGGTGCGGCGGCCGCCGCGTTGCGTGTGGGGCGTCAACGCAACGCCGGCCAACAGCAACTGGACGGCTGAGCCGCACGTCTGCGCCATCATCACCTTCGATGGTCCGGTGATCGTGAGCTACACCGCCACCTCGGATGCCCAGGCCTACGAGATGTACCTGCGCCTGGAGTTCTCGGAGGCCGCGGTGACGCTGCATGGCTTCACGATGAACTCAACGGACTTCACTCTCAAGGTCACGCCCCGACAGCCCCTGGAGCGCTATCCGCGCTCCGAGGTCTTTCCCATCGGAAGGGCCGAGCGCGGCGGCCGTTGGGCCGACATCGAACAGGACATCTGGAACGGCTTCTGGACGCACGTCATGGAGGGCCGCGACAACCCGTGCTCCGGACGCAATAACCTGGACACGATTGGCGTCCTGGACGCCATCATCCGATCGAGCACCGAGCGGATCGCGGTTGAGTTGTGAGGTAGGGACCAGCGCACAGGGAGGATCCGATGGGTAGCCAACTGAGAGCCGGCGTCGTGGGGCTGACGGGGATTGGCGCCCGCCCGCCGATTCCGGCCGCGAAGCGTGGCTGGGGCATCACCATGCCGCACTCGCACGCCTCGGCCTATCACTTCGTTGAGGACACCGAACTTGTGGCGGTCTGCGACTTGCGACAGGAGGCGATCGACGATTTCGACGCCAACTGGCGCTCCCACGTCTCGGAAGTCAATTCGTACATCGACTATCGCGAAATGATCGATCGCGAGAATCTGGACCTGATCAGCGTGGTAACCAGCGACCACGTCCACACCCAGATCGTGATCGACGCGGCCGAGGCCGGCGTCAAGGGCATCGTCTGCGAAAAGCCCATCGCTACCACCCTGGCCGACGCCGACCGCATGATCGAAGCCGTGGACAAGGCCGGCATTCCCATGCTCATCGACCACGTCTACCGCTGGTGGTTTCCCTGGGCCGATGTCGGCAAGCTGATCGACGACGGCGCCATTGGCGACGTGGTTCGGATCATGTGCAACCAGGGCGGACCGCGAGCCATGCTGTTCCGGAATGGGACGCACGTGTGCGACACGATCAATTGGTTCTCGACCGGCAACCCGACGGCCGTCTACGCCGTGGCCGAGAAGGGCTTTGAGGACTACGGCCCTCGCTACGCCAGCGATGGCGGCCACGACCCCGACACCGATCCCGCCCTCAGCATCATGATCGAGTACGACAACGACGTGCGCGCCTTCTGGAACGCCTGCAAAACCATGCCGGGTCGCTATATCGGCCCCTTCGACATCTGGGGCACCGAGGGCCGCATCCACCTCACGAACGACTACGCCGTGCTCTACGACGATCCCGAGGAAGGTCTGCGTGGCCGCGAGTTGACGCCCACCCACTACTCGCAGGGGCACATTGCCGGGCTGGTAACGGAACTCGTTGGCCTGATCCGCGAGGGCGGCGAACCCAGTTGCGACGGCCGGCAGGCGCGACAGGCCCTGGAGGTCCTCCTGGCGGCGCTCCAATCGCAGGCCGGCGGCAATGTTCGCGTGCAGCTACCCATCACGGACGCCTGAGCCAGCGAGAGGGACGTATCCCGGAAACTTCAGCCGGCCCGAGAATCGTGTCGGGCCGCGCTCGTAGCGTTGCTGATCTGCGGCTCCTTGCCACGCTGACCGTATTCCTGGCGCTGTTGCTAAGCGCGTGTGGTGCTAGCGAGACCGACGTTCAGCCAACACCGACACCCCAGCCCCAACCGACACCCACAGCCGAGCCGCGACCGGAGGTCACTCCGGAACCGACGCCGGTTGACGCGCTCGAGGCGCGTCGCTGGCACGCGGCGTTGCGTGTGTGTGATGCCCTTGAGAACACCCTGCTCGTCAGCGAACCGGCCTTTTTTCTCGGGGCATTGCAATTCGCTCGCGACGAGGGCATGCGCAAATCGGAGCTGAGCGAGGCCATGCAGCGCGAGTGCCCCGGAGCATTCCGTGCCCTGCGCTATGAACCCGACCTCATGGCCGAGTTCGAAAGGCTGCCCTGACGCGGTGGTTATCCGAAGTGAAAGACGCTTAGCATGGGAGTCTCCGGAATACCTGGGAGCGGGTTGCAGGCATGTATGACGTAGTCGTCGTCGGCGCGGGCGTCATGGGCAGCGCCACCGCCTACTGGCTCAGCCGGGCCGGCAAACGCGTGGCCCTGCTCGAACAGTTCCACCCCGCGCACGTGCGCGCGTCGTCCGCCGACGAGTCCCGCACGATCAGGTACCAGTACCGCGGCCAGGCGGCCTACACCCGAATGGTCGCCGGGGCGGTGGAACTCTGGAAGGAGTTCGACCGCCGGTCGGGCACGAACTACTACCGGGAGACCGGGACGCTCACCCTGCAGACCCGGCCGGACTTCGAACCTCTGCGCGACGGCTACCAGGGTCTCTGCGACCTGGGCTACGAGCCGCGCTGGCTGGACGCCCAGGACGTTCGGCGGGAGTTTCCGCAGTTCGCCAACGTGGACTCCGGCTACATCATGGAGGGGGTTGGCGGATACATAGCCGCGGGACCGGCGACGCGCGCGCTGGCCGAGGCCGCCGCCGAGCAGGGCGCGGACGTATGCACGGGCGCTGAAGTGGTCGCGCTGAATGAATCCGGCGGCCGCGTCACGTCCGTGGAGACAAGCGACGGACGTACGTTCGAAGGCGAAGTCGTCGTCGTCACGGCCGGACCGTGGACCGCTCGCCTGCTGCCGGAACTCCCGGTCCGCGTGCAACCGACCGCCGCTCGCCTGCACTACCTGAGGCCGGAGGATCCCGCTGCCTACGAGTCCCCGCGCCTCACGCCGTTCTCCGTCATGGATACCCAGTTCTACGGCTTTCCCGTGCACTGGCGCGGCTGTGTCAAGGTCGCCGATGACATGATCGGCGAGCCGTTCGACCCGGACCGCGACCGCGAGCACGAGGATCCCGTCGCCCTCGCCAAACTACGAGACTTCCTGGGCCGTCACATGCCCGGCCTGCGCGACGCCGAAGTGATCTATAGCAAAACCTGCACCTATTCGATGACCCCGGACTCGGACTTCATCATCGACCGCGTGCCGAACCTCGACAACGCGCTGGTGGCGGCCGGATTCTCAGGGCACGGTTTCAAGTTCGGCATCCTGATCGGCCAGATCATGGCCGACCTGGCAACGCGCGGCGCAACCGGCTGGGACCTGAGCCGGTTCCGCCTCGACCGTGATCCGTCGGCGGTGAGCCAGCATTGGTAGGAGGCCGGCTAAACGCTGGCGATCAGTCGCGCCACACTTCGCCGAACAGCCGCAGCCAGTTGCCGCCCAGGATCTTGCGAGCGTCGTCTTCGCCGTACCCGCGCCGCAGCAGGCCCTCGGCCACGTTCACGAACTCCAGCGGACCGGCAAAGCCATGCAGGTGGCGGTAGGGCTGCGGCACGTCGCCGGATTTCAGGTACGGCTCGTGGCCGTGCGATGACCCGATCCAGGCAAACCACTCGCGGCTCTGCCCCATGCAGAAGTCGGTGCCAACGGCTACCTGGTCCGGCCCCACCATGTCCACCAGGTAGTCGACGGCGTCCAGGTAGTCGTCCAGCGTGGACTCGTAGGCGTGGCGGTGGTGGTTGGGAAATGCGTTGGCGCCCACAATCCCGCCCTTGGCGGTCAGCGCGCGAATCGCCTCGTCGGTCTTGTTCCGCGGGTAATCCGTCTGCGAACGCGCGTTGGCGTGCGTAAACACCACCGGCTGCTCCGAGTGCTCGATGGTGTCCAGCACCGTGCGGTCGCCCACGTGCGAGAGGTCGATCAGGATGCCCAGCTTGTTCATCTCGCGGATCGCCGCCAGGCCGATCACGCTCACGCCTTCGTCCGTGCGCTCCCAGCAGCCATTCCCGAACAGGTTTCGCTCGTTGTACGTCAGCTGGACGATCCGCACGCCCAGGGCGTGAAAGAGCCGGAACCGCCGAACGTCGTTCTCCACCGGCGTCGCGTTCTGCCAGCCCAGGATGATCCCGGTACGTCCTTCCGCCTTCGCGGCGTGAATGTCGGCCACCGAGTGAATCGGCCTGATGTACTCGCCGAATTCCTCGAACCAGTGCAGCCACGTCGTGATGTTGTCCAGGGTCTGCTGAAAGTTGTGCCAGATCGCCGAGGTGGCGTTGCAGGCCGTGACCCCGCCATCGCGCAGTTCGCGAAATATCTGTTCGGCGCCCCAGTTGCTGGTATCCAGGCCGTCAATCACCACGGCCGACTCAAACAGCCGTCGAGCCGCCGCGCTGGGAACCCACTGCTCAGTCGTCATCGCCGCCTCCGCTGGGCTGACCCCAACGCTTCACGTTGCGCCCGCGAGCATAACCGGCGGCGGAGCCGTCACCGGCGCGGCCGGCGTAGTCGGGGAAGCGCCCAGGCCCTTCCGAGTGAGATTCCTGCACAAGCCGCGGGCTGCCTACCGACTCGGTCGCTCGAACGCCGGGCCGTTCGCGGTCATGCCGGCCAAACTTGCGCTCCAATTGAGAAATAACTTGATAGAGAGACACTAAGATGATATAAAGGCACTGCACGAAAGGGTTCGGTCGGACGACTTGATGGCGCGACGTGCAATCGAGCAGCCGCGCGCTTACGAGTCACGACGGCAATCCCAGGGTGCTGATTCCCGTTGCATCGGCGGACGAGGAGGTTCGCGGATATGGCGTTTGACATAAACCGATTCACCGAGCGATCCCAGCAGGCCATCAGCCAGGCCGCAAACCTGTCGGCCGAGCACGGGCATGCCCAAATCCGCCCCGAGCACCTGCTGGCCGCCTTGCTGGCCGATGCCGAAGGCATTGCCGTAACGGCGCTTGAGCGTTCGGGAGCGTCCCCGCGGGACCTGGGGTCAATGACCGACGCCGCATTGCAGCGGATTCCGCGGGTGAGCGGCGACGCAGCCTCGCCACAGTTGGCGCCGGCCGCGCGGGAAGTTCTGGTCCGCAGCCACGACGAACTCAAGTCGTTCGGGGACGAATTCGTCTCCACCGAGCACTTGCTGCTGGCCCTGCTTGAACATGGAGACCAAGCGTCTCGTCTCCTGCGGGACGCCGGGATCACTCGCGAGTCTCTCCTCGCGGCGCTGCGCGAAGTACGCGGCGCGCAGCGCGTAACCTCACAGTCGCCGGAAGCCTCGTTCGACGCGCTGGGCAAGTACGCCGTCGATCTCACCGACCTGGCCGACCGCGGCAAGCTGGACCCGGTCATCGGGCGCGACGAGGAGATTCGGCGCGTCATCCAGATCCTCAGCCGCCGCACCAAGAACAACCCGGTGCTGCTGGGCGAGCCCGGCGTCGGCAAAACCGCCATCGTGGAAGGCCTGGCCCAGCGAATCGTGCGGGGCGATGTCCCCGAGGGACTGAAGGACAAGCGAGTCCTCGCGCTCGACTTCGGAGCCATGGTGGCTGGCGCCAAATACCGGGGCGAGTTTGAGGAGCGTCTGAAGGCGGTCCTCCACGAAATCACGGCCGCTGAAGGCGAGATCGTGCCCTTCATCGACGAACTCCACACCGTCGTCGGCGCGGGCGCGGCCGAAGGCGCCATGGATGCCGCCAACATGCTCAAGCCCATGCTGGCGCGCGGCGAATTGCACGCGGTCGGCGCAACCACGCTCAACGAATACCGCAGGCACGTGGAGTCCGACGCCGCCCTGGAACGGCGCTTTCAGCCGGTCCTGGTGGCCGAGCCGTCGGTCGAGGACACCATCTCGATCCTGCGTGGCCTGCGCGACCGCTACGAGACCCACCACCAGGTGCAGATTCGCGACAGCGCGTTGATCGCCGCCGCCACCCTGGCCCATCGATACATCGCCGACCGGCAGTTGCCCGACAAGGCCATCGACGCGGTGGACGAAGCCGCCAGCCGCCTGCGGATGGAACTGACCTCGGCGCCGGCCGAACTCGATGAACTCAACCGCAAGGTCGTGCAACTCGAAATCGAGCGCGAGGGCTTGCGCAAGGAATCGGACGACGCGTCCCGCGAGCGCTTGGCCGCGCTGGAATCGGAGCTGGCGACCCTGCGGGAAGACCAGCGATCGTTGCAGGCCCGCTGGGACCGTGAACTGGCCGCCGCTGACGGGATTGCCGATCTGAAGCGCCGCCTGGACGAGCTGCAAACCGAGCTCGAACGGGCCACCCGCGAGATGGATCTCGAGACCGCGGCGAGAATTCGCTACGGCGAACTGCGCGAGGCCCGGCAGGCGCTGTCTGAGGCCGAGTCCATGATTGCGAGCGGCAAGCGGATCGTCCGGCAGGACGTCGACGAAGAAGACATCGCCGACGTCGTCGCCTTGTGGACCGGCATCCCGGTCAACAAGCTGCTGGAAGGCGACGCGCGCAAGCTGCTCCAACTGGAAGAGCGGTTGCACGCGCGTGTGGTGGGCCAGGACGATGCGGTCCACGCGGTTTCTACGGCGGTACGCCGCGCCCGCGCCGGCCTGCAAGACCCGAACCGTCCATTGGGCTCCCTGCTATTCCTTGGACCCACCGGCGTCGGCAAGACCGAGTTAGCCCGTGCGCTCGCGGAGCAGCTGTTCGACGACGAACGGGCGCTGATCCGCCTGGACATGAGCGAGTACATGGAGCGTCACACCGTCAGCCGCATGATCGGCGCGCCGCCCGGCTACGTGGGCCATGACGAAGCGGGCCAGCTGACCGAAGCCGTGCGCCGCCACCCCTACAGCGTCGTGCTGTTCGACGAGGTCGAAAAGGCGCACCCGGATGTCCTCAACGCCTTGCTGCAAATCCTCGACGACGGCCGCCTGACGGACGGCCACGGCCGCCTGGTCGACTTCCGCAACGTCGTGGTCATCCTGACCAGCAACATCGGCAGCGCGGCCATCATGGATGCCCTCGCCGTCCGGCCCCAAGACGCCGGCGCCCAGGCCCTGGCCGCCGCCCGCGGGCACTTCCGGCCCGAGCTGTTGAACCGCCTGGACGACATCGTGGTCTTTCAGCCACTCACCCGCGAGCAGCTACGGGAAATCGTCGGTCTGCGTGTGGCGGAGGTCAACCGGCGGCTGGCCGACCGGGGAATCGAACTCGACCTGACGCCGGCGGCGCTGGACCTGCTGGCCGAGCAGGGCTACGACCCCGCATTCGGGGCCCGACCCCTCCGCCGCGCAATTCAGCGCACCCTCCTGGACGCCCTGTCTGACCGCCTTCTGCAAGGCGACATCACCGACGGCGAACGAATTGCGGTGAACGTCAAGGACGGCTGCCTGAGCTTCGGAGGCGTTGGGCGGTTGGCGGCGTAGGCGCGAATGCCCGCCTCTTGGAGGCGGGCTTCCGGCTGCGACGCCGCGCTCGGCGCGTTGAAGCTGCGCGGGTCCGCGGGCGTAGAGCGCATCCTAGTATGCTTCGTAACTGAACATACGAGACCGACCCCCACGCGAAGGTGACCTCGATATGGCGGACGACTGGCAGGAACTCCGAGTTTCAAACGACGCGTTGGACGACCCGCCCGAACTGCGCGCCCGGATGGACACCGAGGGCTACGTCTTCATCAAGGGACTGTTCAACCCTGACGACATGCTGTCGCTGCGGCGCGCGATGACCGAGAGGCTGCAGGAGCATGGCTGGCTGCGGGCGGGCACCGATCCACTCGACGGAATCGCCGTCATCGAGGCTCAGTGCACCGAGGGCGACACGGCCTACACCGACGTCTATCACCAGGTCTACAGGCTGCAGGAGTTCCACCGGTCAGGGCACTGGCCGGTGATCATGGATGCCATGGGCAAGATCATCGACGCGCCCGTGCTGCCCCACCCCATGAAGATCGCGCGCATCTGGTTCCCCCAGTACACCGACCACACCACCCCGGCCCACCAGGACTTCGTGCATTTCCAGGGCACCTTCGACACCTACACCTGCTGGGCGCCCGTGGGCGACTGCCCCGAAGAGCTTGGCGGCCTGGCTGTCGTGCCCGGCACTCACAAGGTCGGAAAGGTCGTCGACCACCACTTCTCCCTGGGCGCCGGCTCGCTCGTCGTGGACGAGGAAGCGCAGCAAGGCATCTGGCGCTCGACCAATTACGAGATCGGCGACGCCCTCTTGTTCCACAGCCTCACGGTCCACAAGGCCTTGCCCAACGTCACCGACGACCGCATGCGAATCTCGCTGGACAATCGCTACCAGTCCATCCACGAGCCGATCGCGGAGCACATGCTCACGCCGCATCTGTCGCAGGACAACGCCTACGACTGGGACGACGTCTACGCCGACTGGACCGACGACGCGCTGAAGTACTACTGGACCGGCCGCGACCAGGCGACCGTGCCTCGCGACCTCAGCTACGGCGAGCGCGGGTTTGCGGAAGCCGTGGAGCGTGCCGCCCAGGGAGATCCGGCCGCACGGCTCCACCTCGAGCGCATCGTGCGCCGCGACCCCACCTCGGACAACGCACGCAAGGCCGCCGCGGCGCTGTCGGCCTGAGGCTCTTGGACTGACCCGGCTGTCGCGAGGCCAGCCGGGGAGTGGCTGCCATCCGCGGCGCCAGGCCCCCCTGCTAGCCCTGTGGCCCAGCCACTGGTTGCCGGTTGGAGCTTCGTCTCGCGTCCGCTGCCGGGGACGCTGAGCCGGATTGCTGGCCCACGCGCTCCACGACGACTCCCTGGTAATAGTGCGTGAGAATCTGGTCGAACGAATACCCATCCTTGGCCAGCCCCTGCGCGCCCCACTGGCTCATGCCGACGCCGTGGCCAAAGCCTCGTCCGTTGACGACCAGGCGAGGCGGGAGACGGAACTCGACGACATCCAGCGTTCCACGCACCAACTGCACGTCGGCCGGCGCCTGGTCGAATGCCAGGCTGCGGCGCCGCTGTTCCATCGAAAACCCGTCGGCTTGCAGCGCCGCCACCCGGCGTGAGGTTGGGTTCAGCAGCACCAGGCGCTCGGCGGGCACGGTCCGAAACTCGGCGAACGCGCTGGGCAGTCCCAGCGTGATTCGAATGGCGTCCCCGGACAGGGTCACCGCGCCTTGACTGCCCAGCAGTTCCACTTCTGCGGGCTGCCCGCTCTGGGCGCTGCGGACCACGCGGACCTCGCCGAGCTCCCCAAGAACACCGCTTGCGGTCTTGAGCTCGGCCAACCGATGCAGCGGGATGGCACGCGTCCAGCGGTAACCCGCGGCGCCCCAGCTGACGCTCAGGGCTTCCACGTCGCTGGGTGACGGCACCCCGCGCAGGTACGGCACGTCCCGCCCCCACACGTCCACCGCGCTGGTGGTGTGATCGCCCATGTTCGAGGCGTAATACGCGGCGATCAGATCGCCCTCGTACATCGCCACCACGCCCGAGGTTTCTCGCACGGCCTGAATCGTCGAGGGGTACTCGCTCGCGACGCCGCCGTAGGCCTGGCAAAACTGCGAATCGCAGATGTCATAGTCGGCCGACGGATCCAGTTGCCGCAGGGCGTAATTGCGCGCGGCCACGGCCTGGGCCTTGAGCGCTTCGACTTCCCAGCTCGGCGGAATCTCGGACCCCACGACTGACGCCAGGTAGTCGGCCAGCCGCAGCTCATTCACCACCTGCGGGTCTCCGCCGCTCAGGTCCACGAGAACGCGTCCGCGATAGGGACGGTCGTTGATGGTGGTGATGTCAGCAAGGTCGCGTGGCTGGATGTCGATCTGCTGCGGCAGCGGCGCCAGGAGCCGGCGGCCGATGTGCACGCCCGCGCGCGGTGTGGCCAGGGCGGGAGCGACGCTGAATTCCGAGCGCAGCACCCGGCGGTCGCGGTGCTCGCGGCCATCCCAGCCATACGGGCCGATCAACAGCTGCCCGTCCGGCCGTGATCCACGGGGTGTGCGGACCGCCAGGGCGTCCAATATCGGCGTTTCTTCAAGGTCCGGAAGCCGCAGGTAGCGCAGGGCCCAGCCGGCAGTCATGGCGGAGGTTTCAGATGGCAGGGGTTGCGCGTCCACCTGCACCGTCGCCGTCGGCGGCGGGACGAGCCGCAGCGCGCCGGGCGACACGGTCAGTTGAACCCGGATGGTCTCCGGCAAAGTTGGCGCGGCGGCGGACGGATGCGGGCCGACCACGAACACGACCGCCAGTGCCAGCGCAACACAAACGGCCCGCCCGGCCTTCCAGCCGGGCGGGCCGTGCAACCAACGCCTAGTTGGTGGTTTCTTCCTTCTTCTTGGCTGGAGGCGTTTCGGCGTCGGCAGCGGAGGCCGTGGCGCCTTCGGCAGCGGCGGTCTCGTCCTCGCCGTCACCGTCACCTTCGCCTTCGCCCTCTTCGTCCTCATTGCGCGCTTCTTCGCGGAATTCGCGCACGCTGGTGCCGAGGGCCCGGCCGATGCCGGCGATCCGGCCAGCGCCGAAGACGGCGATGACGATAAGCAGAATGATGATCAACTCGAACGGTCCAACGTTGAAGGGCATGTCCCTCCTCTTTCTCGTGAGCGATTAGCCGCCGGGCAACCCGCGGACCCCGCCTGCGCTGTGCAGGCTGACGGACCACGACGATTCGAGGCACGGGACCGTCGGGTGTCCATTCACCCGCGGGTCCGGTTCCCGAAGCGGCGCACCGGTCACCGTAACGATACGCGATTGTGCCATTCCAACCACCGTCGCACGCACAATTCCGAAACATCTAGCCTCGCGCCGCCAGCGCCCGGTAGCCGAAATCCAGCAACGTCTCCGCGTCGGCCAGACGGTCCTCGCTGCCCAACAGCACCACCATCAACCGCCGCGGCCCGCGCCTCGCCGCCGCGATCAGGTTGCCGCCGGCCTCCTCCGTGTGGCCGGTCTTGACCCCAATGGCACCCTCGTACGACCAAAGCAATCCGTTGAGATTGCGGACGCTATACGAACGATTGGCCGGCCCGGCCGGAATCACGTGGATTTGGGTGGCCACAATCTGTGCCAGCAACGGAAACCGGTCCATGGCGTCAGCGGCCAGCACCGCCAGGTCAAAGGCCGTGGTGTATTGGTCCTCCGCATCCTGGCCGCCGGGGTTGGCAAAGTGCGTGTTGTTCAAGTCCAGGCGCCGGGCCAGGTCGTTCATTTGCGCCACCGTGTAGGCATCACCGCCAATCCCGTCGGCAATGGTGGCGGCGGCGTCGTTGGCGGATGGCAACAGCAGCGCGTACAGCAGGTGCTCCAGGGTCAACACGTCGCCCGGCCGGAGACCGGCCACGACCGAGGGTTCCCCAGTCGCGCTCTCCGGAACCTGAATGCGCGTATCCGGCGGCGCCTGTTCCAACGCCACGATGGCCGTGGCCAGCTTGGCCAGGCTCGCTGGCGGACGACGCTCCCCGGGGTTTTTCGAGAACACGACCGTTCGCTCGCCCATGTCCACCAGCAAGGCGGCACGGGCCGAAATCGGTGGCGCTTCCACCGGTCGCGTAAACGGGCTGTCGATGAACGCCGCCGTCGTGGGTACCCGCTGGACGCGCGACTCCGATGTTTCAGGCGACAGAAGATTCACAACGCGCCCCTCGTCCGGCGGCGGGGGCTCGACGGAAGACAATAGTCGGACGAGCAGCAAGACGCCTGCAATCACCAATAGGCAAATGAACACAACGCTGGACAGCTGCCGCAGTTGGGTTCGCCGCGCGTGGCGCGCCTTCGCCACCGCCGAGCGCTCGCGCAGTCTCGCGTGGTAAATGGGCGGCGGTATGGCTGCCCGTCGGCGCCCCACCGGCCTCGCGAACAAGGCGTCCTGCGACCAGTCCTCGTCGTCCAATTCGGGCCGGGGCGGGGCGCGCCGGCTCATGGCCGTTGCGCGTCCAGGTAGTCCAGGCTGCGCCGGAACTCGTCCTCGCTGATCAGCCGTTCGCTCATGTAGAGATTCAACATGGCCGGCAGCGTCACGATCGAGATCAGGCGCAGACCGTGGTACTCCAGCCGCCGGGCCGCCCCCACGTCGCGGTCCACCAGCACGATCACGTCGCGCACTTGCAGCCCTTCGCCACGCAGCGCCTGCGCGGTCTGAATCACCGAGCCGCCCGACGTAATCAGGTCATCCACCAGCAGTACCTGCTGGCCCGGCAGGAACCGCCCCACGATCTCCAGCCCTGCGGGATCGGATTCCGGCTTGACATAAATCAGCGGCATGTCGCACGTCAGCGAGTACGCCGTCGCCAGGTGCAAGCCGCCCATGGGTACGCCCGCCACCAGCTCAAACGGCTCTGCCCGCTGATGCCGTCGAGCTTCCGCCAGGTTCGCCGCGTCGCGCACCAGCGCCGCCGCCGTCCGCAGCGCCGATGGCACGGCCACCAGGCGCTTCGGGTCAACGTAGACCGGGGAATTCACCGTGGACCGGCCCAGCGTGTAACTACCGAACTGGATACCGCCCAGTTCGTAGATCTGCCGAGCCAGGTCGAGGGCGCTGAGTTCGTCCGTGAGCGCTACTCCGCGTATGTGGCAAACAGCGGCCAGCGGTCCCGCCAACGCCCCCCGAGGCGGACCGGGCGTGCGCAGATTATTGTCAAGTCGGTTTAGCCGGTCAAGACTTTTACCCCGGGCAGGGGCTCGGCCCTGACCCGGCCACGCCCCACGCCGGCTGGATTGTCGGCGTCTCCCGAGCCGCTGCCGCGAACGGACGCTGCCGCGCGTGGGACAATCCATCACCCGGCGGCGCCGATGCTGCGCTCCGGCCAACGGTCAACAACGGGACACCGCTCATCAGAATCCTCTGGCGGCTGATTCTCTACCTGCGCAGTCAGAAACTGCTGCTCGCGGGCATGCTGGTCACGCTCACGCTCGGCTCCCTGCTGCGCACGCTGCCGCCCACCCTCAGCAAGATCGCCATCGACGACGGCGTTCGGGCCAACAACCTGAACGTGCTGTTCGTGACCGTCGGCCTGTTCGTTGGGGCCGTGCTGCTATCCAACGTCGCCATGGCCGGGCGTCTGTACGCCGCCCGGTACAGCGCCCAGAAGGTCATCCACGACATCCGCAACGACCTCTATACCCATCTCAGCGCGAAGTCCATGAGCTTTTTCGACCGGCACCAGACCGGCGACCTGATGTCCCGGGTGACCAACGACGTCAACATGATTCAGTTCTTCTTCAACATGGCCGGCACCGTCATCCTGTCGTCGATCGCCCTCACCGCCATGAACCTGATCTTCATGTTCGCGCTGGATTGGGTGATGGCGCTCGCCATCATTGCCCTGGTCCCCTTCTTCATCGCCATGCAGTCCGTGGCCAAGCGCGTGGTGCCGCTCTTTCGCCAATCGAATCAGCAGATGGGCGTGGTGAACGTCGAAATCCGCGAGGCCATCTCCGGCATCAAGGTCATTCAGGCGTTTGGCCGCGAGCAATACCAGGAAGAGCGGTTCGACCGCGAAAACTGGAAGCTGCGCGATCTCCGCACCCGCGTGCTGCGCACCTTTGCCCTCTACTCCCAGGGCATCGAACTGATCGCCGGCGCCGCCACGGCCCTGATTCTCGGCCTCGGAGCCTGGCGGATTGTCAACGGCGACTTCACGCTCGGTGGCCTGGTGGCCTTCCAGGGTTACCTGCTGCTCATGCTGCAACCCACGCGCTTCCTCGGCTTCGCCGTCCAGATCACCCAGCAGGCCGTTACGTCCGGCGAGCGCGTCTTCCAGATCATCGACACCCCGCTGGACGTGCAGGAGAAGCCCGACGCGCACCCGTTGCCCGATGTGCGCGGCGAGATCGAGTTCGACCGCGTCACCTTCCAGTACGGCGACCGCGACCCGATCCTGCGCGACGTGTCGGTCCACGTGCCGGCCGGCGGATCGCTCGCCATCGTCGGCCGCAGCGGCTCAGGCAAGAGCACACTGGCCAACCTGCTGCCCCGCTTCTACGACCCCACCGAGGGCGCCATCCGGGTCGATGGCCACGACCTGCGTGACATCCGCCTGCAAGACCTCAGGTCCGGCATCGGCATGGTCATGCAGGAGACCTTCCTCTTCAATATGACCGTGGCCGACAACCTGCGGTTCGGCCGCAAAGACGCCTCCCACGATGATCTGGAAGCCGCCGCCCGCATGGCCGCCGCTCACGACTTCATCACGGAGTTGCCTCAGGGCTACGACACGCTCATCGGCGACCGCGGCGTGCGGCTCTCCGGCGGCCAGCGCCAGCGCGTCGCCATTGCCCGCGCCCTCCTGGTGCGTCCGGCCATCTTGGTGCTGGACGAGGCCACCTCCAGCGTCGACACCCGCACCGACCGCGCCATCCAGCGCGCCCTCGAGCAGCTGATGCAGGAGCGCACCACCATCGTCATCGCCCACCGGCTGTCGACCATTCGCCGCGTCGACCAGATCATCGTGGTTGACGGCGGCCGCATCGTCGCCCGCGGCACGCACGAAGAGTTGCTGGAAACCAGCGACGACTACCGCGCCATCTACGAACTGCAGTTTCGTCTGCAGGAAGAGTCCCTGGCGATTGAGGCCGGCGGGCAGGTCAGCGTCTGATGGGTATGCGTCAGACCTACGTCGACACCTCCAACCTCAGCGGCCGAACCGTCGCCGGGACCCTGCGGCGCTTGCTCTACTACGTCGGTTTGCACCGGCGCCACATCGGGATCGCCTTCGTGGCGCTGTCCATCGCCTCCCTCTTGAACATGGTGCCGCCCTGGGCCTTGAAGATCGCGGTGGACGACTTCATTCCGCGATTGGACGCGGCTGGGGCTGTGCGTATCGCCGGCGCCATGATGCTGGTCTACCTCGCGCGCGGCGCCCTGAACTATCTGAACTTCTACCTGTTCGCGCGCAGCAGCCAGACCATCGTCTACCAGGTGTCGCGCGACATGTTCGTGCGGCTGGTGCGTCACTCCATGCGCTTCTTTGAGAGCCAGCGCACCGGCGAGACGGTCTCCCACTTGACCGCTGACGTCACCGCCGTCCAGCAGGCCATGCAGGGCCAGGTCCTCACGGCCAGCGCGGGCATCGTCACGATGCTCCTGTACTTGGTCGTCATGCTGACGCTCGACTGGCGCCTGACCCTGGTGATCCTCTCCGTGGTGCCCCTGATGCTCATCGCTAGCGTCATCACCGCCCGGATGCTGCGGGTGCGCTACCGCCGCGTGCAGGAGTCCATCGCCAACATCAACACCGCCATCGAGGAAAACGTCAGCGGCGTTCGCGTCAGCCGCGCCTTCGCCCGCGAGGAGGCCGACGCCCGCCGCTTCCAGACCGAGAACCGCGCCAACCTCCAGGCCAACCTCAACACTACGATGGTGGAGTCCATTGCCACGCCCGTGATCGAGGGTCTCAGCACCCTCAGCGTGGCGGCGCTATTGGCCTACGGTGGCTGGCAGATCACCATCGGCGAGATGCAACCCGGCACGCTCATTGCCTTTCTGGCCTACGTCCAAATCTTCCACCAGCCAATGACCGAACTGGTGCGCGTCAACTACGTCATCCAGTCCGGCCTGGCCGCCGCCGACCGCATCTTCCAGTTCATGGACGTGCCGCGCCACATCGTCAACCGGCCGTCGGCTGTTGATCTGGTCCGGCCCCGCGGACGCGTTGAGTTCCGCAACGTCGACTTCAGCTACGACGGCGTCACCCCGGTCCTCCAGGACGTGTCCGTCACAGCCGAACCCGGCCAGACCGTCGCGCTCGTGGGCGCAACCGGCTCCGGCAAGACCACCATGGTCAATCTCATCGCCCGCTTCTACGACCCGACGTCAGGCCAGATCCTGGTCGACGGCAACGACCTCCGCGACGTCCGGATGGAGAGCCTCCGCTCGCAACTCGCCTACGTCCCCCAGGAGACCTTCCTCTTCAGCGGCACCATCGCCGAGAACATCCGCTACGGAAATCCCGACGCCGGCGAAACCCAGGTCGCCGCCGCGGCCGCATTGGCGCGTGCCGACGACTTCATCGAGCAACTGGATGACGGCTACGAAACCATCGTCGGCGACGGCGGCCTGCGGCTCTCACGCGGCCAGCAGCAGCGCGTGGCCCTGGCCCGCGCGATCCTGGCCGACCCCGCCGTGCTCGTGCTCGACGAAGCCACTTCCGACATTGACACCGAATCCGAATACGAGATTCAGCAGGCCCTGGTCCAGGTCATGCGCAACCGCACCAGCTTCGTCATCGCCCACCGTTTGTCCACCATTCGCAACGCCGACCTCATCGTGGTCCTGGACGAAGGCCGCATCGTCCAGCGCGGCCCACACACCGACCTCATCGCCCAACCCGGCCCCTACCGCGACCTCCACGCCGCCCAATTCGACGACCCGGCGGAGGCCAGACCCGCTCCGGCGTAGGCGCGCTCAGCGGTACGATGAGCGTCCGGCCCCGACCTGCGGCGCCGCCGCATCCAGAGTCCTGATGGATTCCCAACGCCCGCCCTCCGTTCTGGACGACATGGCCGGCCCCTACGACCCGGCCGCCGTCGAAGCCCGCCTCTACGACACCTGGGACGAGTCCGGCGCGTTCCAGCCGTCGGACGATCCGGAGCTCCGACCGTTCACCATCGCCATTCCTCCGCCGAACATCACGGGCCAGCTGCACAACGGGCACGTGCTCTTCGTCGCCTACCAGGACCTGATGATCCGCTGGCAGCGCATGCACGGCCGGGCCGCGCTGTGGCTGCCGGGCACCGATCACGCGGCCATCGCCACGCAGAACGTGATCGAGCGCGAACTGGACAAGGAAGGACTCACCCGTCACGACCTGGGCCGCGAGGGATTCGAAGAGCGGTTCTGGCAATGGAAGAGCGAAGTCGGCGACAACATCAACGAACAGCTGCGCCGGCTGGGCGCCTCGGTCGACTGGACCCGCGAGCACTTCACGCTCGACGAGCAACTCTCGCGCGCCGTCCGCGAAGCCTTCGTGCGGCTCTACGAAAAGGGCCTGATCTATCGCGGCCGCTACATGGTCAACTGGTGCCCCGACGATCAGTCCGCCATCAGCGACCTCGAAGTCGAGCACCACGACGTCGAAGGCTCCCTCTGGCACATTCGCTATCCGTTGGTCGACGGCGGCCACCTGACCGTGGCCACAACCCGGCCGGAGACGATGCTGGGCGACACGGCGATAGCCGTGCATCCGGACGACGAGCGTTACCAGTCGCTGACTGGGCGGGAAGCCGTGGTCCCGGGTATCGGTCGCCGGATTCCGATCATTGCCGACGCCTTCGTCGATCCCGAGTTCGGCTCGGGTGCGGTCAAGGTCACGCCCGGCCACGACCCCAACGACGCAGCCATGGGCGAACGCCATGACCTGCCCGTGATCAACATCATGAACGTCGACGGCACCCTGAACGACAGCGCCGGACGCTGGGCCGGCCAGGATCGATTCGACGCCCGGGCGGCCTACCTGGAATTCCTGCAGGCTGAGGGCCTCTTGGAGCGCGTCGAACCTCACACGCACCCGGTCGGCCACTGCTCCCGCGACGACGCCGTGATCGAGCCGCTGGTCTCCGAACAATGGTTCGTGAATGTTCGTCCGCTCGCCGACGCCTCAACGGCCGCCGTGAATGACGGACGCATCCGGTTCCACCCCGCCCGCTTCAAGAACGAGTTCCTGCGCTGGCTCGACGAAATCCAGCCCTGGTGCATTTCGCGGCAGCTCTGGCTGGGCCACCGGATCCCCGTCTGGTACTGCCAGGACTGCAACGCCGAGATCGTTGCGCCAAGCGTGGATCCGACGTCCTGCGCAACGTGCGGCGGGCGGAAGCTGGAGCAGGACCCCGACGTGCTGGACACCTGGTTCAGCTCGGGCCTGTGGCCGTTTTCGACCCTCGGCTGGCCGGACGACACGACGGACATGCGGCGGTTCTACCCGACCGACGTGATGGAGACCGGCTACGACATCATCTTCTTCTGGGTCGCCCGGATGGTGATGCTGGGATTGGAACTCGTGGGCGAGGTGCCGTTTCACGACGTGTACTTTCACGGGCTGGTGCGGCACCTGGACGGCTCCAAGGTCAGCAAGACCAACTACCAGCCGGGCGACGATCCGCTCGAGACCATCGAGGCCTACGGCGCGGACGCCATGCGGTTCAGCTTTGTCACCGCCGCCGCGCCGGGGAATGACATGCGGCTGGATCTGCGGCAGGTCGAGCGCGGCGGTCATTTCGCCAACAAGCTCTGGAACGGGGCCAAGTTCGTCATCGGCGCCATGGAACGCACGGCCGGCAACGAACCCGGGGCGCCGTCACTGGTCGATCGCTGGGTGCTCAGCCGCTTCAACCAGGTGCACGCCGAAGCGATTCGCGACGTCGAACGCTTCCGCTTCGGCGAGGCCGGGCGGGCGCTGCACGATTTCCTGTGGACGGAGTTCTTCGACTGGTACGTCGAGGCCGCCAAGATTCGGCTCTACGGCGACGATCCGGCGGCCGCCGCCCGCACGGCGGAAACTTTGGCGACCGTGCTGGACGGCTCGTTGCGGCTGCTGCACCCGTTCATGCCGTACGTGACCGAGGAGATCTGGCGGCACTACCGCGCCGCGGGAGGCGCGGCGGACGCGCCCGAATTGCTGATCGATACGCCGATCCCGGCCGCTTCGCCGGAGGTTGACGAGGAGGCGATCGCTCGGGTGCGGGTGCTGATCGACATCGTCCAGGGCATCCGCAACGCCCGGCACGAGTCGGGCGTGGAGGCGGGCCGCCACGTTGAGGCGCGCGTCATCGGCGGCGGCGCGGGACTGGACGCCGAGTCGGTGTTCATTCAGCGCCTGGCCCGCGTGGACCCGCTGACCTTCCATCCCGCCGGGACGACGTTCGATGAACCGTCGGTCACGGCGCGCGCCGGTGGTGTGGAGATCTTCCTGCCGCTGGCGGGCATGGTCGATCTCACGGCCGAGCGTGAGCGCCTTGCACGCGAACTGTCTGAAGCCGAGGCCACGCTGGGACGAGCGGAGCAGTTGCTGGCGAATCCGCGCTTCGTCGAGCGTGCCCCGGAGGCCGTGGTGGCCAAGGAGCGCGATCGAGCGCGGGCGGCGCGTGAGCGCGTGGCCCAGGTCAAGGAGCGGCAGGCGGCGCTGGTCGGGTCGGCGTAGCTCGGCGGCTGTTGGAGGCTTAGTCCTCGGCTCGCACGTAGAGTTCGCGCATGGCGGTGGGCCCGCGCAGCATCTCGCCGCGCACGCCCCGTTCACGGGCGGCGGCCACGTCCTCAATGGCCGGTCGAACCTGCGACGACAGCTGGTCGATGTAGTGCAGCGCAATGGCTTCCGGCAGCATCGGTTCGGTAACTGCGGCGTATTCCAGCTGACCCTGGTGGCTCAGCACCAGGTGGCGAAGCAACGTCGCGATCTCGCCATCGCAACCGGTGGCGGCCAGCGCGCGGTCCAGGATTCGCACGCCCTGCACCATGTGGCCTTCCAGGTTTCCGGCGTCCGTGTAGACGATGCTGGCCTGCAGGTCCAACTCCTCCAGCTTGCCCAGATCATGGAGAACGACGCCCGCCAATAGCAGATCGCGGTCAAGCTGCGGATAAACCCTGGCCACCCGATCGGCGATCTGCAGCATTTCCACGGTGTGCTCCGCCAGCCCGCCAATCCAGGCGTGATGCCGGGTCTTGGCTGCCGGCCACTGGGGAAGGCGCTCAATTACCAGCGGGTCCGCGATGACAGCGTTGAGCACATCCCTGATCGCCGGCGACTCTATGGACTCGACGGCGTCGCGGATGGATCCGGTCAGTTCTTCCGCACTCCGGGCCGAGCGCGGCAAGTAGGCGGTCGCGTCCCAGGTTTCGTTCGAATGCCGCATCGAGTCAACCTTGATGTTGACGCGGTTACGGAACTCATCGGCCCGTCCCTCCACCTCGTACGGCTCGCTCGCCTTAACGGCCGCGATCTGGGCCTCGGTGACCTGAAACATGACCGCGTCGATCGAGGCGCCGGCGCGGTCGCGCAGGCTCATTCTCAGGAAGCGATTGCCCGTGCGGGCCTCGCGAACCTCAACGGACGCGACCAGGAACACGGCATGCACGTAGCTGCCGGGGGTGATGTCGGCGATGTTCAAGGGCGTGGGCTTACCGTGGTGGTGGAACGGCGCGTCATCCTACTGGCCGGGGGCTGTGCGGGGCGTGCCGCGTACCCGGAACCGGCTAGCGTCGCCAGCGAAGCGCGTCGCGCAGCCGCTGTCGCCACGACGGGCGCTGGTCAGGCAATTCGATTACTTGCCCGCGCCACATGACGGGGTTGCCGCGACCACCCGGTGATCGGGCCGAGCGTCGCTCCATGATCCCCCGCACGAGGGCCGACGCAAACACAACCGCGCCGGCCACCGCCACGATTGCCGCAAACTGCCGCAGGAAAATCGACAGGAACAGCGCCACGACCACCAGGACGGCCGCCGTGACCAGCATTTCGCCAGTCGTCGAAAAGCGGGCCATGATCCATTGGCCGAGCAACTCGACATAATTGCGGCGAGGTTGAGATGGCTGCGGCCCCCGCGAAACCCGTCGCTTGGGCGGTGGCGCTGAGGCGTCGGCCCGATCAAGGATTTCCTTGACTTCGTCCTGCCAACTCTTGGGCATTGCAACCTGCTTCTAAGGGCATCGCTCCGAGTATATCGCCGCGTCGACTTTCGTCGGAGAGCGCGGACCTGGCCTGGTGTTCGCTGGGCAGAGCCGCGGCTTCAGGAAACCGCGGGCAAGCTGGCTATCCTGCACCCATGACCACGCCCGCAACCGATCCATTCGAGATCGAAGTCTTCCGTCACCTCTTCGCCTCGGTCGCCGAGGAGATGGGGGTGACGGTTCAGCGCAGCGCGCATTCGCCCAACATCAAGGAGCGGCGCGACCATTCCTGCGCAGTGTTCGACGCCGACGGCCGGATGATCGCGCAGGCGGCGCACATCCCGGTGCATCTTGGATCGATGCCCGCTTCGGTAACGGCGGCAATCGAGGTCTACGAGGGCAAGGCGCCAACGCCGGGCGACGTGCTGATCGTGAACGACCCGTACCTGGGCGGCACCCATCTCCCGGATATCACCACCGTTTCGCCCGTGTTCGTGGGTTCGAAGCGCCGCCTCACGCACTGGGGCTGGGTGGCGACGCGCGCCCATCACGCCGATGTGGGCGGCCTGGCGCCCGGCTCCATGCCGCCCTCGACCGAGCTTTACCACGAGGGCCTCATCATCCCGCCGCTCAAGCTCGTGGCTGCCGGCGAATTGGATGAGCAGCTGGTGGAGATTATCTGTCGCAACGTGCGTACACCCGAGGAACGGCGAGGCGACCTGGAGGCCCAGCTAGCCTCCCACCGCGTGGGCGAGGCGCGGCTGGCCGAATTTGCCCGACGCTACGGCGCCGAGCCGCTGCGCGAGCGGGCGGCGGCGTTGCTGTCCTACTCCGAGCGACTCGCCCGAGCGCGCCTTCGAGTGGTTCCCGACGGCACGTACGGCTTTACCGACTACCTGGACGACGACGGCGCGGACGGTCCGCCGATTCCCATCACAGTCACGATCGAGGCCAGCGGGGGGCGGCTCCGGTTCGACTTCAACGGCACAGGCCCGGCGGCGGCCGGCGCGTTGAACGCGCCTGAAGCGGTCACGCGCTCGGCCGTCATCTACGTGGCGCGCTGCCTGATGGGCGACGACGTGCCTGCCAACGACGGCGCCACCGCGCCGCTTGAGGTCATCGTGCCCGCCGGCACCGTGCTCAATCCGCCGCGGCCGCACGCCGTCGCGGCGGGCAACGTTGAAACGTCGCAGCGCGTGGTAGACGTCCTATGGGGCGCGCTGGCCGAATCGCTGCCGGACCTGGTCCCCGCCGCGAGCCAGGGCACGATGAACAATCTGATCATCGGGGGATTCGATCCCCGGCACGACCGCGCGTTCACCTACTACGAGACCATCGCCGGCGGCGCGGGCGCGGGCCCGGCAGGCCCCGGTGCGGACGCGGTGCAGGTGGCCATGACGAACACGCTGAACACACCCATCGAGGCCATGGAGCTGGCCTATCCGCTGGCTGCGCGCCGCTATGAGATCCGCCGCGCGTCCGGCGGCGAAGGGACCCACCGCGGCGGCGACGGTGTGATCCGCGAGATCGAGACCCTTGTACCGGCGGTCGTCACTATCGTCACCGAACGACGCTTGCGTCAGCCGTGGGGCGCCGCCGGCGGCACTGCGGCGGCATCCGGCGTCAACCGCGGAACAATCAATGGAAATGAGCGAAATCTCCCGGGAAAGGCCGCGCTGGAGTTGCAAGCCGGCGACGTAATCCGCATCGAAACGCCCGGCGGCGGCGGCTGGGGTGAGCCAGGCTCAGGCGCCGTCACCGCCTAGAAGAAACCGAAGCGCCGCCGCGGCGGCGCTTCCAGTGAAACCTCGTCGGGCGCGAACCCCACCGAGAATGCCTCGTGATGGATAGCCCCGGTTGGGGTCAGGTCGCTTTCCATCAGGCTGATGTGCGACACGGTGAAGAGGCCGAGCCGGTCAAGTTCCATGGCCCCAAACCCGCGACTGATCGAGCGGCGGGCCGTCGGCGCGGCCATGCGGCCGATGCGCGCCAGCGTGACGTGTGGACTGAATGGCCGCCGATCCACGCGCAGACCCAGCCCGCGCACGGCCTCGAGCACCGCCGCCTGCAAGTCCCGCAACGCCTCGGTCTCGCCACTGATCCCGGCCCAGGCAACGCGCGGCTCGCGATTCTCCGGAAACGTGCCGCCGCCGCTGAATCCGATGCTGAACGGATGGCGGCCGCGCACCGCCGCCTGCATGCCGGACCGAACGCTGTCGGTGCTCTGCGCCGGTATGTTGCCCAGGAATGCAAGTGTGAGGTGCAGGTTTTCCGGCGCAACAGTTCGAATGTGACGCGATACGCGGCCCAATGACGCCGCTTCGGCAGCCAGCGCGTCCCGAAACGGCTTGGGGATCGTGACAGCCACGAATGCCCGCATAGGCGGCCAGTATAGTGAGGTGAGCCATTGACCGATGGGCCTTGGATTGCTCGCGAACCTGCGAACACCGGCCGACCTTCGGACTAGCCCATGACAGCCGCGATACCAGAGCGCCTTGCGGTCCAGCCAGCCGATCCGGCTGCTCCGGCCGCGCGTGCCGCCACGATTGAGGCGCTGCGCGAACAGCTCTCGCACCACTTGCCGTCAAACGTCCTGGCGCTCGGCGGCGCCGCCGAACTGGCCGTGATGGTCGCGGAAACCGTGGAGGATCCCGCCACGGACGTGTTCTGGGATCGGGCCGACCACGCGCTCGCCCACGATCTGCTACTGACGGGCCTGGCCGAAGCAAAGGGCACGGAGTCACCCGGCCGCGCGGCTTCGGAGGCGGCCGGCGTGGCGGTAGCCCGCACGTTGCGTCGCGAACGCCGGCCGGTCGTAGCCGTGCTGGACGAGGCCGGACTGGGAACCGGTCTGGCGTTCGAAGCCGTGAACCACGTCGGTCACCTGCAAGTCCCCTTCGTCCTGGTCCTGGTTGATGCGCAGACGCCGCGTGGACGCAACGCCGGCGCCATGGCTCGCTATCTGACTCGCGTTCGCGGTCATGCCCGCTACTCCGACGCAAAGAACCTGATTGAGACCGCCCTTGGGCGCATGCCCGCGGGCGAACAGGCGGTGGAAGTGGCGCGGCGGCTCAAGAACTCCGTGCGCGAGCTGCTGGTGCCCACCGAGATGTGGGAAGAGCTGCTGGGTTTCATGTACTTGGGACCGGTCGACGCGCACAATTTGGAGGCCCTGGGCGAACTGCTGCGCCTGGCGCTCCGGGTCGGGCGGCCGGTGGTCCTGCATGTGACCCTTGAAGGGCGCGCGCCGGCCCGATCCACGTCGCCCGACGTAATCGGCCGCCTGGTCGACCTCGAGCACGCGCTCGCGGACGCAATGGCTGGAGACGAGCGACGCCTGTTGATTGCGACCGACACCCACGGCGCGCTCGATACCGCCGTGCTGGCCGAGAAGGCTCCCGAGCGATATTTCGACCTTGGCCTGGGCGGATCGCACGCCGTGTCCTTTGCCGGCAGCCTGGCAGCGCAGGGCTACCGACCAATGGTGGTTCTCGGCGACGCCAGCCTGGACTCCGCCCTGGCGGCCCTGACCGCCGTGCCCCGCCATCGCGACGGCCCGGTGACGATCATTTGCGCAGCCCGCGGCCTGGCGCTGCGCGGTCCCGTGCAGGCGGCGCTCGGCGCGGCGGGCTTCACCTGGACCGGTCCGCATACGCATGGGGGATGGACCGAGGCACTGCGCGCGGCTGACGTCAGCCAGCGTTGGACGTTCCTCACGGCTGAGGCGCCGAACCCGGCCTGACGATCCGGGCCGCGCCGGGCGGCACAATGCCGCGAGGCCCAACGCCAGGAATCTCTTTCATTCCCCAGGCCGAAGAATCAAGCCTGCCCGCGTCCGTTCGGATTGACGTGCATACGCACATCGTGCCGCCGGACGTGGTCCGCGGCCGCCGCCGCTACAGCCAAGCCGACCTCTGGTTCGGACGGCTCTATCGGAACGAGCGTCGAGTGCTGGCCTCGGCGGACGATCTGCGCCGCAGCATGCGACGGGCCGGCCTTGCCGCCAGCGTGGCTTTCGGGTTCGCCTGGCGCGATTCGGGACTGTGCCGGGCCAACAACGACTACGTGCTGGATGCGGCCGCTGCGAGCCACGAGGGCGGCGGGCAGATACTTCCCTTCTGCGTCGTTCCACCGAATGACCTGGATTTCGCCGTCGCGGAAATGGAGCGCTGCCGGGCTCGCGGCGCGGTTGGCGTCGGCGAGATCTTTCCCCAGGGACAGGGTTGGAATCTCAACGACCGGTCCGCCGTCCGGTCGTTCATGGAAACCGTGCAATCGCTTGGCCTGATCCTGACCGTTCACACCAGCGAGCCGGTCGGCCACACCTATCCCGGTAAGGACAGCACCACGCCCGACGCAATCTGGTCCGTGATTGAAGCCGCGGAAGGCGAAGTACCCATCATCCTGGCGCACTGGGGCGGCGGCCTGGCCTTCTACGAGTTGATGCCCGAAGTCCACCAACAGGCCCACAACGTGTACTACGACTCCTCGGCCAGCCACCTGCTCTACCGGCCGGAGATATACCGGGTGATGTGCCAGCTTGCTCCGGGACGCGTGCTCTTCGGCAGCGACTACCCGTTGATTCGTCAGACGCGAGCCATTCGGCTGACGCGCCAAGCCGGCCTGTCGTCCGGCGAGTTGCAGGCGCTCCTCGGCGGCAACGCCCGTCGGCTTGGACTGACCGGCGCCTGCGGCCAGGAGCCGATCTAGACGGTACGAACCTTTTCGCGATCGATCTCGGCCATCAGCCGCTCGATGTGCGTGGGGTTGTAGCCGGCGGCTCGCGCCTGCTCGGTCAGCCCCTCGGCTTCCATCAGGCCGTCGGCGTGCGATTCGGTTCCGGGCTCCTCGCGCACGGCCACCTGCAGCGCGTCGCGCGCCCGCAGGTAGAACGAGCGGCCCGCGTCCTCGGCTTCGTCGGTGTCGCCCAGCACGCCGAGCAGGCGCTTGGCCAGGATCACGGCCGAAGCCGCGTCGGCGGCATAACCGTCGGCCCCGATCTCATCGGCGTAGCGCTGCGTCACGGGTGCGCCGCCGATGATGCAATGCACCTGCTCGTCCAGACCGGCGGCCTCAACCGCCTCAATCGTGTTGCGCATGTTGGTCATGGTCGTCGTCAGCAGCGCCGACATGCCGATGATGTGGGCGTTCTGCTCGACCGCATTCTGGATGTATTCGTCCGGATGCGTGTCGATGCCGGTGTCGTGCACGCCGAAGCCGGCGCCCTCCAACATCATCGCCACCAGGTTTTTGCCGATGTCGTGCAGGTCGCCGCGGACAGTCCCGATCACCACCTGGCCAACCGGTTCAATGCCGGACGCGGCCAGGATCGGCCGCAGGATCGCCATGCCGGCTTTCATGGCCCGAGCCGAGATCAGCACTTCCGGCACGTAGTACTGGTTCGTGCGGAACAACTCACCGACCACGTCCATGCCCGGGATCATGCCGTCGTTGATGATCGACGAGGCTTCCACGCCTTCGTCGAGCGCCGTGCGGACCGTGGAATCCACGGTGGCGGCATCGCCACGGATGATGGCGTTGCCCAGGTCCTTGAACGCTTGCTCGACGTCGAAGCTGGACATCAACGCCCTTCCTTCAGGCCGATAGGCAGGACGCCAAACCCGAGTGCTGGTGGGTCGCCGAGCTACAAGCGGCGATACTGACGGGTGACGTCGCGCAACTACTGGGACAACTCTAGCAATTAGCCAGCGGGCGGACGGCGGAATTCCTCCAGCGCGCGCCAGCGTTGTGCTGGCCAGCGGCAGCGCACACAAGCTGGCTGAGTTCCAGCGGGTTTTCGATCAATCGCCGGTGGAGCTGCTCTCGCCGCTGGACCTGGGCTGCCAATGCGACGTGGACGAGACGGGCGCCACCTTCGCCGACAACGCTCGCCTCAAGGCCGTCGCCTACGCCACGACGTGCCGGCGCTGGGCGCTGGCCGACGACTCCGGCCTTGAGATCGACGCGCTGGACGGCGTGCCCGGTGTCCGTTCCAGTCGCTTCGCCGGACCCACCGCCACCGACGACGATCGCAATGCCCGCGTGCTCGAACTCCTGGCCGAGGTCCCCGACGAACGGCGAACCGCCCGCTACCGCTGCGCGGTCGCCATTGCCGATCCCACGGGAGTGATCGCCTTTGAATCCGAAGCTACGGTGGAAGGCGTCATCGGCCGCGCGCCGCGCGGCGAGGGCGGCTTCGGCTACGACCCGCTGTTCATCGTCGGTCCGGGAGACACGACCATGGCGGAGTTGCCCGGCGTGGCCAAGGACGTCATCAGTCATCGCGGCCAGGGCGGTCGCGCCGCGCGCGCCTTCTTGGAGCGGGCACTAATCGGCGGCGGGCCCTGAAGTCCGGTTTCTCCGACATGCATCCATGCAGCCCCGCATAGCCTTGCTGTACCTGACGAGGGGCCACTAGCCGGCCTTTGCTAGTCTCGCTACCCCCATGACGGACGACACAAGCACCCCGCCACCGCTTGCCGGTCGCACCGCGCTGGTAACCGGCGCCGGCTCCGGCTTCGGACGGGCCATCAGCCAACGATTCGCTCTGGACGGGGCATGCGTCGGGCTGGCCGAGCTCAGTGCCGAAGCCGCCGAAGAGACGCGCCGCCTCATTGAAGCCGACGGTGGCGAGGCGCTCGTCATCCCGACCGATGTCACCGACTACGCCGCCATGCAAGCCGCCGTGCAAGCTGTGACGGACCGGTGGGGCGGGCTCGACATCATGGTCAACAACGCCGGCATCACGATTCGCGAGGCGTTCCTGGACCTCACGGTCGACGCCTTCGACAAGGTAATGGCCGCCAATCTCACAGGCGTGTTCCACGGCGTTCGCGCCGCGGGCCTGCAAATGAAGGAACAGGGCGGCGGCGTGATCATCAATATGTCGTCCATCCGCGCCAATGTCGGCGGTTTCATCCACACGTCCTACTGCGCCTCCAAGGGCGGCGTGCGCATGCTCACCAAGGCCGCCGCCGTGGAGCTGGGTCCCTACGGCGTGCGCGTCTGCGCCATCGGGCCCGGCGTTGCCGAGACGCCGCTCACCGAGTCGCTCCTGGCCAACCGGGAAGCGCTGGACGATCAACTCGCCCGCGTTCCCATGGGACGCCTGGGCCAGCCCGAGGACATCTCGGAGGTCGCGGCGTTCCTGGCGTCCGACGACGCGGCCTACGTCACCGGCGCCACGCTGTACGTGGACGGCGGGGAGATGACGCACTGATGCAACCGGTGGCCATTGTGACCGGCGCCGCCCACGGCATCGGTCGCGCCTGCGTGGAACGCCTGGCGGCCGACGGCTATCGGGTTGTTGCGTCGGATGTCGACGGGGACGAGCTGTCCGCCTGGGTCGAACAGGCCGGCCTCCGGGACTCCGTTGAGGCCCGTACGCTGGACGTGGCCGATGTCCCGGCCGGCCAAGCCCTGGTGGCCGACACCGTCGCGTCATACGGCCGCGTCGACGCGCTGGCCAACTTCGCCGGTTACACCAGGCGTCAGCTGTTGGAAGAAATCGATACGGACATCTGGAACGGAATGCTGGACGTGCTGGTCCGCGGTCCGGTCTTTCTGACCAAGGCGGTGGCCGAGGACATGATTCGACGCGGCGAACCCGGATCGATCGTCCAGGTCAGTTCCATCCGTTCCGAATCGGCCGAACCCGGCCAGGCCCACTATTGCTCGGCCAAGGGCGCCCTGCGGACCGTCACGCGAGCAATCGCCCAGGAGCTGGCGCCGCACCAGATTCGAGTCAACTGCGTCGGCCCCGGGCTCACGGCTACGCGCATGACCGCCGACGTCCGATCGAAATCCGAACTGTACGAACAGCGCAAGGCCACCGTGCCCCTTGGCCGCTATGCATCGGCGGACGAGATTGCGAGTTGCGTCGCGTTCCTGCTGTCGCCTCGTTCCGCCTATGTGACGGGCACGACGCTCTACGCGGACGGGGGCTACCTTGCCGCGCTGGGAAAGATGCGGAACTGGTAGAGGCGTCCGGCCGACCGGCCACGCAAACGCCGAGAATCTAGTCGGACGCGCCGCGACGGGTGTGATACTTGGGCGTGAGCACCGCCCCGCGGGCGACCTTTCGCCCGTCCAGCCGGCGCGGCCAGAACTTCCTCGTGGATCGGGCCGTGCAACGGCGCATCGCATCCGCCGCCGCCCTGCCGCCGGGCTCAACCGTCGTTGAGGTTGGCGCCGGAACCGGCAACCTGACCGATGCGCTCCTGGCGCGCGGCCTGCGCGTGATTGCCGTCGAAATCGAGGACGAACTCGTCTCACGCCTGCGCCGGCGGTTCCGAAACGCTGACGATGTTCAAATCGTGCCGGGCGACGCCCGGCGGCTTAACCTTCGCGAACTCGCCGGCGGGCCGTTTCACGTCGTGGCAAATCTGCCCTATAGCGTCGGTACCCGCCTGGTCGTGAGTTTCGTCAGCGCTTCCGAGCCGCCTCGAAGTCTCACGGTCCTCCTGCAGCGCGAAGTGGCACGAAGGCTAACGGCAAAACCGCGCGACATGGCGCTGCTCAGCGTCATTGTTCAGTCTTACGCTGACACTCGTCGCTTGTTCGATGTCCCGCCCGAAGCGTTTCGACCGCGGCCCAAGGTGATCTCGACTCTTGTCAGAATTGATCCATTTGGCCGTTCTGAACTCAACACCGCGGCTGCCGCGGCGCGTATCGCCATCGCTCGGCACGGTTTCGCCCAGACGCGAAAGAAGCTCCGGAACTCGCTTGCGGCCGGATTGGGACGCCGAGAGCCCGACGTGGAAGCGGCATTGAAGGCCGCGGGCTTCGATCCGGGCCGCCGACCCCAGACGCTGGCGCTCGGCGAGTGGGATCAGATCGTGGCGGCACTTGGCCTGAACGAGCTTGGCCGGCTCGGCGCGCCCTCAGCTGCATGAAGCGCTGGATGCGTCGCTGGCGACGCCGCTCGGGGCCGGCGTTCCGGCCCGCCGGTCTGATCGTCGGCCTGGGGAATCCCGGCAGCGCCTACGCGGACACTCGGCACAATCTCGGATTCATGGTGTGCGACCGTCTCGCCGCCGAAGGAAAGGGCCGCTGGCGGCCCGCCCGCTACCGTGCCGAGGTCTGGACCGGTCAACTCGACGGACTGGCGGTTGCTCTTCTGAAGCCGCAGACCTTCGTGAACGAATCCGGACCTGCCGTTCACGCGGCTCTGCGGACATTCGGATTGGAGTCCTCGGGCCTCATCGTGGTGCATGATGATCTGGATCTGGCGTTTGCCCGCATCCGTGTGCGTCCTGGCGGCGGCAGCGGCGGTCACAACGGCATGCGCTCGATCATTCGTACCCTTGGTACCGACGACGTCATTCGCGTCAAGATCGGCCTGGGCCGCCCGCCGGCGGGAGTCGATCCCGCCGACTACGTGCTCAATCGTTTCACTCCCGCGGAACGGCAAGACGCGAACGCCGCAATGGATCGCGCCGCCGACGCGGTCCGCGTGCTTCTGACGACGGACGTGGACTCGACCATGCAGCGATTCAATCAACCCGATGGCGCTCACCGGCCTGCTTGACCTGTTGGCCGACGAGCCAACCCTGGCCGCCGCCGCGTCTCGAGCGCTCCGCGGCCCGCATCCGCTCACTGTGGAAGTCCGCGACGGCGCCAAGTCGACAGTCCTTGGCTTGCTGGGGCGCGAGGCCGGCCAGCCCCTGATCATCGTCGCGGCCGAGGACGGTCGCGCCGCGGAAATCGCGCATGACGTCGCCATGTGGACCGACGCCCGTCCGGTTCTGCACTTCCCCGATCCGGATCAGCCCGCCTACTCGATGCTGGCCATCGGCGGCGAAGTGCTGGCGCAGCGGGTGGCGGTGCTCGGTCACCTGTCACGCGCCCGGGAGTCAGGCGCGTCGCCTGCGCCCATCGTCGTTACCTCGGTGCGCGCCCTGCTCCGCCGCCTCGTTCCCCCGGATGAGTTCCGCACGCACTTCCTCTCACTCTCCCCCGGCACCGCCGCGGACCTGCCGGACGTGGTCCGCCGGCTGTCCGCTCTGGGCTACGAGAACACGCCGCTCGTCGAGCGGCCCGGTGAGTTCGCCCACCGCGGCGGCATCGTGGACATCTATCCGCCGGATGCCCGGCTGCCGATCCGGGTCGACTTTTTCGGCGACGACATTGAATCCGTGCGGCATTTCGACCCGGACACCCAGCGCTCCCTGGGACCAGCCGACGAGGTGATGCTGACGCCGGCCACCGAGGTGCCGATCTGGCTGGGCGAAGCCGTGGCGGGACGGCTGCGCGAAATGGACCTGGACTCGCTGCGGCCGGAAGACCGCGTGGTCTGGCGGCGCCACCTCGAACAGCTGGAAGGCAACGAGTACTTCGACGACGCGGCCTTCTACACCATGAGCCTCCTGCCCGACGCCGCGTCGCTGTTCGACTACGCGCCGAACGCGCTGGTGGTTGTGGACGAGCCCGACCAGATCCCGGCCGCCGTGCGGGACGCGGAGACGTCGGCCGCCGCCAACCGCGAGCGCCTGACCGCCAGCGGCGAACTTCCCACGCACTTCGACTCGCCCCTGTTTTCGGGCGCCGAGATCCTGCGCGATCTGGACCACGCCCAGGTGCGTTTGACCTTTGTGCCCGGATTGCCGGGCGAGGACGGTTCAAGCCGAGCCGTCGTCGAGGGTTTCCAGGCTCAGCCGCCCTACGCCGGGCGTCTGCAACACATGGCCGAGGACCTGTTGGCCCTGCGCGACACCCGCGCGCGCATGCTGATCGTCAGCTACCAGGGCCGCCGCCTGCGTCACCTGCTCGCGGAGCAGGGTGTGGCCGCCGAGGTGCTGGAGGCCCTGGACGAGCCGCTCCGGGCCGGCTCGGTCACCATCATCGCGGGCACCCTGGCCGAAGGCTGGCGGCATGCCGCCTCGGACGTGGTGCTGATCAGCGACGCCGAGCTTTTCGGGCGCAAGCGCATCCGCCGCATCCGGCGCGGCGCGCGAGGGGTGGACCGGTCGTTCCTGGCAGACCTCGAAAAGGGCGACTACATCGTCCACGTGGAGCACGGCGTGGGGCAGTTCGAGGGCATCGTCCAGATGAGCGAAGGCTCGGGAGAACGCGAATACCTGGCCGTCAACTACGCGGGCGAGGACCGCCTGTATGTGCCAGTCGACCAGATTGGCCGCGTGCAGAAATACGTCGGCATGAGCGAACGCGCGCCCAAGCTCAGCCGCCTGGGCACCGCGGACTGGACGCGCGCCAAGAAGAAAGCGCAGCAGTCGGCCGAGGAAATCGCCGCCGAACTGCTGGACATCTACGCCGCCCGCGAACTCGCCAAGGGCTACGCCTTCCCTGCCGACTCACCCTGGCAGCACGAGTTCGACGAGAAGTTCCCCTTCATCGAGACGCCCGACCAGCTTGAAGCCATCAACGACGCCAAGGCCGACATGGAACGCGCGCGCCCGATGGACCGCCTGGTCGCCGGTGATGTTGGCTACGGCAAGACTGAAGTGGCCCTGCGCGCCGTCTTCAAGGCCGCCATGTCCAACAAGCAGGTCGCCGTTCTGGTGCCTACCACCGTGCTGGCCCAGCAGCACTTCGACACCTTCGCCTTCCGCATGCGCGACTACCCGCTGAAGGTGGAGTTGCTCAGCCGCTTCCGCGCGCGCGCCGAGCAGGCCGAGGTACTGGCCGGTCTCGCCTCGGGCGATGTCAACGTGGTGGTGGGAACCCATCGCCTGCTCCAGAAGGACGTCAAGTTCGCAGACCTGGGCCTGGTTGTGGTTGACGAGGAACAACGCTTCGGCGTCAAGCAGAAGGAGCGACTGAAGGACCTCCGCCGCGACGTGGACGTGCTCACCCTCACCGCCACGCCCATTCCTCGCACCATGCACATGGCGCTCAGCGGCCTGCGGGAAATCAGCGTGATCGAGTCGCCGCCCGAGCGCCGGCTGGCCGTCAAGACCTACGTGGCCGGCTACAGCGACGCCATCGCCGCCGACGCCATCCGCCGGGAACTGGCTCGCGGCGGGCAGGTGTACTTCCTTCACAACCGCATTCAGACCATTGGCACCTGGGAAGAGCGGCTGCGGAACCTGCTGCCGGGTGTGGACATCGTGGTCGGTCACGGCCAGATGCCGCCGCGCGACCTGGAAGAGGTCATGTACCGCTTCGCCCGCGGCGACGCCCAGGTGCTGCTCTCCACCGCGATCATCGAGAACGGCCTGGACATCCCCAACGTCAACACCATCATCGTCAACGACGCGTGGCGCTTCGGCCTGGCCCAGCTCTACCAGCTACGCGGGCGCGTCGGCCGCAGCACCACCCAGGCGTACGCCTACTTCCTCTACCAGAAGAGCCACACCTTGACCGAGGAGGCCCAGAAGCGCCTGCAGACCATCCTGGAAGCCTCGGAGCTAGGCGCCGGCTTCCGCATCGCCCTGCGCGACCTGGAAATCCGCGGCGCCGGCAGCTTGCTTGGCGCCGAGCAGCACGGCCATGTCTCCACCGTTGGTTTTGACCTCTACACCCGCATGCTGGCGTCGGCCGTGGACCGCCTGCGCGGCAAGGATGCCGACGAGCCGGACCGCGAGATCCGGGCGGTGGTGGACCTCCCGCTCGCCGCCTACCTGCCGGACGACTACATGGGTACCTACGCGGCCAAGATCCGCGAATACCAGCGCCTGGCCCGCCTGCGCACCATCGGCGAGGTTGAGGAAGCCATCGCCGACATCCGCGACCGCTTCGGCGATCTGCCTGAGCCGGTGGCCAACCTGGCCTACTTGCTGCGAATCAAGGCGCGCGCCATCGCGCTCGAGATTCCCGGCATCACCGTCTACGGACGCAAACTCATCATCCGAGTCCCCACAGGCCTCCACGTCAGCCGGGGCGTTCTCCTGAAGGAAATCGGACGCGGCGTCCGCCGCAGCCACCAGGGACTGCTCTGGCCCAACTTCCAGCGCGACCGCGAATGGCAGACCAAGCTCCTGGCCCTGCTCGACGCCCTCCTCCGCTGGCACGACCACGAGGACGCGCCCGCTGCGTCGCCCAGGTCCTTATCGCGGGTGGGCTAGCGACGCCGGCAGTCGGACTTTGGCGTCCGTGCCTGGTGGAGTCAAGCGAGTCCGTAATCGCGGCCTCGGCGGCCTACCCCAGGTCAAACAGCTGGAACCACGATCCGGTGCCCATGACGTGTCGAAGGATGGCCTCCCACGACTTCGGCCACCCGCCGGTCCACGCGAAGTCTGCTGGCGTGGCCCCAAGCAGCCGGAGCTTCAGTAGCTCGAAGTCAGGTTCGGCGCCGTAGCCTTCAAACAGCGCGTCCCACCAGCCGCTGGACGCCGGTACGACCGTCGCCAGCTCGATGCACAGCTTCATCAGGTCCTCGCCCACGTCGCCGGCCGATGCCACCTCCATGTCCACCGTCCCGGTGACCCGCCATGACCCTTCCTTCTCGACGAGATAGAAGGCGTTGGCGTGGCAGTCCCCATGCACGAAGCGCGGCGGGTCATAGGACGACCGCAGGCGTTCGCCCATGCTCGCGATGGCCCGATCCAGTCGGGCGCGGACGTCCGCTGAGAGTCCGGCGGACTCTTCCTCAAGCGTCTCGCGTGCCAGTCGCTCGCGCGCCTCTGCTGTCCAGCAGCGGTGCTGCCAGGCTCCCGGACGACGCGGCCTAGTCGGCCCATCCTCGTTGGAGACGTAGCCCGGAAACTCGAACGTCACCGAGTGCATCCGGCGCAGGAAATCGCCCACGGCGCTCAACGTTGCGCCCGCCGCATGACCCATTCGCAGGAGCCCCGTCAGTGGCTCCCCTGCCAACTCTCGCGTCAGAAGAAACGGTCGTCCCAACGGATTTGCGGTACCAGTCTCCGCGACCACCACCTCAGGCGTCGCCAGTCCGTGCGCCCGCAGGCATCGCCACGCGCCGGACTCGTGGCGCACGGGAAAGGCATGCGAGTCGCCGTACGGCGCGTACCAGGGCTTCGTATAGATCTTGAGGAAGAACGTCCCGGCGTCGCCCGCCAGCCGCCAGACGTGGTTGTATGCGTGCACGCGCTCGACCCTGATCGGCCCGGACACGCCAACCCGGTCGAGCACCTGCCTCGCCTGCCGCTCCGAGAGCGAGACCGGTCTAGTCACAGCGATACCTACCACCACACGCAGTCGTCGATCCGGAAAGCACCCGCTCGGCGCGTTCAATGAACCGGACCAAGCGCCACAGATCCCAACCGAGTTCGCCCCGTCCGGAATTATTCGACATGGACATCCGCCTCCATGCTCCCGACAATCGCCGGCCACCAGGCAACCGCGAGGGCGCAGTGAAGCTCGGCTATTTTCACAACGGACACTTTCCGCCAATCGAGTTCGAGGAATTCGTTCGCTGGGGCGCGGCCAACGGTTACCAGGCCATTGACGTCCCCCTCTTCGAACCGAACGTTCGCGCAATCTGTGCTCGCCACGGCCTGGAGCCGACCTCCACCGTCGGCATGGTCTGCCAGCCAATCGCGACCGATCCCCAACGACGAGCGGAGGAAGTCGCCCAGGCCCGCCGCGCCCTCGACTACGCCGCCGCCGAGCACATCCCCAACGTCTGGCTTGGGCACGAGATGTCGCCCGACCTTGGCTTCGACGAAAACGTCAAGCTCTTCGCGGAAGGCGTTGCCCCGGTCCTCGATCATGCCGAGCGTGTCGGCGTTCGCCTGGTCATGGAGAACTGGGCCAACGGTGGCCGCAACCTCGCCTACGCCCCGGCTCACTGGGCCGCGATCTTCGACGCTGTTCCCCACCCCGCCCTCGGCCTCTGCCCCGACCCCTCGCACCTGGTATGGCTGGGCATCGACTACCTGCGCGCGGTACGCGAGTTCGGCTCGCGCGTCTACCACGCCCACGCCAAGGACACCGAATTCCTACCGGACAACCTTTACGAGTACGGCGTCATCGGCACGGAGCGCGGACGCATCGGCCAGGGCACCTATCGATTCCGCATTCCCGGTTTCGGCGTCGTCGACTGGCCCGCCTACATCACCGCCCTGCTTGAGGCTGGCTTCGACGGGGCGCTGGTCGTCGAGCACGAGGACGCCTTCTGGAGTTCCCAAACCGACGCCCAACACGCGCTCAATGGCCTCGTGCTGGCCCAGCGTTTTCTTTCACCGCTTCTGGTTTAGCTGCCAGGACAATCACACGAGATCGGGCAGTCGCTGTATCCATCACCGGCGCGGGGAAACTGCGGGACGCCGAGGGTCTTGACACGAAGCCTTATGCTAAGCGCCGCCATCAATCCGTCTTCCTAGGCTTCAGCGACCCTCCGACTTGACCCATGCCCCCCCGACGCCGTTCACCACGCCAGGACTCCAACGAGAACACGTTGGTCATCGTCGAATCGCCCGCCAAGGCGCGCACCATCAAGCGCTACCTGGGCGACGGCTACACCGTGGCGTCCTCCATCGGTCACATTCGCGATCTGCCGTCCAGCGCCGCCGAAGTACCCAAGCAACTCAAGGGCAAGGACTGGGCGACCCTTGCTGTGAACGTGGACGAAGGCTTTCAGCCCGTTTACATAATCCCCACTGACAAGAAACGCGTCGTGACTGAATTGCGACGCGAACTCAGGGGCGCCGGCCAGCTCCTGCTGGCGACGGATGAAGATCGTGAGGGCGAAGCCATCGCCTGGCACCTGGTCGAAGTTCTGAAGCCAAAGACGCCCGCGCGTCGCCTCGTCTTCCACGAAATCACTCGCCCGGCGATCACCGAAGCCCTGTCGCACACGCGCGAGATCGACCAGCGTCTGGTCCAGGCCCAGGAGTCGCGCCGCGTCCTCGACCGCCTGATCGGCTACCTCGTTTCCCCCGTGCTTTGGAAGAAAGTCGGCAGCGGCTTGTCCGCCGGCCGCGTGCAGACCCCGGCGCTCCGGCTCATCGTGCAACGCGAACGCGAGCGCATGGCCTTTGTGTCCGCGGCCTTCTGCATCCCAATTGCCACGCTGGCCGCGTCGACCGACTCCGAGACGACGTTCGACGCCCGCCTGGTCAGCCTGGATGGCCAATTGCTGGCGACCGCGGCCGACTTCGACCCTGACACCGGCAAACTCCACGCCGACAGCAAGGCTCGGCTGCTGCCCGAGGCGGAAGCCCAGTCGGTCATCCGCACGCTGGCCGATGCGGAATTTCGAGTCGCCGAGGTCGTCAAGCGCCCCCGCTCACGCCGCCCGCAGCCGCCGTTTATCACCTCCTCGCTCCAGCGCGACGCGTCGACCCGTCTGCGTTTCTCGCCTCGCCAGACGATGCGCGTGGCCCAACAGCTGTATGAGAACGGCTACATCACCTATATGCGGACCGACTCGCCGGCACTCTCGGCCCAGGCGACCAGCGCCGCTCGCGCCGCCGTCCGTGCCGAGGTGCCGAAGGATCAGGTGCGTGACTACCTGCCGGAGCAGCCACGGCGCTATCGTGCCCGCTCGGCCCGGGCCCAGGAAGCCCACGAGGCCATTCGCCCCGCCGGCGAACGCTTTCGGCATCCGGACGATCTCGGTTCCGACGTCGACGCCGACGGCCGCCGCCTCTACCGGCTCATCTGGCAGCGCACCCTCGCGTCGCAGATGCGCGATGCCCGGTTCGAGCAGACTCGTGTCCATGTGGCCGCCGAGGCGGACGAGCATGGCGCGGCCGTCTTCCGGGCCAACGGCCAGGTCGTCGTCTTTGACGGCTTTCTGCGCGTCTACGCCGGCGAACGCAGCCGCGAGCGCCTGCTCCCGGACCTGGCCGAGGGCGATCGGCTCGACGTTCGCGGCATCGATCCCGGCCGTCGCGAGACCAGCCCGCCCGACCGCTGGACCGAGGCCAGCCTCATCCGCGAACTCGAGCGCCTGGGCATCGGCCGCCCCTCCACCTACGCCACCATCCTGGAAACGGTTCAGGGCAAGTACGTGGAGCGCAAGGAGGGCGCGCTCGTCCCGCGCTGGAACGCCTTCGCCGTGATTCAGCTGCTGGAATCGCATTTTGGCGAGTTGGTCGACGCTGACTTCACCGCCACTATGGAAATCGGGCTCGACCGCGTGGCTGATGGTTCGCTGGATCCGCTGCCCTGGCTCTCGGAGTTCTACTTTGGCTCCGCTGGCTCCCACGGCGTCGCGGCGGTCGCCAACGGGGGAATGCTGCACGAGGGCCTGCGGAAGCGAATCGAATCCAGCCAGGAGGCCATCGACGCCCGCTCGGTCTGCACGATCCCGCTGTCTGGCGACAACGGATCGTCGATTGCCGTTCGCATCGGCCGCTACGGCCCGTATCTGGAGGCGCTCGAAAGCGGCGCCCGCGCCCAGGCGCCCGAAAATCTTGCCCCCGACGAGTTGACCCCCGAAGTCGCCGCGGGCCTTCTGGCCAAGGCGGCCAAGGGCGACGAGCCCCTGGGAACCGATCCAGAGTCCGGTCTGCCGGTGTTCCTCAAGTCCGGGCGGCTCGGCCCCTACCTCCAGCTCGGCGAGGGTCGCGGCGCTGGTCGTCGCCGTCCGAAAACCACAAGCGTCTGGCCGATGTTTCAGCCCGAGAACCTCACCCTCGAGCAGGCGCTCGACATGCTGGCCTACCCCAAGTCGCTGGGAACTCACCCCGAAAGCGGAACCAGCGTCACCGTCCAGGACGGCCCATACGGGCCCTACGTCAAGTGCGGTAAGGAGTCTCGCAGCCTGCCGGGCGCGGGAGACGAGCGTTACGCAAAGTTGGCAGCCATCGAACTTCCCGAGGCCCTGGACATCCTGAAGGCGCCCCGGCAGCCTCGCACGCGTCGCGCCCAGCCGCCCGCCTTGGCCGAACTCGGTGCCCACCCGGCCTCCGGCGCACCCATCACGGTTCGCGATGGTCGCTACGGGCCCTACGTAACCGACGGCGAACTGAATGCCAGCGTCCCGAGGGGACGAGATCCGTCAACGGTAACGCTCGACGACGCCGTGGCGCTGCTGGCCGCACGGGCCGAGCGCGTGGCCGCCCAGGGCGGACGTCGCCGACGTCGCGGCGCCGCCCGTCGACGAAGCCGCTGATTGGGGTTCCCCACCCGGCCGTACGATATGCTTGGCGCACGCCCGGCTCGCTCGGGTGAATTCACACGCTGCCTGACGCCACGGGGCCCTGCCGCGACACGCGGTCCCCGCCGCGAGTGAGGGCGGCGGAGGATCCTTGAAGGACCAGAGAGGGGCAAATACCCACATGCCGGCAGCCTCCATGCGCGATTTGCTCGCCGCGGGCGTGCATTTCGGCCACCGAACGCCTCGCTGGAACCCCAAGATGGCGCCGTTCATTTTCGGCGCCAGGGGTGGCGTACACATCATCGACCTTCAGCACACCGTGCGGGCGCTCGACCGGGCCACCGCCTTCATGCGGGCCACCGCCGCCCGCGGCGGCGAGGTCATTTTTGTCGGAACCAAGCGCCAGGCCCAGGAAGTCGTGCGCGAGCAGGCGGAACGCTGCGGGGCCAACTACGTCCAGCACCGCTGGCTCGGCGGCACGCTTACGAATTTCGAAACCCTGCGCGCACGTCTGCAACGACTTCGTGAGCTCGAAGCCCGCGAAGCCGCCGGCGACTTCGACACGCTTTCAAAGAAAGAGGGCCAGCGCCTGCGTGTCGAACTGGCCCGCCTCACCAAGAAAATGGGTGGGATCAAGCACATGTCGCGCCTGCCCGCGGCGATCTTCGTAATCGATCCCAAGCGCGAAACCAACGCGGTGACCGAAGCACGCAAGCTCGACATTCCAATCGTCGCCATCGTCGATACCAACTGTGATCCCGAAGTCGTCGACTATGTGATTCCTGGAAACGACGATGCGATTCGATCCATCGTGGCCGTGACCACCGTGGTCGCTGATGCCGTACTCGCGGGCCAGGAAGAGTTCAGAAACCGCCAGGCCGAGCGCGAGGCCCAACTGGCTCGCGAGGCCCAGGCTGCCCTTGCCGCTGCTGCGAGAGCCGATGCGGCGGGCCAGTCGACCGGCGACATCGAAGCCGCCATGCTGGCTGCGGCCAGCGAAGCCGGAAATGTTCAGCGATCGTCACCGCAAGACGCGGGGGCACGCGCGGCGGCCGCGGGTCCGGCCGCCGACCCGCGGGGTGCTCCGCGAGGCCGGCGTCGCCCCCCGCCCCAGGCACGGGGTGGGCGTCGCCGACCGGATGGACGCTCGCCTCGGTCAGGTGAGGGTGGGTCGCGACCGCGCGGTCGGGCTCGGCCCGGTCAACGCGGCCCGGGATCGAGCGGTGGCGGCACCGGCCCGCGCCCGCGCAACCAGGGAGCGTGACCGGCATGGCGCATAAGGCATCGGTGGCGGACATTCGGGCAATCCGGTCCGAGACCGGCGCGGGCGTGATGGACATCAAGCGCGCCATTGAGGACGCCGAAGGCGATCTCGATAAGGCCCGCGACCTGCTGGGACAGCGCGGTTCACAGTTCTCCGCCAAACGAGCCGAACGCGAGACCCGCGAAGGCCTGGTCGCTGCCTACGTGCATCCCGGCCGGCCCTTGGGCGCCTTGCTCGAGCTCAACTGCGAAACTGACTTCGTGGCGCGGACTGACGAGTTCACAACCCTCGCTCGCGATATCGCCATGCACATTGCCGCCATGGGGCCCACGCGAATTAACGATGCTGAGGACGAGAACCCGGACGACGGTCCGGCCCTGTTGACCCAGCCGTGGTTCCGCGACGGATCGCAGACGGTGGAGCAGGTCATCCAGGCCGCCGTCGCCAAGCTGGGCGAGAACATCCAGGTCGGACGCTTCAGCCGCTTCGAAATCTAACGACAACCGCACGCAGGCGAACACTGGAGGGCCAATGGCAAGACCTGCCCTGAAGTACCGCCGCGTCCTGTTGAAGATCGGCGGGGAATCGCTGGCTGGCGAGCGAGGCTTTGGCATTGCCCCGCTTGCCGTGCAGGCGCTGGCCGCGCGGATCGTCGAGGCGCTTGCCTTGGGCGTCGAACTCGCCGTGGTCGTCGGTGGCGGCAACTTCTGGCGAGGCGGCGAGCACAGAAACATCAACCGAGCCACCGCCGACTACATCGGAATGCTCGGCACCGTCATGAACGCGATGGCGCTGCAGGAGGCGGTCGAACGGCTTGACGTGCCAACCCGCGTGCAGACCGCTATCGAAATGCGCGAAGTCGCCGAGCCGTACATTCGCCGCAAGGCCGTGGCTCACCTGGAATCGGGGCGGCTGGTCATTTTCGCGGCGGGCAGTGGCAATCCCTACTTCACGACCGACACGGCCGGCGCCCTGCGCGCCATGGAAATCGGCGCCGAAGCCCTCCTGAAGGCCACCAAGGTGGACGGCGCGTACACTGACGATCCAATGACGAATCCAGACGCCACCCGCATCGAGCGCACCACCTACCTTGAGGCTCTCAACAACGGCCTGAAGATTCTGGACGCCACCGCGTTCAGTCTCTGCATGGACAACAATCTGCCCATCATCGTTTTCCGGCTGGAGGACGAGGGCAGCCTGGTGCGCGTACTCGCCGGCCACCAGGTCGGCACCCTGGTCGCGGCCTGAGCGGGCCATGATCGACGAGTTCCTGCTGGACGGTGAACGTCGAATGAGCCAGGCCGTCGTGCATCTCCGTCACGAACTTGCGAGTATTCGCACGGGCCGCGCCTCCCCGGCCCTGATCCAGGACCTCAGCGTGTCCTACTACGGCCAGCCGACCCCGCTCAAGCAGATCGCGGGCATATCCGCGCCCGAGGCCCGTCTCCTCGTCGTGCAGCCCTGGGACAAAGCCGCGCTCCCGGACATCGAGCGGGCCCTGATCTCATCGGACCTGGGGATAACCCCGTCGAATGACGGCAACGTGATCCACCTGCCCATCCCGCAACTGAGCGAAGACCGCCGCCGTGACCTCGTGCGAATCGTCCGCCAGCGTGCTGAAGACTCCAAGGTGGCCGTTCGCAACGTTCGGCGCGACGTGCACGACGATCTGCGCGAGCTTGTCCGTGAAAAGGAAGCCTCCGAGGATGACCTCCGCCGCTCTGAATCGCGGCTCCAGGACATAACGGACAAGTACGTCGCCGCGATTGATGACCTGAGCCGGCAGAAGGAAGCCGAGGTGATGCAGGTCTGAGCGGTCAACCCGGAAGGGTGCCGGCGCATGTCGCCATCATCATGGACGGCAACGGCCGCTGGGCCCAGCGCCGCGGTCTCGAACGTCAGGCCGGTCATCGTGAAGGCGCCCGCCGCGTTCGGGACATCGCCGCCGCCTGTATCGACCACGGGGTTCGTGTCCTGACCATCTACGCCTTCTCAACGGAAAACTGGGACCGGCCGGCCGACGAGGTCAGCTTCCTTATGGACCTCATTCCCGAGCGTCTCGAAGCCGAACGATCAATGATCTTCGAGCAGCAAGTGCGAATCCACGTGCTCGGCGAAATCGAGACCCTGCCCCTCCTTGATCGCGTGGCGGTCCAGGACATCGTGCGCCAGACGGCCCATCACGACGCGTTGGATCTCAACATTGCCTTCAACTACGGCGGACGCGCCGAAATCGTTCGGGCCATTCGCAGTCTGATTCGTGAGGGAATCCGCGCGGAGGATGTGACCGAAGACCTCGTGAGTCGCGCCATGTATACGGCCGGCCAACCCGACCCGGACCTGCTCATTCGCACCGGCGGCGACCAGCGCTCCAGCAATTTTCTCGTCTGGCAGTCCACCTACACCGAGTTCTATTTCTCGTCCATCCTGTGGCCCGACTTCACGAGGGAGGCGTTCGAATCGGCGCTGGCCGACTTCGGGTCGCGCCAGCGCCGCTTTGGCCGCGTTCCCGTTGCCGCGCCTGGCGCGGCGAGCGACGCCTGACGCCGCTGACGGTTCGCGTCGCCACGGCCCTGGTCCTGGCGCCAGCCATTCTGGCGCTGGCCTGGTGGCATCCAATCGCACTGGCAATCCCCATGGCCCTGGCGGCCGCCGTGATTGCCTTTGAAATGGGCACCATGTATGCCATCAGTGGGCTGCGCGTGTCGCGCGGGGCCGGAGCGCTACTTGCCGCCGGACTGGTGGCCCGCTGGGCGTTCACCCCCGAGCATCGACTCTGGGTTGACCTGGCCATCGGGCTGGTGGCCGTCTACACCTTGCTGCGCCAGTTGTGGCATCCGCGGATGTACGGACGCTTCACCAGCTGGGGCCTCGCCATCGCGTCCGCGGTCTACGCCGGTGGCCTGCTGGGTTTCCTCGTCCTGCTTCGCGAATTGCCCAACGGATTCCTGTGGGTGGCCCTGGCGTTTGCCGTGACCTGGGCCTACGACACCTTCGGCTACCTCGTGGGACGCGGCCTGGGCCGTCGGGGTTTCATGACCCATATCTCGCCGCGCAAGACCTGGGATGGCGTGGCCGGCGGCATGCTGGCGGCGATCGTCGTCGTTGCCGCATTTGCGCCGGTGCTCGGGTACGCCTGGTGGCTCGCCCTTCCCATAGGATTCCTTTGGGGGCTTGCCGCCCAGGCGGGTGATTTGGTGGCGTCGATGCTCAAGCGTGATACCGGGCAAAAGGACTCCGGCCGCGTGATCCCGGGGCATGGCGGCATGCTGGACCGGCTCGACGCCCTGCTCTTTGTGGCCCCCGCTGTGTTTGCCTTCGCCGGAATCGCCGCGTGATGTCTACAACCGCCACCGACCAGCCCGCTCGGCCCAAGCGCGTGGTGATCCTGGGGTCCACCGGATCCATTGGCGTCCAGACGCTTGAGGTCGTGCGCGCCCATCCGGATCGCTTCGAACTGCTGGGTCTGGCCTGCGGGTCGAACTGCGACCTGCTGTACCAGCAGCTACGTGAATTCCGCGCGCCTCTAGCTTGCGTCCGCGACCTTGACCCGGCTGCCGGCGACTGGCCGGCCGCAACCGAGCGACTCCCCTATCCCGAGGGCATGGCGGAAATGGCCGGCCTGCCCGAGGCCGACATTGTCGTCGTGGCCACGGTCGGCGACGCCGGATTCCGCCCCACCGAGAGCGCCCTGCGCGCCGGCAACAACGTCGCCTTGGCCAGCAAAGAGATGCTCGTCATGGGCGGTGGTCTATTCCGCACGCTTGCTGATACGTCGGGCGCCGAAATCCTGCCCATCGACAGCGAACACAGCGCAATCTGGCAGTGTCTCGCCGGCGAAGCACCCGAATCTGTACGTCGACTGATCCTCACCGCCTCAGGAGGACCCTTCCGCACCTGGGCTCTGCCCGACATTCGAACGGCAACCGCCGACGAAGCGCTCGAGCACCCCAACTGGGACATGGGCGCCAAAATCACCGTCGACTCGGCCAGCCTGCTCAACAAAGGCTTGGAAATCATCGAAGCCCGGTGGCTGTTTCAAGTGCCGTATTCCGCGATTAACGTAATCGTTCATCCCGAATCCATCGTGCACTCCATGGTTGAATTCCATGACGGCTCCATCAAGGCCCAACTCGGCGTGCCGGACATGCGTCTGCCCATTCAATACGCCATCGGCTTCCCCGAACGCCTGCCTGAGGCCCACGCGCCCCTCGACCTTCGCTCACTTTCGCGCTTGAACTTTGAGCAGCCGGATGAGCGCCGCTTCCCGCTGCTGGCAGCCGCACGAGCGGCGGGTTCCGCCGGCGGCACGGCCCCGGCCACCCTCTGCGGCGCCGACGACGCGGCGACCGCCTGGTTCATTGAAGGCGATGGCCGGTTCGGCACGATGACCGACGCCGTCCAGGCCGCAATGGACGCCATTCCCGCGGTGCCGCTGGACGACCTGGACGCGGCGCTCGCCGCACACCGGCGCGGCTTCGAGTTCGTACGGGCGCGACTGGCTGACGCGTGAACCCCCTCGAGGCCCTCCTCAACAGTGAGGCGGGCCTGCTGGTCACGCTGCCGTTGGCCCTGCTCGTCCTCAGCGTCATCGTCTTTGTTCATGAACTCGGGCACTTCGTCGCCGCTCGCAGATTCGGCGTCCACGTCAAGGAATTCGCCATCGGGTTTCCGCCGCGCGTCAAGTCGGTGGTGCGAGGCGGAAACACCTATCCCGTGGCTCGGATAACACCGGATCCCATCGACGTGACCGGGCGCCTGGTTCGCCTGTGGAGCGGCGATCCGGCGTCCAGCCTCGCCAGGGCCGTCGTCGTCCTGGACGGCGAGAGCCCCTACCTGCGGGCCGACGCCGCGCACGCGGCCGCCAGCTCGGCTGCGGGTCTCGTTATCGCCGGACTCCAATCCGTCCAGGACGCGATCGACCTTGCGGAAATGTCGATTCCGGTGATCGCCGTCAGCCGCGATGACGCGCTGGCCATGCTGGCGGATGCGGCTGGACGAGAGGCCGTCATTGAGACGGGCCGGAGTCAGGCCGGCGAGGACGAAGCACGTGTGCATATCGGCGCCACGCGCTTCGCGCTCAACCTGCTGCCGCTCGGCGGTTACGTGCGCATGACCGGCGAGAACGACGAGTTTGACGCGCCGGGCAGTTTCATGACGCGCCCGGCTTGGCAACGCGGCCTCATTCTCTTGGCCGGACCGCTGATGAACGTGTTGCTCACGCCCCTGTTTTTCTTTGTCGCGGCCATGATCGCCGACGTGACCGGCAGCGTCGTCGCCGGCGTTGTCCCGGATTCACCCGCCGCCGAGGCCGGCCTCCGGGAAGGCGATCAGCTCGTTCGCATCGGCGAGCGCGACATCGTCTCCCTCACCGACGTTCGAGACGCCGTAAGCGCGGCCGCCGGCCGGGACGTGACCATAGTCGTCAGACGACAGGAGACCGAGCTCGCGCTCGTTGCTACCCCGCGGCTCAATCCGCCGCCCGGACAAGGGGCCCTGGGCATCCGGATGCGAGCGACGGTCGGACCTGCGCCCGTTCACGTGGCAATCCCTCGCGCCTTTCAGCGCACCTGGGATGCCTTGCTCCTGCTTCCCAGGGTGATCGGCGAAGCCATAGCCGGCACCCAACAGTTGGAGTTGGCCGGTCCGGTTGGCATCGTCCAGACCGTCGGCGTCGCCGCCCGTCAAGGTCTGGAAATTGTCTTCATCCTTGCCGCGTTTCTCACCGCGCAGATCGGCCTGCTCAACCTGGTGCCCTGGCCCGGGCTGGACGGTGGCCGCCTGATCTTCGTGTTGGTCGAGCTTCTCACCGGCCGCCGGGTCCCGCCCCGCCGCGAAGCCGCCTTCCACTTCGTCGGCATCGTGGTGCTCCTCACGCTGGTGCTATTCATCACCGTGGGCGACGTACAACGCATCGCCGGCACGTGAGCGCCTATCGTGAAGAAACTCCCGGCGCTACCGTGCACGACACTGGCGACGACGCATGGACGCAGATAAACGGATTGGTCCGGGCATCGCGCTCGGTGCTGGCGTAGGTGCCCGCCTGGGTGCGCGACTCGACAACGTCGGCGCCGTCGTGGCAATTGGAGTTGCCGCGGGTGTGGCGCTTGGCGCCGGCTGGCGCCGAAATCGCAATTGGAGCTAGGGCCGGTCCCCCTCGGCGTTGACGTCGGAACCGCAAGCGCCGTCGCCGCGAGGCTCATCCACCAGCCACCTCAAAGCTGACTTGATGCCAGCCCTCCGCGCCGTTCGGCGCTGGCGGCCTGGGACCCACCGGTTGTGTCACGCCGCTGGCGTCGGTCGCGCGCACCCTGGCGACGTGCCTGCCCGGGGTCGCCTCCCACTGGTGCACCCACTGCACCCAGGTGTGCTTGCTGATCGGCAAGGCCAGCCGTGCTTCCTGCCAGTCGCCGTTGTCGATCTGCACCTCCACCTTGCTGATGCCGCGGTTCTGCGCCCACGCCACGCCGGCAATCGGCTGCAAACCCGAGTTGATCGTCGAGGAAGGCCTCGGAACGTCGATCCGGGATTGCGTCTTCACCGGACCCTCCTTCGACCATCCCCGCGGAATCCAGTAGCCGTTGAAGCCGTCCCACGTCGTGACTTCGATCTCCTGCAGCCACTTGGTGGCCGATACGTATCCGTAGAGTCCCGACACAATCAGCCGCGCCGGAAATCCGTGCTCGAACGGCAGCGGCTCGCCATTCATGCCCACCGCCACCAGCGCCGGACGTCCATCGAACGCCACGGCCGTCGGGAATCCGACCGTAAACCCGTCGACCGACCGGCCCACGATCTGGGTGCCTTCAGGCTTCACCCCCGCGTGATTCACCAGGTGCCAGATCGGCACGCCTTGCCACGTAGCATTGCCGATCAATTCGCCGCCCACTTCGTTGGAGACGCAGCACAGCGTGATGAACTCCTCGAAGACTGAGAGCCCGAGGAGCTCCGGGAATGAAATGCTGTACGGGCGCTCGACCAGACCCGTGATGTTGAGCCTCCAGTTGTTGACGTCGACCCGTGGAACCGAGAACGCCGTGTCTATTCGGTAGAAGTCGTTGTTGGGCGTAACCAGCGGCGAGACCCCGTCCACCCCAACCCTCGTCGTCGTCAGCGGTTGGACCAGCTCCGGCGTCGGCTCGGGCGTCGGCTCGGGCGTTGGTTCAGGTGTGGGCTCCGGTGTGGGTTCGGGCGTCGGCTCCGGCGTGGGTTCCGGCGTGGGTTCCGGCGTTGGCTCGGGCGTCGACTCGGGCGTTGGCTCAGGGGTTGGCTCCGGCGTCGGTTCCGGCGTGGGCTCGGGCGTCGGCTCCGGCGTCGTTTGGGGCGTCGACTCGGGTGTGGCCTCGGCCGTGGCGGCCGGTGTCGCCGTCTCCGCGGCGCTCGCCACCGCGACGGGCGTGGGTTCCGGCGTTGGGGTCGGAGAGGCCGTCGGGAGCGCCGTGGCCGTTGGCGACGGCGTTGCGGCAGCCGTCGGAGCTTCCGTGGGCGCGGCCGTCGGCGCGGCTCTCACCACGGCCTCTGGCGTGGGTTCCGGCGTCGAGGTCGGCGCGGACGTGGGAGCGGGCGGGGCCAACGCCCCGGGCGTCGGAATTTCCGCCAATGTCGGCGGTGCCGGAGGCGCCAGCGCCTGCGGGACCGGTGGAGCGGCCGGCTCGGCCGCGCTGGACGCTGGGGTGGGAAGTGTCACCGCCGCGCGGTCTTGCACGGCTGGCAGCACCACATCCTCGCGCTTGGCCACCGCCACCTTGGCCCGCTCAATCAGATTGCGTCCAACGATGCCGCTGGCGACTGAAGTCGCCGCAACCAGCGTGGCCGTGCCAAGAAACAGCCGTCGCTGTCGCTGCAACGGGACGGCCGGCATCGCCGCGGCGGCAGCCGCCGGTGCCTGGATCACCCGAAGAAACCACAAGAGCACGGCGATCGCCGCACCCACCGAAATCACCGCCGCGGCGACCGCGTGGACCGGCGTTGATTGGGCGTCGAAGGCGTTCGCCAGACCTGCCAGGATTCCAAAGGCCGCAAAGCCCGCCACCGCTGCCGGTCGCGACCGCAGCGCCACGACGCCGAACGTGGTGCCCAGGATCGCGCTGAGTACGACGAGAAAGATGACCAGCGCCAGCTTGTCGCTGGTGCCGAAAACGCTGATCGCAAACTCTTCCATGGCCCGCGGACTCAGGTCCACGATCCGGCCGCTCATCGAAACCAGCAGCGACGGCAAACCGCCGAAGATCCCCGCGTACAGCTCGCTCACACCGATAGCCAGCAGCCCGGACAAGAGCCCCGCCAGACCGCCGCGCGCTATAAGACTCATCTCGGGAATCCGCCGTCCCGCGCTCTGGTCAGCCATCCGAACCTCCTGGGCACACCGTGCTCACAATCAATTCGTATGTGCAAGTGGCCGAATCGGGTCGTACAGGCGGCGCGAGCCGTCGTTGCACGGAATGTTGTGAGCAATCGCCTCTCCGGTTCCCGGGGCCCGGTTCAGGCACGGCATTCTTCTTTGGAAACACAGGCAATCGCCGCAAACAGTCTCCCGATACCCGCCCACCATTCTATGGCGAATGGCAGCACGTCAATGCGTGTTGGAAGGTGGTTCTGTGCGGCTGGTGACATACCTCAGACCGGCAAACTGCCGCGTGACGCCGATGCTGGAACACCGCGCCGCTCAGCACGTTGACTTGACAAATATTCGGACCTTCAAGAGCCTTTGGGCTTGTCGTACCCTGTGGGTCGTTCTCCCCCGCCATGGTGGCGGGGCACGCCTACGAAAGGCACTCCCAAATGATTCGATCACTGTCTCTTCCCGCGCCATTGCGCGTGCTGATGCTTCTGACGCTTGTATGTGCCCTGGTCCTCGCAACCCTGGCGCCGGCGCTGGCGGATTCGCATCCGGCTGCCGACGACGGCCAGCGGCTCGAAGACCAGTCGGCCGACGTGCAGGCCTCGTACCGCGCGGTGTACGGCGATGACGCCGCGGCCAAGTGGATCGAAGATCACAACGCCGCGATCGCCATTACCGGCAACATGTACTACCACCGCATCGTCGCCGTGGCCAAGGCCCGCATCGAGGCCTCGAAGGCCATGCGCATGGACATGGATATGGGCATGGGCATGGGCGACGACATGAAGATGGGCGACGACATGGACATGGGTATGAGCATGGACCTGCCCTACCGCATCGCCGCTGACGTGATCGGTCGAGGTACCGAAAAGGCCTTCCTGGCGGGTACCGACGCCGGCGTGCTCTATGGCATCGGGATCTCGGAAGACGAGATCAACAAGATGGACATGGACGGCATGATGATGGACGACATGATGTAGCCCTTGCCGGGCACATCAGGTCTGGTACCGGCGCCGGCCGCGCTCGTCGCGGCCGGCGTCGGCCGCGTTCTGGTCTGGACGCCGATTCCGGGGTACGCTTCAAAGGACGACCCCAGGCCACAGCGCAAAGCATGAGCGCATGATCAAGCGACGCGGCTCTTACCAGATCAAGGTGCGAGACGTACCCATCGGCGGAGGCGCGCCCGTCGCGGTCCAGTCGATGACCATCACCGACACCCGCGACGTCGACGCCACCGTGGCGCAGATCGACCGGCTGGTCGAGCACGGCTGCGACATCGTTCGCCTGGCTGTGCCCGACAAGTACGCCGGCGCCGCCCTCAAGGACATTCGCGCCCGCACCGACGCCCCGCTGGTCGCCGACATCCACTTCGACTACCGCCTGGCCCTTATGGCCGCCGAAGCCGAGTTCGACTGCCTCCGCATCAACCCCGGCAACATCGGCGGACGCGAAAACGTCGAGGCCGTCGTCCGCGCCTGCAAGGAACGCGACATCCCCATCCGCATCGGCGTGAACTCGGGGTCGATCCAGGAAGCCTGGTCCAAGAAGTTCGACGGTCGTCCCGAAGGCGACGAACTCGTGGACCTCATGGTCGAAGACGCGGTCGAGCACGTGAAGATCCTCGAGGACATGAACTTCGACCAGATCAAGATCTCGATGAAGTCCTTCGAGGTCGACGTCACCATCAACGCCTACAAGGCCCTGGCCCAGTTGGTCATGTATCCCTTCCACATCGGCATCACCGAGTCCGGCCCCCCCAGCACCGGCATCATTCGCTCCTCGGTGGGCCTCGGCTCGCTCCTCTGGGACGGATACGGCGACACCATGCGCGTCTCCCTTACCACCGATCCCGTCGAGGAAGTCCGCGTCGCCAACGAGATCCTCAAGGTCCTCGGACTCAAGACCGTCGGACCCACCATGGTTTCGTGCCCGTCCTGCGGGCGCTGCGAAATCGACCTTTACGGCCTGGCCGACGCCGTCGAAGACGTGATGAAGGGCGTCAAGCAACCCATGAAGGTTGCCGTCATGGGCTGCGTGGTCAACGGTCCCGGCGAAGCCATGGACGCCGACCTGGGCATCGCCGGCGGCAAGGGCCGCGCGGTGATCTTTCGCCATGGCGAGATCCTGCAGACGGTGGACGAAGCCGACATGCTGCCGGTGCTGACCGACGAGATCGGCAAACTCGAAGTGGCCATGGCGGAAACGGCAGAGGCTTCCTGAACCGACTGGTCCATTGCGGCTGACCGCCCGTGATTGAGTTCCATCGCGACGGCAAGCCCATGTTCCACGCCGAGTCGTTGCGCCAGTGGCGCGGCTGGCTGCATGCCAACCACGACGCCTCCAGCGGCGTCTGGCTGGTGGTTTGGAAGAATCACACGGGCAAGCCGGCGCTGGCTTACCCCGATACCGTTGACGAAGCCCTGGCCTACGGCTGGATCGACTCGCGCACGAATCGGCTGGACGACGAACGCGCCATGCGCTGGTTCTGCCCGCGCAATCCCACCAGCCCCTGGTCCCGCATCAATAGGGCCAAGATCGTTCGGCTGACCGAAGCCGGGCGTCTCACCCCTGCTGGCCAGGCCGTGGTCGATGCCGCCAGGGCCAACGGCGCCTGGACGGTCTCCGACGAGATTGAAGACCTCGTGGTTCCCGCCGACCTGGCCGAGGCCCTGCAATCAAGCCCGTCCGCGGAGACCAATTTCTCGCGCTTCTCGGCCTCGGCCAAGAAGAACATCCTGTGGTGGATCAAGTCCGCCAAAACCGCGCCCACGCGCGCCCGGCGTATCGCCGCCACCGTTGAACGTGCCGCCGACAACCGCATGGCCAACCACCCCAAAGGCCGCGACCGCGGACCGCGAAGCAGGCCGGCCTGAGCCGCCCATCGTGAGTCCACGGGTAACCAATCGACAGCACTTGAGGAAAGGATCTCTCCACTAACGATGCTCGCCATTCGCAAAGCGCGCCCCGAACGCGGCGTCGAAGTCGCCGAAGTCGCGCAACCAAACCCCGAGCCTGACGAACTCCTGCTCCGGGTGCGCCGCGCCGGCATCTGCGGTTCCGACCGCCACCTCTACGCCTGGGACTCCTGGGCCGAGCTCAACTTCCCCACGCCCTTCACCCTCGGACACGAAATCGTTGGCGAAGTCGTGTCGGTGGGCGCCGGCGCGCGAGGCTTTGCTGCAGGCGAAGTCGTTGCCGTCGAAAGCCACATCTACTGCGGCGTCTGCCGTACCTGCCGCACCGGCAACGCCCACGTCTGCGAAAACCTGCGCATCCTCGGCATCGATGTGGACGGCGGATTTGCCGAGCACGTCGCGGTTCCAGCGCGCGTCGCTTGGAGAGTGCGGCCCGAGATTCCCATCGAACGAGCCGTCCTGTTCGAGCCGCTCGGTAACGCCGTTCACGCCGCCATGCGATTCGACCTGTCAGGCCAACCCATTGCCGTATACGGCTGCGGTCCCATGGGACTGATGTCCATTGCCGTCGCCCATTCGGTGGGCGCCTATCCGATCGTCGCCAGCGACATTTCCCCCTATCGACGCGGGTTGGCCGAGACCATGGGCGCCCACGTCGCCCTTGATGCCGCGTCGAAGACGTTCGAGGCAGATCTCCTGAACGCTTTGGGCACTCGTCCGACCGTCAGCCTCGAAATGTCCGGCCACCCCGACGCCTTCCGGCAGGCCCTACGCCTCTCGGCCAATGCCGGCAAGGTGGTGCTGCTGGGCATCCCGCCTACCCCCGTGACCATTGACTTGGCCGACGACCTGCTATTCAAGGGCCTCGAGGTCTACGGCGTCACCGGCCGCCTCATCTGGGATACCTGGTATCGCACCGAGGCCTTCCTCATCCGGCACGGCGACGCCCTGGACCCTATGCTCACCCACACCTTCCCGCTGGCCGACTTCGAAAACGCCATGGACACGATCCACACTGGCCAGTGCGGCAAAGTCCTGCTGGAGATGGATGCGTAGGCTGAAGGCCGTCAACGACCCACAGCCGTCCGTTGCACCGCCGCACGCGGTCAGGAGTTTGAGATGAAGCTGGCCCTATCCGGACGAGTCGTCGAGGCCCCGCACGAAAAAACCCGGGCGCTGATCGACCTGCCCGACCTCGCCGAAGCCGCCGCCCGCATCGGCTACGGCGCCCTCGAGGTCCGCAACTCCCAGCTCGACGTCGGCGCAACCGCCGCTCGCGTGACCGAAATCCGCCAGGCCCTCGACGAAAACGGCCTCGCCGCCTGCTGCCTCGTCGCCGACTCCGCCACCGAGGGCCGCTTCAGCCCACGCTTCGACGAATATCTGGACCTCGCCCTCCGCATCGGCGCCGAGCGCATCCGCCCCAGCATCGGCTCCATCGAGCAGATCCCGCAGGTACGCCAAGCCGCCGACAAGGCCGCCGCATTCGGCGTGGATCTCGTCCAGTTCACCCACCACGGCACCCCGTTCAACACCGTCGCCGGCTCCCTCGACATGCTGCGCCGCGTCAACCGCAGCAACGTGGGTCTCGTCTTCGAAGCCGCCAACCTATACATCGAAGGCCAGGACTACGGAATCGACGCGGTCCGCGCGCTCGCCCCCCACATCAAGCACGCCGAAGTCCAGAACATGCACCTGGTCGGACCGGACGAGGGCATCCCCATCACCGCCCAGGGCGGCTACGTTCAGTACGAGAACCGTCGCGTGGACGACCCGCGCGGCGTCGACATTCCGAGTGTGGTCGAGAGTCTCAAGGCCATTGGCTACGACGGCTGGCTGGTCATGCACAGCCCCAACTTCGACGGCCTCGACCCGCTCGCCTACGCCGCCCAGGCTCACGACTACCTGCGCAGCCTGATCGACAGTTGACCCTCTACTGAGACCTTTGCATAACGTCTCTCATCGGCTAATGCGCGGCCCCTCTTGCTCCCTCTCCCCGTGGGAGAGGGTTGGG
>JAJEGF010000044.1 GCA_022820025.1 Chloroflexota bacterium
GCGGTGGGACGGCAGGTTTTCACGAAGGGCGGGGCCGATGTCCCGGCCTTCGGTGGTGGCCTGGACGCCGGCAGCGGCGAGGACGGTGGCGGCGATGTCGGTGTTGGTGACGAGGCCTTCGTAGGTCTCGCCGGCACGGGCGCGGTCGGGGTAGCGGACGAGCAGCACGAGGTCGGCCACGGCGCGGGTGAGCGGGTGGCCCTGCTTGCTGATGAGATCCTTGTCGTCGGGGTAGCGCAGGTTGTGGCCGTGGTCGGAGGCGACGATGACGATGGTCTCGTCGGCGCGGCCGGAGAGTTCGAGCTGTTCCATGAAGTGGCCGAACCAGCGGTCGCAGAGGGTGACCTCGCCGGAGTAGTTGGCCTGGATGCGCTTGACTTCGCGCTCGTTGAGCACGTTGCCGTTGGGTGCGTAGAGGGACTGGATGATGTCGGTGACGTCGTCGTCCGGGTCGTAGAGGCGGCGGTAGCTGGCGGGCGGTTCCCAGGGTTCGTGGGGGTCAAATGAGTCGACGACGAGGAAGAAGTCGTCGGCATCGTCGTTGTCGTAGAGCCAGCGGGCGGCGTCGTTGAAGAGGCGGGCGGGGTAGAAGTCGGCTTCCTCGCGCCGGAACAGGTTGTTGGTGAGGTACTGGGTGAAGAAGTCGCGGCGCTGGTGGGCTTCGGGCAGGCGTTCGGGGACGTGGCGGCGGATGGCGTCGGGTGGGAGCGCGGGGCCGGAGCGGAAGCGGTCGGTTTCCTGGCCGCGGATCCACTGCCACTCAGCGAAGCCGCGGTGGAAGTTCTTGCTGGGTTTGAATTGGTGGTAGCAGTCGGTGAAGAGGGCGGTGCGGTAGCCAGCGTCGGTCAGTAGCTCGGAGACGGTGTCCTGCTCTTCGGGGATGGGACCCCAGCCGGGGGCGCCGGAGAAGTCGCCCTTGTAGTCGCGGTGGCCGACGTAGGGGAAGGTGCGCTGGCCGGTGTGAAGGGCGCGGCGAAACGGCAGGGTGGGCAGGGCCTCGGGGAAGGCGCGGGTGCAGCGGATGGCCTGGGCGGCAAAGGCGTCGAAGTTGGGAGTGCGGATCCAGTCGTTGCCGTAGGCGCCGAGGTGGTCTTTGCGGAGGGTGTCGAAGACGACGAGGACGACGTTCATGGACTGAATCTCCCAGCTTGCAGGGTTGGGGAATGCTGCGATTGCTGAACTTGATCGTCAACCGGGGACGGTGGCTCAATGGGCGCGGAGTTAGCAGGGCGCATCGATTGGTACGCCGCGTTTGGCCGCCGCGGACTGGAGAATGGCGTGGGTTGCTGGTGTGACGGGGGAGACCATGTAGCCGAGTTGGGCATCGCCGATGACGGTTACCTGGTTGCGCGGGGCCTTCCGCCAGTGAAGGGCGACGATGAGGCAGATGGCGGCGTCGAGGCAGTCCTGGTCAGTCTTTGAGGGTTTGGGTAGTTCAGCCAGATCGCGGGCCCACTCGGCGAGGTCGTCTAGGTGCAGCGCGGCGGCGTGGCGACTGGCGGCGCGGGCGACAAGTCGCCAATCAGGGAGCGAGAACCTCCTGCGATTGGCCGGGTTGTAGCGGGCGGCGCGCTTGCGTTCGAGGATTGCCGGTTCCAGAGCGGGCAGGGCAAGGGCGGGGAAGACCTCAACCATGTGTCGGCCGGTCGCTGCCGATCTGGATTCAGGTGGGTTCTGCACTGCGTCGAGCCGTTGGATGAATCGCCAGATGGGCGCCTCCGGACCGAACATCCGGACCTTGCTTTGGATCGTTCGTCCACTCATGGTCTTGCCCTGATTGGCGGGTTGAACACCGCCGCGGAGGCGAGATATGAGCGACGCCGCGACTCTGTCGACAGGTCGACTGCCTGTCTGATTGGGCACGATGGTTGGCTGGTCAATGGCAACGAGCACGTAGTCGTGGGTGGACGCAAGCTCTTCGAAGATCTCGGCCGCTTCGTCGAAGCCGGCAGGCTCCGGCAGGCGAACATCCACGAGACGATCTGGCGAGAATGCGGCTGACGCGATGCCGCCGGGCGCGTTGCCCGCCCAGGCGGAATCGAAGCCGACGAAGGCTTCGCGGCCGGCGCTCACGGGGTCACGATCGGTGTCGGGGAAGTGGGGATTCTGTAGGTCAAGGCCCGCCGGCTTCCTGGAAACACAAGGCGTATGGGTCGCACGTCGCGCAATCTACTCCGTACGCCCAAGCTCTCGAAAGCGGCGACGGCTGCGGAAGAGAGTCGGTCTGCTACGGTGCCGGACTAGCGGTAGGTCGTGTTACGGGGTGTGGCGATGACTACGTACCGAGTTGGTTTTCTGGGTGTTGGGCCGCGGGGGTTGAGCCAGGCGCGGGCGTATATGTTGCATCCGCGGGTGGAGATTGCGGCGTTGTGCGACGTGGACCCGGAACGGCTGGGTGAAGCGGCGGCCGAGTTTGGGGTGGAGCGGACGTATAGCGATTTCCGCGAGATGTTGGACACGGAAAACCTGGACATCGTGAACATTCCGACGCGGACGGACCTGCACGCGCCGCTGACGATTGGGGTGCTGGAGCACCGGGCGCCGAAGGCGGTGATCGTAGAAAAGCCGATGGCGACGAGCCTGACCGACGCCGACCGGATGCTGGAACTGGCCGAGGCCAACGGGACGCGGCTGGCGATTCATCACCAGATGCGGACGACGCCGACGTTCAACGTGGCCGACCGGCTGATCAACGCGGGGGAAATCGGGCCGCTGACGACGATCAAGATCCGGGGCAAGGGTTACTACGGCGGCTACGACATGCTGAACATCGGCACGCACATGCTGAACGGCACGCGCCGGTTTGCGGGCAATGCGCGCAGCGTGCTGGCCACCTGCGTGACCGGCGGACGCCCAACCACGGCGGCGGACATCGTGGAGGGCTCTTACGGGTTCGGTTTGCTGGCGGGCGAGCACATTTCGGCGATCTACGAGTTCGACGGCGGGCTGACGGCCTTTGCCGAGATGCACCGGCGCAGCCAACCGGACAGCGGCTGGGTGCACGTCAAGATCTACGGCGAGGACGGGGCGCTGTGCCTGTACAACTCGCGGGAGCTGTTCGTCCGGCGCGGGCGCGACGAGGTCGTGGACGACACGCCGTGGGAGCGATACGAGCTGGCCGACGAGGACCGGTACCTGCACGGGCACGACTACTACGACCACGCGGGCGGCGACCTGTGGATGGCCGAGGAAACGGTGCGCGTGCTGGACGAAGACCGCGAGCATGAGTGCGGCGGGTTCGAGGGCCGGGCGGTGATGGAGATGATGGACGGGACGTGGGTCTCGCACTTCAGCCGGTCGCGGGTGGACTTTCCGCTGGAGCGGGGCGAGCACCCGCTGCGCAAGGAACTGGCGAAGGCGGGGCTGCCGGAGCCGGACCCGGAGCGAGGGAAGTTGCGCTACGCGGAATGGCTGCCGGGTGAGTTGGCGCGGATTGCGGCGGCCGGTTAGACCGCAGGGGTTGGGGCCGCCGCTCCCGGCGCTGTTCCCGGCTGCTTGAGTGGCAGCCCGAACTCCAACTCACGCACGATGAGGGATGGCGACCAGGAAGTCGGTCTGTCGAGTCAAAGAGGCGAATCCTCGGGGCGCGTTACGCCAACATCAGGCGTTCGCCCTTCGGCTCGGGGATGGGATCTCCGAATTCCCGCGCGGTATCAAGCCAGAGGTCCATCGCCTGGTTGACGTTCCGCAAGGCCGCCTGCTGTGTGTCGCCATGAGCCAGGCAGCCTGGAAGCTCGGGCACTTCGGCGACAAACACGCCGTCTTCGGTACTCCAGTAGATGATGATTTGGTACTTGTGCCAGGTCATGATCTACCAACTTGCGGTCGACGTTCGCTCAATGTTGGCGCTACGCCGTCCGGCGCGATGTCAAGTCCGTGGGCAGTGTGCCAGTCGAGAGTGGTGGGCTAGTCGGGGTCTGTGCGAAGAGGAGGGCACCCACAAGACACCCCAGGTGGATAAGGTGTCAAGCCGTGAGTGATTGGTGCTGGGAGCGGTGAGCCCAGGCCGTCGGCTCGTGGTAGCGGGTGCGCGTGCGTAGGCAGCCATGCAAGTAGCCGACGAGACGGTTGCCGAGGGCGCGGAGCGCTTGATGGTGCAGGTCGCCCGCCGCCCGGCGCTGCTGGTAGAAGGCGTGACAGCCGGGGCTGGCGCGCAGGGCACACAGCGCCCATTGGTCCACGGCGGCGGCGAGCCGCCGGTTGCGTACGAAGCGAGCTTTGACCGTCCGGCGGTGCCCGGATGCTACGGTCACGGGCGAAGTGCCCGCGTAGTTGCGCCGGGCTTTCGCCGAGGCGTAGCGGTCGGGATCGTCCCCGAACTCGCCGAGCACCCGGGCGCCGAGGACGACGCCGAGTCCGGGCAGGGAACGGTAGAGGTCGGCGTCCGGGTGCTGCTCAAAATGGGCGGCCAAGTCGGCTTCGACGTCCGCGAGTTCTCGATTGATCGCCGCCAACTGGCCGACGGCCGCGCGCGTGCTCGCGGCGAACGCACGACTGACGGCGGGGGGCGCCTCAAGCTGCGGGAGCCGCAGCGCGGCCTGGATCTCTCCAGCGCGCTGGTCGAGCGAGCGCTGGCGGCCGCCCCGGCGCAGCGCCGCGCGGAGGTGGGCCGTCGTCAGCCGCGCCGCTGCGTGCGGCTCGGCGGCCCGCGCCAGCAC
>JAJEGF010000041.1 GCA_022820025.1 Chloroflexota bacterium
CCACCCCACCCCAGCCGCCCCCAAACTCACCCCAAAAAGCACCCCGCGCAGCCTCAAGAGTTTTTTAGAAAAAACTCTTACGCGCACGTGAGCCCCCAATTCCCCGCCCCCATCCGTCCCCGCGCCTATCATGGCGGCGCCGCCGCGCCACGGATTCGCAATGTGACCACCACCAGCGCCGTCCAGGTTCAGGTCAATCGCCGCGTGCGAATGCGCGACGGCGTCTATCTGTCGGCCGACGTCTACCTCCCCCGCGGCGCGGGCGAAGCGCCGGGCTCCAGCCTTCCCACCGTCCTGATTCGCACCCCCTACAACAACGCCTCCTACCAGAACATCCGCAAGGGCCGCGCCCTCGCCGACAGCGGCTACGCCTGCGTGATCCAGGACGTCCGCGGACGCTGGGATTCCGACGGCTCCTGGTCGCCCTTCGTCGCCGAGCCCGAGGACGGCTACGACACGCAGGCCTGGATCGCCGAACAGCCCTGGAGCAACGGCCGCATCGGCATGTCCGGCCGCTCCTACCTCGGCTCCGTCCAGTGGCTCAGCGCCCCGCTGAACCACCCGAGCCTCACCTGCCTCGCCCCCCAGTCCATTTGCATCGACTACCTCACCGGCCTCATCCGCCCCGGCGGCGCCTTTCAGCTTGGCGTGATGATCAACTGGGGTCTCCGCGTCGACGGCCGCACCGCCCAGTCCATCGACTTCGAGAACTGGACCGAAACCTGCCGCGTCCTCCCGCTCCAGGACATCCCCGGCCGCGCCGGCCGCGACCTGGAATTCTGGAACGACTGGCTCCACCTGCCCGCAGACGATCCCTACTGGACCTCCATCGACACCCGCCCGCACTGGAACGACATCACCGTCCCCGCCTTCGTCATGGGCGGTTGGTATGACCTCTACGCGCCCCAGGCCTTCGACCAGTTCAACGGCCTTCGCCTGCACGGCGGATCGGCCGCCGCCCGCCAGTCCCGCCTGATCATGGGCCCCTGGCCCCACCACCTGGGCAACGACCTCCCCGGCGCCCCGCGCTGCGGCGACATTGACTTCGGCGCCGGTTCCGTCGTCAACATCAACGGCCTCGAACGCGCCTGGTTTGACCGCTGGCTCAAGGGCAACGGCGAACCCCGCGCGGATGAGCCTCCACTCCGCCTCTTTGTCATGGGCGTCAACCAGTGGCAGGACGAGCACGAATGGCCCCTGGCCCGCACCGACTGGCAGCCCTGGCACCTGCACTCCGGCGGCGCGGCCAACTCCGCCCGCGGCGACGGATCACTTTCGCTCGACGAACCGGGCGATGAACCCGCCGACACCTTCGTTTACGACCCCGAGTTCCCCGTCCAATCCCTCGGCGGCGCCAACTGCTGCACCCCCCACATCGAGCCCTGGGGCCCCTACGACCAGCGCCCCGTCGAAGCCCGCCACGACGTCCTCTGCTACACCACAGCCCCGCTCGAGCAGGACCTCCAGGTCATCGGCCCCATCAAGCTCATCCTGCACGCCGCCACCGACGGCCTCGACACCGACTGGACCGCCAAGCTCGTCGATGTCTCACCCACCGGCTACGCCATGAACCTCTGCGACGGCATCCTCCGCGCCCGCTATCGCAATGGGCAGGATCAGCCCCAACTGCTCACGCCCGGCGCGGTTGAGGCCTATGAGATCGAAGTCGGCGTCACCGCCAACGTCTTCAAGCGCGGCCACCGCATTCGCCTCGAAGTGTCGTCCTCAAACTTCCCCCGCTTCGACCGCAACCTCAACACCGGCAACGACCTCGCCACCGACGCAGAGATCCGCGTCGCCCACCAAACCGTCCTTCACAACCCCGCGCACCCGTCGCACCTGCTCCTGCCGGTGATTCCCGCTGCCTCGTAGCAACAATCGGTCAGATGTGAGTCGGGGTCCTAAACGCTTTCAAATGGCGCCCGCTACTCGAACCACCAGTAATGGACAGGACACAACGCACGCTCCGAGGCGGCCTGCTCGCCAAAGAGTGGAGCCTGGTTCCCCAGGTCGTTCTTCCAGTTTCCGAGATAACCCTCCCGCGCAGCCAAGGCTGCCAGCACGGCGTCGCGCCGGCCGTCGTTCTCCTCTTGGACAATCTCGGAGTCCATCGCGAGGTTGAATTCCTGGGCCAAGCCTCCGAAGGCCTTCCTTCGCGCATGCAGTAGCAGCTTTGGGTGCGCTTCAGTCACCGGGACACCGGGGAATCGCTCCCGCAATTCGGCGGCAAACAGAAAACCCTGGATCAACACGCCACCGAAAATGCTGTTGATCAGCATCACCCTGTTCCTGGCCCCGGGATAGCGAGCCCGCAACCACTGGTCCGCCGACCGCGCGCCGGAAGGTCCTGCAGACCACCAAAGGGGCGCGTCAACGCCGACGCCGAGCAAATCCACATTCAACTCGGCAACCCACACCGCGGCCTCGCGTGCGCAGGAAAACCGGGTCGATTCCACGTGGCCGTTGGGAGACAGCGCCGCTACGCCGAACTTACTCCTTCCGCCCGGATCCGCGCCGATCCAAACCCCGCGCTGCTTCGAGATTTCCGACGTCAAAGCTGGTCTGCCGCTCGCTTGGCCGCGCGAGGCAGCGTCAGGCTAGAGCTAGCTCGCCGTAACCCGAGCGTGAATCGCCTCCACCGCTGCATGCGCCGCCAGCGCGGCGCCCTCCTGCCAGCCCGGGAGAGCCGTTGCCTGGTCCCCGGCGAAGTAGATCGCGCCGTCGGGCTGCAAGAGGGCCGCCGGCGCCTCGTAGTTTCGCGGCCAGCCTCCCTTCTGGAATGGGACATTCAGCCAGGCCCGGCTCACGCCCGACTCAATCTCGTCCGTGTAGCCGGGGTGGATTTGTTCGCCCTCGGCAATGGCCATGCGCAGGCGTTCCGGCGGCGTCATCCGGGTGAAACGCAGTCCCTGCCCGGGCTGGTCGTCCCAAATGTAGGCGCCCATGACGACGCCCTTCCGTCGGTGGTAGCCGTTCGACGGATACCAGATCTGCGTAATGTCCTGGTCCGTCCACGAAATCCCGCCATAGATGGCGTGATCCTCTTCCCAGAACCGCCGCCGCGCCTGGAATCCGATTTTGACCGCGTGTTCGTACTCGATCGACTCGATCGCGGCCTGCGTTTCCGCCGAGAAGTCGTTGGGAATGTCCTTCAGGACCGGCGCCGGTATCGTGCAAATGGCAAAGTCCGCCTCAATCGCCTCTTCTTGGTTGAGGCGTTGGTTGCGATAGACGATTCGTACGCCCTCCGGCCTCTTCAGAATCTCCTGGACGACGCTCTCAAACCGGATCAGGTGCCCAATGCGTGCCCGAAATGCCCTCGCAATGGCGTCCATCCCGCCCACCGGCTGAAACATCGTCGGATTCTGGTTGAGGAAGTGGCCGAAGTGCAGCTTGTATTCCCAGAAGTCCGACTTGAGCAGCTCGCTAAAGTCCAGCGGGTCGTTCACGTCACCGGGCGAGATCCCGGCGTGGGTCTGGTCGCCTTGATAGCCGCTGCGATTCGATCCGGCGTAGAGGTGGTCTGGGTTGAGCCCGCCGAACGACGTGAGCATCGCCAGCACGCGCTCCTTGTCGTCACCCGACAGCTCGTCGTCGAGCGCGTCGCGGCTGACCGCCTTCGCCAGCAACTCGGCGATGTATCCGCGAAGGTCCGTCATCACCTGCCGGCCGGTGACCGGTGCTCCGCCAAAGGCCTCCGCGTTATGGAACAAGGCGCCTCGGTTGTCGTTGGTGAAGACTTCCAGTTCCACCCCGAATTCCTTGCAATAGCCCAGGATGGTCCGGTGGTGATATGGAATGCGCGCCGGTCCCATGTTGGCGTAGAGATGGTCCTCCTGGTCGAAGTCGACCCATTGGCGGTTGTCGATTTCTCGAATGACGTCCCCGCCCCGCACCGTCAAGTTCCGACCGCCAGCGCGGTTCGTGGCTTCCAGGATCGTGCAGTGATATCCGGCCTTCGAGAGCTCGTAGGCCGCCGTCATCCCGGAAATGCCGGCGCCCAGGATCACCACGCGCTTCCCGTAGCCAGAACCTAGCGGAAGCTCGGGCGCCGTCGCCTGCGCCATGACTGGCCCAAGGAGGCCCAATGCGCTCATCGTGTGATACGCCGCGCCTACCCCGGCAACCGCTCCAATTGACCGCAGGAAGTCTCGCTTGGTCATCCCCATTGATGCGCCCTCTCTCGTCAGGTCTCTTAACATAATTCCTTAATCTTGCGCAGTCAGCACCAACCAGCCGGTTGTGATTCGACGGATTACGGTCGGCTTATCGCTCGTTCGGTCGCGTCCCCGCGATGCTCAGCCCGCCGTCGACCACCAACTGCTGCCCCGTCACGTACGACGACTCGTCGCTGGCCAGGAACAGCACCGCGTTGGCAATATCCTCGGCCTCACCGATCCGCTGCAAGGGAATCCGCGACGCCGATTCGTCGATCAAGGCCTGAATGTCTGGAACGGCGGCAACCTCGGCCCTCCACATCGGGGTGTCGATCCCGCCCGGCAACACGGCGTTCACCCGGATGCCGTGGCAGCCGTAGTCCACGGCCATCTGCCGAGTCAGGCCGAGCATCCCTGACTTGGCGGAGGCGTACGCCGAGTACGTGTCAAAGCCCATGATTCCCTGCACCGACGAGGTGTTGATGATCGACCCGCCCCCCTGCGCCTGCATGATCGGCGCGGCCACGTGGCAGCCCCGGTAGACGCTCAACAGGTTGATGTTCAGGCACTCCAGGAAGTGCTCCTCGCTGGCCTCGCCGATCAGGGCGTGGAAGTTCACACCTACGTTGTTGTGTAGTACGTCCAGGCGACCCCAGCGGTCCGTCGCCGATTCGATGGCACGCCGCACGTCGTCCATGAGTCGCACGTCGGCGGTCACCCCAACGGCGTGTCCGCCGGATTCCTCGATGTCGGCCGCATGCGTCGCCACGGCCTCGCCCATGTAGTCGGCCAGCACTACCTTGGCACCCTCACGCGCAAACAGTCGTGCCGTCGCTTCGCCGATTCCACCGGCCGCGCCGGTAACCACCGCGACCTTGCCGTCCAGCCGTCCGCCGCTCATGCCAGCGAGTAAAACTCTCGCGCGTTTCCGCCCAGCACCGCCGCACGTTCGTCCGCGCTTAGTCGCTCCAGCGCCCCCGTGACCGTTTCGAATGTCTCCTGATACCCCGCTGCCAGCAGCGCCACGGGCCAGTCGCTCCCCCAGATCAGACGCTCGATCGGAAAGTTGTCCAGCACCGGGTCCACCGCCGCTCGAATCGTATCCGTCGTCGGCGACGTCGGGCACTCCACCAGCAACCCTGAAATCTTGATCCGCAGGTGTTTGTAAGGCGCCAGCACAAGGAAACGCTCCTGCCAAACCGCCATCTCAGGCGTCTCGAACGGCGGCTTGGCCAGATGGTCGACGATCAGCCGACCGCCCTCATTCTCGTGCGCGATCAGCGGCACGTGCGGCAAGTGCGGTGTCTTCACCAGCAGTTCCACCACGTGCCCGCGGCTTAGCACGGTGCTGATGCCACGCCGCACATCGTCGCGCGCCAGCCAGGCTGTATCCGCCTGGTCCTCGGCCCCGGCGCGGATTCCCTTGAACCACGGATTCGCCGCCAGCTCGTCTACCCGGTCTCCCACGTCCGGCGCCTCCAAGTCCACCCAGGCGATCACGCCGGTTACGTAGTCGTACGTCTCCGCCATTTCCAGGTACGCCAGCTGGTCATTCCACGCGTGCGACGCCTGCACGATCACCGACTGCGCCACGCCAACGGCGTCCATGTGCGGCTTCAGGTCCGGCGGCAGATAGTTCTGGCCCAGCACCGGATGCGTCGGATCGTCCAGCCAGTACAGGTCGTCAGTCCCCACCTGCCAATAGTGGTTGTGTGTGTCGATTATGGCTGGATGCTCAGGGGCCATTGGGAACTCGGTGGACTCGCCAGTCGCCAAAGGCTAGCAGCGCCCCGTCCGTCACGCGCTCGGACCCTCGTCGTCGTGCAGTTCCTCACCGCAGTGCGGGCAGATCCGAGCCTCGGGTTCCCCTGCCCGCCGTCGGTCCAACTCCTCGACAAACGCCGAACCCAGGATTCCCGCCGGCAACGCAAACAACCCGATTCCCAGCAGCGCCACCACGGCTCCCAAACCACGCCCAAGCGGTGTCACGGGAAACAGATCGCCGTAGCCCACCGTGGTCAGCGTCACCATTCCCCACCACATCGCCGCCGGGATGCTCGAAAACCCTTCGGGCTGCGCGTCCCGCTCCGCCAGGTACATCAGCCCGGAAGCAAAGAGCAAGAGCACCGAGCCCACAAACGTGGTGGATATCAAGGCGTCGCGCCGACTCTGCAACACGTCCCCGATGATTGACATGGATTCGGAATAGCGTGTCAGCTTTAGCAGGCGCAACAACCGCAATACTCGGGCGAATCGCAAGTCGACACCAACGATTACCGGTACGTAGAACGGCACCACCGCAAGAAGGTCAGCGAGCATCAGCGGACGAAAGGCGTAACGTACGCGTCCCCAGACAGGGTGGGCGAAGTCGGGATTCTCGGTACATGTCCATAGCCTCAGCACGTACTCGAGCGAGAAAATCGCGACCGTCACCACCTCAATCACGTTGAAGAATCCGCCGGCAAACTTCGCGATGGGAGCAATGGTCTCGAGCACGATGGCCAGAGAGGTAAGGGAAATGAGCGTATAGATCGTTTGATCGAAGACTCGGCTTGCTCGATCGCCTTCTTCCGGCGGTGTCACGATCTGATGGGCGCGGCGCTTCAACCGGTGGTACATCGGCACCTCGCTCAGTGGGTCCAGGTGTGAGCCGGGTCGACTCTCGGAGTCACGCCCGCCGCATACAGAATCCGCTCCGCCAGCGCATCCACGATTGCTTCGACTGAGTCCGGACGCAGGTAAAACGCGGGATCTGGCGGCAGGATTATCGCCCCCGCCTCCGCCAGCGTTGCCAGGTTCCGCAGGTGAATCAGCGACAACGGCGTTTCCCGCGGCACCACCACCAACCGGCGCTTTTCCTTCAACGTCACGTCAGCGGCGCGGTGCAGCAGGTTCTGGCCCGCCCCGGACGCAATTGCGCCTACCGTCGCCATGCTGCACGGCACGATCGCCATCCCTCGCGTCGGGTACGACCCGCTGGAGATCGGTGCGGCCACGTCCTGCGGCCGATGCACCGTCACCCGGCCCCGCGCAGTCCAGCGCTTCACGGCGTCTGCAAACCGCTCGTCCGTCTCCTGGTGCCACATCAGCGCCCCGTAGTCGCTGCACACCACGTCGAGCGCAACGTCCAGGTCCAGCAACCTGCGAACCGTCGCCTCGGTCAGGACGGCTCCGCTGGCCCCAGACACGCCGAGCACCAGCCCCGGCGGATCAGCCAAGCCACACCCCCAGGATCGTAAACACCAACGCAGCCACGGCCACGTAGCCGTTGATGTTAAAGAACGCCAGGCTCAGACGGCTCAGATCGTCCGGCTTGAGCAACCGGTTCTCGTAAGTCAGCAGCACCCCAATCACGGCCACGCCGACCCAATACGGCCAGCCCAGGGCAGCCACGAATCCAAGTAGCAGCAGCACGCCAATGGTCAATGCGTGCGACGCCCGCGCCACCCACAGCGCCACCGCCAGTCCGAATCGCGCCGGCACCGAGTGCAGCCCTTCGGCCCTATCGAAGTCCACATCCTGCGTCGCATACAGCACGTCAAACCCGCCGATCCAGAACGTCACCACCAGCGCCAGGAGGGCCGCCTCCGTTGAAAACTCGCCGGTTACCGCGATCCATCCACCCACAGGCGCAATCCCGTCCGCCAGTCCCAGGATCCAATGGCTTGACCAGGTAAACCGCTTCGTATACGAGTAGAACGTCACCGCCACCATCGCCACCGGCGCCAGCGCCAGCGCCAGGCTGTTCAGTTGCCACGCCGCCACGTGCAGAAGGGCGAACCCGGCCAGCGCCAGCCCCAGCATCTCCAGTCTTGACATAATCCCCGTTGGAATCGCCCTTGAAGCCGTCCGCGGATTCCGCGCGTCCATCTCGGCGTCGATCAGCCGGTTCGCCGCCATCGCCCCGGTCCGCGCTCCGGCCATTGCCAGCGTGGTCCAGATGAACACCGGCCATCCCGGCCAGCCCCGCGCTGCCAGCACCATCCCGAGGTACGCAAACGGCAGCGCAAAAATCGTGTGCTCAAACCGAATCGCATCCAGGTAAACCCGAGCGCGCCGCACCGACACCGCCAGACTCATAGAACCGGCCTGTGGCGCTCCATCAGTCCAACCCAAACCAGGGCCCGCTGTTCAGCAGCCGGTCGAACACCGCCCGCTCCTGCGCATCCTCGATCAGTTCGCCCGCTTGCCGCGCCGTTTCGCGCCGGTTCGCGGCGTCCGCAAGGCCGGCGCACGCGTGCGAGCGCGCCAGGCACTCGAGCGCCGCCGCCCGGTCGAACGCCGTCTGCTTGTCGCCGTTCGCATCGCTCAGCTTGATGCACGCATCGGCGTGGTGCACCGACAGCGAGACAATCCCAAGAAAGGAAACCGCCGTCGCCACCAGGTGCTCGGCGCGCTGCTTCTCCAGCGGCCCGCCCACCTCGAACCAGTGGCGATGCGACGCATACGCCCTCGAGAGCAATTCCGAGGCATGCAAGTAGTCGGGGCTGCTCTCGATCAGCTCCCACGCCTGGTTGTTGTTCTCGACTGCAAGCCGGCGCTTAGCTCGCTGAGTGTCAATCCCCGCGTCCTTGTCAGATCCCATAGCTCAACCACCGCTCGTCGACCAGCTTTACGATCTCGTCGTCCATCCTGATCTCCGGCGGCCACTCCCGCGGGAAACCCTCCTCCGGCATCTTGCGTGTCGCGTCGATACCCAGTTTCCCGCCAAAGTGCTCGGTCGTCGTGGCGAACTCCAGGTGGTCCATCGGCCCGCGCGCCTGCTCCAGGTCCCGTGCCGGATCCGTGTTTGCGCCCACTCGCCACATCACTTCCTTGAGATTCTGCACGTCCACGTCGTGGTCCACCACGATGACGTACTTCGTGAACATCAGCTGACCCACGCCCCAGATTCCGTGCATCACCTTCCGCGCCTGTCCGGGATAGCGCTTGTTGATCGACACGATGCAGAAGTTGTGGAACACCCCGTGCACCGGCAGATTCATGTCCACAAGCTCCGGCACGAAGAGCCGCACCAGCGGCAGGAATAGCCGCTCCGTCGCCTTGCCGATCCAGGCGTCCTCCATCGGCGGCACGCCCACGATCGTCGACACGAAGACCGGGTCCCGTCGACGCGTCACCGCCGTCAGGTGAAACACCGGGAACGGTTCCGCCAGCGAGTAGTACCCGATGTGGTCACCGAATGGTCCCTCCAGCCGCGACTCCGACGGATCGACCCATCCCTCCAGCACGATCTCCGCGTGGGCCGGAACTTTGATGTCGACCGTTTTCGCTTGCACGGTCTCAACCGGCGCGCCCCGCAGAAAACCCGCGAAGACCATTTCGTCGATATCCGGCGGCAGCGGGGCGCTTGCTGCGTACATCAGCGTTGGGTCTGCCCCAATCGCCACCGCGACTTCCATTCGCCGGCGCGTTTCCTTGCTCCGCCGCCAGTGCTCCGCGCCGCCCTTGTGCCGTTGCCAGTGCATCCCCAGGGTGCGGTTGTCGAACTTCTGCAGGCGGTACAGCCCCACGTTCCGCTTGCCCGTCAGCGGGTCGTGCGTCAGCACCAGCGGAAACGTGATGTACGGTCCGCCGTCCAACGGCCAGCATGTCGGAATCGGTAACTCGGCCAGCGAAGGGTTCTCGGTATCGAACACCTCGTGTACCGGCGCGTTGCTCACCTCCCGCGGCCCGATCCGCCCGACCTTGATAATCTCGTTCAGCACCTGCAGCTTTCCCAGCAGGCTCTTCGGCGGCGGCCCCATCGCCATTGCCAGCAGATCGTCCAGCCGCCGCTCCAGTTCCGACCATTCCTCCATCCCCAACGCCCAGGCCATGCGCTGCGGCGACCCCAGCAGGTTGATGGCGAAGGGGATGTCGCTGCCCTTCACGTTTTCGAACAGCAACGCCGGACCGCCGGCCTTCATCACCCGGTCCGCGATCTCGGTGATCTCCAGGTGCGGATCGACTTCGACCCGGATCCGCCGCAGCTCGTCCCGCTCTTCGAGCAGGTCCAGAAACTCGCGCAGGTTTGTAAACGCCACGCCCATCCCCGCCTACGGCGCTAGCAGAAGGTCGTACGGGAGCTGATAGAGATTATCGATCACCAGGTTCGGCCGTAAATCACCCGTTGCCGCCTCAGCGGCTTTGCGTGTCGTACTCCCCGTCAGCACCAGCACGCCCGTCGCCCCGATCGCGTTGGCGCCCGCAATGTCGGCGTCCAGAAGGTCCCCCAGGATCACCAAGTCCTCGGTCGGCACTCCGCTGCGCTCCGCCGCCAGGCTGAACAGGTGCGGCGATGGCTTCCCGACCACGAGTGGCACGATCCCGGTGGCGGCTTTCAGCGCCCCCACGATTGCCCCCGCCCCCGGCATCGGCCCGTTCGCCATCGGCAGCAACGAGTCCTGGTTGACCGCGATGAACGCCGCGTCGTGCATCACCAGTCCCCGCGTTGCTCGCGAGAGCCGGTCGTAGGTCAGCCCAAAGTCGCAGCCGGCCACCACCACGTCCACCGGCTCATCGTCGTCGAAGCTGGCCAGCCGGAACCCGGCCGCCTCGATGTTTGCCCCCAGCCCGATCCCGCCCAGTACCAACACCGAGTCCGGGGCGGGGTCCAGCCGCTTCAGATACTCCACTGTCGCTACCACCGCCGAGATGATCTCTTCCGGACCCGCGTCCACTCCCATCTGCTGCAGCTTGGCCGCAAGTTCCACCGGCGTTTCGCGGGAGTTATTCGTCACAAAGAACAGCGGCAGCCCGAGGTTCCGCACCGTCGCCACGGCCTCCGCGGCACCGTCGATCAGTTGTCCGCCGCGGTACATCACCCCGTCCATGTCGAACACGAACGCGCGCCGCCGCGCCGGGATCACGGCGGGCTCGCGGTCGGAATGCTCGTGGTGGTGGTGCGTGTTGCACGCACCGCGGACGGTCACGCGGGATAGACCCCGTTGACCACCATCTCGCGGTCCCAGTCGCCTTCCAGCACGCCCACCACATTCCTGGCGGCGCCAATGGCCATCCGCTCCACCGACTCGACGGCGACGCCCGCCATATGCGGTGTCGGCAGCACCTTCGGATGGGCGGCCAGGTCGTCGCCTTCAGGCGGCGGTTCGCTGGTCCGCACGTCCAGCGCCGCGCCCGCCAGGTGACCCGAGTCGAGCGCCGCCCGCAGCGCCGCCTCGTCCACCAGTCCGCCGCGAGCCGTATTGACCAGGAAGGAGCCCGGTTGCATCAACCCGAGCGTTCGTTCGTTCACCACCTCGCGGGTTTCGTCGTTCATCGGTGTGTGCAGCGACAAGAAGTTGGCGCGGGTAAACACTTCGTCGATGTCCACAAGTTCGACGCCGTGCTCTGCCACGAACTCCGCGTCCGGGTACGGCTCGGCCGCCACGACATCCACCTCGAATCCCTGCAGCCGCTGCACAACCGCGCGGCCAATGCGGCCAAGGCCGATTAAGCCGATCGTCTTGTCGCGTAACTCCGTGGTCGGAGGACGAACCCAGCCGCCGGCCCCAGTCGTCTCGAAGTACCGGCCCAGGTCACGCGCCAGCGCCAGCAACAGCGCCACCGTCGTCTCCGCAACCGTTGTGTCGTTCGTGCCAGCCGCGATCATCACCGGCACTTCGTGGTCTCGCGCCGCCTCCAGGTCTATGGCGTCATAGCCCACGCCCATCCGTGCGACCACCTGCAGGTCCGGGAACATCCGGAAAGTCTCGGCGGTATAGGGCTCGCTGCTGGCCATCGTGCCGGCGATCCCGGACAACTGCTCGTGCAACTGCTCGCCGTTCAGATAAGCGCCGGGCACGGAGGCGATGACCGGCTCGTGTCCGGCATCTCTGAGGATGTCCAGCGCCGCTTCCGCCGGGTTGGAGGTGAAAATCCTGGTCGTGATCAATACGCGCGCCACGGAGGATCCAGTCAATGGGTGGGCGAGACTGCGCGCATTCTAGCCGCGAGCCGTGTGTGCTCTGCGGCTTAGCCTTCGCCGAAGAGGCGCCCTGCTACAGACCCTCCGGCCGATCCACAATCGCGAAGCTGATCTCCCCAGAAGCGCACAGCTTCCCGTCAATGCTCGCCCGACCCGCCGCCCGGCCGAACCCGCGCCGGTAGCGGATTACCTCAGCTTCGAGCCGCAGCTCATCCCCGGGACGCGCGGGGTGCCGGAATTTCCACTTGTCCAAGCCCGTCAACATGGCGATCTTTCCCGAGTTCTCTGGCATCCCCAGGGCCGCCACGCCGCCGACCTCGGCCACTGCCTCCACGATGATCGCGCCCGGCAGTACGGGAAACCCGGGGAAGTGCCCGCTCAACACGTGCTCGTGGTGCGCCGCCACGTCGTCCATGATCCCAACCGCCCGCTGGCCGTACTCCAGTTCAACAATGCGGTCCACGAAGATGAACGGTTCTCGGTGCGGGATCAGTGCTTCGATCCCGTCACGGTCAAGCAGCGCGTCGGACATGGGCGGCCTCTTCGGACGTGTGGTGGCGGCCAGCATGGCACAGGCGCTTCCTTGCCCTGCGCCGTGGGGAGGGCGCCCCTCGGAAGAATTCCACAGGAAACTAGTTCCGGCACACATTTACGCCGTCGCCACTTGCGCAAAACGATTCCAGACCGTATAAATAGATCACCGAGTTTGTGAATCCCTTCACAAACTCGCCAAATTCCCAATCGGCCGAGCTTGGTAAGCGTGCCGCCGGCCCAATGTCTCAAGAGAGGTGTTCCGATAGCCGCGCATCGCAACGGGTCCGCCAACGGGGCGGCCAATGGTCATCACAGTCTTCAGGAGTCCACCATCCACCGCTTGCTGGTTGGATCACACCGCCTCGCCGGGCACCTCAATTCGGCCTGCGACGAAGCTGGTGTGTCATTGCCGCTGGCGCGGGCTCTTCAGTTCCTCGCCGGAGCCACTGAACCAGTCACGCCCACACAACTCTCGCGTGAGCTCGGCCGCAGCCCCGCAGCTACGTCCGAACTCATCAAGCGTCTGGTGAAGACTGAGCAAATCACCGCCGACGTGGATCCGGACGACCGTCGCTCGTTCAAGCTCATGCTCACCGAGGCCGGCCACGCCAAGTGGAATGAGGTCCGCGGATCGCTGCAGCAAGCCGAGGCCGTGATCGAGAGTGGCTATGGCGGCCGACGCCTCGAGGCCCTCGCCGGCGAGCTCGACCAACTCGTGGTCGCCCTCGACAAAGTTCCCGCCTAACCCAAGCTGCCGCTGCCCCCGACAGCGGCGCCCCCGCCCCTCCCCCAGGGCGAGTTCGAACGATGTTCCGGCTCGCTCTGGGGGATTCTTCTGCCGCGCGACAACTGGACCGACACTGTGTTGTACGCAAGGGAGATTGTCCTTCGCAAGACTGCGATCCGCGCCTCTCCGCGGAGCCCATCCCACGCCTCACCCCGAGGTCGCGCTCAAGATTCGTGCTCGGCGTTCGCCGTCCCTCGCCTCGTAGAACATCCGGAACCGTCCGTCGGGCAACTCCATCACACACGGCTCCGAAACCATGCCGCAGTCCAACGGGACGTCCAGGTCGAGCAGCGGCTCGGGCGTCTTCGTCCACTCGAGCCCATCGTCCGAAACCGCGGTAAAGATGCCGCCGTCGATCCCCGCGGCCCACCCGGCATAGAACATCCTGAATCTTCCGTCACCCAGGCGAATCACCTCGGGGGCGTACACGGCGTACGTCTCCCGCTCGGTCTCCTGGGCAATGCGCACGCCCGGCTCCATCTCGAAGTTGAGACCGTCCCGGGACACCGCGCTCACGATGTGATTCTGCGCGTCCAGACCCGACGCCATCGGAAACGAGTAGTGGTGAAAGTAAAGCCGGTACACCAGCCCCCGATCGGTCGGAAAGTACACGCAGCGCGGCGACCCGTACGACCACGCACCGTCGCCGATCCTGATCCCCTCTTCCAACTTCCAGTCCAGCCCGTCTACCGACGTCGCACTCAGAATTACCGTGGGAGCGTCCGGCGTCCGGGCCTCGTAGTACATGCGAGACCCGCCCCCGGGAATCGGCACCACATCCGGGCACAGCGTGCGCTGGCTCGCGTGCGGACCGTGGACATTGATCCTCACGCCGTCGTCGTGCGTCCACGACCACCCGTCAGGCGAGGAGGCACTCAGGATGTGGCCCAGGAGGTCGGTGTTCGTAGACCCGGGCGCAAAACCCGTGTAGTACATCCGAAAGCCGCCCCTGGCCAGGGCCACCACGTTTGGAGTCAGCACTCCGTTCGCGGGCACCAGCGGGTTGAACTCAATCGCGGGCGTCGCATCCTTCGTCCACCGGATTCCGGGGTCGGTCTGGTGGAAGTGGACAGAAGTCAGCGGATCGAATCCGGCTACAGGCATGTGCCCCCTTCTCAGGCAGCCAGTGGCTGCGCGCCTCAACATCTGACCGGATCCCTTCTGGGTCAAATGCCTTGGCCCTGCCTTGCAAACACCCGACGACCTAACTGCCCAGGAACCCCTCCACCGCCCCTGCAAACTCTTCCGCCTCGGCCTCATAGCTCTCAAATGGATCCGGCATCTCGAAAATCCGTCCCCGAACCCCAATCCCGTCCCAATCCACCAGGTACGGCACGAACGACCAGCCTCCGAATTCATCCAGTTCCCGCCAGTGCTCGATGTACTGGTAGACCAGGTACAGCTGGTTCTCCCAGCTCGCCAGCGCGCCCAGATTGTGCTGGATGTCCTTCCAGTCGATGTGCGAATCCGCCCGCGCCTCGGAAAGCGCCCGCACAATCCGCCCCCGCGCGCCGGCCCTCGTGCCTTCCGGAATCGCCAGCGGATTCACCGGCCCCGAAACCAGCCGGTACATCAGCCCTCGTCGCTGCAGCTCGCTGAACAGGCTCACCGTGGGGTCCACGTGGTGATACGCGAGGTCCAGCTTCACCAGGTCCGGGTCCGCCCAGCCTTCCGGCGAGTCTTCCGCGTACTCTCGCAGTTCCGCCAGCTTCGTTACCCAATCCACCTTGCCTATCAGGCGTTCGGGATCTGACTCCAACGCGTCCAGGCACTCGCTCCATTCCGCCAGCGTCCAGTCCGTATCGGCATCGCGGCCCGCAAACGCCGAAGTCGCGGCCGCCAGGTAGACCCGCTGCACGTCGATCGCCGAAATCGTCCGTCCGTCCACCAGTTCCACCGGCCACGGACCGCCCGGATTCCGCGAAATCGACTTGATCGACCGTACCGCCTCGTCCAGGTACAGATCGGGGTTCCATCCCGCTGCCAATAGCTGCGCAACCAACGCAGTCGTGCCCACCTTCAGCGCCGTCGCGAACTGTGATTGATTCGCGTCCCCGACCACCACGTGCAGCCTCCGCAGTCCCGTCCGCTCGCTCAGCGGCTCGTCCCGCAGGTTGATGATCGGGCGTCCCCCAAACCGCACCCGGTGGCTCACGTCCACCGACACGAACGCCGCCCGCTGCGACATGTGAAACGGGAGCCGCCCGCCCGCTTCCTTCGGATTCAGGGTCATCCCGGCGCCGGCGTACAGCTGGCGGGTTGTCAAGAATGGCAGTAGGCCAAGCACCATTTCCCGGCTGCGCGGACTCGACACGATCGAGTAGTTCTCGTGGTACCCGAACGTATTGCCCAGGTGGTCGGTGTTGTTCTTAATGAAGAACAGCTTCCGGTTCATCTCCTGGCGTTCCACCGTGTCCAGCAGCACGGCCGAGGCCGCGTTCTCCTGCTCCACGATGTCCCGCAGCGTTCGGCACTCCGCCGAGGCGTACTCGATGTGACCCGAGTCCAGGTACAGCCGCGCCCCGTTGAATAGGTGCCCACCATTGCCGGGCTCTTCGTCCCACTCGCGCGGCGCCGGATCGATCAGCCCGAAGCGACGGTCCTGGAACAGGATCGACTTCACCAGCCGCGCCGCTTGCCCCGGCGGCAACGCCCCGGCCGACGCGAACTCGATTTCCGTTCCAAAGACGATATCGTCCATGCGTTCTGGCTATTGCCCGCCGGGTTGAGGGGTCGGGTCGGGAATCTCCCGGATAATCCGCCGCCTGCGCTCCCGCAGGTCCTCTTCTTTCTCCGGCGCCGCCGGCTCCGTCGGCGCTTCCGCCGGCTTGGTCGGCGCCTCCGTCTCGCCGCGCCACGCCGGTGCTACGCGTATCAATCGCTTCACGTCAATTACCTCCCGTCCGCGTCCAGCGCGGTCAGCAATCCCTCCAGTGTCTCCGCCTCCGCAACCATCCGTCCCAGCCGATCGACCTCTGGACCAGCAACGTCGTCGAATCGCAGCGTCACGTCATATCCATTTCGACGAAACACTACCCGGTCCCACTCCACCGCACTGATGTCCTTGCCAAACCGCCGCAGCACGTCTCCGCGCACGGCAGCCCGCGTGCCCGTCGGCGGCGTCGTCATCGCCCGCTCGATATCCGCATTGTTCACGATCCGCCGCAGTCGTCCTTCGTCCACCAGCATGTCGTAGACGCACCAGTCCGGATCCAGCACGTGGTACCCCAGGTCGACCCGCCGCGCATCCTCGTCACTCCACTCAGGCCCAAAGTCTTCCCGCATCTCGGCGATCAGGCGCTCCTTTGCCACCCAGTCCACCCGGTCGGCCGCCCGCGACCTGTCCCGCCCCAGGTCGTCCAGCACCGCCGCCCACTCATCGAGCACCCACGTTGTCTCCTCGTCTCGCCCCCGGAAGCGCTGCGCCGCCTCGCAATACCACCCCTGCACATCCAGCGCCGAAACCGGCCCGCCACGCTCCAGCTCCACGACGCCGCCAAAGCCCAGGTCGTGCGACACCCGTCGCACGGCCCGCACCGGGTCGGTCGGTCGGTCTGACGGTCGCCATCCCTCCATTGCCAGGTCTAACACCAGGGCGGTGGTGCCCACCTTCATCGCTGTCGCCCATTCGCTGCGGTTTGCGTCGCCGGCAATCACGTGCAGCCGCCGGTACTTCCCGGCGTCGGCGTGCGGCTCGTCCCGGGTATTGAAGATCGGCCGTCGCGCCGTGGTGTTGATCCCCGTCACTTCCTCGAAGAAATCCGCCCGCTGCGACATCTGCAACTGCAACGGGTCGCCCCCCTCGATCCCAACCCGCCCGGCTCCCGCAAACGCCTGCCGCGTCGCCAGGAACGGCACCGTCACCCGGATCAGGTCGTCCGTCGGAATCCTCCGCGACGTCAGGTAATTCTCGTGGCAGCCGTAGCTGCGGCCGTGATAGTCCGTGTTGTTCTTCAGCAAACGGATCTGCCCATAACCCAGCTTCGCGTTCCGCGCCGTCTCCGCCGCGAACATCACCCGCTCGCCCGCCTTGTCCTGGGCCACCAGGTCCTTGAGCGTCAGGCAGACGTCCGTGCAGTACTCGGGATGGTTGTGGTCGTTGTACAGCCGTGCCCCGTTGCGCAGCACGGTATTCGAGAGCAGCTCGTCGCGCGACATCCGCCGGCTGCGGTCCGTCGACCCCGTCAGATCCCGCGGGTCCCGCTCCAGCCGATTCGCTCGTCCGCCCCGCAGGTCACGGTACGGGTCCTCGCCCACGTAGTCCCAGCCGCGAAACGCGCCCTCAACCGGCGCCGCCTGGATCAGTCGGGCCGCCTCGTAGGCGAAATCAGGTTCGCCCGCAAAGCCCTCGCAGTTGAGCCCGTATTCGGTCTCGATGCCTGCGGGACGGTTCATGCGCCGCTCGTGCCGGGAAGTGACTCAATACTAGCGCCGGCGCCGGCTAGGGAACTTGTCGACCTCGTCCCGCGGCCTCCGCCCGTTCCACCACGGCCTGCGCCATCGCGATATCCCACAGCGCGATTCCCTGCGAGGCGAACAGCGTGATCTCGTTGTCCGCCGTGCGACCCGCCACCTGCCCGGCCACCACCTGGCCCAACTCAATAACCTGCCCCCACTGCAACACCCCGGCGCGCTCCGCCGCCATCAGGTCGCCGGCCTCCACGTGCGCCCCGTCCAGGTCGTCCACGAACACCCGATCAGCGCGTGCCACCGCCGCCGGCTCCACTTCGCCATGCACCGGGTTGTTGCTCCCCATCGCCACCACGTGCATTCCCGGCTCCAGGTCGTCCGCCATCAGCACCGGCCCAGCCGCGATCGTCGCCGTCACCACAATGTCCGCGCCTCGCACAGCCTCCGCCACTGACGAACAGGCAACCAGCTCCGCATCAACCCGCTCGCTCATCGTCTTGACATAAGTCTCAACATTTGCCGGATTTCGCGAATACACCCGCGCCTGAGCCAGCTCATGCACCCCATTCAGCGCTTCAAGCTGCGTTCGCGCCTGTCGACCGCTCCCAATCAGCCCAACCACCCGGCTGTCCGATCGCGCCAGGTACTTACTCGAAATCCCACTGGCCGCCCCCGTCCGTAGTTCACCCAGGCGCCCAGCCTCAAGCACGGCCCGCAGCAGTCCCGTCGCCACGTCAAACAGCACCACGACAAACCGCGCGCCGCCGCCAAACGTCCCATAGATCTTCGCTCCCGCCGCACCCAGTTCCTCGTCGGCCCCGCCCATGACATTCAGCGACCCGGCCGGAACCGAAGCCCGCCGTCGCCCAACGTTCCCGGCCACGCCGCGACCCTGCCGGTCAAACGCCCCCTCAACCGCCTCCAGCGCCAGCTCCATGTCCCCCAGCGCATCCACATCCGCTTCAGTCAAGTAGAGGGGCATTTCGGTCTCCAGGTACACGCTGCGCAGGGCGGCTTCATTCTAGGCAGGCTCACCGTGTTGCCGGTCGCCGAATCATGGAACGAATCCCATCAATCCCGCGTATCTATCTGTGTGAACCCACCGTCCCAATTCACAGAGGAGACCGTTAATGACCGACAGAGAGGCGATTCAGCGCAGCCAGCAAGGCGACCGTCTGGCCTTCCGTCACTTGGTCGACCGCTACCAGAACGACCTCTATGGCAGCGCCACCCTGATAACCGGAAGCCATACGCTGGCGGCGCAACAGGTCCGCGACGTTTTCCGCCTGACCTGGCGAGGCATCCACGGCTTCAGCAGTGACTGCCCGGCCAAGCCCTGGCTCATGCGAATCCTGGTCCGCCAGAACGCTTCCCGGCGACGCCTGACGTCGTCTCCAACGGTCGCCTCGAGCAGTCGCTCGCAAACGCGGAAACACCCGGAATCCAACCGGCCCGGCCCCTCAGATTGCGAGCGCGGGACAGTTCGACAGGCATTCGCGGGACTCGACCCAGACCACCGCGACGTTCTGATCCTGCGCTACTTCACCGACTTGCAGGGAACCCAGTTGGCACTGGCGCTGGGCGCCGACGAGCACACGGTCGACTCGAGCCTGCAAGAGGCACTCGGCCAGTTTCGCGAACGACTCCACGATCTCGGCGCTATAGAAACGTCCGACCAGGGTGCGCCGTGCTCCGATCAGAGACTTGCCGACTCGCTGCGGACCTACTTCCGCCAGGCCGCTTTCGCCGTGCACTGCCCTACGGACCTCGGGCCCTTCATCGAAAACCGTCTCCACGCCTCTTCCCGCCTCGCCGGGATTCGGCGCAAGCTGCTAGCCGCCGCCGGTCGGCTGTGGACCCCGGTGATGGCCAGTGGCGGAGCGGTCGCGGCCGCCTCGATCCTGGTCGGCGCGGCAACCGTCGCCTGCGGCGAGTCCGAGACTGTTGATCGGACGGCGGTCAGGGAGACGCCGGCCGCCGCGGCCGCCCCAGCGCCCGCCTCCACGGCAGCGGCGATTCCCGCCCCGGCGTCCGCCGCCGCTTCCGTCGCGATGGCCGACCCACCTGCCGCCCTGCCCCCTGCGCCCTCCCTAGCGGCCGTCGCGACCGCAGCCCCGGCTCCCGCCATGGAGACGGTGGTCAAAGAGGTGCCGGCGGAGAGGGCTGTCGTCCGGGAAGCCCCGGTCGAGAAGGTCGTAGCCAGGGAGGTTGTCGTCGAAAAGCTCGTGACGGCCCCACCGGCCGCTGCCATCGAGGCTTCAGCCCCGCGGCGCGAGTATCAGCCTGTCGACCTCACCGCCGGCGAAGTCAACGACAACGAGAAGTGGACCGAGTACCTGAGCTACCGCGACAACTATCGCGGCCCGCCGGTCCACGACGTTGACGTATCCGAGCGATTCACTATCACCGTGCTCGACTCACTCGAGCGACCGGTGCCAAACGCCGCGGTCTCCGTTACGGCCGGGGAATCCCTCATCTTTGAGGGCCGCACGTACGCCACCGGCCAGACCCTTTTCTTCCCGCGGGCCTTTCCCCTGGCATCCAGTGCCCGGACATACCGCCTTGACGTGGAGAAAGACGGCGTTCGTCAGTCGCTCACGGCGGAACGCGACGGAGAATCTGAGTGGTTCATCCAGTTAGACGTCGACCAACCCTACGGCGACCGCGTTCCCCTCGACCTACTGTTCCTCTTGGACGCCACCGGCAGCATGGCCGACGAGATTGCCCAGATCAAAGCCACGCTCCTCTCGGTCTCGCAGCGCATCGGCGCCTTGCCCTCGCGACCCGACCTCCGCGTTGGGATGGTCACCTACCGCGATCGCGGCGACGACTTCGTCACCCGGCTCTACGACTTTGAGGCCAACGTCCCGACCTTCTTGAACACAATTCAGGATGTGGTCGCCGACGGCGGCGACGACTATCCCGAGTCGCTAAACGAAGCCCTGCACGTTGCCGTCCACACGCCGGCCTGGCGCCTCGACAACGCAATACGGCTCGTCATCCTCGTGGCCGACGCGCCGCCCCACCTGGACTACCCCCAGGACTACGACTATGCCTCCGAGATGATGGAGGCCCACCGCCGGGGCATGAAGATCTTCAGCATCGCCTCCAGCGGCCTGGATGAGCAGGGCGAATACATCTTCCGCCAGCTGGCCCAGCACACCATGGGACGGTTCTTGTTCCTTCTCTATGGCGGCGAGACCTCCCACAGCGTCTCCGACTACTCGATCGAGCAACTCGACGATCTCGTCGTCCGCCTCGTCGAGGAGGAGCTCGACCACCTCAAGCCGCGCTAACCTCGCCCCGCCCTCGGCGAGGCCGTCCACTCCCAACGCCTGCCTCGCCGAGGGCGGGTACTTCCGTCTGGCCGGCACCCGCCCGAGACGACGGTTATCTACCGGCGTCCGCCCATTCGCCCGCCGCCCGCCAATTGCCAGCCCCGCTCCGCCCCCTGATCATGCGCCGTTGAAATGGCCTTCCTCGCGCTCCACATCGTCTTTAACGTGGGCTTCGCGCTCAGCACGCGCGTGGCCCAGTTCCGCCGTTACGACTACTTCCTGGTCGCCGCCGTCAATTACTGCCTGGCCGCACTGATTGCCTCGGTATGGGCCACTTTTAGAGGTCCGTTGGACTTCGACGCTCCTACGGTCGTCTTTGGCGCCGTCCAGGGCATCCAGTACGCCGGAACCATGATCGGCGTCTACCTGCTGCTCGTGCGATCCGGCGTCGGCATCACGTTCATCTTCCTGCGACTGTCCGTCGTCGTGCCCACGCTGGCCGCCATCGTCTTCTTTGCCGAACGACCCACCGGCCCCGCCATCGGCGGCCTGGTCCTGATGCTCATCTCAATTCCGCTGCTCGTCGGTCCGAGATCTGCCGTGCGCGGCCCACGGTCCCGCTGGTACTGGCCGCTGGTCGTGCTCATGATGGTCTTCACAGGCGCCGGCCTCACCGCTTCGAAGGCCTTCAACGAACTCTCCACGCCCGACCGCGCTCCGGACTTCGTCATGGCCTCGTTCCTGGTTTCCGTCCCCGTCGCCCTCGCGATCTTTGCCATGCGCCGACGCTTCCAGGCTCAAACGCCTCCGCTACGCCAAAGCCTGGCAACACCAGGCGCGCTCGCCACCGGTGCTGCCATGGGCCTCTGCAACGTCATCCAGCTGGCGCTCCTGGTGGCCGCGCTTGAACTCATCCCCGGAACCATCGCCTTCCCAATCCAGACCTCCGCCTCGGTGCTCCTCACCACCGCCGCTGGCGTCATCGTCTGGCGCGAACGCCACGGCCCGGTCGTCTGGCTCGGCGTCACCGCCGCCCTCGCCGGCATGGCCATCGTCAACTTTTGACGGCGCGGGATATTCGTATGACCTTGCCGCCCTAGGGGACTGGATTTCCTCGCCCGCGGCGCTTAGTCGAAGCGGAACCGCCAAATCCCAAGCGCCGTAAACACCGCGGCAAAGATCAGCAGCACGCCGGCTTCCAGCCACACGCCGCCCACGCCCTGGCCCCGCACCAGCACGTCCTGGTAGCCCTGGATGGCCCAGGCCTGCGGCGTGACATTGCCGATCTGCTGCATCGCCTCCGGCATGATGAAGCGCGGCACCATCACCCCGCCCAGCGCCGACGTCGTCAGCACTACGATCACCGCCAGCCCCGTCCCCTGCGTTTCCGAGCGAGCCACGCCCGCCAGTGCGATTCCAAGCCCCGTGGCCACCAGCGCCAGCGCCGCCGACACCATAACCAGCGCCGGCACAAATCCTAAGTCCAGCCCGAATGCCAGTCGCGCGATCGCGAACATGATCACGATCTGGATCAGGTTCACGACGTAGAACGGCACGAGTTTGCTGATCAGGATTGGAGCCCGACCCACCGGCGCCGCCCGCAGCCGCCGCATCGCCCCGCTCCGCCGCTCCACGAAAATTGACTCGATCATCACCGTCGCGATGAAGAACACGCCCATCACGGTGTAGGCCGCCGCGTTCTGTTGGAACTGGTCAGGGAACTGCTCCCGCTCCACTCCCGGCGGAACCTGCCGTCGCGTAGTCACGGGCAACGCCCCGCCTCCCTGGCCGCCCTGCTGCATCGACGCCGCCAGCTGTTCGCGAACCTCCGCCGGCAGGCCCACCGCGACCTGTTCGAACCACAGGGCAGCCCCCGCCTCGCCCAGCCTGCGTCCCACGACCTGCTGCAGCACGGCACTCAGCGCGCCTTCCAGCGGACCCGTCACCTGCGCCGTCGTTGCCGGATCCACGATCACGTCAACCTCCAGGGGCTGGACCTGCTCGCCACGGAGGATGCGCGGATCTTCCAGTAGCGCCGTCAATCCTTCGGGGAACACCACCCCCACCGGGTACTCGCCGTCTGCGACCAGTTGAGCCACCTTCTCGGCCGTCAGCGGTTGCCCATTCTGCTCTCGCACCATGGCCAGCCCCGGCGTCGCCTCCAATTGCTCCACCACCTGCTCGGCCACTTCGCCAGCGCCGCCGATCGCTACGGGCACCTCCAGTGCCCGCGCCGATCCGCGCGCGGCTCCCTCCTCGAACAGCCCGCCCAACGCCAGGCTGAACACGACCATGAACATCACCGGCATCAGGAACAGCACGAACAGCCCGCCCGGATCCCGCACCAGCACCTGGAACTCTTTGATCGTGAACGCCAACGTCGCCCGCATCGCTCAGTCCCTCAGGCTGCGACCCGTATAGCGCAGGAACACGCTCTCCAGGTTCGGCTCCAGGATTCGCACCGTTTCCACTTCCAGCGCCGCTGCGTTCATCGCCTGCATCACGTCTACCAGCGCGTGTCGGGCGCTTTCGGCCTCGATGTTCAGCAATCGCTCGTCAGGTCCCGGCCCTACGGCTTGCACCGATTCCAACGCCGCCAGGATCTCGGTGACCTGTTCCGCCTGACCAGGATCGATTCCGATCTGGATTACCCCGCCGCCCAGCGACTCGATCAGCGCCCGCGGCGTATCCAGCGCCACGATCTTCCCGTGATCAATGATCGCCACCCGGTCACACAGCCGCTCGGCCTCTTCCATGTAGTGGGTCGTGTAGACGATCGACACGCCCTGGTCGCGGTTCAGCCGCTCCACGTTGTCGAAGATGTGATTCCGGCTCTGGGGATCCACTCCCACCGTCGGCTCGTCAAGGATCAAGAGCTCCGGCTCATGCAGCAGCCCCGCCGCCAGGTTCAGCCGCCGCTGCATGCCGCCCGAATAGGTTTCGGCCCGGTCATTCCCGCGATCGCTCAGCCCCACGACGGCCAGCACGGCTTCCACCCGCTGCCGCAGGCGTCGCCCACCCATCCCGTAGACCCGTCCGAAGAATCGCAGGTTCTGCCGGCCGCTCAACTTTTCGTACAGCGCAATGTCCTGCGGCACCACGCCGACCTGCCGCTTGGCCGCCCTTGACGTTGGCGACACCTGCCGGTCGCCTACGGTCACCTGCCCTGCCGTTGGCTCAAACATCCCGCTCCAAATCGATATCAACGTCGACTTGCCAGCCCCATTCGGCCCCAGCAGCCCGAGCACCTCGCCCCGCCGAACCTCCAGCGAGACGTCATCGACCGCGGTCAGATCCCCATACCGATGCACAACCCCATCGGCTCGCAACAGCGTCCCGTTGTCCGCGCTACTCACGAGTGCCATCCCCACATGACCGCCGGCAGGTAAATCCCACCCCGCCTGTTGTTAGTTTGCATCGCAAAGTAGTTTGCGTCAATCATCATCGGCTGGCAAGCGGCCAATCCCAACATCTGTCGGCGCCGCCCATCGTCGAAGACTGTCCGAAGCCTCCAACCCCGCGTCCTGGCCGCTGGCGAACGCGCTCGCGATCAGGTTTCGCTCGCCCGCCACGATGTCGCCCGCCGCCCACATGCCCGGAATCGGCTCGCCCGACGAATCCAGCACTTCGTGATCGTCGCTGCACCGAAGCAACCCATCGTCGGAGTGCGCCACGTCGAACCGGTGCAAAAACTCGTCGTTGGCCTTCAGCCCCTCGTCCACGAAGAACCCGTCGAAATACAGTTCCCTCCCGTCCGCCATCCGGAACCCCAGCAGGTTTAGCCCCTGCCCGATGTGCGCCTCGATCTTTCCTTCGTCCAGTTCCGTGCCCCGCTCACGCAGCGCCGCCAGCACGGGCGGCGACATCCCATGCGGCCGACCGTTCGTCAGCACCGTAATCCGGTCCGTAAAGTCCTGCGCCCCCTGCACCACGTCAAAGATGTAGTCGCCCACCCCTACGATCGCCAGGTGCTCGTCCACATGCAGGTGACCGTCGCAGCGAATGCACAGGTGCCAGCCGCGACTGTTTCCCGCGTACCTGTAGACCATCTGGTACTTGCGATACATCCGAGCCGCCGAGTCGTTCGTCTCAATATCTGGCCACCCGTCCTCGAATCCGCTGGCCACCACCACCGTCCGACCCACCGCCGTCGTCGTCGTCCCCACCTGGCGGCCCCGCGACAGCGGCTCGGTCGCGTACGTCAACTGGAATGACCCGTTGTCCAACCGCTCCAGGTCCAACGCGAACCCGTCTGCCCGCCGGATACCGGCCAGGCGTTCCTCGCCGCCGCGCTCGATCGAGCGTACCGGCTGCGCTTCCGTCCACTCCCGCAGCGCCTTCGCGAACTGCCCCCCGGTAATCCCTGCAAACACCGGCGCGTCTTCGATCTTCACCGTCTTCGACCAGAAGGCCCGTCCCCGCCGGCGGCTCACCTTGCTCGCGTCCAGCAGCAGCACGTGCCGCATCTGGTGCGCGGCGCTCACCGCCGCCTGCGTGCCCCCGGGACCGGCGCCAATCACGAGAACATCAAACACCTCGCTCATCGCCATCGTCCGTCTCGTGCAGCGCCTTGCTTCAGGTCGCTGGCTTGGGCGCCCACTCCTCAGCTCCCGTGATCTCGTCGATCATTTTCATCGTACGCACGGCGTCGTCTAGCGTTGGTGCCGGAAACGACACAGGCTCGCCCGTCTTTACGGCTCGCAGAAACGCCCTCGACTCGCCCGGAAACCCCGGCTTCAGCCGCCGGTCGAGCCCCGTCAGATCAAACCGAACTGCCTCGCGTCCCCGCACTTCCAGGACGCACGAACTTAGTCCGCTGCGTGACGTCAGGACCGCATTTCTCGTGCGGGCCTCGTAGAAGTGGCCGGTGCCCTTCGGCCCAAACTGATCAGATACCGCCCGTCCCACCGCGCCCGACTCGTATTCGAGCAGCGCGCTGAAGCTATCGGGCTTCGGCAGTCCACGTTGCCGCACCAGCGAAGTCACGCTGGCCACGTCACCGCCGAGGTACCGCAGCAGGTCCAGCGCGTGAATGCTGTTCGCGTATGCCCAACGTGCCGCGACTTCCGGTGGAAACTTCGAACCCTCCCAGTGAGGTGCGGCGACTTCGTCGGCGTGCACCGTCACCGAGACAATGTCGCCCGTATTCAGCAGCGCTTCGCGACCTGCCTGCAGGCACGTATAGAAGCGACGATTGAGTCCCACCATCGCCGTGGTTCCGGTCTCCCGGACCGACTCCGCCAATCGCTCCGTATCAGACGAGTACAACCCCGGCGGTTTCTCCAAGAACGTCGGGATGCCTGCTTGGATAAACCGGTCCGCCACCGCGGCCACCGCCAGCACGCTCACCAGCACGTACACCGCGTCAAACTCACCCCAGGCCTGCAGGTCGTCCACGCTCGTAAACGTCGGCTCAATGCCGAACCGTCGCGATGTCTCGTCCAGCGCCTGCGCATCGATATCGCACAGCGCGGCCACCTCCGCCTCTGGCAGCGCCTGCAACACCGGAAGATGCTGGCCTGCGATGTTCTTCGTACCGATCACGGCGCAACGAACGGGATTTGGCGCGGACATGGCAGCCTCCTCAGACCCGGAGTCGTATCCTCGCAGGTCTTCAGTATCTAACGGTCACGCATGGTCCTCACCCGCGACCGACTCGCCGCCGACCTGCGCCGCCTCGGCGTGCAGGCTGGCGACCTCCTCATGATTCACAGTTCCCTCCGCAGCCTCGGCTTCGTCGTGGGTGGCGCAGCCACGGTCGTCGACGCCCTCCTCGACGTCCTGGGGCCCACGGGCACCCTCGTCGGCCCGTCCTTCAACTTCGAAACCGCTCTCGACCCCGACTTCGTCTTTGACCCGTGCAACACCCCGTCTGACATGGGAGCCATCGCCGACGAAATCCGCCGCCGCGCCGGCAATCAGCGCAGCCGTCACCTCACGCACAGCCTCAGCGCCATTGGTCCCCACGCCGAGACCATCGTCACCGCCGGCGGCCCCACCGCCTGGGCTGCCGATGATCCGCTCGGCACGATCTTCAAGCTCGGCGGACGTTTCCTGCTGCTCGGCGTCACCTACCAGACGTTTACCGCCTGCCACGTCCTCGAGGTGGCTTTCCGGCCCCATCGCCGCACGCTCGACACCCTGCGCCGCCGGCTCCGCCGGCCCAATGGCAGCCTCGTAGCCTTCGAGAACACCGTCTATTTGCGCGACGTCAACTATCCCGGCTACGACTTCAACCGAGTCGGCCAGGCAATGGAAGACGCTGGCATCACCGCCGTCGCGCCGGTCGGCAACGCCATCGCCCGACTCATCGCCGCCCAACCCTTGCGCGACTTCGCGACCCCCCGCATCCGGCGCGATCCCGACTACCTCCTGCAGCAGGGCTCCGCGGTAACCTCGCTCAGCCGGGGCATCTCGGTCACCCTTCCCGGTGGCGTCCTCGCTGTCGTCGATCCAGAGGCAATCTATTGGCCCGCCCGCCGCTGACTCGCACGCCGCGGGTCGCCGTTTATGCTTAAGCGGTGAGACGGCAGTTGCCATACGGAGTCCGACATGCGTAGTGACACGACGTTAAACCGTGCACGCACGCCGCGTCTCAACCGCCGCCGCCTTCTGTTGAGCGGAGTCGTGGCCGCCGCGGCCCTCAGCCTCATGGCGGCCTGCGGCGATCAGGAAGTCGAGCACGGCAAGTTCAAGCTCCGCAGCGGGGCCAGTTGGTAACCCGACCAGCCTGACCGTCCGTAGGGATGGTCCATCGCCAAACGGTGGTGCATCGAAAGCCTGCGTAGCGATCGAGATCGGCTGATTGACCGTCGTTGGTGTGGCCACGTATTCAACGCGTCTCAGCTGCTCATCCGCCGGCTCGACGCAGCCTTGAGTTGAGGCCGAGCCAGTTCAAGGTTTCCGTAAGCTGCGCGCACGCGCTAATATCTGGTTGGCTGAGCCGAGGGCCCGGGGTCCTACGGGACGCAGGAGGGGATATGCGAAATCTGACACGTCGAGAAATGCTTCGAGTTGGGAGCGCGGGCGCTCTTGGGGCCGCTGGCGTTGCGCTCCTGGCGGCCTGTGGCGAAGGCGAAGTCGTAGAAGTCGTCAAAGTCGTCACCCAGGTCAAGCAGGTCGAGAAGATCGTCGAGAAGGAAGTCCCGGTCACCCGTGAGGAGATCGTTACGGTCGAGGCCCCTGCGCCTGCCGCCGGGCCGGTCAGCGTTCGCTTCGCCACGGACCACACGTCCGGCCCACGTGGCAACGCCATGAAGTGGGGCATGGAGCAATTCTCGCGCCAGTACCCCAACATCCCGGTCAAGATCGACGTCATCGGTGGTGACTATTTCGACTCGGTCAACCTCCAGTTGGCCGCCGGCAGCATGGCCGAGGCCATCCTCTTCGAAGGCAACCTCTTCCAGGCCCACTACGCCGCCGGTTTCTTCCCGGACATCACCGACCTTGTCGGCAAGCTCGGCTTCTCGTTGGACGACTACTGGGTTCTTCCCACTGGCTGGCTCCCGTGGGAGGGCGCCCTCTACCAGGCCAACGGCCGACTTCACGGCCTGCCCTTCCAGGGCGGCATGAATGGCATCGTCTACAACGTCGACCTGTTCGAGTCCAACGGTGTTGACCAGCCCGCCGAGGACTGGACGTGGGACGACGCCCTTGAGGCCTCGCGCGCGTTGACCGACACCGACGACGACCAGTACGGCATCTGGGCGCCAACCAGCGACCAGTTCGGCTGGGGGCCAATGGTCTGGTCCAACGGCGTCGAATACTGGTTCAACGAGCAAGGCGAGTCCCAGTTCGACTCAACCGGCGCTATCGAAGCCCTCACCTGGGCCCACGGCACCATGCACACCGAAGGCGTGGCGTTTACCCAGGAGGTGCGGCAGCGCGTGGCCGGTGAGTTCGGCGACCCGTTCTCTGCTGGCAAGGTCGGCATTTGGCCCGGCGGCCGCGTGTACAGCACCGGCTTCGGCATCCCGCGCATCAAGGACCGCTTTACCTGGTCCGTTGGTCCGATGTACGTGTCGCCCAAGACTGGGCACACGCGCCACGGCTGGAACGACCAGCCGCACATCGTCACCATCGCGGCCGAGCGTCTGGGCAACCTTGAGCAGACCGTTCAGTTGGTCACCTACCTCGCCGGTCCGGAATACCAGACCCGCGTCGGCATTGACCGCGGGCACTTCCCGGTCTTCAAGACCGTGGCCGATTCGCCCGAGCAGCTCGCGGCTCCGCCCGAGGGCATGCACTGGCTCAAGACCTACGCCACGACGCCCGAACCGCGCACGCCAGGCTACTTCCCGTACTGGGACGAGTTCCGCGGCGCGCACGGTGTCTGGCAGTCCAAACTCTGGGTCAACGAGGTTGGTCCCGAGGAAGCGGCCGTCAACATGGCCAGGGACACCAACGCCGTCATTTCTTCGTACGGCGACTGGAAGCCGGTCCCGGCCTAGTCCACGACCGTTCGCCACAACGGCCCGCCGCCCCAAGCGGCGGGCCGTTTGGCATTCCTCGACCTATCGGAGCCCTTCGGAGAGCCCGGTCACGGTCCGGCCTCTTGTCCGCAACCCTCGGGAGCACGACGGATTGTCGCCTAACCTGCTCAAGGTGAGCCGGGCCGGAGACTTCCGAAGGCAGGTGTGAATCCCCCGAGCTTCAGCACCAACCCCTCGTCCTCATCTTTGTCTTCTGTCACTACGCACTCACTTCAACTCACGGCGTCTTCAGGTCCACCGCCCCCTCCGCCGCCAGCTCCGCAATCACCGACCCGACGATCGGCCGCAGCGCCGCCGCATCCGTGCGCACGCTGCCGCTGAACCGTTCCGCCATCGTCCGCGCCACCTGATCGCCGGTCCGCGTCCCGTCCATCAGGTTCAGTACCGACAACGTCGGCAGCGACATCAGGATTTCCCGCGTGTCCCCGTTCGCCCCGCCTGGAATCGCCACCCGCGTCACCGGCTGCAACCCCGTCTCCGTCTCCTGCATCCACGCCCGCACATCCGCCCCCGTCACAAAGGCCGGCCGCCCCGCCAGCGCCTGCTCCGCCGTTACCGCGCTCCCGCGTCGCGCTGCCGGGACAGTTGCACTCGCTACGCGATGTTCAGGAGCGCTGTCCGCCTCAAGTCCCAACGCTTCATACGTCACCGCCAGCTGCCCCGGTGTAAATCCGCCCATATAGCGGATTGACTCCTCAGGCGTTTCCCGCGTCAGCCCGGACGAAATGAACACAAACGCCTGCCGCAACGACAGATTCTGGCTCGGGTCCACCAGCCGGTGTGCCGTCCAGAACCACGACTCTTGTAGCCGCTGCCCGTGGTACCAGTGATTCGCCATGTCCACGAAATCATTCGCCTGCTGCAGATACCCCTCCTGATACCAGTCCATCGATAGCCCGGTCAGATCCGGCGCCTCCAGCGACGTCCGAATTGCCTTCGTCGCCCGCAGCACCCCTTGCAGCGCCAGCGCGATGCCCGAAGCGAGGATCGGATCCACAAAACACGCCGCGTCCCCCACCAGCAGGTAGCCCGGCCCGTGAAACTGCTTACAAATGAACGACCAGTCCGACACGATGTCGAAATCCCCCGCCCACCGGCCGCCCTCCAGCAGTTCCTCGTATTCCTCGCACGACTCGATCTGCCGCTGCCAGTACTTGCGCCGTTCCGTCCGCGTCATTCCCCGAATCCGTTCCGGATCCGTCACCAGCCCGATGCTGCGCAGCCCCCCGGCCAGCGGGATATGCCACAGCCACCCGTCGTCCACCGCCACCACGTACACATTCCCGGCGTCCGTCGGCTCCATCTCGTCCAGGACGTCCGGCAGCGTCGTCGGCCCCCCGTGATAGTGACCGAACAGCGCCACGTGGCGCAGATTCTCGTTGTGTTCGCGTAGCCGGAACTGCCGCCCGAGCACCGACCACTGACCTGAAGCGTCTACGCACATCCGCGCCCGAACCTCGCCCGACTCACCGTCCTCGTTCGTAAACGACAGCCCCGTGGCCCGGCCGTCCGTCATGTGCGCGCGCGTTACCTGGTGGCCTTCGCGGACGTCCACCCCTTCGTCCCGCGCGTGATCCAGCAGCAGCTTGTCAAACACCTCGCGGTCGCACTGGAACGTGAACGTCCGGTCCTGCGGCACCTCGGAGAATCGAATCGTCCAGGGGTCCCGTCCGCGACCCCAGATGTACGTCGCCCCGTACTTTTTCGTGAACCCAGCCTTTTCTACCCGTTCCAGCGCCCCCGTCTTCCCTAGGGCAAACAGCACCCCCGGCAGCATCGACTCGCCCACGTGCGGACGCGGAAATCGTTCCCGTTCAAGCAACGTCACTGTGTATCCGCTTTGCCGCAGCAACGTCGCCAGCGAAGACCCGGCCGGCCCCCCGCCGACCACCGCCACATCACACTCAACTGCCCGCATCACGCCACTCTCCCTAACGAACTTCGTCCAGTGTGTCAGATACCCCAACCATTCGTGGTGAGCCTGGCGACCGCGGCAGGACTCCGTCAGCAGCAGACCGTGTCAAACCAGATCCCAGCTCCGCCACCCGGCCCAACTGGCGGTTTCCCGGTCAACGACGCGTCCGTCCCGGGCTTTCAAGTGCCTTGCCCCATGTGCGGCAGACGTACTTCCGCCGCTCCCCGCGCTTTGTTGTAGCTGGAACCCGTCGAAGCCAGAGGTACCGCTTCATCCACCTCATACCGAGCACGCGCGTCAGCCGGAGACTTGAAGCGAATGAGCGGACAAAGATGCGCCCTTCGGTGAACGACGCGCAGTCACATCGCCAACAGCTACTTTCCCACTCCCAGTCCCAGGAAGCGCCCTGCCGCGTCCGAAGATGCTCTCAAGAATTCTGGTGCCCTCGCGGATCCCAAGCACGGTCCGTGCGCCGGTCCCCGCACCCACCCACTAGAATGGCCGTCATTCAGCTTTCATGGCCGGAGGCCGCCGTGCCGCCGTATCGCATCGAACTTCGTAGCGACACTCAGACCACGCCCACCGAGGAGATGCGGGCGGCCATGGCCCAAGCCGTGGTGGGCGATGACCTGGGAGGCGAAGACCCAACCGTCCGCGACCTGGAAGACCTCGCTGCCGAGATCTTCAATAAGGAGTCAGCCTTATTCGTGACCAGCGGCACGATGGGCAATCTTGTCAGCTTGCTGACGCTGTCACGTCGCGGCGACACACTGCTGGTTGATCCGGAGTCGCACGTGACGCTGGCCGAGGCCGGAGGGTTCGCAGCCTTGGCCGGCTGTAGTGTGATCCCAATTCAGACGCCCGGTTGGCTAACGCCCGAAGACATCGAGCCGCATATTGGCCCCGTCACGACTCACTCGCTCAACCCGGCCATCATCTGGACCGAGAACACCCACAATCGACGTGGCGGCGTGGCCTGGGGGCCCGGCGTCATGCACGAACTCGCCGATCTGGCCCAGCGCCACGGTCTCCGGATACACATCGATGGCGCCCGCATCTTCAACGCCGCCGCGGCACTCGACGTCCCGGTAGCCGACCTGGCCGACGGCGCCGACACCGTCCAGTTCTGTCTCTCCAAGGGCCTCGGCGCGCCCTTCGGATCGATGATCGTCGGCTCCAGCGACCTGATCGAACGCGCCCGCCGAACCCGCCAACTCGTCGGCGGGGGCATGCGCCAGGCCGGCGTGATGGCCGCGGCGGGCCTCATCGCCCTTCGCGACAGCCCCGGGCGACTCGCGGAGGATCACCGCCGAGCCAAACAGCTTGGCGACGTAATCGACGACCTGCCCGGCCTGCGTCTGGTCTCGCCCGTCTACACCAACCTCATCTTTGTCACGTGGAACCCCGACGTGCTCGACCTGGACGTCTTCGTCGATGAGGCCGCCAAGCGCGGCGTCGGTGTCGGCGGGGCACGCGGGGACATGTTCCGCCTGGTCACCCACCATCAGGTCAGCGACGCAGACATCGACGAGGCAACGGACGTCCTGGCCGCGGCCGCGGACGCCGCGGTGGTCTCGGCTCAGGTCTGATGGTCTGGCGATTGACTTGACACCACCTAGTACATTCAGGATGGCGGGATGTGGATGGACCGCATGCATAGTCGTTCATCCGGGCGAATCGGTCGTCGAAAGGGGAGTTGATGTTTAGGAGTTTCAGGCTTGTATCCGTGCTACTGATCGCTGTACTTGCCATCGTCCTGGTGGCATGCGGCGAGAGCGACGGAACTCCAAGCGAGGTCGTAAGGACTGTCGAAGTCGAGAGAGCCGTCACCGTCGAAGTCGAGCGGGTAGTCACCGTTGAAGTCGAACGGCCGGTCGTCCAGGAAGTCGTCCGCGTTGTCGAGGTCGAAAAACCGGTCGAGGTCGTCCGGCAGGTGACCGTTGAGGTCATGCAGGAAGCGCCGACGCTTCCACCGTTAATCATCGGGCACCTCAACGCGCTTACCGGTTCGCTGTCCTACTTCGGCGTTTCCCATGGCAACGCCGCTGATCTCGCCGCCAGCCACGTCAACCGCGCTGGAGGGATTCAGGGCGGATCCGTCGTCATCATCAGCCGCGACACCGGCGTCAACCCCGTGCAGGGCGTCGACGCAGCCCGTGCGCTGGTGGACGTTGAGAGCGTGGCGGCCATCGTCGGTGCATTGGCCAGCGGTGTCACCATCCCGGTAGCCACCTCCGTAACAGCTCCAAACCAGACGCTTCAGATATCGCACTCGTCCACGGCGCCCAGCATCACCGCGCTTGAAGACGACGATTTCCTCTTCCGAACAACCGTTTCGGACGCGGCGCAGGGCGTCGTCCTCGGCCGCTTGGCCTGGGAACAGGGCTACAAGAGCGCCGGAATCATGTACATCAACAACGCCTATGGGCAGGGCCTGGCTGAACGATTCAGCCAGACCTTTACTGAACTGGGCGGAACGGTCACGGCTTCGGTACCGCACGAAGACAGCCAGCCGACGTTTACGTCTGAGCTGGAGAAGGCCACTGACGGCGACCCGGACGTCCTGGTCACCGTTAGCTATCCGGGACAGGCGGAGATCTACCTTCGCGAAGCCCTGGAAGGCGACTACGCGGATACGTTCCTCTTCGTGGATGGCGTGAAGTCCGATGACATGGTGCAGGCCATCGGCGGCGGCAAGCTTGACGGAACCCTGGGCACCGCGCCCGGAGCCCCCGACAGCCCCGATCGCCAGGCCTTCTACAACGCCTACACCCTGACCTTTGGCGTGGAAGCGCCCCAGGAGCCATACCTGGCCGAGACCTACGACGCGGTCGTGCTGATCGCGCTCGCGGCCGCCAGAGCCGGTACTACGACCGACTCCGTGGCCATCCGCGACGCGCTTCGCGACGTAGCCAACCCTCCGGGCGAAGTTGTCGGTCCTGGCGCGGCCGGCATCCAGAAGGCCCTGGCCCTGATCGCCAGCGGTCAGGACATCAACTACGAGGGCGCCTCTGGCCCCGTGGACTTCGACGAGAACGGCGACGTGTCCGGACCAATCGAGGTCTGGACGGTCGAAGGCGACGCCGTGACGTCCACCGGCAGGTTCGAACTACCCTAGTTCGCACACCATTACGGACACCCGGGGCGGCACCACAGCCGCCCCGGGTGTCCGTCTCTCATTCGAATCGCCAGATGACTCCGGTGGAACTCAACCGTCCAGGCGTAACTGAGGCGACTTCGTTGTTCCGGGCGTCTTGGTCCAGGCTAGTCTGAGCCGGTTGCGTCCCGGCCGGCCGCCGGGGCTGGGCGACGCGCAACGATTCGCCGCCACTCGCCCAACAGCCCGCCCGGCCGCAACAGCATGATGGTGACAATCAGCACGCCGATCATGAGCAGGCGGAAACTCGGGTCGGAGAACACGCCCGGGAGAAACTGCGTACCCGCCCAGACGCCCCAAACAACAAAGGCTCCCAGAACCGCGCCAACATTGTTCCCTGAGCCGCCCACCATCAGCATTGCCCAGATGACGAAAGTGGCGAGTAGCGGATCGAAGGTTAGCGGCGAGAGAAAGCGGACGTGATGGGCAAACAGCGCGCCGCCGACCCCCATGATCATGGCGCCGAACACGAACGACTGAAGCTTGAAGTGAGAGACGTTCTTACCGCTCGCCGCCGTCGTCACTTCGTCTTCGCGAATCGCTCGGAGCACACGGCCCCAGGGTGACCGGGCCGCACGTTGCACAGCCACAAAGAGGATCAACAGGACGATCAGCACGACGACGATGTAAAGATAGTCGTAGTTCTCAGCCGGAATGAGATCGCCCAGGAATTTGGGAATTCGATAGAGCCCCTTGGAACCGTTCGCGGCCCACTTCTCGTTCAGGAAAAACAGTCGCACGCTCTCCGCAATCCCGAGCGTGGCTATGGACAGATAGTCGTCATTCAGCCGCAACGTGATGGAGCCAATGATCAGCGCGACGAGACCGCACACCGCCGCTGCAGCCGCGATTCCCAGGAAGAACCACGCATCAATGCCCCAGGCGAGTACGTCGTGATGCGCGAGGTTGCCGCCAAAAACGAAGTCCTCGAATTGTTCCGGGTCCGGTGGTGGTGACGTCAGCAGCGCGGCGGTATAGGCGCCCAGCGCAAAGAACCCGGCAATACCGATATTGAAGAGACCCGTGAATCCCCAGTGGACATTTAGGCCCAATGTGAAGATTGCATAGATCATCGCCATAATCGCAAAGCCAACCAAGTAATCGATTACTCCGCCAATATCCATGCTAGTTGTCCACTATTGAGAGTCGCCAAAGATACCGCGAGGCCTTGCCAGCAGTACACCGATCATGATGGCAAATGCTACGGCAGGCTTATAGCTGGGATTAATCCACTGTGTGGATACCTCCATGCTTACTCCGACAACCAGGGCTCCAATCAAGGCGCCGTAGGGGTTGCCGATTCCGCCAAGAATCACCGCCGCAAACAGAGGTATCAGAAACTTCCAGCCCATGATGGGTAGCAGTTGTGCCTGTACGACGGCAAGAAGTACACCCGCGATGGCGGCGAGCGCACCGCCGATTCCCCACGTCCACCAGACGACGTGCTTTGTGTTGATTCCGGTGACCAACGCCAGCGACGGATTGTCCGAGGTTGCTCGCATGGCTTTGCCTATTTTAGTGTAGGTTAGCAGCACGTAAACACCCGCCACCAGAATCACCGCCACGATTGCGACGAATAGGCCGTCAGGCGGAATTCGAACATCCATTGGCAGGTGGTAGACCTGCCGAGACTCACGCGGATAGTGCTGGGTATCCCCTGTCCAGATCAACTGGACCAATCCACGAATGGCTATGGCCACGCCCAGCGAGGCCATCATGAGAATCGCCGTGCTGGCCCCTCTCTGGCGCAGCCTGCGGTAGATCAAGAGATCTAGTGCAATAGCTCCGAGCGCTACGACGATCGCCGATAGCGGCAGCGCAATCAGTACGGGAAAACCGAACGTAAAGGGTCCAAGGCCGGCGCCTTCAATGCCAGCCCGGGGGAGGAGTCCGTCGACGATAAAGAAAGCTACATAGGCTCCAAAGGCCATGTAGTCACCATGTGCAAAGTTCCCCAGCTTCAGGATTCCGTAGACCAACGTCAGACCTATTGCCCCTAATGCGATTACCGAGCCAAAGATGATTCCATTGGCAACAAGTCCCAGCTTGACGAAGGGCAAGAATCCCATAGCCAGTATCGCGACTACGATTAACGCGACAAGACGGCTTGCTGATAATGTGAGTCCAGCTCGATGTCGGAAACGCAGTGCCATCATCGCCAGGTCTTGCGGTTGGGACCGAACATGGTGCAGGCGCTTCGTCCTATCCTCCGAGATACAGGCGGCCGACTTCGGGATTGTTAAGCAGAGCCGGTCCGCTGTCCTCGATCTGGTTGTCGCCGCCCGATAGCACGTAGCCCCTGTCTGACATTCGCAGCGATTCCCGGGCATTCTGCTCCACCAGCAGGAGAGACACTCCGGTTTCGTTGATGCCGCGAATTCGTTCGAAGACTGTATGTATGAGCCCTGGCGCCAGCCCGGCGGACGGCTCGTCCAAGAGCAGTAGCACCGGATCCAGCATCAACGCTCGGGCGATGGCGAGCATCTGACGCTGACCGCCGGAGAGCCTGCCAGCCTTCATTCGCGCACTGCGCTTCAGGTCGGGAAAGAGCTCGAACATCTCATCAATTCGATGCCGAAAGTCGTCGCGCCGTACGAAGGCGCCCATCTCCAGGTTTTCTCGAATCGTCATGGAGGGAAAAATGTTGTCCGACTGCGGCACGTAGCACAACCCGCTCCGCACGGTCTGTTCCGGTTCGAGCCTCGAGATGTCGACGCCGCGAAATCGCACGGCGCCGGTTCGAACTCGTACAAGACCGACAATTGCCTTCATGAGTGTTGACTTGCCGCAGCCGTTGGGCCCAATGATCGTCACGATTTCGCCCTTGTTTACCGAGATTGATACTCCGTGCAGGATCTCGGTCTCGCCATATCCGGCGACAACGTTTGATGCCTCAAGCAGGGCCATTGACGTATCCGCCCAGGTACGCCTCGAGGACTCTCGGATCTCGCTGGATCGTGGTGGGTGGACCTTCGGCTATTACTCCACCGTTGGCCATGACAATGACTGGATCGCACATGGCCATGACGAAGCGCATGTCGTGCTCAATGATGAAGAACGTCACATCTCGCTCGACGCTGGCTCTCACAATGTTCGCGGAGAGATCTCGGAGCAGGGTTCGGTTGATCCCGGCTCCCGGCTCGTCGAGAAGCACCATCTTGGGTTGGGCCATCAGCGTCCGGGCCAATTCCAGGAGTTTCTTCTGGCCGCCTGAGAGATTGCCGGCCAAGTCGTTTGCCAGGTGCGCGAGATTCACGAGTTCCAGGACGTCGATCGCCCGGGCCTGAATCTGGCGTTCCTGCCTCGCGACCTTCCACGGCGTCAGCCAGGTCGACCACAGGCGCTCGCCCGACTGGCGGGCAGGCACCAGCATCAGATTCTCCAGCACGGTCATCCGCCGCAGTTCCCTGGGTATTTGGAAGGTGCGCATCAGACCGCGCGCGAACGTCTGGTGCGGTCGCAGTCCACTGATGACCCTTCCGTCAAAGAGGATTTGCCCGCTGGTCGGGGACAGGTCGCCGGCCGCCAGATTAAAGAGCGTGGTCTTTCCGGCGCCGTTGGGTCCGATCAACCCGGTGATCGTGCCCGGCATCACGTCCAGCGTGCAGCGATCCACTGCTCGTACGCCGCCGAAGTCCTTGGTGACGTTACGCACCTGGAGGATCGGAGACGAGTCAGTCAATTCGCTCGCGCCTTCATCCCGGACCGCACGGACCGCATTGCCCGGGAGTCGAGGTTCCGAACTCTGGTGCACTCCGTACCATATATCAGATGCAGACGGTCAATCTCGGTCCACTCCGGGCGTTGCACTGGCCCACAAATGATCTCCGGGCGCCCCAAACGCTACTCGCCATTCACGGAATCTGGGTGGGCGCGCACGTCTGGAAGCAATTCGGCGCGTATCTGGCCGCCGAGGGCTATGAGACATATGCGGTGTGGCTGAGGCACCACCAGCCAGGATCCGATCACCGGAATCTCGAAGGCCTGGGTCTCCAAGACTATGCGGAAGACGTGGCCGCGGCGACGCACGCGTTGGGCGCTCCGGTACTCGTCGGGCAGAGCATGGGTGGCCTGGTTGCGCAGATCGTGGCCACGATGGCCAATCCAGCCGGTCTCGCACTTCTGTCGAGCGCTCCGTCGTTCGGTATCCCCGTTATTCCCCGGCTCTCGCTTCTGATGACCGGTATCCGCAACTGTTTTGGTCGACCATTCAACTCAGACCCAATGCCTCCATTCGCTGACGATGCGTTCCTGAAGCGGCTTGATGATGAGCAGCGAGCCGCCGTGACCTCTCACCGTGTGCCCGAGCCGCGACGCCTTGCTCGGCAGCTGGCGTTTTGGCCACCAGTCGTCAGGGCCTCGCAGATCCGGTGTCCGGTCTTCGTCGGCGCCGGCGATGAGGATCCAGTAATCGTTCCGTGGGTCACGCGCCGAATCGCCGCGCGCTACCGCGTGATTCCGACCTTTTATCAGGGACGCGGGCATATGTTGAACCTCGAACCCGGCTGGCAATCCGTCGGCGATGATCTAATGCGTTGGATGGAACGATTTGTCGCCTGATTCGCCAAGGAGGCCGCCGTGAATAGCCGACCGCTCGGGACGACTGGGCTACAGGTCAGTGCTCTCACCATGGGATGCTGGGAAATCGGTGGGCTGGCGTGGGGACCGATGCCTGCCCCGGAGGCCGTGGACCTGGTGCGGGCCGTGGCGGACGCCGGCATAACCGCATTTGATACGGCCGAGGCCTATGGCAATGGCCGTAGCGAGGTGATCCTCGGCCACGCCCTGCGAGACCGGCGTGACGAAGTCACATTTATTACCAAGACTGGATACTTGCCAGGTGTCGATGGCGCCCAAATGCTGCTCGACGAGCAGCCGCGGGACTACCGGGCAACTTCGATCCGGCGAGCCTGCGAACTCTCGCGGCAACGGCTTCAGACCGACTACATCGACGTCTACCTGCTTCACGATCCGCCCATGGATGCCGTGATGCACGAGGAGCCGTTTGCCGAACTCCGCCGCCTTCAGGATCGAGGCGAAATCCGTGCCTGGGGAGTCTCGTCGAGCCCCGCGGTCGTAGCCGAGGCGGTCAGGCGCTGGGGTGCACAGGTCGTCGAGACGCCATTCAACGCGGCCAATCCGGAGGCCGCGACTGACCTCTTCGGGGTCGCGGCTGGGTCAGGCACCGGGGTCTTGGCCCGCAGCCCGTTCGCGAGCGGCAACCTGATCCTGACGCCGGAGGAACGCCAGGCCCTGTACGAGGGGGACTGGCGGCACTTTCATGACCCGGCTCAAGTAGCTGCCGACGCAGCCGTGGCGGAACGGCTGGAGATTCTTGCCGACCTTCGCGACGAGCCGCCGACCGATACGGCCATCAAGTACGTGCTCGGACATCCGGAGGTCTCGACTTGCATCGTGGGCATCTCTGCCGTGGCCGAAATCCAGCCAAACGTGTGCGCTGCCGGCGAGCCATACCTCGACGCGCAGAGCCGCCTGCGGCTGACACAGGCTTAGCGATTTCCGACAGAGTCGCGGGTGGTGCTGTGCCACGATGGGCTCGAACGGTGTCCCACCTATATCTGGGGCTCGGGACTTGGCTTCGGTTCCTTTCCGCAGCGATGACGGTGGGCGGAAATGCGATGTTGGTATAGACTGCGCTGTTGATCCCGCCTTGGCGGGTTGGCGCACCGAGGGAAGGATGAGGCAGATGGCTCGAGATCTGACACGACGGCGATTTCTGAAGGCCAGTTCGGCGCTTGGTGTCGGCGTCGCCGGCGCAGCCACGCTGGCTGCTTGTGGTGAAACCCAGGTCGTCGAGAAGATCGTGACGCAGATTGTTGAAGAGGAAGTCATCAAGGAGGTGACGAAGGAAGTCGAGGTTGTCGTTCAGAAGGTCGTCACGCAGGCGATGGCGGCACCTCAGCCGACCACGGTTGAGTTCGAGTTCGTCAGCGACCACGTGTCCGGCGTTCGCGGCAAGTCGACGACCTGGGCCTTGGCCAACTTCCAGCAGGAACGGCCCGACATCAAGATCAAGTTCACGCCGCAGGGCGGGGGCTTTGACGACTCGTTCGGCATCCGCATCGCGGCGGGCAGCGCCCCGGCCACGGCGTTGTTGAGTTGGGGATTCTTCGGGTCCCATCAAGACTCATTCGTCCAGATCAACGACGTGCTGGACCGCCACCCCGACTTCGACGGGGCGGACCTGATTTACGAGCCGGACTCCTACACGATCAACTACGACACGACCTGGCCGTTCGTGGACTCGTTCCAGGGGCACGCGTTCGGTCTGCCCTATCAGGGCAATGTGAGCGGCCACTACTACAACATTGATCTGTATGACCAGTACGGCGTGCCCGAGCCGTCGGCCGACTGGACCTACAGCAACGAGTGGCTGGACGCCGCCAAGCAGGCAACCGACCCGGACAACGAGATTTACGGAACCCGGATCGGTGGCGGTGGCGACATCCACTACTGGACGCCCATTTCCTGGGGCTTCGGCGCGAAGCAGTTCATCTCGTCAGACGGCACGCACACGGAGCACTTCGACAACGGTGGGGACCGGGGCTTCCAGTTCGCGGTAGACCTCATCCACAGGCACGGCGTCTCGCCGGCGACGGACGCGCAGCGCGAGTTGGCGGGCGAGTTCGGCGACGCCTTCTCAGCCGGCAAGATCGGGGCCGAATTGCGACGTGGCGACGCCAAGGGCAACGCCGTGATCAGCATCGGCGACCGCTTCCGCTGGGCGCTGGCGCCACAGCCCAAGGGTGACGTGACCGGCACCGTGGCCGTGCATCGCACGAACCAGGGACACTACGTCATCGACTCGGCGCGGCGACAAGGCGTCGTCGAGCCAGTCGTGGACTTCCTGGTCTGGATGGCCGGGCCCAAGATGCAGGCGCGCGCGGCGACCGACCGCGGGTTCCTGCCGTGCCGGTGGGACGCACTGGAGTCGCCGGAGAATCTGGCGGCCCCGCCCGAGCGGCAGGACTTGCTTGTCACGTTCGTTCGCGGCGAATTCCGCACCTGGCAGGGTTATCACCCGAACCAGCGCGAATGGCTGGCCTGGCGCGGCCGCGCCCACCTGGCTATGACCGGTGAGGCGTCGGTTGAAGAGGCCATCGAGAGCGCCGTGAACGAAGGTGACCGCATCCTTCGTCAGGACGTGGACTTGCTGAACAAGCGCATCGAGCGCTGGGGCCGTACCGCCTAGTCGGTCAGCTCATTGGCGCCAGTACGGCGCACTGCCATTCGGGCGCGGTCCGCAAGACCGCGCCCGAATGCTATGGCAGCGCAGTTACGCGTGGCTCCCCTTCGAACCCTTATACTCCCGGTGCGAAGCGCTGCCGCGTTTGCGGACTGGCGCACACAGGGAGGGGAGCGCAATGGTCCGCAATCTGACAAGACGGCGATTCCTGACGGCGACTTCGGCACTTGGAATCGGCGCCGCGGGTGCGGCCGCGCTGGCGGCGTGTGGCGAGACCGAGGCCGTCGAGACGAGCGACACGCAAGCAGTTCAACAGGAAGCTGCCAAGGAAGTGACCCAGGCAACCCCCGTCGCCGCTGAGAAGGTGGCGACGCAGGCGATGGCGGCGCCTCAGTCAGAGACCGTGGAGTTCGAGTTCATCAGCGACCACGTCTCGGGCGTGCGCGGAAAGTCCACCACCTGGGCGCTCGCCAACTTCGCGCAGGCACGGCCCGATATCAGGATCAAGTTCACACCGCAGGAGGACCTGTTTTTCGAGACGTTCGCGATTCGCATCGCGGCGGGCAGCGCCCCGGCTGCGGCGTTGTTGAGTTGGAACTTCTTCGGCGCCCATCAAGATTCGTTTCACCAGATCAACGACGTGCTGGACCGCCACCCCACCTTCAATGGGGCCGACCTGATCTTCGAGCCGGACTCTTACACGATCAACTATGACCTTGACTACCCGTTCGTCGATTCGTTCCAGGGGCACGCGTTCGGGTTGCCGTACCAGGGCAACGTGAGCGGCCACTACTACAACATTGATCTGTATGACCAATACGGTGTTCCGGAGCCGTCGGCCGATTGGACGTACAGCAACGAGTGGCTCGAAGCGGCCAAGCAGTCCACCGACCCGGACAACGATATTTGGGGTACCCGTATCTCAGGTGGTGGCGACATCCACTTCTGGACGCCGATTGGCTGGGGCTTCGGTGGCAAGCAGTACATCTCGCCTGACGGCACGCACACCAGTCAATTTGACGATGGTGGCGATCAGGGCTTCAAGTTCGGGGTCGACCTCATTCACAAGCACAAGGTCTCGCCGCCGACCGAGGCGCAGCGCGAGTTGGCGGGTGAGTTTGGCGACCTCTTTACGGCCGGCAAGGTGGGGGCCGAGTTGCGCCGCGGCGACGCGAAGGGCTTCCTAATCGGGGGCATCAGCGACCGTTTCCGATGGTCGCTGGCGCCGCAGCCAAAGGGTGACGTGACTGGCACGGTGGCCGTACACCGCACCAACCAGGGGCACTACGTGATCGACTCGGCGGCCCGCCAGGGCGTGGTTGAGCCGGTCGTGGACTTCCTGGTCTGGATGGCGGGCCCCGAGATGCAGGCGCGGGCGGCGACCGACCGTGGCTTCCTGCCCTGCCGGTGGGACGCGTTGGAGTCGCCGGAGAATTTGGCCGCGCCGCCGGAGCGGCAGGACCTGCTGGTCTCGTTCGTGCGCGGCGAGTTCCGGACCTGGCAGGGCTACCACCCCAACCAGATCGAGTGGTTGGCCTGGCGCGGGATTGCTCACACGGCTATGACCGGCGACGCATCGGTGGAAGAGGCCATCGAGAACGCCGTAACCGAGGGTGACCGCATCCTGGCGCAGGACATCGACTTGCTGAACGAGCGCATCGAGCGCTGGGGGCGAACGGCCTAGTCAGGCGGGTCGTCCAGCGCCAATACGGCGCACAGGTATTCGAGCGCGGTCTGCCAGACCGCGCCCGAATGCTGTACCGTGACTAATGTCTCGCGGGGACCAGACGTGGCTTGGCATCGAGCCGGAGCAAGTAGCCGTGAGCTGCGGGTAGGATTGATGCGTGTCAGCTGCTCCATCAGGCGCCTAGGCCTTACGGTGGCCGCGGGGGTGGTCGCTGCTGGGCTGATGGCCTGTGGTGGCGACTTCGAGTACAAGACGAGCGGCGATCGAATCGACGGCGGGAACCGCGCCGGAATCGCCGACTGGGATGGCGCCTCGACAACCTCTCACGAAAACCTGATGAGCATCCAGGAGCAATACCAGGCCAAGGTGAAGGCCGAGAGTGGACAGAAGTAGGTCGGCTAAAGGGGGCCGATGGGTAATGCACCAATCAGGCATGTGGCGCCGCATCTGGCGTTGGCTTCGCTGCGTTCCCCTTCTGGCTCTTATCGGCGCCGCGTTGCTGGCGGGCTGCGGCGGGGATTTCGAATTCAAGACCAGCGGCGACCGGACGAGCGAGGATAACGTTGGGCCCAGCGAGTTCAACAACCCGGATGCAGCTGGCCTGGGCGGAGCGTCCACGGCGTCGGACGAGAAAATGAAGAGCATCCAGGAGCAGTACCAGGCCAAGCTGAAGGCCGAGAGTGGGCAGCCGTAGGAGAAAGGGGTGCCATTGTGACGCTGCGCCAGTTGCAGACGTACTTCCGTCGCAAGCTTCGTAGGGTTGGGGCAATGCTTGCGGCGGCCATGATTGCCGTGCTCGCCGCGAGTTGTGGAGGTGATTTCGACTACAAGATCAGCGGTGAGCGCCCCGCGAACGAAACGCGCACGGGAACTGGCGACTTTGGAAGCATGTCCACGAGCTCTCACGAGGATGTGCTGAAGCTCCAGGAGCGATACCAGGCGAAGGTCGAAGCCGAGGCCGGCAAGAAATAGTCCCGAGGAGATTTAGTGGACATGCGGGTACGTTGGATGGTCCGAGGCTCGCGAGTAGGCTCACTTCTGCGGACAGCCTTGGTCGCATTGGCGGCCGTGCTCCTCGCAGCTTGCGGTGGCGACTTTGAGTACAAGACCAGCGGCGACCGAATTCAGGGCGAGACTCGTGCCAACACCGGGCAATTCAGCGGAGCGTCAACCGCCTCGCACGAGAACCTGATGAGCATCCAGGAGCAATACAAGGCTAAGATTGAGGCGGAGGCCGGCAAGAAGTAAGGCGATAGGGGGCAGGCGGCCATGGCTGGGAACGGAAAACCAAGCCGCACTGGTGTCCTGGTTGGTCGTATATCGCTTCTGGCCGTGCTGGTCGGCTCGCTCCTCGCGGGCTGCGGCGGTGACTTTGACTACAAGATCAGCGGTGACCGGGCAATCAATGAAGTCCGGGGCGCAAGGGCTGGCGGCGGTGGGAAGACCGCCACCCACGAAGACTTGATGAAACTCCAGGAGCAATATCAGGCCAAGATCGCTAACGAGGAGTCCGGCGCGAAGAAGTAAGCGCTTGGTCTACATGCAGACCACCGTGCGCCGCGAGGCCATGCGTGGCCAAAGGGAGAGGTCGCTATGAACGTGATCACGATCATGAACGACACGTTTCGACGCGACCACGTCGGGGCCTACGGGCTGGAAGTGCCGTGGTCCAACCCGGGAACCGGCCACGGGCGCATTCACACGCCGAATCTGGATGATCTCGCCCGCCAGTCGGTGCGATTTGATCGGTTCTATGCCGGCTCCTACCCAACGATCCCGACTCGCTATGACCTGTGGACCGGCAGATTTGGCTTTCCCACTCGACCCTGGCAGCCGCTGGAGCGAGAAGACCTGACGCTCGCCGAAATCCTGAACTCGGCCGGCCACTCGACCATGTTGATTCACGATACGCCGGGACTTACGGCCGCCGGGTACAACTTTCAGCGAGGTTTCATGGGCTGGGAACGAGTGCGCGGCCAGCATGGCGATAGTTGGCGCACCGATCCCGGGCAACTCTGGCGACCGTGCGCTCCGCACAAGCACAAGAACCACCTCGGCGTGCGGGCCTACCTGCGAAATGTGCTGGACCGGCGTCACGAGGCCGAATGGATGGCCGGCAAGTCGATTCTGGAGTCCATGGACTGGCTGGAACGCAACGCGGCTCACCAGGACTTTTACCTCTACATCGACATGTGGGACCCGCACGAGCCGTTCGACGCGCCGCCGGCGGACCAGGCACGGTACGAATCGCCGGACTTTGATGGCGACTGGCTGATTTACCCGGCCTATGGGCGTGGAACGTATATGACGGACGAAGAACGAGCGCACGTTCGCGCGTCCTACGCCGCGCTCTGCACCTACACCGACCGCTGGCTCGGCCACCTGTTCGAGAAGCTGGATGCACTAGGCCTCTCCGACGACACGCTGGTGGTCTGGCTTACGGATCACGGACACGGGCTCGGCGATCACGATCTGCAAGGTAAGCCGGGCAGCCAACTTGGACGACTCTATGACCAGAACGTGCGCTGCCCGATGTTCATCCGGCACCCGGGAGGCATTGGCGCCGGTTCGAGCCGCGGCGAGGTGTGTCAGCACGTGGACATCTTTGCGACGGTGCTCGACGCCTTCGGCATGGAACCGCCAAGCGGAATCGACGGCGAGTCACTGCTGCCGCTCATCACGGGCGAATCCGCCTGGTCTCGCGTTACGGCCTTCAGCGGACGGTTTCCGCCCGGATTACTGACCAGCGGCGTGATTGGCGGCGCCGATCATGATGGCTTCGTGGGTCGGGAAGACCTGCCCGAACCGCTGACCGTTTCAAATGGGCAATGGCAACTGATCGCATCGCCGCGAGGCCACGTATCCGAGCTTTATGACCTGGAGAACGATCCGGACCAGCAGCGAAACGTCGTGGACGAGCATCCGGATGTGGCCAGCCAACTTCAGCATCAACTGCTCGACTTTCTGGAGGCGCACCACGCGCCGCCAGAACTTGCTCAGGCGTTCGAGGATCAGCCGACGGCGAATCCCACGACGTCGCCGCCGCTCATCGCCGGGCCGGATGCCGTGCTCTATGCCTTCACGGACGCGAACGGCAAGATGATCGCAGTTGAGAACGAAGCTCAAGCCATCGAATTCGCGCACGGCAGTCCAGGCGCAAGCGATGTGCGACGCGTGAGGCTTCGCGACCTACGCCCCGAAGGTCGCAACGCGCACGTCGGTGCTCATGGCCAG
>JAJEGF010000052.1 GCA_022820025.1 Chloroflexota bacterium
CGCGGATGGTTGCCCGGAAGACCCTCACCCCAACCCTCTCCCACAGGGAGAGGGAGCAAGAGCCGCCACGCTCTTCAGGGCGAGAGGCGCTATGCCAGGGTCGCACTTCGCGGGAGTGACGAAGTTCAACCTCCCGCCTGCGTGGAGCAACTCTCATGAATGTTGATCAGACATACGACCGCCTGTACCGGGTGCGGCACTCGGCCGCGCATGTGCTGGCCACGGCGATGCTGGACCTGTTTCCGGATGCCCAGATGGGGATCGGTCCGCCGACCGACGACGGGTTTTACTACGACTTCGAGTTGCCGCGGGCGTTGACGCCGGACGACCTGAAGGCGCTGCAGAAGTTGATGCTGAAGCACAAGAAGGCGAACTATCCGTTCGAGTACTCCGAGCACGACCGCGACGCGGCGCTGGCCTATTTCGAGGAGACCAACCAGCCGTTCAAGGTCGAGCTGATCAACGACCTGCCGGACGACGAGACGATCAGCTATTACACGTCGGGGCCGTTCGTGGATCTCTGCCGGGGTCCGCACGTGGACAGCACGGGCGAGATCGGGGCCTTCAAGCTGCTGTCGATCGCCGGGGCCTACTGGCGGGGCGACGAGAAGCGGGCGCAGCTGCAGCGGGTTTACGGCACGGCCTTCGAGACGAAGGCGGAGCTTGCCGCGCATCTGAAGCGACTGGAAGAAGCGAAGCGCCGCGACCACCGGACGCTGGCACGAGACCTGGACCTTTTCTCGATCAACCCGGCCATTGGCGCCGGGTTGGTGCTGTGGCACGCCAAGGGCTCGCTGGTGCGGGAACTGCTGGAGACGTTCTGGCGGGAGGAGCATAGGCGGCGCGGCTACGACATGGTCTATTCGCCCCACATCGGACGGCGCGAGCTGTGGGAGACCAGCGGGCACACGCAGTGGTTCTCCGAGGGGCTGTTCCCGGAGATGGAACTGGAGCACCAGACGTTCATCAACAAGCCGATGAACTGCCCGTTCCACGTCAAGATCTTCGACTCGCAGACGCGCAGCTACCGCGACCTGCCGCTGCGGTACGGGGAGCTTGGGACGGTCTACCGGTTCGAACGTTCGGGCACGCTGCACGGGGCGCTGCGGGTACGCGGGCTGACGCAGGACGACGCGCACATCTTCTGCCGGCGCGACCAGTTCACCGACGAGGTGGCGGGCGCGCTGGACCTGGCCAAATTCATCTACCAGACATTCGGCTTCAGCGAGTACATCGTGGAACTGAGCGTGCGCGACGCCTCCGGCTCCGAGAAGTACGCGGGCGACGACGACCTGTGGGAACTGGCGGAGCAAGGACTGGTGGAGGCCCTGGAGCGGCATGAGATGGCCTATACGCGCGTGGAAGGCGAAGCGGCCTTCTACGGGCCCAAGATCGACATCCAGGTGGCGGACGCGATTGGGCGCCGCTGGCAGCTGACGACGGTGCAAGTGGACTTCAACCTGCCGGAGCGATTCGACATCACCTACGAGGACGCCGACGGCACGCGCCAGCGGCCGGTTATGGTGCATCGGGCGATCTTCGGCGCGATGGAGCGCTTCGTGGCGGTGCTGATCGAGCACTTCGCGGGCGCGTTCCCGGTCTGGCTGGCGCCGGTGCAGGTGGCGGTGATTCCGATCGCCGACCGTCACGCCGACTACTGCGAAGCGGTGGCCGAACGCCTGCGAGCGGCGGGGCTGCGGGTGCAGGTGGACGCGCGGGCAGAGCGGATGAACCGCAAGATTCGCGACGCGCAGCTGCAGAAGACGCCGTACATGCTGATCGCGGGCGACCGCGACATCAAGGCCGGGAAGGTCTCGGTGCGGCTGCGGACGGAGGAGGACCTGGGCGCGATGACGGTGGATGAGTTGCTGGAGGCCGTGCTGCCCGTTGTGGAGTCGCGCGCGCCGAACGACCTGGGGCTGGGGAACGCGAGCGCCGGTGGTGCGTAGCGAGGCGTTTCTCGCTGCCGGCATCTCGACCGGAACACTCCTCACCGATTTCGGCCGACGACGGCCGAATCCTTCGGCAAGCTCAGGACAGGTTCTGCCACTCCCCACGAGAGGGGGAAGAGCGGCGCGCCTGGGGTTGGGCGGGCGGCATCGGGTATCACTGGGGGTGGGCGCCTCGACCGGAAGACCCTCACCCCAACCCTCTCCCACTGGTAGAGGGGGCAAGAACCGCCGCACCGTCAGCCGGGGTTGGTCAGGCGGCGTCGTCGTGGCGGTCGCGGTCGCGGCGTCCGGTGAAGAAGCCTTCGATGACGCCTTCGAGGCGGGACATGCGTCCTTCGAGGCGGGACATGCGTCCTTCGAGCCGGGACACGCGCTCGGTCAGCGCCCGCACGTCCCTACGAATGTCGGCCAAGCCAGCATTGACTTCCGCGCGCAGACGCTGGATATCCGCGCGGAATTCGGATCGCAGGGCCTGCATATCAGCGCGCGCGTCGCGGCGGAACGTGAGCAGCAGGCCGATCATGGTGGCGCCAATGCCAATCAAGGTGGCACCTACGGCGAGGATGCCGATGAGTTCGGGGGTCATGGGCGGCTCCAACGTGCGGGTCTGCCTATCCACCGCCCATGGGAGTTCAACGGTAGCACGGTCCGAGGAGTGAAGGGTTGAGGGTCAATGGCTGACGGGAAGAACCAGCACTTGTCTCGCCTTGGCTGGGGTGGCGGGGTAGCGTGGCCGGGAATTCGTAAGGCGGTTGACGGGGTGGGATGAGGACGTTTGCGCGGGTGGTTGAGGATTACCTGGGGGACCTGCGGCGGGTTCGGGCGTCTGGTGGGGCGACGGGGGAGCGGTCGGGGTATGGGCCGCTGGCGAATCTGCTCAACGAGGTCGGCGGCGGGCTGAAGCCGAAGGTGTTTTGCGTCGGCGAACTGGCGGACCAAGGGGTCGGGCATCCGGACTTTGGGCTATTTGCGGCGAGACAGGTTCAACGCGGGGGGCATCCGAAGGACGACCAACTGCCTGAGCATGGCGTGGTGGAAGTGAAGTCAGCTGAGGATGACGCGTGGCTGACCGCCGAGAGCGAACAGGTGAGCAACTACTGGGGCCGCTACCGGTTGGTGCTGGTGACGAATTACCGCGACTTTCTGCTGGTGGGTGAGGATGCGAACGGGGCACCGGCGCGGCTGGAGAGTTTCCGGTTGGCGGCGGACGCGGAGGATTTCGAGCGGCAGTTGGAGAAGCCGCGGGCGTTTGCGGGGCGGGTTGGCGTGGGGTTGGGGGAGTACCTGCGGCGGGTGCTGTCGCACCGGGCGCGGCTGGCCGAACCGCGTGACCTGGCCGACCTGTTGGCCTCGCACGCTCGGGACGCGCTAGCGCGGGTAGAGGCCGCCGAAGACGAGCCTGGAGCGACGGCCTCGCCGCTAGCGACTGTACGGGCGGCGCTGGAAGAGGCGCTGGGGGTGCAGTTCGAGGGCGAGCCGGGGGCGCGGTTTTTCCGGTCGACGCTGGTGCAGACGCTGTTCTACGGGGTCTTCTCGGCCTGGGTGCTGTGGGCGCGGCAGACGCCTGCGCCGACTGCGGCGTTCAACTGGCACGAGGCGGTGTGGCACCTGCGGGCGCCGGTGTTGCGGGCGCTGTTCCAGCAACTGTCAGATCCCGGACGGCTACAGCCGCTGGGGCTGGTGGAGGTGTTGGACTGGACGGCGGGCGCACTGAACCGGGTGGAGCGGGAGGCCTTCTTTGCACGGTTCAACGAGGGCCAGGCAGTGACCTACTTCTACGAGCCGTTCCTGCGGGCCTTCGATCCGGCGCTGCGAAAGCAGTTGGGCGTCTGGTATACGCCGCCGGAGGTGGTGCGTTACATGGTGGCGCGGGTGGACAAGGCGCTGAAAGACGACCTGGGGATTGCGGACGGGCTGGCGGCCGAGAACGTGTACGTGTTGGACCCGTGCTGCGGGACCGGCGCGTACCTGGCGGAAACGTTGCGGCGGATTGCCGCGAACCTTGAGGGCCAGGCGCTAGGGGCGCTGACCGGGGCGAGGGTGAAGCAGGCGGCGACTGAGCGGGTGTTCGGGTTCGAGATCATGCCGGCGCCGTTCGTGGTGGCGCACTTGCAGGTTGGGCTGACGATGCAGGACCTGGACGCGCCGCTGGCGGAGGACGGGGCCGAACGGGCGGGGATATTCCTGACGAACGCGCTGACGGGCTGGGAACCGCAGAAGCAAAAGCTGCTGGCGATTCCCGAACTGACAGAAGAACGCGACCGCGCCGAAGAAGTGAAGCAAAATAAGCCCATCCTGGTGATCCTGGGGAATCCGCCGTACAACGGGTTTGCCGGCATGGCAGTGGACGAGGAACGAGACCTTTCGGACGCCTACCGCACGACCCGGCGGGTGCGGCGGCCCGAGGGCCAGGGGCTGAACGACCTGTATGTGCGTTTCTTCCGCATGGCCGAACGGCGGATCGCCGAGAAGACCGGGCAGGGCGTGGTGTGCTTTATCTCGAACTACTCGTGGCTGGACAGCCTGTCGTGTCCGGGGATGCGGGAACGGTACCTAGAGGCCTTCGACAGGATTAGGGTCGACAACCTGCACGGGGATCGCATCATCTCCGAATACGCACCGGACGGCCGGACAAGTGAGACGGTTTTCGCCATTCAAGGCCAGTCGACGGGGATCAGAATTGGTACGGCGATCGCACTGCTGTCCAAGTCGGGGAATGCGACGTCGCCCAAACACCGGCACATTTGGTACCGCGACTTTGGCCAAGCTCGAGCCGAAGAGCGGCGGCTTGCGATGCTTGAGAGCCTCGACACTGTCGCCATCGACGGGGGCTATTCGAAGCTCGAGCCCGATTCGCGGTTGGGATTGCCATTTAAGCCTGTAGCCGTTAGCCCGGACTGGTTCCATTGGCCGATGTTGCCGGATCTCTTCCCCACATCATTTCCCGGAGTGAAGACCAGCCGCGACGCGTTTCTGGTCGACATCGATGTAGAACGGCTACGTAAGCGCGTTGCCGAGTATTTTGACCCAGACGTGAGTCACGAAGAAGTGGCTCGTCGCAATCCGGGCGTCATGCGCAATCGACAGCGCTTTGACGCGCGTGCAATTCGCGATGAGCTTCTCAGGCGCGGTGGTCCGAGCCGGAGTGGTTTCGTCCGCTACGCCTACCGGCCTTTCGACACGCGCTGGCTTTACTGGGAACGCGACACGAAGCTGTTAGATGAGAAGCGCGCCGAGTACCAGCCGCACGTGTTTGGCGGGAATCTCTGCCTGGTCAGCCAGCAGAAACCGCGCCGGGAGTGGTCGCCGCCTCAGGTCATCTCGCACATCGGATGCATCGACCTGAAGGATCGGAGCGCTACATGCGTTCCGGCCTGGCTCAGCTAGGACACAATTGAGCCCAATGCGTCGAATGCGCGCCGCCCCAACCTGTCACCCGCCGCTCGCCGCTATCTCGAATGCTTAGACCTGACGGTTGAAGACCTCTTCCACCACGTAGTCGCCGTGCTGCACGACCCTGACTACCGGAAAGCGAATGCGGGGGCGCTGCGGATGGAGTGGCCGCGGATTCCGTTGCCGCACTGGTCGAATCTGTCAGCCCGCAGTGGCACAGGGGATTCCGACGCGGCGGCCAAGGTCGACGAGGCTTCCGAGACCCTGGCCGGCTCGATTGCTCGCGGGCGGGAGTTGGCCGCGCTGCTGGATCCCGAGACACCGGTTCCCGGCGTGACCACCGGCCAGCTTCGTCCTGAGATCGCCTCAATCGCCGTACCGGCCACCACCCACGGCCACAACATGTTTGGCGACGATTTCGGCCTGACGGCGGGCTGGGGGCACTTCGGGTCGGGTCAAGCCGTGATGCCGGGGCAGGGGCGGGCGGTGGAGCGGGCTTACACGGGCTCGGAGCGCGCGGCCCTGGGCGCCGCTGTGGACACCCTGGGCGAGACGACCTTTGACATCCACCTGAACGACAACGCCTACTGGCGGAATGTGCCGGCGAATGTGTGGAACTACCGGCTGGGCGGGTACCAGGTGCTGAAGAAGTGGTTGTCGTATCGGGAGCGGAAGGTGTTGGGGCGGGAGTTGAAGGTGGACGAGGTGGGGTGTTTCAGTGAGGTGGGGAGGCGGATTGGGGGGATCTTGATGCTCATGTACGTGACCGACTGATGACACACCAAATGGACTCATGAATTCGCCTGGCTGGGTGAAGCGGCTGAGGGATCGTATTCGTAGTCTGCTCCGACTCACCGGTCGTTGGCGCCGTCGCGCCGTTAGGTTCACTGTTTGGTCTACTTGGATCAAGAAACTGCTACTAGCGGCTGATAACTCAACGAGTAGGTCCCTCGACAGTGTTTTCGGATTCGCCGAAAACCGTCTCCGGCTTCTCACCATCCTTGTTCTAACGGTTGTAGCGACCTTGACAATAGTGCTTTGGGGATGGCTCATTACCGGCAGCGAGGTTCGTACCGAGACTCAATTCTCTCAGCAAGTATCTGTGCGCACTGAAATCACGGAATCAGGGAGTACGACAGCACGCAATCTCAGCCTTGTGGTTGCTGCGCTGCTCGCCTTGCCAATCGCAATATGGCGTACGCGCGTTGCACAGATTCAAGCCACCACAGCCCAGCGTGAACACTCAAACAGCCTTTATCGCGAGGGCGCTGACAAGCTGGTCAGTGAAGATCTCTCAGTACGTCTTGATGGCGTCCACATCCTCGGTCGCCTCGCGAAGGATGAGCCCGAGCAATATCACATTCAGATTATGAGCCGCTTCTGCGCATTCTTACGTAGTTGGAGAGAAGATCAGATAAGTAGGTACTATCTTGGAGAGGATGTTCTAGCCGTGATTGAAGCAATCCGTTCAAGAGAAGAAAGCGGCCAAGATATCGAAGACAGGTCGAGTTTTGTTCTCGACCTTAAGAACACAAATTTCCGACGTGCATGGCTGAACAATGCACCGTTATCTCGAGCAGACTTTAGTAACGCGAATCTTATGGACTCATACCTCCACAATACAAATCTATCCGAGTCAACATTCCACAATTCACAGTTAAGAGGTGCAAATCTATTTGACGCTGACCTCACAAATGCTCGTTTCTCATTAAACGGAAAGCACCCGGCAACCGGATTGACGCAAGATCAGATTGACGATGCATGGTGCAACCAGGAAAACCCCCCGATGCTTGATGGAGTCAGGGACGAGGTGACGGGCAGGCAACTCATACCACCGACTAAGAGTGCATCGTTTTCCGCAGAGCTCGAGGAACTTCAAGCGCTAGTAAGAAGACAATGACTAAAAACTGACGGCAGATACCATTCGCGACCATAAGCGTGAGTGCTTCGAATGAGGTATACTCCACACACTTCGAATTCAATGGTCGGGCTATATGACAAGGCGCATTTACTTCTTCAAAATATCTAAAAGCCCACACTACCAACCGACATTTGACGAGCGAACCATGTTGGATGCCACATTCGCCGACTACGCATTGGAGTGCTTTGACTATCCCGAACCTATACGAATTGGTAGCCGCGTCTGGCGTCTAACCATACCACGATTGCGCCAAGATCGAGAGTTCATTCAAGGCCGTCTCGGATATAGACTGCCGCCCGATAGACACAAACTCCCATATGACCGGGAAGAACGAGACTTCGTTCCCAGTAAACAGGCACAGTCTCTATACGAACATATCCACTATGTCGTGGATGTAAGAAAGAAAATGATAATAGCGGAGACTCGCAAGACTCACGGCATTACACATAAGTCACTTCGATATGTTTTTGAACGACTCCTCAATATCAATCTCGAGGGTCAACTCTATAGAGTGAGTTTTGCTCCTGACCCTGGTGCCTTTCGTGAATGGTTAAGGGAAGTCAATTTGGTAACGCATGCTTCGCTGACCGTACATTATCCTAATCCTCACATCGACGACTATCATGAGCTCGCACGTGATTTGCTTCAGTTAACTGGTGCAAGAAACTCCAATGTCCAATGGAGGTCGGCGGATGGATTGAATGCGTCTGAAGACTCTCTTCTGGATAACCTATCAGACTTCGTTGCCGATAACCCCGATTACACAGTTCTTAGTGCGCAGTCCGATGAAGGGCATGGATTTCGATCCGGGGATAATGCCATGAATCGACCTCTAGACACTGACGAGGATGAGCCACGTCACAGAGTCATTGCTCGAATGGTGGAACTTTATCGCAATATATTTGGGAACCACCAAGATGAATAGGAAGCTAATCCTCCACACCGTCAAAAGAAGGAAACGTCTTCTATATTTTGATTTCGGCCTTGCCGTTGTCCTTGGTATATTGATTGGATACTTTCCTGATTATACAGTAGCTAGTTCACTCTATGAGAACCTCGTTGGTGTCCAGATTGCTGCTGCAGGCTCCCTATTGGCTTTTTCTTTCGTAGGAACTTCGGTGATGATCGCCATTCTCAAAGATGATGACTTCCTATTGTTCTTACATCAGGAGCATCCCGATGGAACTATTGGAGCGATTTGGCCTTTTTGGTTTCTTTCGGTCCTTGTGTTCACGGCTCTGGTGCTCGGCGTAGGTTCAATTGCGCTGGTCCCGGCCTCCTGTATCTTGGCCAAGAAGATCACAGTTGGATTTGTATCGTTCTTTTTCGTTTGGGCTGTGACATACATTCCGGTCCTTATTTCATTTGTTGGTGGAATGTTGGATTTGAGGGCACGCCACAGGGAATTAGCCTCTAGCGGCCGTGATGAAGAAACTACACAGTCCGAGAATGAGGTTGATTAAGGTGTAACTGGACTTGGTTCACCATTAGAAGCTAGTCTCCAGCCGCTGGCTGTACAGGCGACAGTTTGTCCGATGGTGTGTTAAGGATCGCCAAGTGGAAACTCTCACAAGCCTTGTTCCCATGCTCACTGGAAGAGTCATTTGAATCGTTTCTTTCGTCTTAGTGTTTTCTGACTCGCCGCGTGGCGCCTTTCCCCACTCGCTGCCCTCGTCGTCTACGCAGTATCGGTCGGTTCGGATTCGTAAACTCCTTGGAGCTCAGGCGGGTGCCGTTGACGTTCTGAATGTCGATTAGGGTCGAGTTGGAAAGCGTAAGGAGTGCTGTTGCTGAGTTGGATGTGGAGGGTTAGGACGTTGTTCGGAGGGACCGAGCGGCTGCCATGCAGGGAAGTCAGGTTGGCAGGTTGCGCGGAAGACGGGCGGGTCAGAGACGCGGCTTTGGGGAAGGGGAGAGTGGAGAGGGTAGAGGAGTGAGAGGGGAAGAAGGAGGGGTTGGTTGCCGCATCCGGCGGGGTGTGGTTCGACACGGCCCGCCGAAGACTCTGGGCCGGCTCACCACGAACGGGCGGGGTTGGTTGCCCGGAAGAGGCCGGTTAGAAACCGGCCCCTACAAAAGACGGGCAGGGATGGCGAAGAGAAGACGGGCGGGTCACAGACCCGCCCCTACGCTGGAATGGATGCGGAAGGTGGTTCGACACGACCCCTTCGGCAGGCTCAGGAG
>JAJEGF010000074.1 GCA_022820025.1 Chloroflexota bacterium
GCCTATCCCGACCTGCCCAACCCCACACCCATCGCCCCCGCTCCATCGCTGTCGTCCACCCCAATCTATCCATCACCAGCGAATCCCAAACCACCTGCCCTGGAATCGCTCCACAAGCCAATGCCGCCGCACCGCCCGAAACGCCCGCTCCACCCCCGCCCACCGAACCACCCCCCCCCCGCTCCACCAACCCCGGGCTAGGCAAAGCTCTCCCTCTGGCCGCACCTCCTTGGCCGGTCGTACGGCATTCCCTGCGCCGCACGAACGATTCACTTGATTCGCGAAACGCGACCAGTGATTCCTAGAACTCGTTCCGAACCTTCACCGCGTGCCCCGTCCGCAGCGACTCCCACGCCGCCAGCCCCGTCGACACCACCCGCGCTCCTTCGCGCACTCCCACCCACGGTTTTGTGCCGTGCAGCACACAATCCGCCATGTGGCGCAGCATCACGATCATCTCGCCCGCGTGGCCGCTGTGCGGCGGCAACTCCGTCACGTAGGCCCGTTGCGGCAGGTCGCCGTCGGCGTCCAGCGTCTTCACGTTGTCCTGGATCGTGCCCTTGGTGCCATACACCGTCAGGCCGTTCGCGGGTTCGCCGTGCGGATGCACCATCCCCAGCAAATTCGCCACCCGGCCGACCTTGCCGCTCGCAAACCGCACGTTGATGAAAAAGCAATCCTCCTGCGGGTAGTCCGGCGCCACCCCGCTGCGCAGACCCACGCAGTGCACCTCCTCAATGTCGCCCATGAACCAGCGCAACAGGTCGATCGGGTGACACGCCCCGCCCAGGATCAGATCCTGCGGCATTGCCGTACGCCACGGCGTCGATCGATAGACCGGCCGCAAGTCGTGAACGTAATGCGCCTCCGCCATGAACAGCTCGCCGATCTCCCCCGCGTCGCAGGCCCGTTTCGCGTCCATGAAGTCCAGCCGCCCCCGCAGCGACTGCGTTACCAGCAGCGTCAGCCCCGTGCGATCCACCGCCTCCACGACCTGCTCCACCTCCGCCATCGAATACACCATCGACTTCGTCACCATCACGTGCTTCCCGGCCTCCAGCGCCTTCAGGATCTGCGCGCAGTGCAGCGGCCCGGGGGTATAGATCCCGATGATGTCCAGGTCATCCCGAGCAACGAGCGCGTCATAGTCCGGCGTCGTCCACTCGACCGCGTACGCACCTGCCATCGACGCCATCAACGCGGCATTCGTGTCGCACACCGCCGTCACCCGCACCGGCAGGTCCGCGAACTCCGGCCGGTTCGCCTGCAGCAACGTCCGCCCATGTCCAAGCCCCGCTAACCCCAACCTAAGCATGCGCATGTCCCTGCGTCTCCAGTTCGCTCATGATCGCGGCCCACCGCTCCGGCATATCGCTTCGGCCCATCACCGGCTCGTATCCCATCGAGAGGTACAGGTGAATCGCCGGCAACCGCCAGTCATCCGTCAGCAATTGCACAGTCTCGCAGCCTTGCTCCACCAGGTAGCGCGACACCGCCGTGCACGTCGCCCGACCCAACCCGCGGCCCTGGTGGTCCGGATGCGTCGCCACGTAATCCAGCACCCCCTCCCGCCACGGCTCGCCCGGCCTACCCGTCACGGGATTGGTCTCGGTGGCCGATGTCCTCGAAGCAAACGTCACCGCCACGATCGCTCCCCGGTACTCCACCAGCGCCGACCCTGCCCGCCGGTCCGCATCCGCCAGCGTCTCCACCACCCGGTCCACCCCACAGTTTCTGAACCCCACGGCCTGCAAAGTCTCCGCCAGCGTCACTCCGTCACCCTTGCGATACCCCCGAACCAGATACCCCGCCGGCACGGCCACGTCCGGCATCCCCCGAACGCCCGCCGCCCCAACCACCATGCACAATTGCTTCTGAGGCAACGCTCTACGCTCGTCGTTCACGGCGTGACCTCCGCGAGCTCCGGCCGCGTGCCTGCAACCTCGAGCCGTCCCTGGTGCTTGCCTGTAGTGCTCTATGAGTGTACACTAGGGGCCCTGATGTCGCAACCCGAGCCCCCAATGCCCTTGCCGCAGTTGCCGTCCCGTGTCGCTGTCCCCGCGCCCGGCGACCACGTGGTCTGGCTCCCGTGCCCAGTGCCGATCACTCCGCGGCCCTGCCTGGGCCTTGCAAACCCCGTCCGACGCCACGCCCTGGCCCGTCCCCAATCCCGCCGAACTGCGGCCCAAAGCGCCCCGCCGCAACCGAAGAGTTTTTTGGAAAAAACTCTTACGCGCGCAACCCGCCCCCGCCCGCCACCCCGGTTCCCCGCCACCTGCCACCCGAATGCGGCAAGCTGATCCCCCCGCCCGCACCACCCGGCGAAGCTCAGTGACCCAGCCGGACCCGCCGCCGCCCCAGCCGCCCATCATCCTCTCGCGCCGCGACGTGGCCCGAGCCGCCGTCATCACCATGTTTGCCGGCCTCGTTTACCTCCTGTCATCCGGCGCCCACGCCTACAGCGTCGACGAAATCACCAACTACGCCTCGGCCCGCGCCCTCGTCGAAACCGGGAGCCCTGACCTCGGCGGCGACCAACCGATTCCCCGCGAGCAACTGCTCACCCTCGCGCATCCCACAGCCGACCGATTGACTGGCCGCTACGGCCTGCTTTCATGGGCGGCCATCACGCCCGCCTACCTCGTCGCCAGGTGGATCGGTTCAGAGCCACCCTCGCCGTCCCCCGCGTTTCCGCAGCCGAGTGTCGTCCGGCCGTTGGCCGTCTTGCTCTACGGTCCTGTAGTCGCGGCCACCCTTGTGGGCGCGACCTACCTGCTCGGCCGAAACCTCAGCCTGCGCCCCCGTTACGCCTTGGCCGCCGCGCTGCTACTGGCCTTTGCCAGTCCGCTCTGGGTCTATGCAACAGGTCTGGCAAACATCCCGCTGGCCGCGCTCTTGGCGATACTCACTCTGCTCGCCATTTCGCCCAATGTTCCAGGCGCCCGCCGTTGGGCCATTGCCGGTGCGTTGGCCGGATTGACCGTCGTCGTCCGTCCGGAGTTGATTGCGTTCGCTATGGTTGTCGGCACAGTGAGCCTGCTCACCTGGCGGGCCGGCTGGCGAACCGGCCTGACGTGCTCAGGCACATTTGCTGCTTCGTCGGCGGCAATCGTTCTTCCAGGTGTGGGCCTCTGGAATCTCTACCGGACAGGAGAATTCTTCGACGTCGGCTACCGAACGGCCTCAATCCTATGGCAGACCGACCGCGCGTATATCGGCGTATTCGGCGTGCTGGCCAGTCCGAGTTTCGGCTTGATGGTCTTCATGCCCGTGGCGGCGATCGGCCTTTGGGGGCTCCTCCGAATGGCGGGAAGCCGACCAATCTGGGTGGCCATGCTCGCGCTTGTCGTAGTAGCGACCATAGGCTACGGATCGTTTCGGGACTGGCACGGCGGGGTGTCGTGGGGTCCTCGGTATCTAACCGCCGTCACGCCATTCCTTGCGCTTGGTGTGGGCGCGCTTCTCCAGGCGCGCATGACTACGTGGCTGATGCGGCTGACCACCGCCGGACTGGCCGCGTGGTCGCTGGGTCTGTCCGTGCTCGGCGTGCTCTTTGACTACCAGCGAGGCTGGCAAAACTTGTGGGAGCACGGCGCGCGCCCGGAACAGGTGCTCTGGAATCCTCACTTCTCGCTCATCGGTGCTCACCTGCGCCTGGCCCGACATTGGCAGGACGGCCTGATTGGACCTGACCTCTATCTATTCCAACGCTTTGGCCCTTGGGCCTTCGTGCTCCTAACCTTCGGCATGCTTTTTGTGATCGGTGTCGCCCTCGTCGTGCGGGCGCACAGTTCTGGGTGCGATCACGACTCGCTGCCTACTGCCAGACGCTGGTAGCACTGGTACCCGCGTCTCGGCCGCATTCAAGCGTTCTTGCATTTGATTCGACTTAGCGAGCGATCATCGCGTCAAGCGAACCTTCATAGGCGTCATACGTCCACTCGCCGCTTGCGGTCAGCGAGAATTGCACGACGGGGATTAGTGCGACCTCGCGGTTACGATTGAGCAGGCGCACGGCAAGCACCCAGTCACCCTGGCCAAACTCCCGATCCACGTGCTCAATGGGCGCGTACGCGGAACCATCCCAGATCGTCAATGTTGCCGTCCGAGGATCGAACCGGTACAGATAAAAATACTCGTGAACATCGGTTTCACGCACGGGCTGAAGGCGCCCGATGAACCAGCGCGCTGACGGGCGTGCACGGCGGTCAGCGCGAGATTCGCCCGGCAGCCGCCAACGCGATGCATCAACTGACATCACGACCCAATCCTGTCCGGTCCAACGCTCGGAGGCACGGTCGATAAACGTCGCAGTAAAGCCAATGTGCCCGTCGACCTCATGCACATCGGAAAGCTGGACGCTGAAGTGTTGTGGTGGTGGCTCGACAGTCTGCGGAATCCGTCCGTCGGGCGCATACGCGGCAACGCTGTCATTCCACCAAATCGGCCGGCGAGCCGTGGCCACAAATGCCGACGGTGCCACGTGAGCCGAAGTGACTATGAGGTCAGGTTCTCGATTGCCAAGCTCCTCAATGCGAAGGTTGGACAGGACGTGTAGAACCGACGTATCCACCTCGCCATAGAGACTGGACTGTGGCAGAACCGCAGCGGCTCGTAAGGCGTCCCGCGGGTCCATGTCCGAGCCCAAGTAGACTGTAGATTCTGCCGGAATCGAACTTCGAAGAGCCTCGTAGGATTGAGGCGAGGGTGAGACGTCGAGTTCCTTGAACGCAGGCCGGATCCGGTACAAGGTGTCGCCCCCATCGCGGATGATCAACTCGAAGAGTTCAGGATCCAGTAACCATCGCACCGCATGATCCGGCAATTCGCTTAACCAGCTCTCCGTTGTGTGCACATAGCTGATACCGAGCGCACGGATCGCGTCAGGCTCGAGGGACCGTATGGCGTCCTTATATTCGGGTCCGGTCCCGACGATGATGTGCAGGAAATCCGCAAAGCCAGACGCATTTGGCCGGCCAGTCGCAACTGTCATCGCGCTGGGATGGGGAGAGAGCACCCGCGCATCAGGCGGCGTGTGCTCGCGGATGAACTTCGCCACAACGTCGGACCTAAAGGGTCTGACGGCGTGTCGACCCAGGAACCATTCGTGAAACTCCCGCGGTCCTGGCGACATATTGGAGAATTGCGGACCGCGCTCGAGGGCAAGGCCCAGGGCTTGCGTCGGTGCCGCAACAGTCGGCCAGGTCACGAGGACAATGAGACCAAGCGCCGCAATGTAGCGATGTCGCCTCTGAAGCGCCGCGAGGCGGAACGCCGAGGCGATGAGTAACGCCACGAGCGCGAAGTTACGAGCGTTCCCGTCCATTCGGGAAACGTCTGCCGGAAAGGGTTCATAGCGCAGCACCAATGCGGCCGCGAGAAACAAACCACTTCCTGCAGCCAACATCCGAACCAAGGGGCTTCGCCAGGCGAACAAAAGGGCCAAAATGGCGACCACGAATGGTCCGACACCGAGTACGCCGACACCGCCGGATTGACGAGTCAACGTGCCCAGTGGCCGTCGGCTGCCGGGATCGTCGATCAATTGCAGCGTCATGGCGGCGTCCGATGAGCCGGCCAGGAAGCCCGTTACAAACCCGCCGCTTGCTGCAAGAAGCACGATGGTTAGTGCCGGCCCAGCGGCAGCGGCAAGGAATTCAGGCCGTAGCTTGCTGTGAATGCTGTGCGCTTGTGCTTTCCCCGGATCGGTCCGCTTTCGGTGTTGTCCAGTGAAGGCGCCCAGAAAGCGCGCCAGTTCATATGTGATCCACAACGAAAGCCCGATCAGAGCGACAGCTTCATCGACCAATCCAACGAAGCCAAGAAGAGCCGAGAGTGTGAAGGTTGATCTCCACGACCTACCGCCGCCAGCGGCGACACGCTCCAGCACCGTGAACGCCAGCGCGTACGCAAGTGGAAATGACGGCCTCCAGATGTTCGGTGGAGCCGCATCGAAGTTTGTATTTAGCGGCAACTCAAATGACGGGGAATACACCTCAACTAACGCAGTACGAAACCCTGTTCCGGGGACTCCCGTCGGCACGGGAATATGTAAGATGTTTGGCGGGTTCGGTGAGCCAAATAATGTCCACCCACCCGCTGTCAGGAGAAGTGGGCTTAGCGTTATGGTTGCTGCCCATCCCCCGTGCTTATAAATGCAGGCCACGGCAACCAGCGCGAGGCTTGTCCAGATAAATGCGCCCAGTAGCTCGTTAACGAATGCCAGATCAGGGCCTTCCGGCGGGGTCAACAACCCAATCAGCATGTCAATCCCGTAGTGATAGGGCGCAGGCTGCCCAGGGTTCCAGGGCAGGACGGGCGGAAAGCCGCCGGCGCGAATGGACGCAGCGAGTCCATGGTGTATCTCGTCATCGGCAATTGACAGGAGTTGGCGTCCGGCCAACGCAAGCCAAAAGATCGACAAGGCCGTGGCAACGAAAATCGCTGCGGTAGACGGCGGCACGTGCAACGCCGAACGTGTGCGCCACGCCAATACGGCCCCGACGCCCACGATTACGATCCATGCAGCGACGCCGCCCGCCAAGCCGGGCGTTAGGAACATGGCGAAGTTCGCGATAAGGCCCCAGAGCGCCAAGCCCACGGCCAAGCCCTGGGCAAGCGCCAAGAAGCTGTCGTTCTGTCGCAGCAGCACGCGCGAAACCACGAAGCCAATGAGTGCAAGGGCAAGCAGCTCGAAAGCGAGAATCAGGAGTCCTGGGACGACCGAAGGATTGATGGTCAGGCCGCTCATGTTCTAGTCAACGTGTTCGAAGATGTACGGAGGCGTCGTTCCGAAGATGCCGGCCTCGCGGGCGCAGCTGCCAGCAAAGCGGCCAAACCAGCTGCCGCGGCGGCTCCAGTCAGCGTCTGATAGGCCGCGCCGTCGGAAACGCTGTGGTTGTCAAAGGGCTCATACCAGGCGAATAGCGCCCTGCGAAAATCGGTAAACGACCAATCGATGGGTGGAAGATCGATAGGATTCCGCCACAGCTCTGGCGCATTTACGTAAATGCTGGCTGAGAGCAGACTGCCGCTCCGGTTGCCGTGATGGAACTCCTCGGGCGTGGCAAGAATGTAAAGGGATCCTGCGGCCAGGTATACAGCCGCCGCGATCCCGAGGGCCTGGCTGGTACGAAATGCCATTTCGCCACGCTTCCACGCGAATCCAGCCACGGCCGTGACTCCAACCGCTGCCACCACTGCAACTATGGGCATCGGATAGGCGACGTGTCGTACAAACTCCTGGGGAGCGTCGGGCCTGAGCCGGACCATGTACACGCTGATGCCAAGTTTCACAATAATGTTGGCTATGGCGGCAGCCGGAAGAACAATGTATGCCCACCGACGGCGTGCCAGATTAATGGAGCCGATTAGGAATAGGAAGAGAATGGCTGCCATAAGGAGGGGAAAACGTACGTCATCCAGCAAAACCAGGCGCGACACCCTAGGCCAGGTTACGTCCCCGACAATGCCCGTGTTCGAAACAAGGTTCTCAAAGGAAAAGTCTTGGCCGGCAACGGGCCACGGACGCCCAAGGCGTACCAAGCTAAAGACGACCAAGGGAAGGATGAGAACTGCACTGGTCGCGATTCCGGCGCCCGTCCATCGCGATGGCGTCGCGGCAAAGGCGGCTAGTAGAAGGAGCCCGGCGTAGAGCGGTCCTTCGGGTCGCGTAACTGCGAGCGCGGCTGCCACACCGCCGAGCGCCAGAATCGAGTGACGTGGCTCGACAGTGCGTAGAACATGCATGAAGCTCCACACGGCGGCGGCCAGCAAAGCGATGAAGACTGGATCGGGTTCAGCGGAACCCAGACTGTAGATTTGGACTGGAGGCAGCACCGTTGCGATGACCGCAATCGCGAAGGACGCCGAGCGGCTCGCCTTCGCTGCCAGTGCTGCCCGATAGATCAGCCATGGGAGTAGGACATTCGCGATGAACATAGGAGCAAGAGCGGCTGGAAACGTTCGTCCGAAGAAAGCAAAGGATCCGAGCAGGAGAAGCGGCAGTCCGGGAAGGCTTGCCCGGTTCTCCCAGATTGGATAGTCCCCGCCACTCGCAATCGCATCGGCAGTTGCCCAGAATTGGCCTAGGTCGTCAATGGTGATCTCGGAATACGAGGCGGCTTGAAAGCCACCTACGAGCAACAATGCAAGCGTGGCGATTCCCGGAGCAAAGCCAGCAAGGATGCGTCGAAACCGCTCGATGAGACTCAATTCGACAGGCAAGTTCTCGCTTCGCCAGAGGAGGAACATTGCCAGCATCAGCCACCCGGCGACAAAAAAAGCAAGCGATTGGGCGCTGGCGGATGTCGCGAGTTCGTGTCGCGGGGCAGCCGGAAGAGTTGTAATCAAGGCCGTAATCCACGCCGCCCCGGTCGGGAGCACACGGAGTCCGATTCCAGTTCGCAGCCGAGTTGCTGGCAACGGCGAGACCCGCATCAGGCTGATCACGACGGCAGCTCCCACCAGCCAGCCTGGCAATGCCCACTGCAGGCCAAGCGGCCCACCGGCAATGGCCACGTGGAGCAGCGCGGCGCATCCAACGCCGGCGGCCCCGCCGTACGCGGCGTCCATCGCCAAGTCAATGCCTGTCGCGTGTCGGTATGCCGCGGCTTGGGCAAGCACCAGCGCTGACAGCAATACCCACCCAAGGGCGCTGATCTGGGTTGTGAAGTGAGCCAACGTGGGACTGGTGTGCGTTGCGACGGTGAAGAGTAGAAAGGGGAGGATTGAAAGGAGGCTTGCTGCTGCACCTGAAAAAAGACGGTCGCGCCTGGAGTGCCAGGAGACGCCGATCGGAATCGCAGCAAGCACGGCGCCAGCGATAAGCGCCTCAGCACTAGGGAGCGCCCGTCCGACTGGACCGCCCACAAAAACGAGCCCGGTGTACCCTGCGACCGCTGAACTCAGCGCAGCAAGAGCCAATTTGGCGATTCTTGCGGGGCTCGGGGGCTGAACGGCCAATGCCCTCAGCATTGATTCCCGTCTAGTCAACGCGAAGTTCGAACACAGCACCATGCCGCAGGCGCGAAATGGCAAAGATGGCTAACAGTCGCCCTCCACCCCTGTGTCATTGCCGATCCGGATTCCGATCCGCCTTGATTTGCAAGAAACCTGCCTCGACGCGAAGACACGCTGGACGAACGATCCCGGCCGCGACGTCTGTATTCCGACACGATCAGCCTCTTGACCTCTCCGGCTCTTTCGACTTGGCGCGCTTCTCGGTGTGCGATGGTAGCGCCAAGAAACAGCCGGAATCGTGGTCTCGCAAGCCGATGCAGATGGGTTTCCGTGACTTCGGCGATTGTGAGTTGCAGCCGCACCCGGAAAGAAGCGAAGAATGACCAAGCCCAGCATCGTGCTGATCGTGGCCGACGACATGGGGTACGGCGACTTTGGGCTGTTCAATGATGGTCCGGCGCGGACGCCCGTATTGGATGGACTTGCGGACGAGAGCGTGTGTTTGACGCAGCACTACTCGGGTTCGTGCGTGTGCGCGCCGGCGCGGGCCGCACTGATGACGGGGCGATATCCGCATCGGACGGGTGCAATCGACACGCTGGAGGGCCAGGGGCTTGACCGACTGGCGCTACGGGAGGTCACGCTAGCCGACCACTTACGGGCTGCTGGTTACGCAACCGGCATGGTGGGCAAGTGGCACTTGGGTGCGCTGGACCCGCGATTTCACCCGAACGCTCGTGGGTTCGACGATTTTCTGGGTTTTCGTGGCGGCTGGGCGAACTACTACAAGTGGCGGCTCGACCGCAACGGGACCACCGAGCACTCCGACGGCCGCTATTTGACGGATGTCTTCGCGGCCGAGGCGTCGGCGTTCATCGAGCGCAACGCGCAGCGGCCGTTCTTCCTGCACGTGGCCTTCAATGCGCCGCACACTCCGCTGCAGGCGCCTCAGGAACTCGTTCAGCCCTATCTGGACGCCGGTCTTCCGCATGGTGTGGCGCTGATTTACGCCATGAACGAGCGCATGGATGCGGGGGTGGGCCGGATTCTCGACACGCTGGATCGAAGTGGCTGCGCTGGCAACACCATCGTCATGTTTACCAGCGACAACGGGCCGCAGCTTTCGCTCGGGTACGACTACACCATGGGCATTGAAGTGGATACGCGTCGTTTCAACTGCAATTACAACGGGGCCAAGGGCAACGTCTTCGAGGGCGGAATCCGCGTCCCGATGCTGGTGCGTTGGCCGGAAGGACTGCCGGCCGGACAGCACAACGATGCACTGGTCCACTACGTTGACTGGCTGCCGACGCTGATCGAGGCGACCGGCGTCTCAAGGGTCGGTGGTCGGCCAATTGACGGAGTTAGCGTGCTGCCTGCGCTCCGCGGCGAGATACCGGCTGCCGCACCGCGACGGTACTGGCAATGGAATCGCTACACACCACAGGTCGAGTGCAATGCCGCGATCCGGAGTGGCCGTTGGAAGCTGGTGCGACCGCGAATCGCAGACCTGATGACGGTTCGGCCCGAACACACGCAAATGGACCGTGACTTGAAGTACCGACCCGATCTTCACGCGGCGGCGATTCCGGCAGATATTCCGGAACGGGACTTTCCACCTCCGGAAGCCCCGTTGCTGTTTGACCTTGAGCTTGATCCCGGGGAGCAGAACGATCTGTCGAGCGCCGAACCGCAGCGGGCCGCCGGGCTGCTTGGCGAGTTGGAGTCCTGGTTCGAAGAGGTCGAATCCGAGCGGCTGACGATCGCCGACTGAGGCGGCGGCCCAACCCCAGGTCTGCGAGATCTAGTAGGGAACGCTGGCCGCCGACGGATGATGGGCGTAGGTCAGTTGCGGGTCCGGCCGCCCATCCAGCACGTGGGCGACGAATGCGTGCATCTCGCCACGCAGCGTTTCCCCCAACCTCTGATGCGTGGCAATGAGATTGGTTCGCTCGTACGGGTCGCTGACGACATCGTATAGCTCAAGATCCCCCGGCCGAGCCCCAAGATGACCGGCCGACATGTGCTCGATGAGCTTCCAGCGCCCGCTGCGCCATCCGCGGTTCATGCCAAAGTTGTTGTTGGTCATGCAGATCGGCGGGTGCTCCAGCGTCTGCCCTCGGATGGCCGGTATGAGGCTCATTCCATCCACGCACGGAGGCCTCTCAATTCCCAGAAAGTCAAGGACAGTAGGCACCAGGTCGATGTGCTCGACGGTGTCTGTGATTCGACGGGCCGGAAGGCTGGCCGGGTGGTGAAGAATCAGGGGGATCTGGACGTTGGTCTGATAGAGATCGCCGTGATTGAAGAACATGTCGTGGTCGACGATGGACTCGCCGTGATCGGCCACGATGACTGTCAACGTGTCGTCTGCCAGCCCGCGAGATTCGAGTGACGACAGCACGCGCCCAATCATGGCGTCCATGTAGGCGATTTCGCCGTCGAATAACGCAGTCACGAATTCCAGGTCGGTAACGTCCCGCACCAGGTCGATGTGTGACTGCTGGCGGGGGTCGCGCCTGCCCGCGCCGCCGCTCGTTCGATGTTTCCACCACGGGTGCTGGTGGAACTTGGTGAGGCTGGTATTTCCGGGGTTGTGCTCGTCGCCGGCGTAGAACATTCGGTCATATGGTGCCGGCGGAAAATAAGGCCAGTGGGGATCCCACCAGTGGGTGAACAGGTAAAACGGGCCGCTATCCGCGTCGCCCGACTCGATCCACTCCACCAGGATGTCGGCCATGTGTTCGGCTGGGATACCACCTCCATAGGTGGCTTCGCCGCCACGGTCCAGGTACGTCTCCCAGTTGCGCATCCAGTAGGGCGAGCGGAAGGTCCGCCCCCGTCCCTCCAGCGCGGCCGTGCGATAGCCGTGCCGCGCCAGCGTTTCGTGTAGAAACTCGATGCCCGGCGCCAGCGCGTGCTGTTGGGGCGGCTCGGCGTGGATCACGATGCCGGAGTTCAACGGATGCACACCGGTGAGCATGCTGGTCCAGCCCGGAGTGGTCGGTAGCCCCGTCAGATTCGCGTCGGCGAACAGCACGCCGTTTCGCGCCATGCGGTCAATGTTGGGTGACGCTGGCCTTGGATAGCCGTAGCAGCCCAGGTGATTGGCTGGTGTGGTGTCCAGCCCGAAGATCAGGATGTTGGGCCGGCGGCTACTACTCATGCGCGAGCTTGTGCATTCACAAGGCTGAATCCAATCAGCCGCGCGGCTCCGTGGATCCCAAAGCGCAACCTGAACTCTTGATCCGCTGGCAAGGCGGTCTGCGGCGCCAAGTCGACGGGCACGCCCGATCCGCCAACATGGATGCGCGCCGGTGGCCTGTTGCCGATCGGATGGCCTGCCGAATTGAGTGCGTCCACGCTGATCCGATTCCTACCCGGCAGCGCGTTGCCCCGAGAGACTTCGAGGCCAATCGGCGCTGCCGAGGGCCTGATCGGAATCGTCATGACCGCACCGGGCATTTCGACGTCGGCGGTCTCGAGAGCCGCGAATCCGTCAGTAGGAATCGTCGCAAGGGCGGTCTGCGCCGGATACACGCTGCCAGCGCTACTGGTCCGCCGGCTTTTGTTCTCGGCGGGCCAGTTTGTCCAGCGCTCCGGCTGGCCGACGTAGAACACACGAGTCTCGTGGTCGCGGACCACCTGGTCGGGAAACAAGACTGATCGGCCAGCCGCGGCCTCAATCTCAACGAATGCCGGGAACGACGAGGGCATGTTTAGTTTGAGTCTTCCTACACGGTGGGCAGCGGCGCCGTGTCGTCGACTGCTACCTGCCAGGCGCGGATGCGATCCAGCAAGTCGGAGATGCGTCCGCGCTGGTCGGGATCGTTGAACCGATTCGTGAGTTCGTGGGGATCCGTATTCAGGTCAAACAGTTCCGACTGGTCGGTGGCGCTGGCGTTTAGCTTCCATCCGTCGTTGCTGAGAATGGAACGCCACGGATCCGACTCAACTCGGTGCGCCTCGGGCGGAGCGTCCGGCGGCCAGACGCACGAGTTGTGGCTGCCGTTCCATTCAACGATCACGTCGTTGGTTGCGAGGTCGGCGGTACCTTCGAAAACGCCCGCCCGACTTATGCCCTGGACCTCGGCGGGCGCGCCCAGGCCCATCAGATCCATCAGCGTCGGAACCAGGTCCACCAGGCTCATCGCACCGTCGATCCGTCGTCCGTTGTCGGAGAGCCAGGGCACCCGCAGCAGCAACGGCACGCGCATGGCCTCTTCGTAGAGCGTGCACTTCGCCAGGATGTTGTGATCGCCCATCATGTCGCCGTGGTCTGAGGTGAATACGACGATTGTGCGATCCGCCTGGCCGGAGTCCTGCAGGGCCTCAAGAATTCGGCCGACTGCGCGGTCCACCAGCGTGACCAGCCCCCAGTAGTTGCGACGGACTCTGCGCCACGAAGCCTCGTCCTTCAAATCAAACCCTCGCCAGTCGGTGTTGCCGTAGTAGGCCGCGAGCGCCCGATGGATGAGTGAGACATCGTCGTCCGGCGGACGCAAGAAGGCCGGTCCGGTTTCCAGGTTCGACGGATCGTGTAGTTCGTTGAGCGGGCCGTCGAAGGGCATGTGGGGCTCGAGGAAGTTGACATAATGAACCCATGGGGTGTGCGCGTGAGCCCGAATGAAGTCGGCGGAACGTTCGCCGAGAAAGCTGGCCTTCGTGCACGGCACCGGCATCTCGGCGGCGTACTGCCGAGAGAACGTCCGTAGGGTGCCGGTGTCCGCCGACGAGTCACCGCGCTGGGACTTCCCGGAATCCGGCTCAAACCCGTGCTCGACCAGGAAGTAGTGATAGTCGCTGAGGCGTTGAGCCTCGATTGGGTCCGCGTAGTACTCCCGGTAGCCGTCCTCGATCCCCACGAATTCCGAGAAGCCGCGCTGCGCGATGAGTTCGCTGCCCAGGTGCCACTTGCCGTAGTAGGTGCAGGTGTAGTCGTCGGGAACCCGCTCCGCCAACGTCAGGTGATCAGGCCGCAGCGGGTCGTTGTTCTCGAGACAGCCCGTGGTGTGTGGGTAGTAGCCGGTCATGATCGATGAGCGGGACGGAGTGCAGACCGGTTGGGTGCAGTACGCGCGGTCAACCACAAAGCTCTCGTCCGCCAGCCGGTTCAGGTTTGGCGCATGGATGGTGCGGTTCCCGTAGCAGGCCAGCGTGTCGTCCCGCTGTTCATCCGTGAAGATGAAGAGCAGATTCGGCTTCTCAACCACTTTGGCCCTCCCGTCGCGGGTCCTCGCCGCATGGTGTCTCAAGACTACCCGCGACCGAGTTGCCGCCGAAATCACGGCCGGTCAGGGCCGAGACTTAGCTTCCTCCAGATGTCTGCGGAGTCGCTTGGGTGCCTTTGGCGTCCTGTTGCGCTTGCCACTGCTCCCGCAGGCGCGCGTGTTCCTCATCGGAGAGATAGCGGCCACTCTCCGAACTCGTCCTTGGAAACGAGTAGTCTTCGAAGGCGCTCTCGGAGTCGCCACAACCTGCAAGCAGTAACGCGGCGGCAACGGCGCCGACTCCAAGCGAAAGGCGCAACCAAACGCGCGTGCCCACCGCCGGGCTTCGCTTCACTGACGCTCGGACCCGGCGAGACGGCCGCAAGCAGGCGCGAGCCAGGCCGCCCGCGCCTGCTGGGTGATCCATCGGGCTAGATCCAGCCGCGACTGCGCATCTCCTCAATCTGCAACGCCTGGTTGGCCTCGGCGGCTGTCTTGACGTTCCCAATCATCTCTTCCAGCGCTACCTCGCCAAGCATGTAGAGCTGCTCCAGGCCGATCCAACTCTGGTACCACTCGCCCCAGTTTGGCATCCGGTACTGGCGGTGACGGTTTGCCGTGCCGTCGGCGTACTGTTTGAGGTAGTGCATGTTGTTGGGCGGACCAGACTGCGCTTCCGCCGTTTCCAGAGCCGGCCGCCACATGGGCAGGTGGCCGCGGTCGACGCCGGCCACGCGGTGCTGCACTTCGGTGCCGAAGTAGAGGCACACCTCGGCGGTCTCGGCCACGTTTCCTCGAGCCTCGGCGCCGCTGGTTACGGCGTGGAACTGGCAAGACCAGAACGTGCCCGACCTGCCCGTCACTGGATTGACGGGCACGGGCGCCAGCGACCACTCGAAGCGGTCCTTGATCTGAATCAGCGGGCGCGCCGTCTGACGGACGCGCTCGGTGAGGTAATACGCCTGGATGCCAGCCGTGAACGGCGTGCTGAACTCGCCGCGAACTTCGCGGATTTCAGCGATGGGCACGGCGACCTCGTGCTCGAACACCGCGTCGTGGATGAATTCAATCCCCGCGCTGCCGCCGTTGTCGTACATCGTGAACTTGGTGTCGTCGTAGCTGCGAAAGTACTCCTCGTTTCCCGACCAGATCATCGGGTGCCACGAATACCAGTTGCCGCCCCCGTCCATGCCCCAGAGCCCGCGTTCGGGGTCGGTCGTCTTCTGCGCATTCTCCAACAGGTCGTCCCAGGTCCAACTGTCGTCGGGGTGACCGGCACCCAGTTCATCCACCAGGGTCTGGTTGTAGATGAACCCGCTGATCCCGCCCTGATAGGTAATCCCGTACTGATTGCCGTGCAGCCTGGTCGGCGGCGGGAACCTGTGATCGTCGTCGTGGCCGTTGTCGGTCCAGAGGTTGGGGATGTAGTAGTACTCCTCCTCGTCCCAACCATCCATCTTTGACAGGACGTCGTTGAGCTGGAGCACGGTGTTGTCGTCACGCCAGGCATTGAAGAGATGGCCGTCCCACAGAACCATCTCCGGCAAGGTTCCGGCCGCCGCACGAATTGACAACGTGTCCCAATAGCCTCCGCCAACCGGTTCCACCAGGACCTTCACATCCGGCCGCTTGGTGGCCCAGTTTTCCACCGCCCACTGCACGGCCGCGCCGCGCGGGCCTGAGGTGTGGTCGGTCGCGAACGTCAGCACCACGGGCGGGCGCTGGGCTTCGACTTCAACAACCTTTTCAACAACTTTTTCAACGACCTTCTCAACTTCGACTACCTCTTTGACCACCTCCGTGACTACTTTTTCGACCTGGACTTCCTGGACCTGAACCTCGACCTGGGTCTGCGTCACGATCTTCTCGACCGGAACTTCCTTGACTTCGGTCTTGGTCACGACCGTCTCGACCGGCACTTCCTTGACTACGATCTTCTCGACTGGAACTTCCTTGGTTACCACCTGGGTCTCGCCGCAGGCTGCCAGAATCGCCGCTCCACTTGCCCCGAGTCCGCCAAGACCCAGTGCTCGCAGGATGTGTCGTCGTGTCATGAGCTCCCTCCCTAGTTGTGCCAGCGTGCTTCCCGAGTCCGAAGTACCCTAGGCCCGAACTATCCACACGCTACGTCCGACAGGGCGAGGCGTCAGCACGGGCAGTGGCCTGACATACGTTGGGCGGCAAAACGCAAGTCTGTCGGGTCAAGAATCCTCGGGTATCGGATGACCGTGGCGACAGTTCCGAACCCAGGGCCGTAGGAGGCAACGCATGGCAATGCCGCGACCGAACCTGCTGATCATCCTCTGCGACCAGCTCGACGCCAGCTACCTGGGCACCTACGGAAACCGTGTGGCGCAGACCCCCCACATCGACCGGCTGGCGGCCGGCGGGCTAACGCTTAACCGCGCTTACGTTCCGCTGCCCCAGTGTTCCCCGGCCCGCGCCTCGATGTTCACCGGCCTCTATTCGCACCAGCACCACTTACTCTGCGTGCCGCGGTCGGGTCAGGACGAGCGATTCGGGACCGTCCGGCAGCGGGCCGTGCTTCCCGAGTCGGTGCCGTCGCTCGGCCAGGCCTTTCGAGACGCGGGCTACCGCATGGGATACACCGGTCCCTGGCACATGGGCAACGACGAAATTCCGCATCACGGTTGGGAGGAGCATTGGCGTACCTACCGCTACTGGAAGAACGGCCGCGATTACTACATCCAGCATCTTGAGCGCCACGGGTTGGCCGAACTCTTCAAGCGCGAACACCAGGAATTCGGCTTCAGCGAGGGCACGAAGTCCGGTGTGGTGCCTTCCGGGCCATCCGCCATTCCGGTCGAGCACGCCCGGACGTCATGGGCCGTCGACGAGACCATCAACTTCATCGACGGCCGCGACCAGCGCCCGTGGGCGTTCACGCTCTCAATCAAGGATCCGCATCCGCCGGTTATTTCGCCGGGCGACTTCGCGGATCGCATTGACCCCGCTGACGTGGAGTTGCCGCCCACGATTGATGAGGACTTTCGCGGCAAGTCCGACGCCTACCAGCGCAGCCTCACCCATCGCTGGGTGCGCAACATGTCCGAAGCCGATTGGCGCCGCTTTATCGCTCACTACCACGGACTGAACGCTCACATCGACACCGAAGTCGGCCGCCTATTCGACCACCTGGACGCCCAGGGCCTGCGCGACAACACGTTGATCGTCTTCCTGTCGGATCACGGCGAAATGATGGGCGCCCATCGCATGGCCGGAAAAGGGCCGGCAATGTTCGAGCAGTCGATCGGGATTCCGCTCATCATGCGCTGGCCTGCTGCGATCCCCGCCGGACGCCAAACTGACTCCCTGTTCAACACGGTCGATCTGCCGGCCACGCTGGGCGCCTTGTGCGGCGTGCCGATCAGTGCCGGCGCCGGAATCGATCAGAGCGCGATGGTCCTCGGCCAGGAGCCGGGGCCGCGCCACATCGTCTTCTGCGAGTTCTACATCGAGGCCGGACTGCGCGACGACTTGATGTTCGTCAAGACGGCGGTCACCGACCGCTGGAAGCTGAACCTCTGGCTTTACGACAAGCCTGAGCTGTACGACATGCACAACGACCCACACGAGACCCGCAACGTGATCGACGATCCGTCGACGGCCGACGTTCGCGTCGAGCTATCCGGCGAAATCGTGAACTGGCTTAAGGAGACCGAGGATCCGCTGTTGCCGACGGTCGAATGGACGATCGGACGCGTGACTTAACGCAGGGTCGGCAGCAAGTCCGGCGTGTCAGCCGCGCTTTCGCGCGATGTAGTGCGGGCTGGTGTTGAAGAAGACCTCGGCGGCTTCCATCAGGGTCTCGGACGTGGTGGGGTGTGGATGGATGCTCAGCCGCAGGTCGTCGACTCGGGCGCCCATCTCCACCGCAAGCACGCCTTCGGCAATGAGTTCGCCTGCGCCGCGGCCGGTGATCCCGACTCCGAGCACGCGCTCGGTCGTCGGCTCCAAAATGAGCTTCGTCAGCCCGTCATTGCGCCCCAGCGTTGTTGCTCGACCCGATGCCGCCCACGGAAACGTAGCAACCTCGTGCGGCCGGCCGGATTCGCGGGCTTCGGCCTCGGTGAGGCCGCACCAGGCGATTTCCGGATCCGTGAACACCACCGCCGGGATCGCTTGCGCATCGTATGTCGCCGCCTCACCGGCCATGGCGGAAGTCGCCACGTGTGCCTCGTAGGTGGCCTTGTGCGCCAGCATCGGTTCGCCAGCAACGTCACCAATGGCAAAGATGTGCGGAGCTGATGTGCGGCGCTGGTGGTCGACCTTGACAAAGCTGCGCTCGTCGGACTCCACGCCCGCGGCCTCCAGGTTCAATCCCGAGCTGTTGGGGCGCCTTCCGACCGCGACCAGGACCTTGTCAAATAGTCGGGAAGAGCTCTCGACGCGCGCCCCCGCCAACTCGACGTCCACGCCATCCGTCCGCACGTTCAGGCTCGCGACTCGCGTGCTCAGCAGGATCTCGGCAAATGCGGACTCCAACTTCCGCTCCAGCGGCCGAACCAGGTCGCGGTCGGCGCCGGGCAGCAGCCCGGACTCCATCTCGACGACAGTCACTTTCGAGCCAAGGGCCGCGTAGACTGATCCCAGTTCAAGGCCGATGTAGCCCCCGCCGACCACCAGCAGCGTGTCGGGGACATCCACCATCTCCAGCGCCGAGGTGGAGTCCAGGATGCGGTCGCCATCGATATCGAAACCCGGAGGTGCCGCCGGCTGCGAGCCCGTGGCAATGACTGCAAAGTCGAATTCCACCTGTTGCGCATCGTCGCCGTCAGTCGGCTCAATCCGCAGCGTGCGGGCATCCTCGAAACGGGCAAATCCGCGGACGAATCGCACGCGTCGCGCTCGAGTGAGGAGTCCCAGACCGGAGGTCATCTTGGAGATGACCTGGTCTTTCCAACTACGTAGCCGGTCCAGGTCGATCTCCGGGCGTCCGAAACTCACGCCCCAGTCAGCCGCATCCGCCGCCTCACCCAGCAGTGAAGCTACATGCAACAGAGTCTTTGAGGGTATGCAGCCGCGATAGAGGCACACGCCTCCGGGGTTCGCCTCGGGGTCGATGAGCGTCACGTCCATGCCCAACTCGGCGGCGTGAAAGGCGGCCGGATAGCCTCCCGGCCCCGCGCCGATCACGGCTACGCGCGGCTGCCGTCCGTCGGCGGTCACGGCCCGACTAGTCCCCCATCGCCAGCATCAGCGGCTGGGCCAGCGCGTCGACGATCCAGGTCAGAAAGCGCGCACCGTCGGCGCCGTCCACGGCACGGTGGTCGAACGAAAGGGCCAGCGGCAACATCAGGCGCGGCCTCAGGAGTCCTTCGACGTACACGGGCTTCTCCAACGCGCGCCCAACACCCAGAATCCCCACTTCAGGCGGGTTGATGATCGGCGTGAAGTGTCCCGTGCCGAGTCCGCCCAGGTTGCTGATCGTGAAGGAGGCGCCCTCCAGCCGCTCGGGCGGCAACTGGCCGTCGCGAACCTGGCCGGCAACCTGAGTCACTTCAATCGCCAACTCAGTGATGCTCTTCTCGTCGACGTCCCGAATAACTGGCACCAGCAGCCCTCGCTCGGTGTCGGCGGCAACGCCCAGATGGCAATAGTCCTTCAGCACCATCTGGTTGGTGGTGAAGTCCGCGCTGGCGTTCATCTTGGGATGTGCCTTGAGCGCGGCGGCCACGAGCTTCATCAGTATCGGCGTGATCGTCAGGCTGCCGCCGGCGCTCCGGACCCGGCCCTTCTCGCGCTGCCGCATCGCCTCCACGGCCGTAATGTCGGCGTCATTGAAGAGCGTGACGTGCGGAATAGTCGACCATGACTGCGCGATGTTTGTGGCGGTTGCGCGGCGCACCCGATTCATGCGCTCTCGCTTGATCGCTCCAAACTTGCTGAAGTCGGGCAGCGGCGCGGCGACAAGTCCTCCAGGGGCGGCTGAAGCCGTGGCCGGTCGAGACCGGGCGTGGGCCTTCACGTCGTCAACCGATATGCGTCCGCCGGGGCCGGATCCTGTGACATCCCGGATATCCAGACCGATTTCGCGTGCGAACCCGCGGGTCGACGGCGAGGCAAACACGGGCGCGTCGCCGCCAGCCGGTGGTGGTGGAGGTGGCGCGGCGCGCGGCGGCGCGGTTGGTTTAGGTTGAGGTCTCGGTGGAGCTGGCGCGGGCGCATCGGTGACGGTTACCGCCGACGCCTTCGCCGGCGGCGGAGTTGCCACAGGCTTGCCGTCCGCCGCCGAGGCGCTCTCTTCCAGTTCGAGAATCGTCTGTCCGACTTGCAGCGTGTCGCCGGCGTTCACCAGGATCTGGGTTACTGTCCCGGCAATTTCGGCCGGAACTTCCAGGGTCGCCTTGTCGCTCTCGATCTCGATGATCGGATCGTCCTTGGCGACGGCCTGGCCGGCGCTGACAAGGACGCTCAATACGTCGGCGTCAGCAATGCCCTCGCCAAGGTCGGGCAGTCTCAGTTCAGTCGCCATGCCGGTTCCGTCGCGGCGGTGGCGGAAGCGTCAGGCGAGTCGAGGATTGGCCTTGGCCGGGTCGATTTCCAAGTCTTCAATCGCCTCGGAAACAATTTCCCGATCAAGCTCGCCTTCGCGCGCCAGCGCATACAGCGTCGCCAGCGTAACGTACCGGGCATCAACCTCGAAGAAGTCGCGCAAGGCTTCGCGATCCTCGCTACGTCCGAATCCGTCGGTGCCCAGCGACATCAATGCCTGCGGAATCCACTTGGCAACCGCATCAGGCATCGTCTTGACATAATCCGACGCCGCGACCACGATGCCGGGCAGTCCGGCGAGTTGCTGCGTGATGTAGGGAGTGCGCGGCTCCTCGTGCGGATGCAGCATGTTCCAGCGCTCAACGTCCAGCGCGTCTCGACGCAATTCGGTGTAGCTGGTCACCGACCAAACGTCGGCGGCCACGCCATACCGCTCAGCCAGGATCTCCTGCGCCTTGATTGCTTCGTTCAGAATCGCGCCGCTGCCCAGCAACTGCGCCCGGGCTCGGGGCTGCTCGAGATCCGCCCGTCTGAATCGATACATCCCGCGCAGGATGCCCTCGTCCACGTCCGGCTCGTCCGGCTTCGGCGGATGGACGTAGTTCTCATTGCCCACCGTCAGGTAAACGAAGCTGTCGTCGCCTTCGGCGTACATGCGTCGAATACCGTCCCTGATCAGGGTGGCGACCTCGTAGGCGAAGGCGGGGTCATAGGCTCGGCAGTTGGGCACCGAAGAAAACAGCAGGTGACTATGCCCGTCCTGGTGCTGTAGACCTTCGCCCGCCAGCGTCGTTCGGCCCGCGGTTCCGCCGACCATGAATCCACGCGTTCGACTGTCCGCCGCCGCCCACACCAGGTCGCCCACGCGCTGGTAGCCGAACATCGAGTAATAGATGTAGAAGGGAATCATCGGCAGGCCGTGCGCGGCGTAGGCCGTCCCTGCCGCAATAAAGGACGCCAGCGAGCCGGCCTCCGTAATCCCCTCTTCCAGGATCTGCCCGTCGGTCGATTCCTTGTAATACAGCAAGGTGTCCGAGTCGACCGGCTCATAGAGTTGACCCACGTGCGAGTAAATGCCGACCTGGCGGAAGAGCGCCTCCATGCCGAAGGTCCGCGCCTCGTCCGGGACGATCGGCACGATCAGCCGCCCGATCTCCGGATCCCGCAGCAGTTTCGTCAGCAGCCGTACGAACACCATGGTGGTAGACGCCTGCCGATCCCCTGTGCCCGCTGAAAACTCCGCGTAGGCGTCGTTGCTCGGGGGGGCTACCGGTGTGTACGACGTGGAGCGTGTGGGCAAATGTCCGCCCATCGCCCGCAGCCTCTCGGCGACGTATCGACCTTCCGTGCTCTCGCGCGTTGGCCGATACAGCGGCGCATTTATGACTTCGTCGTCCGACAGCGGGATATGGAACCGGTCGCGGAACGTGAGAAGTTCGTCCACGTTGAGTTTCTTCTGCTGGTGCGTGATGTTGCGTCCTTCGCCGGCCTCGCCCAGCCCGTAGCCCTTGATGGTGCGAGCCAGGACGACCGTCGGCGCACCCTTGTGGCGCACCGCCGCGCGATAGGCCGCGTAGACCTTTGTGGGATCGTGACCGCCCAGCCGCATGCGCCAGAGATCGTCGTCGCTTCGACCGGCAACCATCGCGAGCAAGCGCGGGTCCACGCCGTAGAAGTGCTCGCGGATGTAGGCGCCACCGGCGACTGAGTACTTCTGGTAGTCGCCATCCACAACCTCGCTGGCTCGCTTGGCCAGGATTCCGTCGGTGTCGTTCGCGAACAACTCGTCAAAGTCGCTGCCCCAGAGCACTTTGATGACGTTCCAACCGGCCCCCCGGAACAGCCCTTCCAATTCCTGCACCACGCTGCCATTGCCGCGCACCGGTCCGTCCAGACGCTGCAGATTGCAGTTCACGACCCAGGTCAGGTTGTCCAGGCACTCTCGAGCCGCCAGCGAAATCGCCCCGCTGGCCTCCGGCGAGTCGAACTCGCCATCGCCCAGGAACGCCCACACGCGCCGACCGGTGTCCGGGCGCAGATCCCGGTCGGCCAGGTACTGCATGAATCGGGCCTGATAAATCGACATGAGTGGCCCGAGGCCCATGGATACGGTTGGAAACTGCCAGAAGTCGGGCATAAGCCACGGGTGGGGATACGACGACAGGCCGCCCCCGTCCGCCAGTTCGCGCCTGAAGTTATGCAACTGCGCGGGAGGCAGCCGCCACTCCACGTACGCCCGCGAGTACATCCCGGGCGAGGCGTGCCCCTGGAAGTACACGATGTCGGCGCCGTCCGGGTGATTCGGTCCTCGGAAGAAGTGGTTAAAGCCCACCTCGTAAAGCGTTGCCGCCGACGCGTAGGTGGAGATGTGGCCGCCGATGCCGTCAGACTTACTGTTGGCCTCCACCACCATCGCCATGGCATTCCAGCGAATGATGCTCTTGATCCGTCGCTCGATGTCCCGGTCGCCCGGATAGTCGGGCTGTCGGTTGGCTGGAATGGTGTTGACGTAGGGCGTGCGCGAGGTGACGGGGAGCGAAACGCCGTCCCGCTGTGCGTGAATCTGCAGCTCCCGCAGCAGTCCGACAACGCGTTCCGGTCCCCGCAGGACATATACGTCGTCGAGGGACTCCAGCCAGTCCTGCGTTTCCAGGGATTCGATTGCGGAGTCGTCAGCCTGTCCGTTGACGTCGATGGTCGCGATGGCGCCGCACCTCATGAAGTCGAGAGCCCGACCGGTCCGAGCCTAGCGCCCCGGGCCGGGCGCGCGCACTGGTTTCGTTACCGTTCGCGCGTCAGGCCGGCTGCTTTCTCTCGGGCCGCGCGGGCCTGTTCCCCCGCATGGTACGAACTTCGCACCAGCGGCCCCGATTCGACGTGGGCGAATCCGAGGCTGCGCGCTTCGTCTCCCAGTTCGTCGAACTCGTCGGGACTGTAGTAGCGGACGATTGGCAAGTGCTTGCGCGACGGTCGCAGGTATTGCCCGATCGTGAGCAGGTCGCAATCGTGGTCCCGCAGATCGGCCAGCGTCTTGGACAGTTCGTCCCGCGTTTCGCCAAGCCCAACCATGATCCCGGACTTCGTGATCATGTTCGGATCGATGCGCTTGACTCGCTGCAGCAACTCGAGGGACTGGGTGTAGATCGCCTTGGGGCGTGCGCGCGAATAGAGCCGCGGCACCGTTTCAATGTTGTGATTCAGCACGACCGGCCGGGCCCGAACAACCGTGGCCAGCGCGTCCCAATTGCCCATGAAGTCTGGGATGAGCACCTCCACCTCCACCTGAGGCGTTCGGTGTCGAATGGCCCGGATGCAGCCGGCGAATATGGCGGCGCCGCCGTCCGCCTCGTCATCCCGATTAACGGAGGTGATCACGCAGTAGTCGAGATCCATCTGCGCGACAGCCTGGGCCACCCGGAACGGTTCCAGCGGATCCAGCGCCCCGGGTCGACCCGACGTGACGGCGCAGAAGCCGCAGGCCCGCGTGCAGGTGTCGCCAAGGATCATGAACGTGGCTTCGCCGGCATTCCAGCACTCGCCGATGTTTGGGCAGCGGGCCTCTTCGCAGACGGTGTGCAAGCGCTCGGAGCGCACAAGGTCTCGCAGGTCTTCGAAGCGCTCGCCGCCGGGCACGCGCGCCCGCAGCCACGTCGGTCGAGCTACCCGAACCTCAGTGGCCACCAGCGGGCTCCATCGCATGTGCCGACGATCGCACATCAGTCTGATAGACCGCCGCGAATGCCGCGGCTGTGGCAGCCATCACATCGCCCATCGGCGGAGCAGCCCCCAGTTCACGAGTCATCGAGGTGACACCGAGTCCATGCAATCCACACGGCACGATGGCATTGAACCACGTCAGGTCGTTCGCGACGTTGAGAGCCGCGCCGTGCATGGTCACGCCGCCCCGAATGGAAACGCCGATAGCCGAGATTTTTCTGTGGCCGATCCATACGCCCGGGCGTCCCTTGACCGCTCGACCCTTCAGGTCAAAGGCCTCCAATGTGTCCAGGACTATTCGTTCCAGGCAGCGCACGTGGTCGACCGGCCGCACGCCTCGGCGGCGCAAGTTGAGAATTGCGTAGAGCACCAGTTGGCCTGGGCCGTGAAAGGTGATGTCGCCGCCCCGGTCGGTCATGACCAGTTCAGCGCCAGTCTCGCTCAGGTCGCTGCTGCTCAGCAGCATGTGGTCATCCCCGCCACGGGCGCCCATGGTGTAGACCGGCGGGTGCTCCAGCAACGCCAGCGCGTCGGCGGAGATCTCGGCACGAACCTCGGCGGCCTTCGTCTCTTGCCAGTCCAGCGAGTCCCGGTAGGCCATACATCCCAGGTCATACAGCTCGACCGGTAATTCCCTCGTCATGGGCAGGCTACGCCGGGATTTCTTCAAGCGGACCGAACTGCATGTCCGTCGGCTCGGCGCAACAGAACCAAGGTTCGGTGAGTCGTGGCCGGACGGGAAGCGGTCTGCCGGAGAGGTCCGGCGCTGGACCGGCGGTCGCCTCGGGTGCCGCGGCTTTGACGGCCGTCCACATCCGCTCAAATAGAAGAGCGTCGGAGGATTCCTCCGCGACCCCGCGCTCGACGATCTCGGCGAGCTCTTGCTGCAGCTCGTCGGAGCGCGGATCGTCTGCGCGCCACTCGTGGGTGAGCCGCTCCTCGTCGTAGCCGCGCAAGTGTGGAGTCATCTCGGGCAAGTCCAGCAGCAGCGATCCCTGCGGGACCAGCAGCCGGATCGTGAACTGCACAGGGTCCACGTTGGCTATCAGGTCGTGGTCGCGCACGAACTCCATGATGGCCAGAACGTCGGGTGGCGTCGTCCACGGGGTGAACGGCATCCAGGATGGGCGTATTTCGATGCCGTGCTGGCGAAGCTGTCGAACGGCCTGCGCCGCCTCGGCCGCCGTGTGTCCCTTGTCCAACCGCCGCAGAATCTCGTCGTTCACGGACTCGAACGCCGACACGACAAACAGGCAGCCGGCGGCTGCGAATCCCGGCCAGACGCTCGCGTGCTCCAGGATGTGCTCCACCTTGGTCGTCACGTCGAACGTCAGGTGCGGATGCCGTGCGTGCATCGCCCGCACCACACGCTCCGAGTGCCGCACGCCATTCAAAAAGTCGGGATCGGCAAAAGTGATATGGCGCGCACCGGCCTCGACGAGTTGGTCGATGTCGGCCAGCACCACATCAGCGTCGATGATCCGAATCCGCCCGTCGTACACGATCGGGACCGGACAGTGGCGGCAGGTATGCACGCACCCGCGGCTGGTCTCCGTATAGCCCACGGGCGACTCGTCATCGCCCAGAGCCATATGCGCGTAACGCGAAATTTCGGGCAGCAAGTGCCTGGCAGGCAGCACGTTGGCCCGACGGTCGAGGTCCACATGTGGCTCGGACGCGTCGTCACCTAGACCCAATCGACCCAGCCATCCGACCAGACCGTGCTCGTATGCCCCGGCGATTTGGGCGTCCGCAAAGTTTGAACCGTCAGGGTGATGGTCCATTCCCGCATACAACCCGTAGAAGGCGATTGGAACATCCGGATGGATCTCTCGAATCCGCTGCGCCGCTCGCTCCGCCAGCCTCGTGGCTGTATGCATGGGAACCGATATGGCGACGGCCTCGGCCCAGGCCACGGCGTCGTCGTCCCACATTTCGACCGACAGGTCGAGGCAACGCACGGCGTGACCAGCCATCAACAACGCCCCGGCCGCCGATGCCGCATGCAGCGGCTGGTGCCCGAGCTCGTAGGTGGAAATCAGGAGTGTTTGCATCGGTTAATGCTAGGGGTTTTTCTTTATCTTCGCCCTAGTTTGGCGTGATCTCGAAGTTCAACCGGGCGTGTGCGGTGCGCAAAGCTGCTTCAACGTCGCGAGGATTCTGCCCCCGTGCGAATAGGAATCCGAGATATCGGCTGCCTTCCGGTAAGGGAACAAGCTCCTGTCCCGGTGCAATGGTGATTTCCACGCCCGCCACGCCATCAACCGCGCGCGCTGCTTCGACTCCTCGCACAGCGCGCAGCCGACCGGCGCTCGGGATCGGGAGCATCATCACGCCCGCGGCAGCATCGGTCGGTCCCAGGTCGTGAATCGGCAGACGAAGCGCGTGACGCAGGATGAGTTGTTCCAGGCTGACGCCTAGCCCAAACCGGAGCGAGCGCGCACATAGTCCGCCAATCGACCGCGCGGCAATCTCTAGCAGCCAGGCGTTCCCGTTCCTCGTGCGCAGTTCGGCGTGGATCGGACCCTCGGACAGCCCGAGTGCTTTCGCGCCGCAGGCCGTGACCGCGCGAATTGACTCCTGCGTGGCTGGCGTCAAGCGCGACGGTGTGACGTAGATCGTTTCCTCGAAGAACGGACCGTCAAGCGGGTCGGGCTTGTCAAAGATCGCCAGGATTTCGAGCGATCCGCCCCGCATCAGTCCCTCAACGGCCACTTCGCGACCGGGGACAAAGCGCTCGAGTAGGACAGGCTCACGCGGATCGCGACCCTGGGCCTGCGCAATCGAGCGCGTTCGCCCGATCGTTGCCGGCAAGTCGTCGGCCCGCTCGACGCGAATCACGCCCTGGCTGGCGGACAGCGACACCGGCTTCACGACCACCGGGAGTCCCAGGCGGTCGGCGGCCATCAGCGCATCGCCGTCGGACTTCAGGACGTCAAAGTCGGGCTGCCGAACGCGAGCCGCTGCCAGACGCCGCCGCATGTCCGCCTTGTTCCGGGTCGCGGTAATCGCCGACGGCGAGTTGTACGGCAGGCCAAGCTGCTCACTGGCCAGCGCGGCCGTCGCCACCCCTTGATCATCAACCGCCACGACGGCATCAACCACCGTCTCGCCCGCGTACTCGACGATCGCCGATGCGGCGACCTCCGGGTTGGCGAGATTGACCTCCAGCACCCCTTCGTCGGCATCCGACGCGGCTGGGTTGCGCCGATCCGATGCCACGGTGATGTCGACGCCAAGCTGCCGCGCCGCTTGCAGGAAGTCGGCCGCTCGGTAGCTTTCGCTGTGCAGCAATAGGACAACGTGCGCCACGCCTCTATCATAGGGGTGAGGCCACGGAGCGCCGCCAACAGGAAACTGCGATGACATTCGATAGCGCCGCGACAGACCAGCCGCTGGTCGAGATTTCGGATGCCGCCAGGGATCTCGTGCTCGCCTATCGCGGCCACTCCGACAAGCCCAACCCCGAGCGCCTTGCCATGTGGATCGAGATCACCGGCGTTTCCGGGTCTGGCTTCAGCTACGACATGTACTTGAAGTCGGTTGACGACGCGACGTCCGAAGACGCCGTCGTGACCGCGGCGGAGGGCTTACAGGTGGTAATCCCCGCCGGCAGCGTGGACCAAATGCGCGGCTCGACAATCGACCTCTCGGATTCGCCCGGCGGGGGCGGATTGTTCGTGCGCAATCCGCAGAGTCCCAGCCCGGCGGTCGGCGGTACCGGCCCCGGTCCTTCGACGGCTGCGCCCACTGGGCCCGTGGCCGAGCGCGTGATCAGCGTCCTGGACCACCAGATCAACCCGGCCATCGCCGCCCACGGCGGACACGCCGAGCTAGTCGCTGTGGAAGACGACACCGCGTATCTGAGACTTTCCGGCGGCTGCCAGGGTTGCGGTATGGCCAGCGTCACCCTGTCGCAGGGCATTGAAGTCGCACTCCGCGATAACGTGCCAGAGATTTCACGCGTGGTTGACGTGACCGACCATGCCGCGGGCGCTAACCCCTACTACGAAGCCGCCAAGAAGTAAGCTGACCGCCAGCTAGTAGACGCAGCAACTGGCCAGGAGCTGCGTGTTTGACGGGGAACCGTGACATGGCGAATGACTTTGCTGACCTCGCGTCCCAGCTGCAGTCCGGGTTGGCGCTTGACTTTCCGCCCGTAGCCCTCACCCGCGTCGCCGAGGCTCCGGACGGTATCGCCGAGGTAATGGCCGACGTCCCATCCGCCTGCACGTTCTGGCGTCGCGCTGAGCGCGGCGTGTTCTTTGCCGACGCCGGCGCGCACATGGCCTGCCCGATCGGTGCCATGGTCATGGGCTTTGAATTGGACGAGGCCAAGAGTGCCGAGTTGATGAGCCTGGTCGGCGACATGTGCGCCATCAACTACATCGATGAAGCCGAAGTCGCGAACATCCCACACTTCGATCCACCCGCCGCCGGCATCGTCTACGGGCCGCTGGCCGACTTCCCATTGGCGCCCGACGCCGTGGTGGTCTGGACGAACCCACGCCAGGCAATGCTCTTAGAGGAGGCGCTCGGCGGAACGCACTGGCACGGAGTCGGCGGCTCGATCCTCGGCCGGCCCGCATGTGCGGCTCTGCCGCGCGCGGTGGCTGACGGAACGGCCACGCTGTCAGTCGGCTGCGCCGGCATGCGCACCTTCACCGAGATTCCCGATGCCTACTCCCTCACCGCAATCCCGGGAGCGCAGCTTGAAGGGCTCGGCGACGCGCTTGAGACCACCCTGGCCGCTAACTCGCACATGCTGGCGGCCTACCGGGAGATGAAGGCCGCCGTCTAGCGGCTACTCGCGATCCGGTCGCCCCGAGTGGGTTGCAGCCTGCCCGCGGAAGTCGCACGCTGGGTTCGCCTGCCGCTCCCTGGAAGCGAACCAGGATGCTGGGGCTCCGGACCGTCGCAAGGGTGCTGATGCGCGCATTGGCCGACATTGGCAAGGTCATTCGCGAGTTGGGTTCGCACGAGGCCTACATGACCGATCTGTATCACCGCGGCGACTCGTCCATGCGGGGTGGCGATCCCAAGCCCGAGGCGCGACGCCGGGACTTCACCGAATAAACATGCGTGCCGCGCGGACCCAGCGTCGCAGTCGATCTTGCGCGACATCCGCTCGCTCGCGGTCGATATCTCGATGACGCGAGAAACGCCCGACGCGCCGCACGCACTTGAGGTATTCAAGGAGGCAATGGCCTCACTGGCCTCAGGCGTCGCTGTCGTTTCCAGTGTGGATCCCGATTCGGGGCCCTGCGGCATGACCGTTACCTCGATTGCGTCGTACTCGGCGAAGCCGCCCTCGGTCATCGTCTGCGTCGATGAGTCGACCCGGAGCTACCGTGGAATGACGGAGGGCGGATTTTTCGCTGTTCACCTCCTGAGCGAGGAACAGCCTGACCTTGCCCGCTTGTTCGCGTCGAAGGTCGACGACAAATTCGAGCAGTGCGAGAACACCGCCGGTCCACATGGACTGCGGTTGATCGCCCACAGCCTGGCCACGCTCATCTGCCGACGATCGTTTGTTGCCAAACACGGTGATCACGCCATCGTGATTGGAGTCGTGGAAGACGGGTGCGTGGCGGACCTGCAGCCGCTGGTTTACTGGCGACGCGAGTTCTCAGGACGCCGCTAGGTTCAGTTTTCTGGTCGTGCTGCCACTCAGGCGGCTGGCGAGAGGTCCTTCAAGCGCGGCATGACGTTTTGCGTGAGCAAGTGCAGCGAGCGCTTCCAGCCGTCGGCTGGCTCCCATTCGTGGGCCATCGCCAGCAGCACGCCGAAACCGCCGACTTCCTCGTACAGGGCACGTAGCCGCCGCTCAACTTCGTCGGGACTCCCGACGATCCAGACTTCATCGCACAGGTAGTCGAGCGTCACATCTTCGTCGGGGATGTCGGACGATGTCTTGAACAGGTCGAACATTCCCGCTAGCGGCAGCAACCGGAAGAAGTAGTCGCGAAAGTCCCGACCCATGCTGCCTTCGATGGCTTCCCGTCGGGCCTGCTCGGTTGTATCGGCGACGTAGATCGTTCTGGCAATCCGCCAGTCGATTCGACTGGGCTGCTTGCCCGTCTTCTGAGCGCCCTCTTCCACAGCGTCCCAGTGCGTCTTCAGCGTCACTGGCGGAATGATGTTGATCGACATCGGGATCCAGCCGCGTTCACCGGCCAGGCGCAAGGTGCCGGACGACGGCGACACGCCAGCCACTCCGATGGGCGGGTGCGGCTTCTGGTACGGGCGCAGATGGAGGCGCAGGCCAACGGCGTCCACCTGTTCGGGAATCGTGTATGTCCAGTACTTCGACTCGTAGGTGCCCGGGGCCTGCCCGTTCCAGATATCCAGGACGGCCTGGATTGTCTGCCCTGTCATCTTGCGGTTTTCACCCGATTTTAGGTCAAACCCAAACGCTTCCAGATCGCCTGGAAAACCACCGGAACCGACGCCCCAATAGAAACGTCCTTTCGCCATGTGATCCAGTTGCGCGATTCGGTGAGCCAGGCCGAACGGATGATGATTCGGAAGGCAGGTAACGCCCGTGCCAAGGATGATGTTTTTGGTGCGGCCAAGCGCTTGGGCTATCAGGAGGTCAGGCGCCGGAATGTTCTCCCACTCGGCCGTGAAGTGCTCGCCGATCCAGTATTCGGAAAAGCCGAGCCGATCAGCCTCGACAATTTGCTCAAGGTCGGCGGCGATAGTCTCGGTGAAATTGTGGCCGGGTGGATGCAACGGCATCATGAATCCGCCGAGCTTCATGCGATCGCCTCGCTCATCGGTCTAGCGCCAACGCGTCGGCGGAAGCGTACGGCGGGCGCAAAATGCCGTCAAAGCCGTCGTGCGACCCGCGAGTTGACGTCTGGCCAAAGGTTCTAGGACTCATCGCTCAGCGCGCCGGCGTCGATGCCCAGCTTCTCCGCCGTACCCAACAGCGTCTGTAGCGTGGCGGGCGCCACCTCGATACCCGTCCTGCGTTGCTCCGCTCGCGCCCGCCGTTCCGGCTCGCCGGGTATCAGGACTTCGTCGAATCCTGACGCCGGCTGCACGCCTGTGACGCGGTCGAACAGCCCATCCACCGACGCCCCATACTCGTCCCTGGGCCGGAAGACGGCCGGGTCGATGCCAATCAGGATTGATCCCAGCTTGTGATAACGGTCTGTCAACTCCGATCCCGTCATCCCACTTCCAAGGGCATCGATCAGAATCGACAGAGCCGAACCCTTGTGGCCGCCGAATGGGAGCAGCAGACCGCCGTCAAAGAAGTCGTCCGGATTCGTCGTTGGATTTCCGTCGGAGTCGAGAATCGAGTGCTCAGGCATTTGAGTTCCGCGCGCCTGCGCGATGCGGATCTTGCCGACGGCCTGCGCGGATGTTGCGAAGTCCATGATCATTGGATCTCGCGATCCGGCCGGCACGCCCGCCGCAATCGGATTGGTGCTCAGCGCCGTCTCGGCCCCGCCGAACGGGGCGGTGACGATGTCGGACGGACCGCCGACCACCATGATGGCAATGACGTCGCTGGCGGCCGCCAACTCGGCCCACTCCCCCACCCGGCCGACGTGATTGCAGTTCATCATTCCGGCCATCGCGACGCCGGACGCCTTCGCCAGCTTGACGACTTCCGCCACGGCTTCGGCGGCCGTGATCTGCCCGAATCCCCAGTGGCCGTCTACGAAGACTGCGTTGGGCGTAACTTGCTTGATGGACGGTCTCACCCGGGGATCGACCAGACCTTCGTTGATGTAGGTCACGTAGTCTGGAATGCGCATGACCCCGTGCGACGGGTGTCCCGAAAGGTCCGCCAGCACCAGCGAGCAGGCCACCGCGTCGGCGATGTCGGGAGGCGAGCCCGCAGCCTCGAAGACGTCCCGGCCAAACTGCTCGAGGACGCTGCTTGTGAATTTAGGCATAGCTAACCCGCACCAGTATCCAGGATGAGGTTCGAGAGTTTACACGTGCGTGCTGCTGGACTCAAGGAGTTGAGGGACGATTCGTAGGCACAGAATACCGGCTTAAACGAGTGTTTCAACGATGTGTCCATTAGTTCGTTCAAAGCACTTGAAGAGATTGCAAGACATGATGAGTATCGCTGCAAACCATCAAAGCAAACGTGAGGTTTGTCAATCAATATGCACATTCCACTATACCTGCTCAACCAGGGCGGCGATGCCCATACCACCGCCGACGCACAAGGCCGCCACTCCGCGCGTTGCTCCGCGCCGTCGCATCTCGTGCGTCAGGGTCACGAGAATCCGGCAGCCGCTGGCGCCGATGGGATGACCCAGCGCAATTGCGCCACCGTTGACGTTGACTTTATCGGGGTCCAGGTCCAGCATCCGCAGCACGCCCAAGACCTGACCGGCGAACGCCTCGTTGATCTCATAGAGGGCGATGTCTTCGTCGCTCAGCCCGTGTCGCTCCAGCAGGCCGTGAATCGCCTCCACCGGACCCAGGCCCATCAACCCAGGCTCGATGCCCATCGTGTGAAAGCCGCGCAACACGTGGTCGTAGCGATGGCCATGGTCGTCCGCCCAGCGGCGGGACGAAATGGCCGCCAGCGCGGCGCCGTCGTTGATGCCGGAGGCGTTTCCTGCCGTCACCGTGCCGTCATCTTGAAACGCGGGCCGAAGCCCTGCGAGCGCCGAACGGCTGGTTTCGCGCGGATGCTCGTCAACGCCGATCTCAACCGGCCCATTGGCGGTAGGAGCCGAGATCGGACTGATCTCCTCCCCCAGCCAGTCTCGGGCCGCCTGATAGCGCCGCTGGCTTTCCAGGGCGTACGCGTCCTGCTCGGCACGGGAGATGCCGAGCTTGGAGACGATTCGTTCGGCGGTGCAGCCCATGTGGATGTGCTCGAAGCTGTCTACCAGCCCGTCGCCTTGCAGCGAATCAACCGGCGTGGACGCCGAATCAGGATCGCCCTGTGAGTCGCGTGAAACCAGGAATGGCGCGCCGGACATGCGTTCGACACCGCCAGCCAGGACGACGCGGCTCTGTCCCAGCCAGACCTGCTGGGCTGCCAATTGCACCGCCAGCAACCCGCTGCCGCACACTTGGTTGACGGTGAAGGCTGGGCGTTCGACGGGGATGCCCGCTCGGACCGCAATCTGGCGGGCAACGTTCATGCCCAGCCCGGCCTGCAGGGCGCATCCTACGATCACCTGGTCGATCTGGTCGGGGTCGACGTCTGCAGCCCGCAGGATGTCAACCGCCAGCTGGCGGCCGAGTTCCGTCGCACTTAGATCTGCCAGCGCTCCCAGATATCTGCCGATCGGGGTTCGCCGCGCCGACAGGATCACAGCGTCGGGCTGCTCAGGCATGGGCGGGCTCCGCTGCGACGAGCTGTTGGCGGAGCGATTCAAAGACGGCCAGGCATTCGGGGTTCGCCAGAGATTCGCAGTTGGTCAGCAGTTCGCCGTCGAGGATCCGCTTGACGGCCAGTTCCGCCAGCTTGCCGTTGCGGGTTCGGGGAAGATCGGGCACGGCCAGCACGTGGCGAGGCGCATGGCGGGGTGAAGCCGACCTGCGAATTGCGTCCTGGATCGTTGCCCGCAGGGTTTCATCAAGCTTGTCCTGCGGACGCATGACCACGAAGAGCACGATCTCGTCGCGGCCTTCGCGCCTGACCGTCGTCGCCAGACCCGCGACAACTTGCGGAATCGTCTCGATCGGGCGATAGATCTCAGCCGTTCCGATCCTGACGCCGCCCGGCATCAGTATTGCGTCGCTGCGTCCCAGAATGACGATTCCGCCGCGAGGCGTGATTTCGACGAAGTCGCCGTGACGCCAGACCCCCGGGTATGTCTCAAAGTACGACGCGCGATACCGCTCGCCGTCGGGATCATTCCAAAACCGCACCGGCATCGAGGGGAATGGTCTTCGGCAGACAAGCTCGCCCTTTTGGCTCCGCACCGAGTTTCCGCGCTCGTCGAAGGCCGCGACATCCATGCCCAACCCAGCGCATTGAATCTCGCCCGCGTAGACCGGCAGCACCGGATTGCCAAGCACAAAGCACGACACCAGGTCGGTGCCGCCCGAAATGGATGCCAGGTGCAGGTTGTCGTTCACATTGGCGTACACCCAGCGGAACGCTTCCGGCGACAGTGGAGAGCCGGTGGACAGCAGCGTGCGGAGCGCCGATAGGTCGGCCATGTCGCGAGGCCGGATGCCATCCCGCATGCAGGCTTCCACGAACGACGCGCTGGTGCCGAAGACTGTGACGCCAAGCTCTTCGGCCAGACGCCAGGCGGTCGACAGATCGGGATGGTTCAGGCTGCCCTCGTAGAGGACGAGGGTGCAGCCGGTGGCCAGGGCCGAGACCAGCCAGTTCCACATCATCCACCCGCAAGTGGTGAAGTAGACGATCGTGTCGTCGGACCGCAGGTCGGTGTGGAGTTGGTGTTCCTTGCGATGTTGCAGGAGCGTGCCGCCGGCGCCGTGGACCAGGCACTTGGGCGCGCCGGTCGTCCCCGACGAGTACAGGACATATAGCGGGTGATTGAAGGGCAGTGGTGTGAATTTGGGCTCATGGGTTGTTGCGCGGTTGAGCAGGTCGTTCCAGGTCAGCCAGCCGTGTGGCATCTGGGTCCCGGACCACTGAGCAAACGGAACCACGACGACGTGTTGAATCGAGGGAGCCCCAGCGCTGAAGTCCTGGATAGTGGCCAGGCATTCGAACCGGCGGCTGTTGTAGAAGTAGCGGTCGCTCGTGATCAACACGCGACACTCGATCTGCCCCAGTCGATCCCGAGCGCCGGCGACTCCGAAGTCCGGTGAGCAGGCGCTCCAGATGGCGCCGATGCTGGCGCAAGCCAGGAAGGCAATGACGGTCTCGGGTCCGTTGACCAGGTAGCCCGCCACGCGGTCGCCCGGTTCGACGCCCAACTGACGCAACGCACTGGCACAGCGGCCGACCTCGCCGCGCAACTCGGCGTACGTCCGGCGATGGGTCTCGCCGGATTCGGTCCGGTAGATGAGCGCAACCTTGTCGTCGTTGCGGCGGAGCATGTGCTCGGCGTAGTTGAGGGTCGCGCCGCGGAACCACTGGGTGCCGGGCATGCGGTCGGGGCCCTTGATTTCGACGGGAGGGTTGGTGAAGCGGATGCCGGCGAAGTCGGCGTAGAAGGACCAGAAGTCGGCGCTGTGGTCGACCGACCAGCGGTGGAGGGCGGGGTAGTCGGGGAAGCGGTGGCCGGTGTGGGCCTCGGCGGCGCGCCAGAAGCGGGCCATGGCGCTGGTGGTGAGCGCGGCCGGGTCGGGGCGCCAGAGGGGGGTGGTCAACGGGGGGCTCCGGCGGTGAAATGGATGGGCTTTGCGCGCGTAAGAGTTTTTTCCAAAAAACTCTTCGGTCGCCGGGGGGCGCTTTGCGGCGGCGAGTGGCGCTGGCTGAGGGGGAACCGGAGGGCAGCCGCGAGGGGACAGGGCCGGGACCGAGGGACAGGCTGGGACAGGCCAAATCCCGGCGATGCGGGGGACGGCGGAGGGGCGGCAGGGGGCGATAGGGCGGCGGGGGAGGGCATCGGGGCCGGGGGTTGCGTGGTCATGCGGGCCAGTGTACACTGAATGTGAACCGATGGCAATGCCAGATGGACCTGGTGAGCGGCGGGGCGGCAGGCGGCCGCCGGATGCGCGGCGCGTTCTGATGATAGATTCGGAGGTGAACTGTTCCAGATTGAGATTGGCTCGCGAATGCGCGTTCTGAGGTTCCTGGGACGGATCCTGAGGCGAGCGTTGGCGGACGTTGGGAAGGCGGCGAATCAGACGGCCGACTCGGGATCGAACAGGATCGACAAGTTCACCGGCGGCTCGCCGGGAAGCATGAGCGGCGGGCCCCTGGGTTAACCATTCGGCGTTGGATCAGGCTCTACGGAGACCTCTGCAAAACCTTGGCTTGGTTGCCCGGAAGACCCCTCACCGATTTCGGCCGAAGACGCCCGAGTCTGCCTCTCCCCTTGGAGAGGGGAAAGAACGGCGGCTCCTCGAGAGGATTGACACCGCGCACCAGTCGATTGGATTACGAGAAGGTCTCGCTGCGGGGCTAGCCGCCGATCTGGTACATCTCGACTTTGGGGGCGCTGTGGGGGTGGCCGGATTCGTCGAGGAGGTTGGCGCGTTCCTCGGAGTAGCGGTCGGTGCGGGCGGCCCAGACGCCCTGGATGAGGGCGCGGAGTTCACGGTCGGTGGCGCCGTCGCGCAGCGGGGTCTTTAGATCGGTGCCGCCGCCGGCGAAGAGGCAGGTGAGGAGATGGCCGTCGGTTGAAAGGCGGGCGCGGGTGCAGTCGCCGCAGAAGGGTTGGCTGACCGAGGAAATGACGCCGATTTCGCCGGAGCCGTCGACGTAGCGGTAGCGGCTGGCGACCTCGCCGCGGTAGTTGGGGGCGGCCGGCTCAATGGGCGCGACTTCGTTCACGCGGGCCACGATTTCGCGGGCGGGGACGACCTCAGATAGAACCCAGTGATTGAGGTTTCCGACGTCCATGTACTCGATGAAGCGAACGATGTGGCCGGTGCCCTTGAAGTGGCGGGCCAGCTGGGCGACGGCCTCGTCGTTGACGCCGCGCTGGACGACGCAGTTGATCTTGATCTGATCGAACCCGGCGACTTCGGCGGCGCGAATGCCTTCCAGCACCGGCTCGACGCTGATCTCGCGTCCGTTCATGCGCTTGAACACGTCGTCGTCCAGGCTGTCCAGGCTGACGGTGATGCGGTCCAGCCCGGCTTCCCGCAGCGCCGAGGCGTGGCGAGGCAGCAGGTAGCCGTTGGTGGTGAGGGCGGTGTCCTCCACGCCGTCGATGCGAGTGAGCATTTGGACAAGCGTGGGCAGGTCGGCGCGCAGCAGGGGTTCGCCGCCAGTGAGGCGTAGCTTGCGGGCGCCCAGGTCGACGAAGAGGCAGGTGAGGCGCTCGATTTCCTCGAAGGTGAGGATTTCGGGCCTGGGCAGAAAGGCGTAGCGGGCGCCGAAGACCTCGGCCGGCATGCAGTAGGGGCAACGGAAGTTGCAGCGATCGGTGACCGAAATGCGCAAGTCGCGCAGCTCGCGCCCGAGCGTGTCGGTGACGGTGGGCAGGGTGGTTGTGGTCGTCATGGTCGGCGATGGCGGGGCGAGGGCTCCGCGTGCTTGAGTCTACGTGGGGGAGTGGGAAGGAGTGAGCTGAGAGCAGTGAGAAAAGAGATTGGACGCGGGGAGAGGATTCGATGGGCGCGGGTGCGGAGCCGGCGGTCCGGGTGGGGTTCGTCGCGTTCAGAGGGCGAGACGGGGTCGGATGGGTAGGGAACTTTGGGTGGGGCCGGGGGCGAACCGGGCCGGGGATGGCGAAGTCGGCGATGCGCCGGTGGGCGGGAGAGGCGGTGGGAATTCGACTGATTCGCCGGAAGTGAGCGAGGGGCGAGGCGGAGGGACGGCGGATTCTCCGAACTGGAGACGGCGGCTACAATGGAAGCAGTATCAGAGGGGCGGCCCCGGTGCGTGCAGCGGGGATGAATGAGATCCGGTCGGCGAGTACGCCGTCATAGCGAGGGGCGCCCACATGCATCACCGAGTCCACAGTCGAAGCAGCAGCGGCTCTCGGGGTATCCGATGACGGCCGATTTGTCCGCGCTTGACATTGAGCGACGATTGACAGCGATCGAGTCCACGCTGCCGACGTTCGCGACGAAAGCGGATATTCAGGCGCTGCGAGCTGACATGCAGGCTATGCGGACCGAGTGGAAGTCTGACCTTGGCGAGATGCGATCGGAGTGGAAGGCCGACCTTGGCGAGCTGAGAGCCGAGTTTGGCGAGTTGAAGGCCGAACTTCACGCTCGGGAAGCGCGGCTGATCAAGTGGGTTGCCGGGCTGGTGGTGGCTGGGGCGGCTGCGGCGGCTGGGGTGGCGATTGCGGTGAACCAGGTTCTGGCGGCCGGCGTGGGGGGCTGATCGAGGTCCACGCAGGACGCGACATGGGCTATGGACGCGGCTTCGGAGGGGCGGCCCCGGTGTGTGCAGCGGGGATGGTTGAGATCGGGTCGGCTGGTGAGCCGATACAGCAAAGGGGCGCCCAGGCGCGAGAACAGGTCTGGAGCCGAACAGGCCGCGGCTTTCGAAGGCATTTGCATTACCCGGGGTTGGGTGCGCGGAAGACCCCTCACCGATTTCGGCCGAAGACGCCCGAATCTGCCTCTCCCCTCGGAGAGGGTGAAGAACCGCCACGCATTCAAGGTCGAAGCGCGTTTCTCAAAGGTCTCTTGCGGGGCAACCGATGACGGCCGATTTGTCCGGGCTCGACATCGAGCGACGCTTGACGGCAATCGAGTCTGCGCTGCCGACGTTTGCGACCAAAGCCGACATTCAGGCGCTGCGAGTCGAGATGCAGGCGATGCGGACTGAGTGGAAGTCTGACCTTGGTGAGCTGCGGTCGGA
>JAJEGF010000038.1 GCA_022820025.1 Chloroflexota bacterium
GCGCACCCTGACCTTTCCCAGCTATCCCGTCCCGCCAGGCCAACGCCTGCTCCTGCAACTCGAAGTGGCCCCCTGGGAAAGCCGCCATGTCGTGTACGGACTCTCGCTCGCCCAATCCACCTACGCCAACCTGGCGCTCAATGGCGTCCCGGACGCCGGCCGCGGACCGCTGGCTTTTGGCCACTACGTGACCACCAGCGGCCTCCGCGCCGCGTTGCACGGCCAGCCAGACACCCGCACCAACCTGGCGCTGGCGCTCACCCTGACCGCCCTGGCGGCGGTGACGTATCCGAGTGTGGTCGCCCGCGTCGGCCTGCGCCGCGCCGCTCATTCAGCGACCCGCCTCATACGGCGCGCGGCGCTCCTGAATCAACGGCTCGCCGGACCACCGGACCACGCCTCCGCCGACCGCCCCGCCCGCAGACGCCTTCGCGTGCTTTCAACGCCCTGGCACCCCTGGCCGGTCGCCCTGATCCCCGTCCTCCACTTTCTCGCCAGCAACCCCCTGCATTTCACCCTCCGTCAGGCCCTCGTGCCAGCCGCCGGCGTCCTGCTGGCCGTTACCGTGGGCATGGCCGGGCTGGGACTCGTCCTCCGCGGCTGGCATCAGGCCGCCGCCGCCGTCACCGCCGTCACCATCGTGGTCTTTGCCTACGGGCACGTGGACCTTGCGCTGCTCCTCCGCCTCGACGACCGTGTCCTCTTTCCCACGGCCGCCGTCCTGGCCGCCGCCGCCGTCTGGCTGGCCGTTCGCTACCGGGGCCCCGCATCGCAACTCACCCCGTTCCTCAACGTCACCGCCGGCACGCTCCTCCTGTTTCAGATTGTGTCCCTCGCCGGGTCGGCCGGAGGCGTATCCGTCCGCACCCCCCAACTGTTTTCGCCCCCCACCGACGCGCACACCGACCGTCCCGATATCTACTACATCGTCCTCGACGCCTACGGACGCCACGACACGCTGGGTGCGTTTGACAATTCGTCCTTCCTGGCGGAACTCGAAAAGCGCGGGTTTTACGTCGCCCGAGAGGCGACCAGCAACTATCGAAACACGATCCAGTCCCTGGCCTCCAGCCTCAATCTCGCTTATCTCCACGACCTTCCACCGACCGCCGACAAGACCAGGAGCGACGGAATCGAGCTGATCCAGAACAACGCGCTGGCCGCCACGCTCCAATCCCTTGGCTACACCTACGTCCATCTCGAGTCGGGCAACGTCGTAAGCGATCGCGCACCGACCGCGGACATTTCCGTCACGTTCACGCCGGCCGGCGTGGTCGTCTCGCGCGCCGACGAGGCAGCATCACTGTCGCCTGTGGTGCGGGCCACCCAGAGTGAAGGCGTTCGTCACAACAGCTTTCTGCGATCTCTCATTGACACCACGGCCCTGCGCCCCCTGACCGGCCATCGGTTCCGCCCCCGGGATGACAGCCCGTACGAATCGTGGGCACCCGAACGAGTGCTTCACATGTTCGAGTTTCTGTCCGCGGCGCCCCCGACGTCCGGGCCAACGTATGTCTTTGCCCACATTCTTAAGCCTCACAGGCCGGCAACCTTTGATCGCCACGGAAATATGCGGATCAGTCATCGCAAGCAGGACGAATTCAGCGACGACCATGATCCCACGGTGCCGGATGCATACATCGGTCAGCTGATATTCACAAATTCCCTGGTGCTAAAGACCGTCGATCGCATCCTGGAAAATCGCGGCCACAAACCGATCATCGTGCTTGCCTCTGATCACGCCTACTACGAGCCGAACAGGCACGCCATTCTGGCGGCGTTTCATTTTCCCGACGGCGGCAGCTCGGTGCTCTATCCGTCCATTAGCTCCGTGAACTACTTCCGATCCGTGTTGGACTTTTACTTTGGGTTTAACCTTGGTCTTCTGGATGATATCGAGTTTGATCACGATTCCACGCAGTTTGATATACCGTTGCCTTGACCACCAATAGCGCAGCGCGCTTGCTCCGGCGCTCAGACTGGAGACGCTGCGCCACCCTGGTCGCTCCATCCCGCTAACCAGGCCTGAGCCTGGGATCACCCTGGGAGCGCGCGGTCCTAGTCCGAGGCCCGACTTCCGACAGCCGACCCTGCGCGCACGAAGCCGAGGAGCCGGCACCACGGCGGATTTCGCCGCCTACAATGCCCGGCGACAGTTCCCGAGGGTGTTGGGATGCGACGGCTGCTTGCTATTGGACTGTTGCTCATCGCGCTGGCGGCGTGTGGTGAGGCGGAACCCGCCGCCGAGACATCGGAACCTGCGGAGGGTGGTGTGAAACAGTACTCGTCTCATCCGGGCACGGTCATCGAGGCCGGCAAGAGCTACTCGGCCGTCATCAAGACCAACCTGGGCGACATGACGTTTGACCTGCTGGCGGACGAGTCGCCGCTGGCGGTCAACAGCTTCGTCTTCCTGGCCCGCGAGGGCTACTTCGACGGCGTGATCTTCCACCGCATCATCCCCGGCTTCATGGGACAGAGCGGCGATCCCACCGGAACCGGCGGTGGCGGCCCCGGGTACAAGTACGACATCGAGACGCCCGGCCGCCCCTACATCCGCGGCTCCCTGGCCATGGCCAACGCCGGGCCCGGCACCAACGGGTCGCAGTTCTTCATCGTGTTCGACAACCTGACGGAGCAAGGACGGCTGAGCCCGGACTACTCGCTCTTCGGACAGATGTCGGACGGCGAACCGGCGCTGGAAGCGCTGGAAAGCGTGCCGGTGACGGCCAAGCCCAGTGGTGAGCGGTCGCAGCCGCTCGAAGAGGTCCGCATCTCCACGATCGAGATCATCGAGCGCTAGCCGGTGGCCGTTGGCGCCGCGCCAGCGCTGCGCCTGGCGGTCCATCCTCCGTTCAGCTTGTGGACGGCGGCGCTCCTGCACGGCTGGTACGCGCTGGCCCCGTTCCGCTGGCTGCCCGAGTCGGAGACGCTTGAACGTATCGACCGGCTGCCGTCGGGGGCCGTTTACACCGTGCGCCTGCGGGCCGCACCCGACTTTACGGACGGGCGGCGTGCGCTCGAACTGGAGGCGCGCCCTCCACCGTCCGCCGCGGATGCTCGAGAGCTCTCCGCCCGCGTCCGACGCATGCTGCGTCTGGACGAGGACCTGACCGACTTCCACGCCCGCTGCCGCCGCTCGCGCGCGCTGCGGCCGGTGGCCGAGGTTGGCGCGGGGCGGCTGCTGTGCAGTCCGGACCTCTGGGAAGACGTGATGAAAGGCATCTGCACGACCAACGTGACCTGGGAGCGGACCAGGCGCATGGTGGCGGCGATGACCACGCTTGGACCAACGTCGGACGCCTCGGGCATGCGGGCGTTTCCGACACCACACGAGATTCTTGAGGCCGGATCCGAATTCCTGCTGCAAGAGGCCGGCGCCGGATACCGGACGCGCTCCATGCTCAAGCTGGCCGAGGGCGTGGCGGACGGCACGATTGACCTGACCGCTCCGGACCAACCTGACGCCGCCTCGGCCGACCGCTTGGCCGCACTGGAATCGCTGCCGGGCATCGGTCCCGTGACCGCGGGATACCTGGCAATGCTGCTCGGCTCGTACGACACCCTCACGCTGGACAGCAGCACGCGCGCCTTTGCCGTCCGTACGTTCGGACCTGCGGCCGCGGATCCGAAGCGGCTGGCGCGGCACTACACCCACTTTGGCCGCTGGCGGGCGCTGGCCTTCTGGTGCCAGCGTTGGGTCGGCGGGGCGCAGGTGCAAGCCCGACTGGCAACGGAACTGGCATGAAGGACCCTGAGACTCCAGCCACCCACTCGCCGACGCACAGCAACGAGCTATCGGCAAACCTGCGACGGCTGCTCACCTTTGGGCTAGGCGCCGTGGTGGCCGCGCTCGACCAGCTCGTGAAGGCCGTCGTCGACAGCGTGCTTCCGCCCTGGGGCGGGACCGTGGGGCCGCTCTTCGACTTCCAGCGCGTCTACAACCCGGGCGTCAACTTCGGGCTGCTATCGGACTTCCCGCAGACGGTCATCGCGGCCACCCTGATCATCGGCGTTGGCTTCGCCGCGTACGCCCTGCTGCGACCGCCGGAACGCTGGACGACCATCGGCGGCTTCGCGCTGCTGTTGGGCGGGGGGTTCGGCAACCTGATCGACAGGTTCCGCATCGGCGCGGTGTTCGACTACCTGAACATCACCCCGTTCGTGGGCTACCTGAACCTGGCGGACCTGGCGATCGGCGCCGGCGTGATCCTGCTGCTGCTGGACGCCATGCTTCGCCGCGACGCCACCTAGCAACCGTCTGCCGAGGCTGTGCGGCACAACGTCAGTCGGCGCCTTTCTCGTCAAGCCGGCGGATACGGCGATTTCATTCTCGCGATTGGAGAAGTCCCCGGTTGACGATGGCGGAGCCATGCTCGTCACCCTGCAGCCCGAAGCCCTTCTCGTCCATGAGTCGCGACACCCGCTCATTGTGCTCCCAGAACTCGTTCTCCAGCCGCGCATTCTCCTCGGGATCCTTCGATGTAGGGCGCAACTCCCAGAGGCTCTCCAGCGATTCCACCCGCCCGTCCTCATATATGCGCACGTGGCTGTCGTTGGTCATCCGGTGCGAGGCGTAGTAGTCCAGGTATTCGCCATCCTCGTCCGACCCAAACTGGTACCAGATCGTCCACCCGGCCTCGAGGATTTTCCCGCGCTGCCTGTTTTCGACGGCCTCGCGCGGGAGCTCAATGCGCCAAACCTGGAACGCCTGCCTGAAGTGCTCTTCGATTCGACGCATGCTCCGCTCCCAAAACGTCTCAGTGTCCTCGCCGATCCCCCTGGCGGCATCAGCCGATCAACGAGAGCACGGTCGGACCGTATAACCGGTACCCCCGGCGCGATTCGAACGCGCGCACCCGGCTCCGGAGGCCGGCGCTCTATCCACTGAGCTACGGGGGCTGAACTGGACGGGCATTCTAATAAGCTGCGGTTCCATGGAATCCTGGCGGCTGCTGGTCTCGCCCGCGGATCGCGGGGCGCGAAACCTCGCGACCGATCAAGCCGTGGCGGAACACGTCCGCGACGGCGCCTCGCCCCCGACCCTGCGCTTCTACACCTGGCGCCCTGCCGCCCTCAGCCTGGGCTACGGCCAGCCGCTGAAGGCGGTGGCTACCGATCTGGCCCGCCAATGCGGGATAGACCTGGTCCGACGCCCAACCGGCGGGCAGGCCATCCTGCATAACGACGAACTCACCTACGCCCTCATGCTGCCGCGAACGCACGCCCTGGCCGCCGGCGGCGTGCTGCGGTCGTATGAGCGCTTCAGCGCCGGGTTCGAACGCGGGTTCGCCACGCTGGGCCTGCACACGCGGCAGGGCGACTGGCAGTCCCACGCGGCCGACGGCGCGGGTCTCCTATGCTTCGCCTCACCCAGCACGCACGAGCTGTCCGCAAGGGGCGTCAAAATCATGGGCAGCGCGCAAACCCGGCTGCGCGGCGCGCTGTTGCAGCATGGGAGCATCCCGTTCGCGCACGACCCGCGCATCTACGACCTGCTGCGGCTGCCGCGCTCGCATACCCTCAAGGGGCTGCGCAATCTCCTGGCCCCGGCCCCAACGGTGGGCGCGTTGATCGAAACGCTGGCGACGGGATTCAGCGACGCGTTGCGAGTCGCCCTGACGCCGAGCGGCCTCACCGGACCCGAGCGCAAGCGCCGCGCCGCGCTGGTACGAGACCGATATGCCTGCGATGCCTGGCTTGCGCGACGCTGATCCGCCATTAACCGAAGTCATGCAGCGCGCCCTGACCGTGCTGTGGGCGCTCGGTCCCAGGGTTGCGATTGACCTTGGATGCGGAACCGGTCGCGAAACGCTGGCCCTGGCCGCCCTGCCCGACGTGCGCGTGGTGGCCATCGACACGGACCGGGAGGCCCTGGCCGCCGGACCCACGCAGGCCAACGTGCTGTATGTGCAAGCGGACGCGACGCGTCTGCCGCTTGCAGACAGCGCCGCGCAGGCCGCCTATAGCTTTGGCCTGTTGCAAGCGCTTGGGGGAACCAGCGACGCGCCGATTCGCAACCTGGTGCAGGAACTGCAGCGCGTCATCGACTCCTCGGGTGTCGCCATCATGGGAACGCTGGCCGACTTCCGCGGCATCGAGCGGCCCGACCGCAGCCTCACGGGCGCCGAGGTTTCGAAAGCGCTGCGCGGGTGTTTTGTGCTCCAGGAACTGATCGGCTTGATAGACCGTGAGTACGACGGGCAGCGCTGTCGCTACTGGTATATCGCGGCGACGCCGATCGCGGATGGGTGATCGGCGGGTTCGCTAGCCGTAGTTGGAGAAGGGGTGCTCGCCCAGGTAGCGGCGCTGCCGAGGGCTGGCCTGGGCCAGGATGTCCGGGTCGAAGCGAAAGTCCAGGTAGGGCGGGAACTTCTGCACCACCATCCGGCGGCCGTAGTGGACCTGCAGCAGGTAGCGGATTCGCGAACTCGTGTTGGCCGTGCCGCGATGCCAGACATCCGACCTGAACAGCACCACGTCGCCGGCGTTGCAGAGGATGTTCTGCCCTTCCACCCCGTGCCAGCTGGTCTCGCCGTCATGGGGTTTGCGGCCGGCGCGGTGACTGCCCGGAATGAAGTTGGTCGGACCCAGCGCGTCGTCCAGGTCATCCAGGTAATAGTGAGCCGTGGCCGTGAACACCGGAATCTCCACGCGGGGGTCGGCCATCACGTCGCTCGGTAGCTCAATGGGCTGGTAGTCCGAGTGAAAGTCCTGGTCCAACCGGCCGGGACCCGTCACCCAGCCCGTCATGCTGATGCAGTGGCAGTCCTCGCCCATCACCGCGTCGGCCACCTGGGCAACCGGCGCACGGTCCAGGAACTGCAGGAAGTAGGCGGAGCGGTTGAATAGCATGTTGACGACCTGCTGATAGAAGGTCGTTGCCTCGCCGCTGGCCGGATCGATGCCGCGCCGCTGGCTTTGTTCCCGTCGATCGTTCGTGCGTGGATCGGGCTCGACGCCGTCGATTCGGCGCCGTAGCTCAGCGACCTCGGCCGCGCTCAAGACGTCCGGCATGTAGGCAAAGCCATCGCGGCGTACGGCCTCGGCGAGTTCCTCTAAGGTCTCGTAGGCGACCAGTTCAAGACCGGGCATCGTCTCCACCTTCCCATTTGGACCGTGGGCTGCGGCAGCCACTGCCGGATCCGCTCAGATAGAGGCAGCCCCTAGTCGTAGTTCGAGAACGGATGCTCGCCCAGGTAGCGCCGCTGCCGCGGGGTGGCCTGGGCCAGGATGTCCGGGTCGAAGTGGAAGTCCAGGTACGGCGGGAACTTCTGCACCACCATCCGCCGGCCGTAGTGGACCTGCAGCAGGTAGCGGGTCCTGGAACTGGTGTTGGCCGTGCCGCGGTGCCAGACGTCCGAGCGGAATAGCACCACGTCGCCGGCCTTGCAGAGGATGTTCTGCCCTTCCACGCCTTGAAAGCTGGTCTCGCCCTCGCCCGGCGGTCGCCCCGCACGGTGGCTGCCGGGGATGAACTGGGTCGGCCCCAGCGCGTCGTCCAGGTCGCTCAGGTAGTAGTGCGCCGTGGCGGTGAACACCGGAATCTCCACGCGCGGGTCGGCCATCACTTCGGTGGGCAGCTCGATCGGCTGGTAGTCGGAATGAAAGCTCTGGTCCACCCGGCCGGGACCGGTAATCCATCCCGTCATGCCGATGCTGTGGCAGTCGTCGCCCATCACCGCGTCCGCCACGTCCGCCACCGGCGCCCGATCCAGGAACTGCAGGAACCAGGCGTTGCGGTTGAACAGCAGCTTGGTGTGGACTTCGTAGAACATGCCCTCGGAGTCGGATCCGTCCGCGGCTCGTGGGCGCAGGTGACGCCGGTCGTTGGCGCGGGGATTCGGATCGATCTCGTCGATGAGGTCCCGCATCTGCGAAACCTCGTCGGCGCTCAGCACGCCGGGCATGAAGGCGAATCCGTCCCGGCGAACGGCCTCGGCCAGTTCCGCCACGCTGTCGTAGGTCTTCAGTTCCAGGGCCATCGCCATAGCGTTCCTAGCCTTCCCGCTCCAGCCGATCCACGGCGGCCTTGGTGACATCCTGCGGGCCGCCCGGTGATCTTACCGAGACGGCCCCGGCGGCGTTGCCGCGCCGGCAGGCTGATTCGAGGTCCGCGCCGGCCAGCCAGGCGCTCAGCAGGCCGCCGGCAAAGGAGTCCCCGGCGCCGATGGGGTTGATGGCGTCCACCGCAAAGCCGGGCACGTATCGCAGTGCCTCGCCCGGGCCCGGATCCAGCAGGCTGCCGCCCGCGCCCTGCTTGACCACCACCGGGCCGCCGAACCGCTCCCGCAACCGGTCGCGTCCTTCCTCGTAGCCGCAGCCCAGTGCCGCGGCGAATTCGGCCGAGCTGCCGATCAGCAGGTCCATCTCGGTGGCAATGGCGGCTATTTCGTCCAGATCCAGCGCGCCCGGCCCGCCCTGGCCAATGTCCAGGATGGCCCGCGCTCCGGCCGCGCGCGCCGCACGGCCGAACGCGCACGCGGCGTCCGTCAACGGCCGTGGGAAGCAGAGATTGATCCCGCTCAGGTACACGTGCCCCGGGGTCCAGGCGGCCAGCAGCGCTTCGTGGTCCAGTGGCGGTCCGGGATACCAGTAGGCCTGCCGCCGGCCGTCCACACCCAGCGCAATCGTGTGCGTGGCCGTGCTACCGGCGCGCTCACCCAGTACCTCGACCCCGCGATCGGCAAGGCCGCCGGCCAGGAAGTCGCCGAACGGATCGGCGCCCAGCACGCCACCAAGCTGGCAAGCGCCGGTCAACCCCGCATAGACCATGGCCGTGTTGGCGGCGGTCCCGCCCAGCAAAAGGTGCGCGGGCTGCTCGTGAGCCACGTCGCTGGCCTGTGTGAATTCCTCATCCGGCACGGGAAACCGCTGGAGACCCTGGATGCTGACGTCCACGACCGTACTGCCGACGCACAGCAGGCGGCTCAGGTCGCTGCCGGTTTCGGCCGCCGGGCTCACAACGATCCGTCGCGATCGATGTGCTCGGGCCCGTATGTCTGACCCACGATCAGCCCTAGCTGTGCACGACAGTTTCGACCGTGGACAGCGGCAGTCCGGCCGCGCTGGAAGTCACGTGGCCAAACGCCCAGCCAAAGACCCCGCGCACATCCTCGCGATGATCGTTCCGGCAGGCGGTCTCGGCCTGGTCGCCGAACGTGCGCTGATAGATAGCCACGTTGCCCGCATTGCCCAGGTGGTTTTCCACGATATCGTTGAGATCCACGCAATCGGTCGGCCACGCCAGGTCTTGCGTTCCTGGATCTGGGGATGGCGCCGTTTGATCGAAGGCCCAACTGAACACCGCGCGCACGTCGTCACGGTGGTCGTTCTGGCAGCCCTGCTCGGCCTGGTCGCCAAAGACCCGCTGATAAATGCCGACATTGGCATCGTTGCCCAGGTGGGCCTCAACGATGTCATTCAGGTCGACGCAGGTCGTCGGCCACTGCTCCGGCGCCGGCGTAGCGGTTGGCGTAGCCGCCGGGGCGGGCGCTGCCGTTGGCGTAGCTGCCGGCGACGGCGCCGTGGTTGGCGTGGTTACGGTGCCGCCGTGCAACGGCGTGCTGTCCAGCGTCGCCAGGCTCAGTTCAACGTTGCCGGTGGCCTGGCCGCGCTGCGCCAGCATCCAGGCAATCACGTCCAGGTACTGCCGCTCCGTCAACGACCCCTCGGCGGCCAGCGGCATGGTGGCGCTGGTGTAGTCGTACAACTCGCGCGTGGAGGCGAACCGCACCAACGTGCCGGGCCCCTTGAGCGGCGTGGCAAACCCATCGTTGCCACTGGATCCGTGGCAGGTGGCGCATGACTGCTCGAACACGGCCGCGCCGCGCCCGACCTGCGCATCGGTCAACCCAAGCACCGCCCCGGCCGCCAGCAGCATCGCGCTGAGCGCAACGGCCATCCCCAGGCTCGTGGTTCGTCTCATGCGGCGGCCCCTCACATTCGCGACCGTAATTCGGCGATCAACTGCTCGGGCTCGGCCACGCCCAGCCAGACGCGGTCCACCCGCAGGAAGGGGAACAACCAGGGGGTCCCCATACGCACGCGCCGGCGCAGCGCCACTTCCACCGCGCGCTCCAGGCGCCCCAGGCTGAACTCACGCCGGCGATACGAAGGCGAAACGCCATAGCTGGATCTGGGTCGAGCGATCGGCCCGCCGACCAGATCGATGTCGGCGTAGGGTATCGCGGTATCCACCAGGAACCCTACCCGCAAGTACAGGTCGTCCGGCCGCAGTTCGACAAATCCATCACTGGCCGCCCGGTAGATCGCCACGATAAAGGGCACCACCGCAAACAGGGCCAGCGCCGTGGCCAGGTTGACGGAACGGCCCGGCGAATCCGCCGGATTGCCGACGGCCCGCATGAGCGCAAAGACCCCCAGCAACGCAACGCCGCCGGCCAGCAAATACAACGCGTTCTTGTCCACGCCGGTGCTCAGCCGCCAGCGGCGGCCGCTCGCGTCCAGCGGGGCCGGCTCAGGCGCCATGCAGACCCTCCATGCGGTCGATGGCCTGCGTGCCCAGCAGGCGCACGTTGTCGCGAATGTCGGGGCGGCGCAGCGCCTCGCGGTCAAACCACCCCATCCTGCGGTGTTCGGCGTTCGTGGGTCGAACGGTCCCGTCCACCGGGCGGACAAAGTAGACCAGGTCGACGAGCGCACGGTCATCCCCGATTTCGTGCAGCAGGAGAGTCTCCGGCGCGGGCAGGACGTGAACCCCCGGCTGGTCGATCACCGGAGCCTCGGCCACGATCTCGATTTCGAACCCCGTCTCCTCCCGCGCTTCGCGGTGCAGCGCCTCCACCGGGTCTTCGTTGGGCTCGATGTGCCCGCCGAACGGGAGCCACATGCGGAACTTGCGGTGGTTGAACAGCAAAACCTTCCCGTCTCGCACGAGGTAGCCCGAACTGGTGAACCGTTTGTCGACGGCCGCTTCCATCGGATTGCTGCGTTCGCCCGCGGATTGTACGGACGACGGTGGTCCGGCGTGCTCCATGCGGTCGATCGCCCGCGCGCCCAGCCGGCGTACGTCGTCGGTAAGGGCGGGATCGCAGAGCGCCTGGCGATCGAACCAGCGCATCTCGCTGTGCTCGGACGCCGCCAGCCGCTGCACGCCGCCTACCGGACGGACGAAGTAGATGAGGTCAATGTGAACGTGGCCGGGCTCGATGTCCTCCAGCAGGATGGTCTCCGGCGCCGGCAGGACGTGAAGCCACCGCTGGCGGATCTCGGGCCGCTCGCCCACGACCTCGATGTCGAAGCCGGTCTCCTCGCGCGCCTCGCGATGCAGGGCCTGCACCGGATCCTCGCCCGGCTCGATGTGCCCGCCGAACGGGAGCCACATGCGGAGCTTGCGGTGGTTGACCAGCAGGACCCTGTCGTCACGCACCAGGAAGCCCGTGCTGGTGAAGTGTCTATCGACAGCCACGACCTCGGGACGGCGTTCGCGCGCGGATTGTACGGACGGCAGCGGTGGGCCGGGGCCGGCCCACCGGATTCCTGGTGGAGATGGGGGCGAGTTGAACGCCCCGTCCAGAACCGGTCACCCCGATGCATCTACAGGTTTAGCCGGACGCTTAATGTCTCGCCGTGGCGTCACTATCCGGCCGCAACGGCGCACGACCAGCCCGCGTGTCTTGGTCGGTCTATGCGGGCGCCTCGACCGACGCACCCTAGATTCCTTGCGCCCAGAACGCCCCGCTAGGGACGGGCCGGCTGGACGTCGCGGGGCTTAAGCCGCGAGCGGGAGCTGTTGCTCTTCGCCAGTTACTTGGTTGCCGGGGGGATTTACGAGCTCCCTGGCAGGCTCGACCTGCAGCATCGGACTTCGGGGCTCTGTCAAAACCCGTCATCCCCGAGACGAAGACCCTAGCGCACGTAGCGAGCGATTTGCCGCGCCGCTTCGCGCGCCCGAATCTTCTCCCGATTATCGTACCGTCGCAGCCCGCGCACCAGTCCAATTTCCAGCTTGGCCCAGCCGCGGGCCAGGAACAGCCGCAGCGGGATGGCAGTCCGGCCCTTGGCGTTGATGTGTCCCGCCAGCATGTCGATCTCCGCTCGGTGCAGGAGCAGGCGGCGCGGCCGGTCGGGATCGTGGTTGGCCTGCGCCGCCGGCTTGTAGCGCGCGATATGCACGTCACGCAGAAACGCCTCGCCCTCTTCCACGCTGACAAAGCCCTGCGCCAGGCTGACCGAGCCGTTGCGGATGCTCTTGATCTCCGAGCCGCGTAACTCGATCCCCGCCGTCAGGGTGTCCAACACCTCGTAGTCGCGGCGCGCCCGGCGATTGACGGCCACCGTGCGCTGGCCCGACGGGATCGGCCTGGAACCTGCCCGGCGTCTACGCCGTTTTCGAGCCACCTGTATCGTGTGCGCGCTCCGCGCCTGCCAAAAGCCCAACGGCCTGGCAAGCGCATTCTGCCGTGGCCGTCGGCGTTAGCGGCCGGTTAGACCGTCGCGAACCCCCGGGCGGCCGGCGCCTCAACCATGTCGCTCATCAGCTTGGGCAGCGCCATCGTGTGACTGCAGGTGCGCCAGCCCTGGAAGAACTCGCAATCGCAGGTCCAGCTACCGTCAGCGTAGGTAATGATGTGACTGCTGTTGTCGCCGTCGAACCGGACGCGCAGCGACTCAACGTGCACCCGCTCCGGTTCGGTGGCGTATTGATGCGCCTTCTGCACCTTGCTGATCAGGCTGGATTGCACCCTGTGACCTCCTCGGCGGCACCGCCGCACTGAAACCAAAAACGCCCGGCCGTCCGGGCCGGGCGCCTCACGCCACGCGAACCGACGACCGCCCCCTCACAGCGCCGATCCTCGGTTCATGCTTCAAGTATAGCCCCGCCCGGCGGCCGGGGCCGTGCCCCTAGGAACCGTATTGCAGCCGGAACGCCAGTCGCTTGGGCAGTCCGGCCGCGAACATGGCGGCCTGGGTGGCGGCGATGTCATACGCCACCCGGTGAAACGTAAAGCGCCCGGTGGCCGGCTCGTAGTGAGCATAGGCCGCCCGCGGATCGCCGTCCCGCGGCTGTCCCACGCTGCCGGGATTGAAGATCAGGCGGTCGGCCGCGGGGTCGATGGCGTCCTTGTCATTGGGCACGGACGCGGAAAAGGCGCCCACCCCGCGGACGCCCTCGTGCCAGCGAAACGTGATCGGCACGTGCGTGTGACCCACCAGGCACACCTGCGTGCCGAAATAGCCGAAGTTGATCTCCGCCAGGCGTACGTTGGTCAGGTATTCCCAGAGCGGATCGCGCGGGCTGCCATGGGCCACGTGCACCGAGCCGAAGACCGACGAGGTCTCCAGCCCCATCAGATACTCGCGGGTCTCGTGCTCCAACGCCGCGTCCGTCCACTGGCAGGCGGCTCGTGCGTCGGCGTTGAAGACTGCTAGGTCGGCCTGGCCGGTGGAGCCCCAGTCGTGATTGCCCGCCAGCGAACGAAACGGCAGCGATCGCAGCAACTGCACGACTTCGTTGGGATGCGGACCGTAGCCCACCAGGTCCCCCAGCGACCAGATCTCGTCCACCGATCCGGCATCCGCCAGCACGGCCTCCAGCGCCGGCAGGTTGCCGTGGACGTCGGCAATGATCAGCACGCGCACTGGCGGGCCTCCGCTGGCTGCGAACCGGCAGGCGCGCCGGTGTGCGTCATTATGCGGCCGTTACCTGCTGGCGGACTCGGACGTCGGTTGCAGACCGCGATCCCGCAGGCGGGCCACGAACTGGTCGCCGCGGTCGAATTCGTTGCTGAAGAGCCCGAATGAGGCGCATGCCGGTGACAGCAGCACCGCGTCACCCGGTCGGGCCAGTGCAAGCGCCCGGTCCACGGCCTCCGCCATGTCGTCCGCGTCCGAGATCCGGCAGCCGGTCAACTGCGGGCGCAACCGGTCGGTCCCGCGGCCCGGCAGCAGCACCACCCCGCGCAGGCCGTCGGCCGCGCGCAGCCGCTCGGCCAGCGGCGCAAAGTCCAGGCGCTTGTCGGACCCTCCCGCGATCAGCACCCATGGCCCGGGAATGGCAGCCAGGGCGGCCAGCGCGGCCTCCGGCGTCGTCGCCGTCGTGTCGTTATACGCGCGCACGCCGTCGATGAATCCCACCAGGTCCTGCCGCGCCGCCACGCCGCCAAAGCCGCGCACGGCGCGCGCGATCGCGATCTCGTCCACCCCCGCCTGCCGGGCGGCCGCCGCCGCCAGCGCCAGGTTCGCGCGGTTATGCCGACCCGCCAGGAGCGCGTCGGCCCATCCCGGCGGCTCCTGCTCGGCGTCCGGGCGCACGACGCGTCCCCCGGCCCGCGCCGCGAACCAGTCCGGCCAGCCCCGCCCCGCTGGAATCACGGCCCAGTCGTCGGCGCGCTGGTTGGCCACCAGCGGCGCCTTGGCCTTGGCGTAGGCCTGCATGTCGTCATAGCGGTCCAGGTGGTCGGCCATCAGGTTGGTGACGATGGCGCCGCGCGTGCGCAGCCCGGTGCCCGCCAGCCCTTCCAACTGGGCGCTGGAAAGCTCCAGCACCACCGTCGATCCGGGCGGGATCTCATGCAATTGCGCAAGCGCCGAGACGCGCATGTTCCCGGCCAGGACCGACCGTTCGCCGCCCGCGGCCAGCATCGCGTGCAGCGCCGTGGCCGTGGTCGTCTTTCCGCGCGTGCCCGTGACGCCGATCACACGGGCCTGCCGGCACCAGCGCAGAAACAACGTGAACTCCATCTCGATGAACGCCCCGGCGTCGCGGGCGGCCTTCAGGTACGGTGAGCCCGCCGGCACGGCCGGATTGCGCACCACGATGTCGGCGCGCTCGAAATCGTCCGCATCGTGCCGTCCCAGCACGTAGCGCACGCTCTGTGGTCCCAGGGCGGCCAGGCTGGGCGCCAACTCGACCTCCGAACGCAGGTCCGTCACCACCAGGTCGGCTCCGTGCTCGCGCATAAAGCGCGCCACGCCCAGGCCCCCGCGCTGCACGCCCAGGCCCATGACCACCACGCGTCGCCCGCGCAGCGCGCCAGGATCCTGCGCCCAGGCCGGCTGTGAAGAGTCGTTCAGGTCGATTCCGCCTGTTGATCGAGCGTTAATCGCAGCGACAAACGGTTATGACAACTCGCGCCGCGAATATCAAGACGTTCGCCCACGCGATCACGAAAGGCCGAACGATCTACGGACGCTTTGTCCGGTTTTTGCAGCAACAAAGATTGCAGTCCCCAGGCACTGAAACGAGCCGGCGGCCCGCCCGCTGCGGGCGCTATCAGATTCAGTGTTGACGAGAGCCTACCGAGACTTACACTGGCCCCAGTGCGGCAACGGTTCGGACGTTGCTGCATAACGGGTTCAGGGAGGACGGTTTGATCGTGAGGCGTTGCCACCGTCGTCGCGATTAACTGAGACATACGCTCGCCCCACGGGGCGAGCGTTGTTGTGTCAAGGGACCGAACCGTCTGCCTGGCGCTACGCAGGGACCACATGCACGGCGGGGAGGCACGGCATGGCATCGGACTGCTCAACGTTTCACTCGGCGCTTTCCTGGTACTCAGGCCGACTCTCGGAGAAAAGGCGGTTCCCGCCCGCGGAAGTCAAACGCCACTTGCAGTGGCTGCGCGAATTCGGCGAGTCGTTCCCCCAGCGCATGGATCCCGCCAACATCGGCCAGCGCGAAGTGGTGCTCTATTTCGCCGAGCACTGCGACGACTTTGGCGACCCGGTCGAGTGGTATTACCGCTACAAGGCCATCGAGACCTTCTACGAAGACATGTCCTCCGAGTTGGACATGCCCAACAACCAGATCAAGGGCCTGTACGACGAATCCGATCTCGACCCCGAACTGCTCGAACGGATTCCCGATCGCCCGCGCATGGCTCCGGTGGACTGGTCGCGCGACGAACGCCACATGTACTAGCCGGCGGCGCCAGGCCATCGGCCCGGCGCCGTGCCATTCGGGGCCGCGCGACCATCCGGTCACGTTGCGACGCGCCCGAGTCTGACCGTTGACGGTTTCCGAGTTCCGCGCGCGCAAGGGCGCCGGAGACTCCCTGGTCTGCGTCACCGCCTACGACGCGCCCTTCGCCCGGCTGGCCGAGCGCGCCGGCGTGGATGCGCTTCTGGTTGGCGACAGCGTGGGTCGCACGGTGCTCGGGCACGCCAACGAGTTGCCGGTCACCGTCGACGACATCGTGCATCACACCGCCGCCGTGACCCGCGCGGTCACCTCAACGCTGGTGATCGCGGACCTTCCCTATATGTCCTATGCCACCGGCGACATCGCCCTCCGAAACGCCGCCCGGCTCTTACAGGCGGGCGGCGCGGACGCTGTCAAGCTGGAGGGCGGCGCGGAATCCGCGGCCGTGACCGCGGCTCTCACCAGCCGCGGAATCCCCGTGATGGCCCACGTGGGCCTCACGCCGCAGACGGCCCACGCGCTGGGCGGCTATCGCGTCCAGGGCGTCAGGCTCTCGGCCGCCCAGGCCATCGTGGACGGCGCACGCGCCCAGGCCGACGCGGGCGCTTTCGCCATCGTGCTGGAACTCATCCCTGCCGGATTGGCCCGGGCGATAACCGAGCACATGGACATCCCGACCATTGGGATCGGCGCCGGACCCTACTGCGATGGACAGATTCAGGTGATCTACGACCTATTGGGCTTTGCCGAGACCACCCACCGCCACACGCGCGTCTTCGCCGACGTTGGCGGGATGGTCCAGTCCGCCCTGGCCGACTACACGCGCGATGTCCGCCGCGGCACGTTCCCCGCGCCCGAACAGAACTTCAAAGGCAACCGCGGCGTGCTGGACCGCCTCAACTTCGACTGATCTAGTCGTCGATGGTGCCGTGCCGCGGCTCCTCGATGAAGAATCCGTGTTTCTTGGCCACCAGGTCCCGGTAATGCTCATTCCAGCGATGGTATGAGGGTGAATCGCCAACCACCGCTTCGGACGTGATCAGCATGGCCGCCGCGCTGCCCGCATTGCGCAAGGCCGAGCGCGTCACCTTCAGCGGATCGATCACGCCGATCGCCACCAGGTCCTCGTACTCGCCAGTGGCGGCATTGAATCCCATGCGACCCTCAAGCTGCAGAACCTCGTCCACCGCCACCGCGCCGTCGTAACCGGCGTTATCGGCAATCACTTCCAGCGGCATGCGCAGCGCGTCGCGCACGATGCGGCGGCCGATGGCCTCGTCGACAGACAGCGACGGGTCGTCCTCGATCGCCTCGGAGGCGCGGGCCAGGGCCGTGCCGCCACCGGGCACGATGCCCTCATCCAGCCCGGCGCGAGTCGCCGAAATGGCGTCCTCGATCCGATGCTGCAACTCAAACCGCTCCACCGCGCTGGCCGCCCCGACCCAGATCTCGGCGAATGAACCCGTCAGGTTGTTGGCGCGCTCCTGGTGCTTCTCGCGGTCGAAGTGATTCTTCATCCGACCGTGCTGCATCCAGATGTACTCCACCCGTTCGCGGATGGCCATCGGATCGCCGCGGCCTTCCACGAAGAACGTCTGTTCCTTCGTACAGCGCACGCGCTCGGCGGTGCCCAACACGTCCAGGCCGATCGCCCGCCACGGCTCGCCGGTCTCGTGGCCCACGATCGTTCCGCCGGTGAAGATCGCCAGGTCTTCCAGCATCCAGCGCTGCCGCTGCCCGAACACCGGCGCCTTGACGCAGATGACCTCCAGGTTGCCGGCCTTCTTATTGGTCGCCAGCATCGTCACCACTTCGCCAATGATCTGCTTGGCCACGATTACCAGCTTCTTGCGCCCGCTGGCCGCGTACTGCTCCAGGAACGGCAGGAAGTCGCGCAAGTGCTCGACCTCGCGGTCCGTAATCAGGATGTCCGGATTCTCAATCAGCGCCTCGGTTTCGGCCGTGTCGGTGGCGAAGTGCGAGGAAAGGAACCCCGAATCGAGTCGCATGCCGTCCACGTACGTGACCTCGGTCTTGAGGCTCTTGCCCTCGTCCACCGTGATCGCGCCCTCCACGCCCTGGCGCTCGAACACTTCGGCAATCAGTTCGCCAACAAACGGGTCATTGGCCGACATGCCGGCCATCCAGGCGACCTCTTGCCGCGTCTCCGCCCGCACGGCCTGCTGGTAGAGCGCCGACTCGGCCTCGGCCAGCGCCGGGTCCATGCCGCGCCGGATCATCATCGGATTGGCGCCGGCCACAATCGCCCGGAACGCCTCGCTGTACATGGCCTGGGTCAGCACCGCCGCCGTCGTCGTGCCGTCGCCCGCCACCGTGTTGGTCTGGCGACAGGCCTCGTAGACGATCTGCGCGCCCGTGTGAAGGAACGTGTTTTCCACTTTGATGTCCCGCGCCACGGTTACGCCGTCGTTGGTAACCGTGGGCGGACCGAGGCTGGGCTTATAGGCCACGTTGCGACCCTTCGGCCCCATGGTCACCTTGACGGCATTGGCCACCAAGTCCACGCCCTCGCGCAGGGCGAGCCGGGCTTCGAGGTCGAATACGACAGCGCGATCAAGTACCACGCCAAGCCTCCTCGGTCGGGTTCGGGAAAAGCGGCAAAAAAGGCGCGGCTCGATGGGCCGCGCGGGCTAGCCATTGTCCGCTACGCGCCGCCTGCCGACAAGGACTCCTCGGCCGCGGTTGTTGCGTGCCCCCCACCCGCGCAACCCGGCGGGGTCCGAGGTGCGCGTGGAAGCCGGGCTGGCGTGGGACGCCGCGCGCGCCGGGAGCCGGCGGTACCGGCGGCTAGACTTGTCGGACGGTGGAAGCCGGGTTTCGGATCCCGCCTCGTACCTGGAACAGGGTCTGCCTATGCGCCGGGGCATCGTCATTGCCGCCGTCCTGGCCATGGCCTGCCTCACCGGCTGGCAGACAGTCACGCCGGCCGCCGCCGACAGTCCGACCGCGTTGGTCATGGACGTCGACGGCCCCATCAAGCAGCTGACGGCCGACCACATTGCCCGCGGAATAGACACGGCGCATGCCGACGATGTCAACCTTGTCGTCATTCGCCTCAACACGCCAGGTGGGCTGCTGGAGTCGGTGCGGTCCATCGTTCAGACGCTCCTGGACTCCGAGATTCCGGTCGTCGCCTACGTCGCGCCTGCCGGGGCCCACGCCGGATCCGCGGGAACTTTCGTCGCGGCCGCCGCCAACTTCGCGGTCATGGCGCCGGCGGCCAACATCGGCGCGGCCTCATCGCTGGAGTCTGTCGGAGGCAGGATTCGGGGATCCGAGGCGTACCGGCTCAGCCAGGACTTGCGCGCCTTCATTCGCAGCATCGCCGAGGCGCGCGGACGCAACGCCGACGCCCTGGAAGACTCCGTGTCGAACGCGACCGCGTTCTCGGCCCAGGAAGCCCTGAGTCTCGGCGTCGTTGACCTGATTGCCCCCGACCTGCCCACGGCTCTCAACCGGCTCGACGGACGTCAGACCACCACCGCGGCGGGCGAGGTGACCGTCGCCTCCCGCGATGCGCACGTTCGCCACCTGGGACCCACCGTGCTCGAGTACCTCATGGGCGTGATCACCCGGCCCGAGGTCGTGTTCATCCTGTTTGTGACCAGTTGCCTCGCCTTGCTCGTGGAGGTGCTGTTTCCCGGCCTGATCATTCCCAGCCTCATGGGTGTGATCGGACTGGCCCTGGCGATCTTGGGTTTTCTGAACCTGCCCGGCAGTTGGCTGGGGGTGGTGTTTATCGTCTTCGCCGCCGCCCTCTTCTACGGGGAAACCACGGTGCCGGGTTTCGGTTTTTTCGGCGCGGGGGGAGTCCTGTTCCTGGTCCTCGGCGGAATCTTTCTGTTCGGCGACTTCTTCCGCCCATCGGACCTGCCGGAACCCAGCTTCATGGTCAATCCCCTGGTCATCGCGGTGATGGGCGGGATCGCGTTGGTCGCGTGGCTGGTGTTCCTTCGCCTCGCCCGCGTCGACAGCGGGGAGGCGAGCGGCTTTCAGTCCGCCGCCGATGCGGCGCTCGTGGGGCGCCGGGGCGTCACGGTCTCCGACTTGCGACCGTCGGGACGCGTGCTCATCGGCGACACGGAGTGGGTCGCCACGGCCGATACCGGTGTGTCCATTCACCAGGGCGAACAAATCCGCGTCAGAGCCGTGTACGGGCAGGTGCTCAAAGTCGAACGAGCCTGAGCCTCCGCACCGGGTACCGTCGGGCGCGGCGCGGCCAGCCGTCCGAACCGGACGCGTTACGCGTCGCTCGGCGGAAACTCCTGCATCAACTGACGCTCCTCGTCGGACGGAGCGCGACGGTCCAGCAAGTCGGGTCGCCGACGCTGGGTGCGGTGCAACGCCTGCGCCCGGCGCCATTGCTCGACGCGCGCGTGGTGCCCGCTGAGGAGCACCGCCGGCACACGCAGGCCGCGGAACTCGTCAGGCCGCGTGAACTGTGGGTGCGAGAGACGTTCCCCGGCGTGCGACTCGCCAACCAGTGAGTCGGCGTCGCCGACGACGCCGGGCACCAGCCGGGCCGCCGCGTCGATCACCACCATGGCGGCCACCTCACCGCCGCTCAGCACGTAGTCCCCAACGCTGATCTCCTCATCGACCACCAGCGTCCGCACCCGCTCGTCCACGCCCTCGTAGCGTCCGCAAATCAGGATCAGGTGCGGCCGCGCCGCCAGTTCCGCGACGACCGTCTGCCTGAGCGGCCGCCCCTGGGGGGTCAGCAGGCCCACCCAGGCGTCAGGCCCGCGCAGGTCCTCCACCGCCGCCACAATCGGCTCGGCCTTCAGCACCATGCCGGGACCGCCGCCGTAGGCGTAATCGTCGGTGATCCGGTGCGGCGGCTCCGCCCAGTCCCGCAGGTTGTGGACCCGCACGTCGATAGTTCCGGCCGCCCGCGCCTTGCCCAGCAGGCTGACCTCCAGGAACCCCGCAAAACTCTCCGGAAACGTCGTGATCACGTCCACCCGCCAGATCGGCGTCACGCGAGCAGCCCTTCGATCAGCTCGACCGTCAGCTCCCGGCGCTCGGGATCGAACCCCCGCACCACGTCGGCTATTGCCGGGACAAGCACCTCGCCATCCGGACCACGCACCACGTAGACGTCGTTGCTGCCCGTGGCGATCACCTCGCGCAGCGTGCCGATGGCTTCGCCGGTCAGCGACACCACGCGCACGCCAATCATCTCCGCCCCGTAAAAGCTGCCGTCGGGAAGCGGGACCGCCTCGGTCAGCGGCACCGAGATCTCGGCGCCTCGCAAGTCACGGGCCTCCTCGCGCGTATGCACCCCCCGCAGCTTGAGACGCGGCTTGACGCCGGGATGGAACGCCTCGATCTCGGTGGGCCGTCGGCTCGGGCCGACGTACACCCGGCGGCCGGCCTCCAGGTTGGCCAGCACGTCCGTCTCCACGCGTACTCTCACGTCACCACGAACGCCAAACGCCCCCAGCACGGTAGCCAGGACGATTTCCGTGGCCGTATCCGTCAGCGGCTCTCCTGGATATCGAGCGCCAATCGCCGGTCGCCGCCGATAGGCGCGGCGTGCATAACCGCGCGAATGGCCCGGGCCACGCGCCCCTGTCGACCGATCACCCGCCCCATGTCCGACGGGTGAACGTAGAGTTTGTAGATGCTCAGATAGTTGCGCTGGACCCGATGCACGCGCACCGCGTCCGGCTCGGTCACCAGGTTTCGAGCGATGAACTCGACCAGTTCGTCCATCCGACGCTACGCGCTGGGTCCGGCGGCCGCGGCCGGCGGCTGCGGCATGTTCTTGGCAATCTCCAGCAGCTTCCGCACCCGCTCCGTGGGCTGCGCGCCCTTGCGGATCCAGTCCTCGGTCGCGGCCACGTCCAGGCGAATGGTCGACGGGTCGGTCAGCGGGTCGTAATAGCCCAACTGGGCGATGCGCCGGCCGTCGCGCGCCCAGCGCGCCTCGGCCACCACCACCCGGTAGCTCGGACGCTTCTTGCGCCCGGTGCGGGTCAGACGAATTTTCAGCATGTGGAAAAGACTCCGGTGAACTCGTGGGGAAAACCGGCGGCGGGCCTCACACCCCTCAAGCGCGCCGGCGCCCCGATCATACCCACGCCACCCGCCCCTGTCACCGGCAGATAGACTTCGACGCCCTCCTCGAAAGCGTGCGCCAATGGCCGTCCGGGTTGGAGTAATCGGAGCCGGGGCCTACGCCCAGCGGGCCCACCTGCCGCCGCTGCGGGAGCATCCGGACGCCGAAGTCGCCGCGCTCTGCCGCCGAAACCCGGTGCGACTGGCCGAAGCCGCCGACGCCTTTGACGTTCCCGGTCGTTACACCGACTACGTGGATCTCCTGGCCGACGACTCGCTGGACGCGGTCACGATCTCGCTGCCCCACAACCTCCACTACCAGGCCGCCCACGCGGCCCTTGATCGCGGCCTCCACGTGCTGGTGGACAAGCCTCTCACCCTGCGGACGGACCACGCCCAAAAGCTGGTGACGCTGGCCGACCAACGCGGCTTGACGTTGATGGTCGCCTTCAACCGCCACTACGAACCGCCCTTCACCATGGCCCGGGGGCTCCTGGCCGATGGCGCCATCGGCGACTTGCGTCTCATCCAGGCCTACATGGCCTACGACTGGGACCTCTGGATGCAACCGTCCGAGCGTCGCTTCACCGGCGCCGGCGCCGCCATGCTGGACGGCGTGTCGGATGCCCAGGCCACGCTGCTCCACGAAACCAGCTTCCGGAGCGACGCCGCGGCCAACGGCGGCGGCTTCTTCGCGGATGGCGGCGCGCACGTGCTGGAGGCCTGCCTCTGGCTCGCGGACTCGCCGGCGGCCACCGTCTTCGCGCTCATGGACTCGCCGCGGGCCGACCTGTACACCGCCCTGAACCTGCGGCTCCAATCCGGCGTACTGTGCAGCCTCGCCTGCGTGGGCGACACCCCAACGCCGCGCGACTTCGGTTTCCACCTCTACGGGTCGACCGGCGCCATCCACATGCGCTGGAACCACCTGACCCTGGAACGTGAGTTGCGTGACGCGGAGACCTTCGACAACACGACCATGCCGTTCACGGGCAGCGCCCCGGCCAATTTCATCGACGTGATCCTTGGGCGCGACCAGCCCCGCGCGACGGCCACGCACGGCCTTCGCCAAGTCGCCGCCATGGAAGCCGCCTACCGGTCGGCGCGCACCGGCGCGCCGGTGCGCGCCTAGCTCTGGCCGGCGCTCTGATCCGACCCTGACGAACCCTCCGCCGGAGGCTGCGCGTCGGTTGGCGGCGAGCCGTCGCCTTGTGCCTCGGCCTCCGCCTCGGCCTGCGCCTCTGCGTACCCCGGCACCAGCTTCGGATCGAAGTTCCCGTCCTCGTCCTGCCCAACTTCCCAGCGCTCGGCCCATGGGAGGAATACCGAGGGGAAGCGGTCCTTGAACAGCACCCGCCCGCCCAGCTGGACGTGCCGGGTAATGACGGTCCGCAAGCCGGGAATCGCGCTGTCGGTCTTTTCGATCTCGCCGGGCGCCAGTTCCTTACTGGGCTCCACCCGCAGCGGCGGCGGCTCAATCTCCTCGCCCCTCCACGCATCCAGCGTGACCTCGCGTTCGAGCGACGGTCCCATCAGCCGAAACGACAGGGTCTCCCGGTGTGGGTCGAGGATGCGCCGGATGAGGATGTGGTTCGGCGTGTCGTTGGTGAATGCCAGGTCCTGGGCCGGCTGCCAGATCGCCGCGTCGAACCCCGGCGGATTGCCCGGGCCAAGCTCGTAATAGCCAACGCGGTAGGCGTGCTGCCAGCGCTCGCTGATGGGTAATCCTGCCCAAAACGCGGCCCGGAACAACGTGGTCGACACCTGGCAGATGCCGCCGCCGATACCCGGCTCCGTCCGTGTGGGGGCGATCACAAGGCCCTCCACGAACCCGTTGCCCGCGGTAATCGGCCCCACCGTCGCGTTGAACGAAAACGTCTCGCCGGGCGGAATCACCGTGCCGTCGATCAGTCGCGATCCGTTGTTGATGTTGTGGATGCGGTTGTAGCTGGATCCGCTGAAGCGCGAGACGCCTTGCGCGATCAGGTTGTCGAACTGCAATTCGCTCGCGCTCTGCCGCGTAATGGAGGGCTGGATGATCACCAGCGGTACATTCACCCGCTGCTGCCCGCGATTGAAGGCCGTCTGAACCCGCGACCACAGGCCCTCGGCGTCGATCGTGCGGCCCGGCGTGCCCTGCACCAGCGGAACCACGTTGCCCTCGCGGTCCACCCGGATCTTCGGCTCCACGGCCGCAACCCGCAGCGTCTCGGCAATCTCCTGCGCCACCCGCGCAAACGCCCGATAGCTCACATCCACGACGACATCGGGAGCGTCGGCCGGTCCGACCACGCGCATGTCCTCGGCCAGGTCTTCGCGCGCGATCGACCACCGGTGACCTGGCGCGACCAGTTCGATATGCCCCGTCATCAGCTCACGCGCGCGTTCGGACGCGGGTGTCACGTCGGCCGTGGCCACCTGGGGCGCCAGCGGGCGCGACTGCAGATCAACAATCAGCCGCTGCGGCGTATCGAACCGTCGGCTCATCACCGCCAGCACGTCCGCCGGTACCAGTTCGCGACCTTCGCTCGACGGGTAGACCCGGGCGAGGCGTTGGCCGCCCCGGGTTTCGATCCGCAGGGCCGCGTTCGTCGGCGCCTGCGCTGTCTCGGCGGCGATGCGCGCCACGTACTCCGTGAAGGTGTGCGGGTCGAAACTGACCGAGGTTCGCCAGTCCAGCGGCGCCTCCAGGGTCTGCTGCTGTTGTCGGAGACGCGCTTCCCAGCTACCCCGCCGTCCCCAGCCGTACGCATGCGTCAGCGGGGTCGTGTAGTCGACCTCAATGCCGACTTCGCGTCCGGTGGGGTTCCACGTTCGCCCGTCCAGCCGGAAGATGACCGGAGCCTCGCGAAAGCCGTCCCAGCGCGCCGACAGCCGGGCGCGCGCCTCGGCCTGCGTCAGACCGCCCACGTCTTCGCCGTCCAGTTGCACGCCCGGATAAAACCGGTCCGCGTAGCGCACCTCGCCCACCGCCACAAACGCGGCGGCGCCGGCGGCGGCCGCCGCCGCGCTGCCAAGGACGCCTGACCCCGCAGCCAGCAGGATCGTGCGTCGGCTGATGTGCATGGAACTCAGGGCGCCCGCGCGGCGAACACTTGTGGCCGCGACAATTCAACTATAGGCGGCGCAAAGAAAAACGCTACGCAATCATCGTCGATGTGCCGCCGGCCGCCCGTCGCGCCTGTGCTATCGTCAACTCCGCCGACCGACCGGTTGGCGGCCCTTTGACCAACCCTTTGTTCGTGGCGCCTCGCGCCGCTCGTTCACCGGCAAATCACCCATGGCGACCTTGATCGAGGAACTCGAAAAAACCTACCTCAAGCCCGACGTGCCCGACTTCAACGTCGGCGACACCGTACGCGTGAACGTCAAGGTGCGCGAGGGTGAACGCGAGCGCGTGCAGGTGTTCGAAGGCACCGTCATTCGTCGCCGTGCCGGCGGCGTCAACGAGAACTTCACGGTCCGGCGCCTCTCCGGCGGCATCGGCGTCGAGCGGACGTTCTTCCTGCACTCACCGATCGTCGACGACATTCAGGTGGTTCGCTACGGCAAGGTCCGGCGCGCCAAGCTCTACTACTTGCGCGACCGGGTCGGCCGCGCGGCGCGCGTCAAGGAGCGGCGCGCCTAGCCGGCGCGGGAGGCCAGACCAGTCCCCACCCTCCCGCTCAGGCTCCCACCGCCGCACCGGGAACGCCGGTTGCTGCGGGAGGGGTATCGCCTGATCGCGGGGGTCGACGAAGCCGGACGCGGCGCGTGGGCGGGCCCGCTGACCGCGGCGGCCGTCATCCTGCCGCCCGTTGCCTATGCCGACCCCCGGCTGTTCGCCGGTGTTGCCGACTCCAAGCAGCTGACGCCCCGCGTCCGCGAGCGCCTGGCCCGCCTGATCCACGCCCGCGCCGCCGCCGTCGGCGTGGCGCACGCCTCTCCGCGTGAAATCGACGAGTCCGGTATCGCCGCCGCCGGGCGCCTGACCATGCACCGCGCCCTCGGACGCCTCGGGCTCGACCCCGACCACGTGATTGTGGACGCCTTTCCGCTGGACCCCGCCAGCCGCTTCGCCGACAGTCAGACGGCGGTTATCCGCGCCGACGCCACCTGCCTGGCCGTTGCGGCGGCCTCGATCTGCGCCAAGGTCGCCCGCGACCGCCTGATGCGCCAACTCGGCCGCCGCTTCCCGGACTACGCATTTGAACGCAACAAGGGCTACGGCACCGCCCGGCATCGCAGCGCCCTGCGGTCGCTCGGCCCCATCGCCCTCCATCGACAGAGCTTCGCCCCGGTGCGAGAGGCCCATGCCGCGCATTCCCTGGCCCTGGCGGTCTAGGCGCCGTGCACCCACCGAGCGGGCCGACCTGGGCCGTTGGGGCGAGGACATTGCCGCGCGCGAACTCAAACGGCGCAAGTACAAGATCGTCGCCCGAAACGTCCGCGTCGGTCGCGGCGAACTCGATATCGTCGCCACGAACCGCGACGAAACCGTGTTCGTGGAGGTCAAGACGCGCCGCGATCAGGCCTTTGGCGGAGCTCGCGCCGCCCTCACGTACACCAAGGCTCGCCAACTGGAGCGCCTCGCCCAGACCTATTTGCGCCAGCACGGCGACCGGTCCGGCGCGTACCGTATCGATGTCGTCGCCATTGATGTTGAATCGTCCGGCGACTACTCCGTGGACGTCATCCCGAATGCCGTACAGCTCTGACTCCCTGACATGGCCGCCCCCGAAATCGAGGGACTTGGTCGCCACATGACCAATCCGACGCGAACCGTGGCGCCAGGCGACAATCGTCCATTCGGGCGCTGGCTGCGGCGCGCGGCCCTCGCCGCGGTGCTGGCGCTCCTGACCATCGCGACCGTCGTGACGGTCGCCGCCGATACCGGCGACTATCCGGTCGACGGCGGCCGCGTCTTCACCCAGGCCGCCGAAACCGAGGTCCCCGACGCCGGCTTCGCCGTCACCGACGCCGGCGGAATCCCCTTCTGGACCGAGTTCCAGCGCCTCGGCGGCGTACAGGCGCTGGGCTTCCCGCTTTCGCATCGATTCGAGTGGGACGGATTCACCGTCCAGGTGTTCCAGAAAGTCGTGCTGCAATGGCGCCCCGAAAACCGCACCTTCATGTTCGTCAACGTCTTCGACCGGCTCAATCTCGAGGGCTACGACGACACCCTGGAAGATCTGCTGGTCCCCCCATGGGAGCACTTCGAGGAAACAGGCTTCATCTGGGACCAGATCATCGCGAGCCGGCAGGCGCTGCTGGACGCCAACCCGGCGCTGCGCGATGCCTACTTCGCCGTCGACGACCCGCTGCGCTGGTACGGACTTCCCACCTCGCGGATCGTCACCTACGAACACGTCCACAGCATCAGGTTGCAGCGCGCGGTCTTGCACTATTGGCTGGTCGACCTGCCCTGGGCCTCGGCCGGCGAGGTCACGGTCGCCAACGGCGGCGACCTGTCACGCGGCGCCAACATCTTTCCGGCCGACGTCCTGCATCCACTGGTTTTCCGGCAAACTGCCGGACCATCGCCGCAGGCGACGCCCGAGCCAACGGCCGCCCCACCCCCGCTGCCCGACTTGTACGGTCCCGTCACTGCCCTGCGGGCCGCCCTCGGGCTGCCATCCCTGATCGAGAGTCCGGAACTCATGCAGGCGGCCCAGGGTCACGCCGACTACTTCATCGCCCACCTGGACGACCCCAACTCCGGCGGCCTGCATACGCAGGTGTTCGGCTATGCCGGCTTCACGGGCCGCACCATCGGCGACCGCGCCCGCGCCGCCCGGTATCCGCTGGGCTGGGTTGACGAGGTGTTTGCCTTCTTCAATCCCGCCGACACGGTGGCCTGGGCCCTCGAAACCGTCTGGCACCGCTACATGTTCATTCACCCGTCGGCCGTTCACGTCGGCTACGGGACCGCGACGGCTGGCGACACCACGGTGACCGTGTTCAACGTGGGCCTGTCGCCGCGGCACACCGCCGACGCCCCGCTGCCGGCCGTGGTTCCGCCTAACGGAGCAACCGACGTGCCGCTCAGTTGGGCCGGCTGGGAATCGCCCAACCCCGCCCCCGGCGCGCTCCGCCCCTTCGGACCGCCCGTCTCCCTGCAGTTCGGCTTGGACGACGAGGTGACCTGGGGCGACGCCGACCTGTACGGCCCCGGCGATTCGCTTGTCACCACCGCCCGCACCACCAGCGAATGGCGGCGCGCCCTGTCCCTGGTCCCCCACGATCCGCTGACCCCGGCCACCACCTACACCGTCCGCGTCACCGGCACCCGCAACGGCGAAGCCTTCGCCGTCGAATCCAGCTTTACCACCCGCCAGACCGGGCCGCCGCTACGATGACGCCAGTTCACCGTCAGCTGGAAAACCCGCGATGCACCTGATCTCCGAGCTTGGCCACTGGGTGCTGGCCTGGGGCGACTCGCCCTGGGGCGGCCTGGCGCTGTTCGTCCTGGCCTTTTGGGAGTCCAGCTTCTTCCCTATCCCGCCGGACGGCCTGATGATCGCGCTGGCCGCCGGGAACCTCCCGTTCGCCCTGGGTTTCTCGGCCATCGCAACCGTCGGCTCCTTGCTCGGCGCCATGCTCGGCTACTGGATCGGCCTGCGCGGCGGCCGTCCCCTGCTGGACCGGCTGTTCGCCGAGCAGCGCGTGCTCTACGTCGAGCGCCAGTACCAGCGCCGCGACGTCTGGGCCGTCACCATCGCGGCCTTCACTCCCATCCCCTACAAGGTCTTCGCCATCGGCGCGGGCGCCTTCCGGCTCAACTTTCGACGCTTCATGCTCGCCTCGCTGGTCGGACGTGGCGGGCGCTTCTTCCTGGTCGGAATCCTAATGACGATTTTCGGCACGCAGGTCGAAGCCGTCATCGACGAGTACTTCGACGTCCTGGCCATCGCCTTCGTCGTGCTCCTGGTCCTCGGCTTCGTCGTCATTCGCTTCGTCATGCGCCCGCGCGCCACGGCGGCCGACGCCTCGTCCGACTAGCCCAATGCCCGCGCCGAGCCGCTACGCCGTGGCGGCCGACGTGGTGATCGTCGCCGAAACGCCGGAACCTTCCGTCCTCCTCATCCGCCGCCGCAATCCCCCGCTCGGCTGGGCCATCCCCGGCGGTTTCGTCGACCCCGACGAGGACCTCATCGACGCCGCCCGCCGCGAACTCTTCGAGGAAACCGGCCTCGAACCTTCGGAACTCCAGCAACTCGCCACCTACGGCCACCCCGACCGCGACCCCCGCGGCCGCACAATCTCCGTCGTCTACGGCGCCCGCCTCCAGCACGCCGAACTCCCAGCCGCCGGCGACGACGCGGCCGACGCCCGCTGGTTCCCCCTCACCGCCCTCCCCACCACCCTCGCCTTCGACCACGCCACCATCCTGGCCCAGGTCATCCCGCAAATCACGGGCTGAATTCCAGCCGGGCAGCTTTCCGGGTTGCCGATAGATGGCTTCGCGCCGTAGCGTGCCTAGTGTCATGGCCTCTGTAACCGAGACACAAACCACCGCCCCCGCCGCCCTGCTGGCCGACCTGCGGCGAATCGTCGGCGATGCCTGGGTCCTCTCCGACCCCGACGACCTGCTCCTCTACGAGTACGACGGCTCCGTGGACCGCGCCCTCCCCGACGCCGTCGTGTTCCCCGACACCACCGCCCAGGTCCAGGCCGTCGTCCAGTCGGCGCTGAAGCACGGCGTGCCGGTCGTGGCGCGCGGCGCCGGCACCGGCCTCAGCGGTGGGGCCATCGCTCGCTGCGGCGGAGTCGTGGTCGCCACCTCCCGCATGAACCGCATCCTCGAAGTCGATACCCGCAACCGCCGCGCCGTCGTTGAACCGGGGGTCGTCAACGCCGACCTCAGCGCCCACACCCGCCGCTTTGGTTTTCACTACGCCCCCGACCCCTCCAGCCAGTACGCCTGCACGCTGGGCGGCAACATCGCCACCAACGCCGGCGGCCCCCACACACTCCTCTACGGCGTCACCACCAACCATGTGCTGGGCATCGAGTTCGTCACCATGGACGGCCGCGTCGTCACCACCAGCGCCCTGCCCGACGGCCCCGGCTACGACCTCACCGGCCTCTTCTGCGGCAGCGAAGGCACCTTCGGCATCGTCACCCAGGCCGTCGTCCAACTCGTCCACACCCCCGCCGGCGTGCGAACCCTGCTGGCCTCGTTCGACACGGTACCCGCCTGCAGCGCCGCCGTCTCCGGCATCGTCGCCGCCGGCATCGTCCCGGCCGCCGTGGAGATGATGGACCAGCTGGCCCTGGAAGCGGTGGCCGCCTTCATTCCCCGGGCCAACCTGCCGGTGGACGCCGCCGCCGTGCTGCTCCTGGACGTGGACGGCGTACCCGCCGAACTGAACGACCGCGAAGCCGAGATCCGCGACGTCCTCATCGCCAACGAAGCCCGCGACATCCGCGTCGCCCAGAACGACGCAGAACGCAACCTCTTCTGGCTCGGCCGCAAGAGCGCTTTCGGCGCCATGGGCCGCATCTCCCCCGACTACTACGTGCAGGACGGCGTGATCCCCCGCACCACCATCGCCCATGTCCTGGACGAGATCCGGCGCATCAGCGAGACATTTGACCTGCCTATCGCCAACGTGTTCCACGCTGGCGACGGCAACCTGCACCCCCTCCTGCTATTCGACAACCGCGTACCCGGCGAGTTGGATCGCGTGCTCGACGCCGGCACCGCCATCCTGCAGGTCTGCGTGGACGTCGGCGGCATGCTCAGCGGCGAGCACGGCATAGGCATGGAAAAACAGGCCGCCATGCCGTTGGTCTACGGGCCGGACGACCTGGACGCCATGCGCCGAGTCCAGCAGGTCTTCGACCCGCACGCCCTCTTCAACCCCAACAAGATCCTTCCGGCCCCTGTCGGCTGCGCGGAGGTCAGCAACCTGCGGCGGTCGGCCTCGGAGACCTCCGCCTGACCCAGGCCTGGCCTCCCGCACGTCGCCTCCTCGGCTCTGCCGAAGGCGTGGGAGTCGTGGTCGCGGCCGTCTTCGTCCTGGCGACGCTGCTGCTGGCCGCCCTGTGGACCGTGGAAGTCGGTACCGGCCAGGAACTGGATCCGAACTTCGAACTCGGCCCCCTGGGACCGGACCGCGTAGTTGTCCAGGAAGTCACCGTGCGGAACCCCGACATGATCGGCCTGCAAATCGCGGCGCGAGCCGAGGGCGCCGTGCAACCGTTGACCGTGCGGGCCGACCTCCTCGCGGCGGAGACGCTGATCGCCACCCGCACGCTTCGGGTATTCCCCTCCACGACGCTCCAACTCCAACGCCTGGCTTTCGACCGCCCCGCGCCCGTCGGGACCGTGGCCGTGCGGTTGCAGGTCGAATCCGGACAGTCTGGTGGCGTCGTCTACGGCGCCACGCGCGATGACCAACAGCCGGGTGGCGTCATGCGCCTGGACGGGCAGGTGGAATTCGCCGACCAGGACCTCGCCCTGCGGGTGCTCCACCGCCGCTCGCTCTGGACGCACGTCGAAGCCCTTGCTGGCGACCTGCGCGCCGCCCGCACCGTCGCCGTGCTCACCCTGGCGGCCATGGCGGCCGGCCTCGGCCTGATCGCCACCGCCACCACGCGCGCGCTTCGCCCAAGCCGGCCATGAGCGCCCCGCCGCCCCGCCTGGCCGCCATCCTGCTCGCCGCCGGCCAGTCCACCCGCATGGGCCAGCCCAAGGCCCTGCTGCCCTGGGGCAGCCTTCCCCTGGTGCGACACCAGGCGGACCTGCTGACGGCCCACCCGGCCATCGATCGACTTCTTGTGGTCGTCGGAAGCCTCCAGGACGAAGTGAGCGACGCGCTGAGCGACACCCCTGCTCGCGTCATCGTCAATCCCCGATTCCGCGAAGGCCGCGCAACCTCCCTCGCCGCCGGCGCTCGCGCTCTACAGGGCGCCCCAACCAGCGTTCTCGTGGCCAACGTCGACCAACCGCTAGATGCCAATCTTCTCGATCCCCTGGTCGCCGCCTGGCGCACCGATCCCAGTGCCCTCTGGCGGCCCAGCTACGAAGGCCGCGGCGGCCACCCCCTCATCGTCCCGGCCGATGTCGCCCCCGAACTCGCCCACGTCACCGAGACCACCCGGGGCCTCCGCGCCGTCGTCACCCGCCACCGCCCTCGCCTGCGCTCCGTCCCCGTGGACTCCCGGCTCGCCGTCCTCAACCTCAACACCCCCGCCGACTACGCCGCCGCCCAGCCCGCCAGCGACCCCGCCCCATCGCCTAAACTGTCGGCGGGCCCATAGCTCAGCTGGAAGAGCGCCTCAATGGCATTGAGGAGGTCGTCGGTTCGAATCCGATTGGGTCCACCGACCACCGGCGCCGCTGGCTCAGCCCCGCGCGAGCACTAACGAACACGGGACCTCCGTTCACCTTCGGGTCGGCAGCACGCCCCCTTCCGACAATGCGCGCGGGCCGACCAGGCAAGCCACGAGAGACAGGTAGGACACGACGATGCGCGTTATGGTCCTGATCAAGGCAACTGAGGACAGCGAAGCTGGCGTCATGCCCTCCACGGAACTCATCCAGGCCATGGCCGCCTATAACCAGGAAGTACTCGACGCCGGCATCTTGCTCGACGGCGACGGCCTCAAACCGACGTCCCAGGGCAAGCGCGTGGCCTTTGAAGGCGACAGCCGCACCGTCATGGACGGTCCCTTCGACCCAACTAGCGAGTTGGTCGCCGGCTTCTGGCTCTGGCAGGTCAAGGACATGGACCAGGCCATCGAATGGGTCAAGCGCTGCCCCAACCCCATGTCCGGCCCCAGCGAAGTCGAAGTCCGCCCGCTCTACGAACCCGACGACTTCGCCGAGGCCATGGCCCGAGAGGCCGGCGGCTAGGAGCACCACCTCCGCGACAAGGCACCGGTCGGTAACGCCTCGTCCGTCCCCGTCGCGGCGTGCCGGCTAGCTATCCCCGTCGTACACCGCGGCCTGTGCGCTTTCCAGCATTCGCTGAATCGTCCGCATCATGGCTTCCTGCTCATGCTTGGTAATGCCGGCCAGAAACTTTGCGTTATTGGCCTGGACTCGCTGGGCCAGTTCCGGCACCAAGCGGTTCCCCGCGTCGGTCAGGGACAGTCGCACGAGACGTCGGTCCCGCGTGCTGCGACTTCGATGAACAAGGCCCACCCGCACCAGCCTGTCGACGTGTCGGCTGATGGATGCGGAGTCGAGAGGGATAACGCGCGACAGGCTCGTCAGCGTGTCCGCCTCCCCTTCATGGCACGCATCGAGGATCGCCCACTGCGCGGACGAGATATTGAACGAGGCCAACTCCCGGTCAAGCCCGGTTCGCATCGCGGAGGCCAGAGTGCCCACCAGGTATCCAAGCTCCCGCTGGATGTCGGGGTGCCTTGATCTGGACCGCATGGCCCGCATCTTCCCCAACAGAAGATCGCTTGGCAGATCAATGATTGCAGCCGGGATTTTTCACCTACCGGCCCGTTGGCCCCGGCCCGTCGAATCGCGCGGCCGCTCCTAAAGCCTTCCCCAGCCGCGCCGCCACATTTGCCAACAATCCTGTTGCCAACAAGGTTGTTGGCATGCTACGGTCGGCCCATGACCACTCAACTCAGAAAAGCTGGCGCCAACTGGGTCGACGGCGACCGCTTCTTCGACCGCAAGGCTGAACTCGAGGACCTACGGGAGCGCGTCCAAAACGGAACCCACACCCTCCTGACCGCGCAACGCCGCATGGGTAAGACCAGCCTGGTGCGCGAATTCCTGCGCCAATTGGAGGACGAAGGGCACTACACCACCGTCTTCGTCGATCTCGAAGCCGCGAACGACCCGTCCGACGCAGTCGCCGAGATTGCTATTCGGGCGAGACCGGTACAGCGAGCATGGAATCGCATCCTGTCCGGCTTCGCCAATCGTCTGGCGGATGTTCGTGATCGCATCGACGAGATTGGCGTTTCCGAACTGAAGATCAAGCTGCGCGCCGGCATCGACTCCGGAAACTGGCAACGGCAGGGCGATCAGGTATTCGCCGCGCTGGCGGCGAGCGACAAGCCGGTCGTATTGGCAATTGACGAACTTCCCATTCTGGTCAACCGTCTCCTGAAGGGTTCTGACTACCGCGTGACCCCGAAGCGGACGGCCGCAACGGACGAGTTTCTCGCCTGGCTCCGGAAGAATGCCCAGGACCATCGCGGGGCGGTGATTCTGGTCCTCTCTGGCAGCGTCGGCCTCGAACCCATACTTCGCCAAGCCGGACTCAGCGCCCACGCCAACATCTACCCGTCCCTTGAATTGCACCCCTGGAGCCACGACACGTCAAGCCAATGCCTCGCCGCCCTGGCGCAGACCTACGACCTGGATCTTCGGGAAGAAGCGCGAGCAGAGATTTGCCGACGACTGCGATGCTGCGTCCCGCACCACGTCCAGCAGTTCTTCGACTACCTGCATCAACACCTCCGCCGGATGGACAGGAACGCAGCGACGACGGACGACATCCGGCAGGTATACGAACGCGACTTCCTGGGAGTTCGCGGACAGGTCGACCTGGAGCACTACGAGGGCCGGCTGCGCTTAGTTCTTGGGGACGACGGCTACACCACGGCGCTCGCTCTGCTCACCGAAGCCGCCGTCAATGAAGGCCACCTGACTGACAGCGCGATCCGGCGCTACCACGATGCGCTTGCGTCATCGGGCGCCGGCAACGCAGTGCCCATTGAAGTCGTGCTCTACTCGCTGGAACACGACGGTTATCTCGAAGTCCGGCCCGACGGGTACAGATTCGTTTCAAGGCTCCTTGAGGACTGGTGGCGTGCGCGACACGGCCGATTCTTCACTCCCATCGGGGATCGCCCCATATAGAAGGAATTAGCTGCAATGGCGGTAGCAGTTAAGAAATACAACCCCGGCTTCCTGAGCGACGACGAGATCATTGCATCATTCTGTGTCAGAACTGCGGAGTTCGATTCGCTCGTCGAGTCCCTGTGTGAGAGTGACGCCAGCTCCAGCCCTCACTCGCTCGTCATTGGACCCCGCGGAAGCGGAAAGACGCACCTGCTGCTTAGGGTTGCGGCCGAAGTAAGGCGTAACCCTGCTCTTATCGGACTCTTTCCAGTCACCTATCCCGAGGAGAGCTACGAAGTCACGACGTGCGGAGAATTCTGGCTCGAGTGCCTGGGCCGCTTGGCCGATCAGGCGCCCGGCGAGGCACGCGACAACCTGCGCCTTACCTACGAAGAGCTCCGAACCGTCACTGACGATCAAGCCTTGGCCGACCGCTGTATCGGCTCCCTGCTCGACTTCGCGGATCGCCACGAGACCCGTCTGGTACTGCTCGTCGAAAACCTCAACATGCTCTTCGACGACATCAACGATCCCGATGTCGGCTGGCGACTTCGCCAGACCCTCCAGACCGAGCCCCGCGTCATCCTCTTCGGCAGCGCCACCAGCCGCTTCGACGAAATCGAAAACCCTAGTCATGCCCTCTACGACCTCTTCCGCATTATCACCCTGCATCCCCTTGACACCGCGCAATGCGAGACCCTCTGGGACACCGTAGCCGGCAAGCCTTCCACTGCCAACGCGGTGCGCCCCCTCGAAATCCTCACCGGCGGCAACGCGCGCCTCCTCTCTATCATCGCCCGTTTCGGTGCCGACCGCTCCTTCCGCGACCTCATGGAGAACCTCCTCGACCTCGTCGACGACCACACCGAGTACTTCAAGAGTCATCTTGAGTCCCTGCCTGCCCAGGAGCGGCGTGTCTACCTTGCTCTGGCCCGCCTTTGGAAGCCATCAACGACCAGGGAGATCGCCAATCTCGCCCGCCTCAACACGAACGCTTGTAGCGCTCAGCTGAAGCGCCTCGTCGCACGCGGTGCGGTCTCAATCGAAGGCGGCACCCCACGCCGACGCCAGTACTACCTCACCGAGCGCCTCTACAACATCTACTACCTGCTCCGCCGAAGCACGGGCACTGACTGTGTCGTTCAAGCTTTGATCGAGTTCATGGTGTGCCTGTATTCGCCATCTGAGATTGGAGACATAATCGACAGTCTCCTGGAGTCATCGTATGACTTCAATGTTCTTCCCGAGATGAGTGGCCCGGAGATTGCCGGCGCCCTGCTGAACGAGGCGAATGCCCTTCAGGAAATGGGAAGGTACGACGATGCTATCGGGCTCTACGACCAAGTGATTGAGAGTCCTGGATCTGGTCGCGCCGGAAGCGAACTGCAAGTAGGTGCCGCCCTAACAAGCAAATCGTCGCTGCTCATTCAGCTTGGCCGCAGCCACGAAGCTATCGTTACTTGCGAGGAAGTCGTGGGCAAGTACCAAACAGACCGGGATGTCTCCGCGGCGGTGCTTTCGGTATCTGCGCTTTGGGTTAAAGGCTCGGCGTTATTCGTCGTGGAAAGTCCGGCCCTGGCTCTTGATTCCTTCAATCGCGCATTGGCGCAAGTCGACACTCTCGATGCTCCGATCCCTAACGGCATTTTGGCCGGCCTTCTTCATAGCAAGGGACTGGCCTTAGTTCGGCTTAATCTGCTTGACAGTGCGCTCGCACATTTGACGAGGCGTTGACGCAATTCGGCATGGACTTGGAACTTCAGCAGAACGGCACGACAGCAATGATTCTGATAAGCAAGGCCCTCGTCTTGGATCAATTCGGTCGAACGATTAGCCTGACTGATTGCTCGTGGCTACTGGAGAGCCTGGCCAAGCACGGCAGCCTTCTGCCCGGCACGAGTGAGGCGCTGACTCCCTTGGTTGCCGCCCTTGAACCGTCTGCGGCCCTCCGCCTGCTTCAGGCCTCGCCCGCAACTCACCTCCTACTGCCCCTGATCACCGCCCTCCAGCATGAACTCGGAAAGACCTCCCAAGTCGCGAAGGAGGTCGCTGAAGTCGCTCGCGATGTGCGGGCCCGGCTGGCCGAGGCCAGAGCGGCGCAGACAGACTCCCGGGCCGACAAGAGTGCACCCTGAATCACGCCGCGACTGACGAGGCAGAGAGCGTGGCCCTACGTCATCGGCGAAAACCCCGTCGGCGTCATATAGCTGTTGATCACCCGTGCCACGATCTGCCCGCTGGCTTCCGTTTCGGCTCGCACGCGTTGCCATTCCGGGTCGGACTGAAAGGCCGTCCACTTGGCCTCGCGGTCGGCCTGGCTGTCAAAGCGGGTGATGTAGACCAGCCGGTCGCTGCGGCCCACCACCTCCTGCCAGAACCCCACCACCTCGATGTCCAGGCGCTCGAAGATCCGCATCGTGTGTTGGGAGAAGCGGGCCATGATGGCGTCCATGCGGCCGGGCAGAATCTCGTAGATACGCAGTTCGTAGAGCATCGGCTGGCGTCCTCGACGAGCAAGATTCGCCGCAGCATGCCCCACCCGGCGAGCGCTTGCGTACTATGGCCGCCTTACACTTTTTCGGGAATGCATAGAGGGTCAGATCGCGGTGTACGCCATCGTCATCGGCTGCGGGCGCGCCGGCGCCGAGATCGCCAGCCGCATGTGCGAGCAGGGTCACTCCGTGGTGGTGATCGACCGCGACCGCGCGGCCTTCCACCGGCTGTCGGACGGCTTTGCCGGCACCACCATCGTCGGCCACGCCATTGACGAGGACTGCCTCGTCTCCGCCGGCATCGAGCGCGCCGACGCCGTGATCGCCACCACCTACGGCGACAACTCCAACCTCATCGCCGTGCAGCTGGCTCGCAAACGATTCAAGGTCAAGCGCGCCATCGCCCGCGTCAAGGACTCCGTGCGGGCCTCAGCCTTCGAACGCTTGGGCTTCGAGACGATTCCCTCCACCACGATCGTTGGCGACGCCTTCGAGCAGGTCCTTGGCTGGGAGCCGCACCAGCCCAACGGCTCAGCGGAAAACGGAAGCTAATTCCCTGTGTTCGTCATCATCGCCGGCGGCGGCAAGGTTGGCGGTCAGCTCGCGCGTGACCTCATGGCTGAGCGCCACGAGGTCGTGGTCATGGAATCCAACCCCGGCAAGGCTCGGGCCCTGCAGGACGAAATCGGCGACGCCGTCGTTCCGCACGACGCCTCCGAGGGCCGTTGGCTGATTGATGCCGGCATCGGCCGGGCCGACCTGCTGATCGCGGTCACCGGCGACGACGAGGACAACATCGTCATCTGCCAGCTTGGCGAGGCCCTATCCGAAGGTCGCGCCCGCACCATCACCCGCATCAACAACCCCAAGAACAGCGACACCTTTCGCACGCTTGGCATCGAGGCCATCGTCAACGCCACCGACCTGGTGATGACCATGATCGAGCGCGACGTCAGCGTCGCCCCGGTCGTCCACCTCATGCGCCTGCGCAGCGCCGGCCTGGAACTGGTGGAAATGACCGTCGCCGAGGGTTCGGCCGCGGACGGCTCAACGCCGGAGGAACTCAGACTGCCGGAGCAGGGCGGGCGCATCAGCGTCATCCTGCGCAATGGCGAAGCCGTGCTTCCCTCGCCCACCACGCGGCTCCACGCCGGCGACTCGGTCGTCCTCGTCGCGCAGACCGAGTTCGAAGAAGCCCTCGGCCGCCAGTTCGCCGCCCCCACCATCGTCTAGCGTCCTCGCGCCGCCGAAGCCAGAAAGTCGGCCACGCTCCCACGAATCCCCGCCGCGTCCAGGCCGTGCGCCCGGTCGTGCTCCCAACGGCTGCCGTAATGCCGGTGCTCTCGGCGGGCGACGCCCAGCGCCGGCAGGCGATGCGGTGAATCCTTGAGCGCCGCCGAGACTTCGGCCGACGACGTCCCGGCCAGGTACGGCTCCACCAGAACCACGGCGGGTGCGGCCAGGAACATCCGCAGCCCGTCCGCATCGAACGGTCTGACGGTTGATGTGTAGAGGACCGTCGCATCCAGGTCGGCGGTGGCTTCCAGAACCGGCCCCAGGCTCGGACCCACGGCGATAACCGTCACGGCCCTCGTCGATCCTCGCCGGATCGGCGTCAGGCCGCTGCCATCGGGCACGGCTTCGGGATTGACCGACTCCGCGAGACGGATGTAATCGAGTCCCGTGCCGGCGGCCGTCGAACGGAGAATCGCTTCCACCTCGTCCGGATGGCCGGGTACGTGCACGCGCCACCCCGGCAGCGTCGACATCAGGGCAACGTCCTCCGGCGCCTGGTGCGTTCGCCCCGCCGCGGCGGCGTCGTAAGACGCCCCAACGGAGACGAAGACCGCGCCCAACCCCTGGTGGCCAAAGTCGAGCTTGACCTGCTCGAACGGCCGCTCCACCAGAAACGGCGCGTACGTATGCACAATCGGCCGCAAGCCCTCCATCGCCAGTCCGGCGGCAAAGCCAACCAGCAGCTGCTGCCGGATCCCGACGTTCAGCACTCGCCCGGGATGACGCGCCACCACGCCTGCGTCCGCAAAGTACCCGTAGCCAATGTCGGCCAACACCACGGCCAGGTTGGACCGTTCGTCCAGCAACGCGCCGGAGACGTGCATGAATCGCTCCCGCATCGTCAGCATCTGCGCTATCCCTTCCGTTCCACCTCGGCTACGACAACGCGCGGGCGGTCCGGGTGGGGCGCCGACAAGGCGGCCACGATGGCGTCGTGGTCCCGACCGTCGACGGTTGCGGCGGACCAGCCCTCGAGTCGGAACCGCTCGTCGATACCGCCCGGCCAGCCGTGGGTCGCCGAACGGTTGTCAATCACGCACACCGTCAACCTGCCCAGCTGCAGGCGGCCGGCCAGCGCCATCGCCTCGTAGTTGCTGCCTTCATCCAGCTCCGCGTCGCCAACCAGGCAGAAGACCCGTGGCCCGGCACGTCCCTTCAGGTCCAGCGCCGCGGCCACGCCCACCGCGATCGGCAGGCCATGTCCCAGCGATCCGCTGGAGAGCTCCACGCCCGCGATCAGCGAGCGGTCCGGGTGCTGGCCAAGCATCGAGTCGTACCGTCCAAACGTGGGCAGCGCCTCAAGCGGGATAAACCCTTTCGCCGCCAGCACGGCGTAGTAGGCCATCGGCCCGTGTCCCTTGGAGAGCAGGAACCGGTCGCGGTCCGGATCGTCTGGCGCGTGCGGATCCACCGTCAGCACCCGGTCATACAGGACCCACAGCACATCCAGCGTGGATTCGGAGGCGCGTCCGTGCTTCTCATCGCCGGTCATCAGCGTCATCAAGGCGGGCAGGCCCTCGTACGTCCTCAGGGATGGCGGCATCGGTTCACTCCTTCGGGAGTCTTCAGTGACCTGTAAGCTCATTCTGAAACTTCAAGTACACTTGAAGTCAAGCCCTTTCTGAGGAAGAACCATGCCGGCGCTACCCGCCAAGCTCACCATCGGCCAGACCGCCGCCCGCAGCGGCGTCCGCACGTCCGCGCTCCGCTACTACGAGTCGCTCGGGCTAATCTCGTCCGAGCGCACGGCGGGCGACCAGCGCCGCTTCACTCGGGAAACGCTGCGGCGCATTGCGGTCATCCGCGCCGCTCAGCTCCTCGGACTCACCCTGCGGGAGATACGGATCGCGCTCAACGAGCTACCCGAAGCGCGGACTCCTGACCGACACGACTGGCAGCGGCTGTCACAGACCTGGCGCGGCTCGCTGGACCGGCGCATCGCCGATCTCCAGGCGCTGCGCGACCGTCTGTCCGGGTGCATCGGCTGCGGCTGCCTGTCGCTCGAGAGCTGCGCGCTCTTCAATCCGGCCGACCGGGCCGCCCGCGCCGGCGCCGGCGCCCAATATCTCTTTGGTGACGCACCAGGTCCTGACGCGGAGCGCGCCTTGCCTAGGCGCCCGTAGCCGGCTGCTCGCTGGCCTCGCCCGCGGTCTCCGGCGCCTCCACGCCTTCCTCCGCGCCTTCCTCCAGCAGGACCTCGTCCAGGTCTTCCTCTTCCTCGTCCTCTTCCACCGTGCGCGCCGCCGTCACTTGAACAACGATGACGTCCGGATCGTCCAGCGGCTCGTAGGCGCCGTCCTCGGCCCTCAGATCTCCCACGACGACTTCGTCGCCCACGTCAATCAGATTTGAAACATCCGCGATCAGGCTGGACGGAATCTCGGTTGGCAGGGCCGAAACTTCAACATCTTGCAGGAGCTGGAGCACCACCAGCTCCGAGTTGTCGCTAGCCGGCGCGCGACCCTCCAGCTGCACCCGCACCATCACGTTGATCGCCTTCGTCAGGTCGACTTTCCGCAGCGTCAGATGCACCAGGCGGTTCGTCAGCGTGTCGATCTCCACCGAGTCCATCAGCACCGGTTCGCTGATGTCCGATGACTCCAGGTCCACCAACTGCCCGGTCGCCTGGGCGCGAACCAGGTCGGCCAGCGCCCGCTCCGACACCTGCATCGCAATCGATGCATGCCCTGCCTGCACCAGGTTGGCCGGAATCACGCCTTCCCGCCGCAGGCGTCGCACTTTCTTACCCAGGACGGTGCGGGGTTCCGCCGCCAGGCGATGACGTTCGGGCACGGCTGACTGCTCCTCGGATCGGGTGGCGGCGCGACCTCGCGAAAAAAATCCTTGGGTCGGCGCGGAAATCACACGCAGCGCCGCTACCGGTGAGTCTAGAAAGGCGCCCCGCCGGGCGTCAACGGTTCGTACGGCGTCGCGCGGGCGCTGCGGGATTGTGGACAATGGGCCGCCGGCGCTTCAGAAGCGCCCGCTTGCCGCTAGAAACTGGTGACCACTTGGCTTCCCGACGACGCGTTTCGCTCAGTGACCTGTATGCCGATGCCTGCCGGCGCATGGACATCACGCCCGAGGAGGCGCTGGGCTGCGAACGCCAGCCTGACCGCCTGCGCTTGATGATCACCCAGGACCGCTGGGTGGACTTCGAACTCGTTGACGACCCGGAAAACGACCGCTTGGTGCTCGGGGCAACCCTGGATTCGTAGGAGCGTCCCGTGTGGGGCCTGCCCTGGCCCCGCGACCGCGAACCCTCTGGAGTCCCGTCCGTCCCGACCCTACGCCCCGCCAAACTGCAGGATCGCCCAACTCACGGCGACCCACACAACAACCGACGCCAGGATCCCCGGATCGCCTAACAGCACGCGCTCGGGCTCCTCGCCGGATCCGTTGTTCTGCAACAGGTAGACATAGCGCAAGATCCCGTACAACACGATCGGAACCGTAATCATCATCAGGTGGTTCGCGGGCAGGTTGGGTGCGGAAAACGTGTACAGGGCATAGCTCAGCGGCGCCGCCGCGGCCGTAATCACGACCAGCGTGTGCAGAAACTCCGCCGTATAGCGGTCCAGCACGGGACGGGCCGCGGAAGACCGTGCGTCACCGGCAAGCTCGGCCCAGCGCTTCCCCACGGCCAGGAACAGCGCCAGCAGGAACGTGCAGATATAGAGCCAGGGCGAGACCGGCACCTCGATCACCAGCGCGCCGGCCACCGCCCGAATCACAAAGCCAATCGCGATAGCCAGCAGATCCAGGATCACCAGGTGCTTGAGCACCAGCGAATAGCCCACCTGCAGGCCCAGGTACACCGCCAGCGCCGCGCCGAACGGCCAGGCCAGGACCGTCGCCAGCGCCACCGCCGCCGCCGCGACAACGATCCCGACACCCAGAGCCAGGCCAACCGGCACCAGCCCGGCTGCGACGGGACGAAAACGCTTCGCCGGATGCTCGCGGTCGCGCGGCGCGTCAATGGCGTCGTTCAGCAGGTACAGGCCCGCGGTGGCGAGCGTGAAGATGGCCGCCGCCGTCACGGCCGCCAGCAAGCTGGAACCCTGGTCGTACTCGCCCGAAAACAGCACGGCCGCTAGCACCAGCAGGTTCTTCGGCCACTGCCGCGGTCGGCTGCTGCGTGCCAGCCCGATCAGGCGAGCCTTCAACCCCGGCGCTGGTGCAGGCGTACCGAGGGTCGATGTCATCAGCGAACCGCCCGCGTCAGCCGCCGAACCGGCGGTCCAGCACGGCGTTGGCCGCCCGCACCACCACGGCAAATGCCGCCAGCAGCGCGATCAGCGTGCCGGCCGTGCCCCAGGCCTCGCCCTCCGCGGCCCAGGTGATCAGGGCAAACAGCCCCCAGGCCGAGCCCGCCAGGCCCAGGATGATCAGCGGAAAAATCAGACCGATGGCCATCACCGAATAGCCAATCGTCTGCCGCTCCAGGCCGTCGTCCACCACGCGAAACGCCCGCCGGCTGGCGCGGTCCAGGTGATAGGCCGCCGTAAACCAGAACACGCCCAGAACCAGTGGCGCGCCCACCCAGGCCGCCGCCACCAGGCTGGTCGAACCGCGCACGCGCGGATCGTCGGGCGCCGGAATCGCCGGCCAGCCCACGTCCAGCGTCAGCGTGGCCTGGACCGACTCCACAATCCCGCCCGACCATGGCACCACCACCGATACCAGGCCCCAGGTCAGCGCCCCCATCAGCGCAACGCTCAGGATCGTGAGCCCCGTCCCCCGCCAGGTCCCCTCCAGGCGCCGCAGGCGGTCCTGGATCATGTCCAGGGTCTCTTTCAGCGTCAGTGGACGGTACGGATCGGCCGAAGCGGTCGAGCCCGGCGCCTCAACCGGAGACGGCGTCGATCCGCCACGCTCGCCGGCGGCGCGGTCCCCATCCGCCGCCGACCCCCGCACACGCCTGATGACCAGCGACCGCGACTCCGTCGGATGTTCGCCGGCGGCGTCCTCGCCAGACTCGGCGTCGGACCCGGGCCCGGGAACCGCTGACGTCATCGGTTCCGCCTCGGCGCGTTCGACGGGCGGTTCGTCCGACGGCTGCGCGGGGCGCGCGTCAGCACCGCGTTCAGGAGAGACCTCGGCAGGACCCCCGCGTCCCCCGAGCTCTGGCCGCTCTTCCTCCCTCTCCCCCTGGGAGAGGGTTGGGGTGAGGGTCTTCCGGGCAACCAAGCCGGGGTCAGGCAACGGTCTCTCGCGAGAGACCGGAGGCGGGTCCTCCGTCGGCCGGTCGGCTTCGCTGCCGGATGATCGGTCTCGACGCGGACGCGGCGGTCGCGGACGGCTGGGGATAGATCGGTCCTCTGGTCCAGGCGCTGTGGGCCGATTCTACGGAGACGCGCAGCCGTGACCGACGTTCTCGATCAGCCGCAGCGCCCGCCGAACGATCCCGACGCCTGGGTCCGCACCCACCGCGCCACCTACGAGCGCATGGCCGTGGACTACACCCGCCGCATCGACGACTACGCGGCTGCCGACGAGGCCGAGCGTTTCACCCGCCTGGCCGCCCCTTCGCCGTGGACCGGCCCGCGCGTCCTGGACGCCGGCTGCGGCCCTGGCCGTGACGCCGCCCTGCTCCGGCTCGCCGGCGCCGAGGTCGTGGGCCTCGACCTCGCCCGCGCCATGCTGCGTCAAGCCCGGCAACTCGACGACGCAAGTCAGCTCGCCCAGGGCGACCTCCGCCGCCTGCCCTTCGCCGCAGCCTCATTCGACGCCGTCTGGTGCTTCGCCGCCCTCGGCCACCTGCCGCCCACGGCCATTCCCATAGCGCTCGCCGAATTCCGCCGCGTCCTGAACGACGGATGGCTCTACATCGTCATTCGCCAGGGCTCCGGCGTCCGCACCGCCTCCTGGCAAGGCTCCCTCCCCCGCTACTTCACCGACCTCACACCCCAAACCCTCACCACCGCCCTCCACGCCGCCAACTTCACCATCCACCACCAAACCACCTGGCCCGCCCCCACCCAAACCCCCTGGCTCCACACCATCGCCCGGGGAGCGTGACCAGAGTGCGAGAACGCAAGGGGCAGCCAGTAAGCTGTCTTCTGAGCGACTGGATTCAGCAGCCGCTGTAGTGGTAGCTGGAACTTAAGGAACGGAGCAATGTCTTTAGCCGGTCGGCCTGAGTCGTCCACAGAATCCCAGGGCAGCAAACAGCCAGATGAAGATCATCTCGCGGAGGCCCAGGAGTCAATCGGCGAGAGAATTCGATTCTGGGAAGAACAGGACAAAATCAACCAGGCCCTCATCCCTCGCGTCATCCGCCAGAAAGAGCGCCTTGACGAGCACATCGACAATCATGAAGACCTGTCCAAGACGGCTGCCAAGGCGGCCCGGGAAGTGCTCGCCGAGGCCAGAGTGGAGCAGCAGAGACAGCATGACAGAACCGTTGCGCACTATCGGGAGCAACTAAAGCGGTCGACTCTCGTAGCCCTCGTAGCTCTATCCGTGAGCCTCACAGCGCTAATTCTGTCCGTTGTTCTACTAGTCCTGTCGGTCCTCTAGTAGCAAGTGGAAGCGATCCTGCTATGCGATCTCTGAGCCTGCTGCCGGAACTGCGCAAGCTGCCCGCCCAACGCCGAGGCGAGCGAATCTCATTCACTGAACTCATTACCGACTTAGTGATCAGTGACCACCATTCAAAACAGGCGGGGTCCGATACGCTCACCGCTGTCCAGTCGGAGGTCGAACGTCTGACCAACATTGGGGCACATTGCAGGGTCATCGAGGACGTCGATGAGGCTGTCCGTGTCCTGAGCGAACATACCTCCGAGGGCAACCGAGCTACGCAACTTAAGCTGCATGGCGCTCGGATGCTCCCACATGCGATCTCTAATGCTCCGGTGATAGCTGGTCAAGCACTCAGTGCAGCTGTCGATAGTGTGCTGCCAGGCATTGGAACCGCGATTGGCATCCCAGGCTCTGTACTTCTCGACAAGGCGAGCAAACACCTAGATGCTCGCTCAAAACCTTTACGTCTTAAGTTGGAGCTAAACATCACCGGACGCTCCTTAGAGGATCTCTTTTATCTCAAGAACAAGCGTCACATCGACGACCTCTCTGTTCGCTTTCGAGAAAGAGCTCGAGGGCTGACCGACCCGACTTAGAGACTCTGGGGTTAGTGCCCGCTATCTCTTGGCTCCACATGCCGCTTGAGGTTTGTGACCCCTCAGTCGTTCAACCAAGCCTCATCCGGCTCCTCGCGCGGACGCCCGCCGGCGGCGGAGTGACGCTCGATGGCCGCCACCACGTCCCGCAGAAACCCATCCAGTTCCTCCAGGTGACCGCGCAACGCCTCGGCCACCGGCGCGCGGCCGACCGGTCCCGGAATGCGGTCCGATCCGCCCTCGCGGAACGTCACCGGCGACTGCGCCACCCGCCGCCCGATACCCGAAATATCGCCCAGCCAGATCCGCCGGTCCTGCAGCGCCGACCCCAGCGCCGGGTCCAGGAACATCAGCCGGCCAACCAGTTCACGGCCGCCGGGATCAGGACGCACGCGCGGCGACAGCCGAAGGTCAAACGCCTCGGCCAGCCAGCGGCCCGCGTGCCAGACGCTGTCGGCCACATGCCGCAGGGCCGCGCCTGCCAGCAGGTCAAACTCCGCCGTGCCCGGATCGGCTTGGGCCGCCCGCGCCGCCGCCACGGCTGCCAGCCGGTAGTGCCCGAACACGCTCCACCCGCAATCCGATACCGCCGAACCTGGTTCGCCCGCGTATGCCTCCAGAAGCGGCGCTGCGAACGCCAGATCAACTTCGACACCATCAGGCAACGGCCGCCGCAGCGCATCCAGATCAGGCGGAGCCGCCGCCGGTGGCCCTCCAAACAGATTGTCCATGCGACTCCAGCTCAGCCCCCGCGGGTCGTCCGCAGCCTAGCCGCGACCGCCTGGTCCGGCGAGCGAGACGGACTGGCGCTCAACGACTGCCGCCAAATGTTTCACGTGAAACATTGCCCTCCAATCCCACGCCGCGCCGCCGGCCGGGGATAGACTGAACGGTCTCTCTCGTCCCCACTCCTGGCCCTATCCCCATGCAACGCATGTCGCGGCTCTTTGCCCGCACGCTTCGCGACGACCCTGCCGAGGCGTCGATCGTTTCCCACCGCCTCCTCCTGCGCGCCGGCTACATCCGGCCGCTGGGCTCGGGGATCTACAGCCTGCTGCCGCTGGGCTGGCGGGTGCATGGCCGTTGCGAGCAGATCGTCCGCGAGGAGATGGACCGCATCGGCTGCCAGGAACTCCTGATGCCCGTCGTCCACCCGTCCGACCTCTGGGAGCGTACCGGCCGGTTCCACACGGTCGGCTCGGAAATGGCCCGCCTCAAGGACCGCTGGGGCCGCGACATGGTGCTGGCCATGACCCACGAGGAGGTCGCCACCGAACTCGGCCAGTGGGTCGCCTCGTCCTACCGCCAGCTGCCCGTCAGCATCTACCACTTCCAGACCAAGTTCCGCGACGAACCGCGCCCCCGCGGCGGCCTGCTGCGCGTGCGCGAGTTCACCATGAAAGACGCCTACAGCTTCGACACCGACCTGGGGACCCAGGAGACCACCTACCAGGACTTCATGGAGGCCTACCTGCGCGCCTTCCGCCGCTGCGGCATCGAACCGGCCATCGTCGAATCTGACGCCGGCGCCATGCGCGGCTCCGGCGCCCACGAGTTCCACTGCCTCACCGAGGCCGGCGAAGACACCCTGGTCGTCAGCCCCTCCGGCCGCTACGCCGCCAACATCGAGATCGCCACGGCCCAGAAGCCCGTCTTCGACCACGGCGAACCGCAACCCGTCGAAAAGGTCGCCACGCCCGGCCAGGAAACCATTGACGATGTGGCCGCCTACCTGGGTGTGGAAACCCACCAGACCCTCAAGGCCGTCTTCTACTGGACCGGCGACGCCCTGGCCTTCGTCGCCATCCGCGGCGACCTGCAAGTCAACGAAGCCAAGCTGCGCACCCTCCTGCAAGCCCCCGACCTGCGCCTTGCCGCCGACCAGGAACTCGAGGCCGCCGGTCTCGTTGCCGGGTACGCCTCACCCGTCGGCCTGTCCAACGTCACCGTCGTCGTTGACGACTCCGTCGAGTCCGCCACCAACCTCGTCGCCGGCGCCAACGAGCCCGGCTACCACCTTGCCAACGTCAACTTCCCGCGCGACTTCCGGGCCGACCTGCGCGGCGACATCGCCCAGGTGCGCTCCGGCGACCGCAGCATCGAGGACGACGAGCCGCTGCAGCTGATGACCGGCATCGAGATCGGCAACACCTTCAAGCTCGGCACCTTCTACAGCGACAAGCTGGACGCCCAGTACCTGGGCGCCGACGGCCGTCGCCACCCCTTCGTCATGGGCTCCTACGGCATCGGCATCGGGCGCCTGGCCGCCTCGGTGGTGGAGCGATACCACGACGCCAACGGCATCGTCTGGCCAGTCAGCGTCGCGCCCTACGACGTGCACATCGTCCAGTTGGGCACCGGCGACGTCGCCGCCGACGCTGAGCGCCTGGCCGGGGAACTGGAAGAATCCGGCCTCTCCGTGCTGCTTGACGACCGCGGCGACAGCGCCGGCGTCAAGTTCAACGACGCCGACCTCATCGGCCTGCCCTTCCGCTGCACCGTCAGCCGCCGCACCCTGGCCGCCGCCGCCGTCGAGTTCAAACCCCGCGCCGCCGCCGACCGCCAATCCATCCCCCGCAACCAGATCGTCACCACCGTCCTCCAGGCCCGCGCCGCCGCCCTCGCCGCCCTCACCCCCGACGCCCCCGTAACCATGCCCTTAATCAGCACATCCGGAGGCGCCCCCTAAGCAACGGGAACCCACAAGCCCGTAGGCCATCGTTTCCGCTGGGCGACCCGGCCCGGATCCGTTCCTTCCGATTGGGCTCGGAGGCAGCGTTTCAGCCTGGCGAAGGACTCTCCGCCCAGGAGGCCTGTGCATAACCCCTCGTCCTGGAGGAGCAGCCTCTTGTCTCGCCTCGGGGAGAGGCTGGTGCCGTCGCCGCCGCCGGGTGCGCGGCATCAATCCCTTCGAGAAGCCGCCGTTCGTTCCCCTCTCCTGGGACCTTTGCAAAACGCCCCGCGCCCTCAAATGCAGGTCGGCTCTTTCTCCCTCTCCCCGTGGGAGAGGGTTGGGGTGAGGGTCTTCCGGGCAACCAACCCTGGATTACGCGAAAGCTCCGCCCGCCGGGTTCGCCGACTGCTAAGGCAGGCCCTCGCAACTGCCCCCGCCCCGGCTGTCAACCAGTGGCCGCCGCACGGGGTGTACTGACTAGCCCTGCGGCTTGTGGGCGATGACCTCGCCGTAGGCCACGGCGCCAAAGGCGCCGGGGTGGCGCATCCACCGCTTCAGCGCGTGCTCCAGGTTGTCCAGGTGTTGCTGCGTCGCCACGCCGTACGCCGTCGCCGAGTCGCGAATATCGGCCGACAGGAACCAGTTCTCGATGACGTGGGAGAAGTAGCCGATATCTTCGGCTGTCGTGTACGACGTGAACGAAGCCGTCGGCCGCACGTCGGTGAACCCGGCCTCAAGCACATGCCGCTTCAGGTCCCGCCCGATGTTGGGGTGCCCGTCATCCGCCGTAATCAGTTCCGCCAGCGTGACCCAGGCGTCGCCGGTGACCTCGAAGTCTGGCGCGAGAAACGAGCCGTCGAGGACCCATTCCCGCATGGAAATCAGGCCGCCGGGCTTCAGAACCCGCATCGCCTCGGCAAGCACGGCTTGCGTATCGCGAACATGCACAAGGATGGCGTGGCCGTGCACGACGTCGAAGTAATCGTCATCGAATGAAAGCCCCGTCACGTCGGCAACCTGGAACGTCGCGTTGTCGTGTCCGCCCGCCTCGGCGACCGACCTCGCCAGGTCCACCTGCGACGGCTCCATGTCGACGCCGTACAACGCCCCGGGGGCTATCGCTTCGGCCAGGCCAACCGACAGGGAGCCCGGTCCGCAGCCCAGGTCCAGCACCCGCAGGCCGGGCGTGAGATGGGGGAGCAGATGCGCGGCGTGCGTGTGCGCCGTGTGCCGCCTGAGATGCTGGAGCATGCTCTCACTGAAGCCGATCGTGTAATACGGCGTTCCGGACGTCTCGTCGGTCATCAGTGCCCTCAGACCCTGCGGGGTCGTTTCGCAACCCTCCGGGCAGCCCGCGATTGTCAAGCGGCCCGTGCCGAGGGTCAAGCTCACCGCCTCCAACCTCCTCGGCTGGCCCGTCCCCTCGCACCCTCGCCGCCCGGACTCCCGAGGTCCCGGCTCGCCATGCCTCCACTCGAAGCCGCGGCAGATGTCCGTGAATGTCCGCGCTCCGGAGCCGCCTGGACCCGGCAACCGTCAGGTCGTCGCGGCTCGCGGGCTCGGTGCCTGATCGTCCGATGTCAGACGCCGCCTAGAATGTGCCGATCCGCCGCCTGACGCGGCGGCTGATAAGGCCTGGGCATGTCGTGGATTAGAGATCCGCACCGCGATTCGCGCGAGCACGTCCGCGCGGCTCAGCAGGCCCTGGTGTACGCGGGCTATCCGCACGCCGATGCAGTCACTGCGATCGCCACCCATCTGCATCGTGTCCGCGCCGCCCTGGCCGCCCCGCGCCATGCCGCCATTGCCGGATTCCTGACCGGCGCGTCCATGGTTATTGGTGCGCTGCTGGTGCTGACCCTCGCGCTGGGCGGTCTTGGCCTGGTGATGGGCGCTACCGGAGACTCCGGGACTCCTGACGAATTCGTCCCCGCCGCACCCTCGGCCCCGCAGGCCGACCCGGACCCCGGATCGCCGCTTGGGGTCCTGCCGGCGGTTGCGGTGACCGCGCCCGTGCTGGGCCTGGCCGGGGCGGGCATGTCGCGCGTCACGCGCAATCGCTGGCGTCGCGCCGGCGTCCTGCAGACGTTCGGCAACCTGCGCCCGCGCCGTCGGTATCTCCTTGAGACCGCCGTCGTCTGGCTGGCTGTGGCCGGGCTCATCGTGCTCATCGTCTGGGCCATGGCCGGACCGCGGTTGGGCGCCACCGTGGCCCAGATGCTGGCCTTCTTCGGAATCCCCGTCGGTGCGGCCGCCTTCGCGGCCTGGTTCCCCAAGCTCTACGCCTGGATCCTGCCCCGGATGAGTCCCGTGGACGCCGCCGCGGCCGCCCGGCCAGTCATCGAACGCGAGGCCGCCCAACAGATCAAGACCGAGCGTGACTTCTACGGCGCCAGCGGCTACGACCGCACCGCCTACGACCGCAACCGCTGGGCCGACGAGATCCTGGGGGCCGACTCCCAGGGCTACTTCGCCGAGGCGCAGCGCCGCGGCGAACGGGCCCGCGACATCGCCCGACGGTCGGGGTCCTATTCACACGGCATGTCGGGCGGGCGCCGCCTCGCCCGCTACGCCCTGATCACGGGCGGGCTCACCGTGGCCGGCTGGCTCTTTATTCAACGCCTCGCCTGGATCATGCGGCCGTTCGACAATTCGGACTTAGGGGCGGAGGTAGGCGTCATCGCCCTGCTCCTGGGCTTGGTGTTCGGCCTCGGCCTCACCTGGCTCTACGCCCGCTACTTCGAGGGCCTATGATCGCCCGGTCGGCACCGCCACCCCGGTCACCATGAGCTCCAGGCGCCGAGCGGACCGTGATCGCGTGCACCGGCCGTTTGCCGATCCGCTGGACACCTTCACCGAGAATCCACGCCGGCCATCCCGAACCCAACGTCACCGTGCGGAGGCGGAGCGCCGGCAGCAGGCGGAGCGTGACGTCGACCGCCTCGCCGCCGGCCACGATGCGCCGCGCGGCCAACGGCTGCTGATCTACGGGCTGCTAATCGCCCTGATCACCATCATCGGCTGGCGCATGCTGCATTGGTTGGTCTTCTTCAGTTCCGTCAGACGCTTCAGCGGCGGCGGGGCCATCATGGGCCGCAGCGGCCGCGACATCATCGCCTCCGGCTTCGAGAACCCACCGCCGCCGGCCGCCTGGATCGATCCGGTCGGCCTGGCCGTTGGCCTGGCCCTGGGCCTCCTCATCACCTGGATCTACGCCCGCTATTTCCAGAACCTGTGAGCACGCGGTCACACCGTACGCCGCGTTGCTACGGCCGCGGGCTATCCGGACGCTGCCACCATTCCGGTCCCGCGCACCGAAACAGCTAACCCGTGCAACTGGACTTCGCCTTCATCTGCGACTACGCCGACAGCACCTCCAAGGTCGTGGCCATCGGCATCGGCTTCGACCAGATTCACGCCCCCAGCCTGCCCGCCCGCCATCCCCGCCTCTGCGTCGTCGCCCGCTTCCGCGCCCACAAGACCGAGATCGGCGCCAAAAAAGCCCGCGTCGTCATCATGGACGCCGACGGCTCCGAGATCGCCGCCGTGCAGGGCGACGTCGAGTTCACCGACCCGATCGACCGCCTCGAAACCACCGCCACCCTGGTCGTCAACTTCGACAACCTCACCTTCGACCGCTACGGCCCCCACTCCGCCCACCTCCTCCTCGACGGCAACGAAATGCACCGCATGACCTTCGAAGTCGCCAAGCCGCTCGCCAACGGCTAGAGATGCTCAGCGCCTCGACGTGAATTCTCTGAACTCGCGGACTCGCAGGAGTCGGCCGGGCTCCGCGCTCCGACGGCCCGCTCGGCGTGTTGCCGAGGATGAGTCGGTGGTGAGTGGACGCTGAGGCTCAGGGAGGCACGGTCCCCGAGCAGACGCAGCGCGCCGGGCCATGTGCCAAGCTGCTGGAGCCTGCGGTAGACCGACGGCGGCGGTAGCTCATGCCCTGGCTCTCGGACCCCCGGCGCGACTCGCTCGAAGACATCGCTGCTGCTCACCAGGCGCTGGCGTTCGCCGGCTACCCGCGGTCCCAGGCCGCCACCGAGTACAACGCGTACCTGTACCGCGTGCGGGCCGCCCTGGCCTCGCCTCGCCACACGCTCAGGGCCGGCTTCCTGGCAGGCGTCGCCATTGCCGTCGCCCTGATGCTCACGGCGGGCGTGTTGTCGTTCCTGCTGGTTGTGATATTCGGTTCCGGGGTCCCCTCGAGAGGTCCGACAGGACCGATGGTCGTGCCCGGGACCGACGATGCCGGGACTTCAGACCGGTCGCCGCTCGACCTGGTGCTGCCGGCGGGAACGTCCATGGTCATTCTCGGCGTGGCCGGCGCGGCCAACGCGCTCGTCACGCGCGGCCGCTGGCGGAGTGCGGGTGTGCTGGTGACGTTCAGCGACGTCGCCCCCCGCCAGACCTATCTGCTGCAGACCGTGGCGGTCTGGGTGGGGATCGGCGCCCTCATGGTCCTGGCCGTCCGGTGGCGAGGCGACGAAGAGATGGTCACCGGCGCAATCGTGATGCTGGCCTTTGCCGGGATTCCAATGCTGGCCTTCTTCTTCTCCGCCGTGTTTCCAGGCCTCTACCGCCGGCTCCTGCCCCGCGTCAGCCCGCTCGACGCCGCCGCCTATGCACGTCCGATCATCGAGCTTGAGGTGGCCCTGCAGATCGACTCAGAGCGTGAGACGCACGGGCGCGGCACATTTCACCGCGCCTACTACGACCGCAGCGCCTGGGCCGACGAAGTCCTGGCCCGACTGGACACCTCCAGGAGCGGCCGGCGGCGGCGCTAGGCCAAACACCGCGCCCGGGAGGTGGGGGCCGATTGGAACGCCGCTCTAGGGTCCCGGCGTCGTAAAGTAGCGAGGGCAAACTGGTTCGCCGCTCTTAAGAACGAGGGCGCGCGGCCCGACGGGCGGGGATTGGCTGCATGCCGTGGTTCTCCAACCCCCAACGCGACTCGCGCGACGACATCCGCGCCGCCCAGCAGGCGCTGGTCTACGCCGGCTACCCGCATTCCCAGGCCGTCACCGCGTACGAGACCTATCAGTACCGCGTGCGAGCCGCGTTAGCCGCCCCGCGCGACATCGTCTGGGCGGGCTTTGTGGTCGGGGCCGTCATGGCGGTTGTCGGTCTCGCGGCGCTCCTCCTGTTCGTGGGACTCGGCGGCATCGTGTCAATGCTCGTGGAGACGCCCCTGGAGCCTGCCGGACCCGCAACGCCGGCGCCCGCTGAGTCTGACCAGGGGTCACTTCCCAGTCTCATCCCGACGATTCTCGTGACCACCTGGGCCCTGGGCATCGCGGGCGCGGGGATCGCGCTGGTCACCCGCAACCGCTGGCGTCGCGCCGGCGCGCTGGACACCTTCATCGACCTGGCCCCTCGGCGCGTCTACCTGCTTGAAACCGCCGCGGTCTGGCTGGTCGTGGCCGCGTTCATCGTGGCCGTCGTCTGGATGCAGGCCGGTCCGCAGATGGCCGGCGACACCGTGGGGCTGCTGGCCTTCTTTGGAATCCCGTTGCTGTCCCTGGCGTTCGGCGCGGGATTTCCCGGTCTCTACAGGCGGATGCTGCCGCGCTTCAGCCCGCTGGACGCCGCCGCCTACGCGCGGCCCATCATCGAGCGTGAGGCGGCTCTCCAGATCAAGTCAGACCGCGAGTTCTACCGACAGAGCGCCCACCACCACAGCACCTATGAGCGAAACCGGTGGGCTGACGACGTGCTGTCGGATGCCGACACCTCAGATGCCGCCCGCCGCCGCCAGTTGGCCGAACGTCTCGCCCGACAGACCGAGTCGTACCTGCACGGCGCCCCGCTGGGCGAACGCCTGCGGCGCTACGGGCTGCTGACTGGCGGCGGAACCCTGGTCGGCTGGTTCTTCACCCGCTGGCTGCTCTACGCGACGGAAGCAGGCGTCCACCGGTGGAATATGGCCGGAACCGGAGACGCCCCGGACTTCGCGCCGCTATCGGCCGGCCTGGGAGCCGACGTGGCCGGCCTGGCCCTGGGCCTAATCCTCGGCGTCGGCCTAACCTGGCTATACACCCAATACCTGGAAGGCCTGTGATGCAGCGGCTTTCGCGTTACGCGCTTCTCACGGGCGGGACGACGCTCGCCGTCTGGTTCCTGACCCGCTGGGTCGTTGCCTTGGCCGTCAACACGGGTGGCCGGCGGTCGGCTCCAATGAACTTCGAACCGCTGGCGAATGGGCTCGGAGTTCATCTGGCAGGCTTGGCCCTGGGAGTCTTGGCGGGGATCGGAATCGCTTGGTTCTACGACAACTACGTGGAGGACCCGTGAGCCCCCCACCCCCTCGCCTCACCCCCCGCCAGCCCCTCGCCCTCGAAGGTGCGGCCGCTCGTGCTCCCGCTCCTGGGAGACTGTTGCAAAATGCTCGCGCGCCCTCGAACGCGGGGCGGCTCTTGCTCCCTCTCCCCGTGGGAGAGGGTTGGGGAGAGGGTCTTCCGGGCTACCAACCATGGGTTACGCAAAGGTCTCTCCAGGGGCGGACGGTTGGGCTGAGGGCTCTTCCCGGCAACCAACTCGGGCTACGCAAAGATCTCTTGGAGGGCCGGTGAACACCCCTCCGCGCCTCAACCGCCGCCAGGCCCTCGCCGCCGTCGCGGCCTCCCTCGGCGCGCTCGCCCTGGCCGCCTGCGGCGAGTCCCCAGCCGAAAGTGCCGTCGGCTCCCTGCCGCAGGGCCTCCAGGCGGAGCTGCAACGCAACCTGGAACGCGCCCGCGCCCAGGCCCGCAACGTCACCGCCGCCGCGCCCCGAGCCGCCGTCAAGCTGCCCACCCCCGGCGCCAAGCACCCGGTCACGGTCGCCATGTATCCCACCAACCGCATCGGCGGCAGCCTGTTCGGCCAGTTCGTCAACGGCCTGGTGGTGGCCCGCGAGCGCGGCGAGGACCGCTACACCTACGAGGAGGCGTCGCTCGACTACGGGCGCAACGCCTCCACCTTCAGCATCAGCACCTCCCTCCAGGCCGTGGCGCAACAGAAGCCCGATCTCGTCGTCTACTTTCGGGCCGACCAGGCCGACCTGCTGGCCAACGACCGGCTCGCGCCGCTCGACGACTTCGTCGTTTCCGACCCCGACTTCAACGCCGCCGACTTCTGGCCGGGGTTGCTGGAGACCGGGAAACACGAAGGCGTGCAGTTCGGGATACCGGTGGCGGTCTCGCCGCATGTGCTGCTGTTCAGTCGCCGGTGGGCGCTCGAGCAACAGGTCGAACCGCCCGCCCCCGATCCGCTGACCTTCGATGCCGAAGTCTTTCTGGATACCGTGCGCAGCCTGCACGTCGAGCCGCCGCCCTCCGGCGGCTTGGGCGGCATGGGCTACATCTCGCGCTTCACGCCGGAACCCGATGGCCAGGGCGACTACTCGGCCTCGCCGTCCCCATACGAACTGCTGCAATCGGCCGTCGGCGACCTTCGCGGACCCGACAACGACTTCGCGCCCCTCACCTCGCCGCCCGCCGTCCAGGTCGCCGAATTTCTGCGCGCCTGGGTGCACGACCACCGCCTGGCCATCACCGACGGACGCTCCACCCGCTCGTTTCAACGCACCGGCCAATTCGGCTTCGCCGGCACCATCCTGGCCTTTATTCAGCCCAGCCGGCTTATCGGCAACAACTTTGATGTTTATCCGCTGCCCAACATGGGCACCGGCCGCAGCCCCGTCTTCGTCCACGCCATGCTGGGCGTGCTGGCCGATTCGCCGAACCCCGAACTCGCCTACGACGCCCTTCGCCACCTGGCCGCCGGTCTCCGCTCCAGCTCCATCCTCCCGGCAACCAAAATCTCAGCCCCGGGCGTCGCCGCCCGCGCCACCGAACTGCCCCCCGAAGGCGCCAACCTCGTCGAGCTACTCATGCGGAACGCCGTCTACTCCACCCTCAGCCGCCGCCAGGCCGGTCTCATCACCAACGCCATCGTCGGCGACATCATCTTCGGCGACCAACACCCCCAGGACGCCCTCCAATCCCTCACCGACCAGTTGCGCGCCGAGGACGCCGAATAGGAGAGACTCCGGCCCCGATCCTTGTTTCGTGAGCGCCAACCAGGAGAACGAAGGCTCTCGGCTCTTGCGTCGGCAAGTTTGATTTAGACCCGCGGCTTGCGCTCATACACGCGGGTCTCGCCGAGCACGACCTCTGAGGCTTGTACGCCACGCGAACGGACGCGGCTCCGAGTCATACAAAGTCTTGAGCCACTCACGTCGCCTGAGAATCCACGCCATAACGTCTGCGGCGTATTCCGTCCCGCTGGTCAGGAACACGACTCCGAGACCTGCTTCAATTAGCGTCTGACGCTCACTCTCTGAATCGAGAATTGCGGTATCTGCTGAAATCGCCATATACGAGTTCTCGGCCGCGAAGCGCATCCACGTCAGATCGTCAACACTCTTGCCTTCGTCATTTATGAGATCGCGCCAGATGTGCACCACACACGTAGCCCTACACACTCTCAGAGCTTGGACGGATTCCGGCAGAGCCGTGCCTAGATTCTCATCGAAGAACAGCTTCACGCGGCAATGTCGAAACTCAGGGCCGCCTCGACTGCTCGCTCCGTCACGCTCAGGTCGTGTGCAATCTCGCTAACGCTCTGCCCGGCGTTCTGTGATCTGCGCTTGATGATGTCAACCGTCACTCCACGATCGGCGACTGCAGGCCGCCCGGCGGCAAACCGCGGATCGACCATGATGGGCACGTTTCGGCCGAGCGGGTACCACCGAACGGCGAATCCGTCATCCTCGAGATGCACGAACTCCTGGGCCCGCTTTCTTACTAATCCGGGCAGAGTCCACTGCATGCCGTCGGTGCTCACGGCTAGAGCGGGGGCCTCGGGATCCTGCTCATCGAAGTGGTGCAGAATCTCACCGCCCGCGCTATCGAGTTCCACGTGGGCGAACGGATACTCGATACCCCACTCACGCCGCATAAAGTCGCGTCCGCTGCGGATTCGCTCAATCTTGATGCGCCTGCCGCGGAACTCTGCCGCGATTACGACTTCGATGAGTTCGACGAACGAGAGACTGAGCGGAGTCTCCGAATCTGGCCTTTTGGAGTGAAACACTGGCCCGCTTGCGTGGCTGGATCCGTTTTCACCCACGAACCATCGTCGCAGCGTTCGGGTGCTTACGCCCGAAATCCTGGCAGCCTCGCGTACGGAGTAACGCTTGCCGAGACGAACCGGATCACTAAGGTCGGTTCTGAGACGAGGACTCGTTCGATTCGTCACCCGAGCGTCGCCAGCTAACTGCGTGCCATCTGGCGCTAGCCGCCTGCCGGGAAATCTCCAACTGACGCTCGGCAATGAGCGGCTCCGCCCGAGCCTCTCCGACCTCGCGGCCCGCGGCCAGAGTGTCCCGCCTGACCAGGGTTCGTTCGCATTCGTCCCTCCACTGGCGGCAACGAGCCCTCGACAGGTCGTAATAGACCCTAACGGTTCCGAGCCTAGTGTCAAACCCGCCGAAACCGTCTTGGCGGACGCCCCCCGGCCCAGCTGCCCGTCCCTCGGCTCTCCCGCCTGACGTCGCCAACGTGGTCGACCAGCAAATGATCAACGCCACCTACTCCACCCTCGACCACCGCCAACTCAACGCTACAGAGGGCCGCCCCCTGTCAGGGCAACCCGCCGTTCACCCGGAATGTTCGGTCGTCCGACGGGCTGGTGAAAGTGCGGATCAAACCCGACCTGCACGTCCAGGCGGGGACCGATTCGCGCAAGGTAGTCCCGGCCATTGGGTAGTCCACACCTAACGCGCGGCATCCACCGACCTGCTGATGAGCGACATCGGAATCATTCGCGGTTCCTCGCCCACCAGCCGGATGAGATACGGTCCTTTCCCCCAGCGTTGGATGGCCATCATGGCTGCTTCTTGGAAGTCATCGAATGCCTCAATGAATTCTTCGTCAACAAACACGACCCATTGGTCCCGATATTTCGCTTCCATTTCATCTCGCCTACGCTCGTACGCCTCGATGTTCTCGTCGAGCGTCGCTAGCTCTACGACTTCAGCCATCGGCATCACCCCCAGCAACGCAGCCTCCCCGCCTCGGATGCCCGCATGCTTCCGCTACATGCATCGCGTGTAACACCCAGAACGCTCATACGCTGCTCCTTCATGGTGTCACCGTAATTTCGCCAAGCGCAACCTTGTTCACTACACCCAAGACGTTCTGGCAAGTGACTCGCCGGCACGCAGATTTGGTGGCTCCGGACGCGCCGGACTGCTGACAATCAGACCCACAAACTCGACCTCCGCCTCGAAGACGACGTTGCCGACGCCACCCTGCGACAACACAGCGATCGCCCAGGCCACTCCCTTCAGCGCCTGACCATCGAGGTGCACGGGCATCTAGAGGGCCCAGCAATACCTGCTACGCACCGGCACCTCGCATCGCTAGGGCCCGCAGCCAGGGGTCCAGGTGAGGGCGCCGTTGCAGGTATCGCCCGGCTAGATCAGGCCGACCGTCCGCAGATCGGCATCTTCCTGGCCCGCGCTGCAAGCGGCCCTTCCGCGGAGAGAGTTACGCAGAATGTTGGCGGTCTCGGCGGACATGCGTGCGCCGGATCGAACGCCCATGTGAAGCGCCCGAGTCCTGGCAGTCGCGCTGGCGGCGGTAGTTGCCCTGGTGTCGGTACTGACCGCCCTGGACCTGCCGATCCCCGGCCAACGCTTCGTATTGCTGAGCTAGAGCGCGAGCCCGCAGGTCTGGACAACAAGGACCAAGCCGACCAATAGGATCACGAGGCGAACCAACCAACCAGCGCCAGACACGCCACCGACAAAGTCACGCTGCCGGGGAGCAGGGGTCTTCCGCTCGTGGTACTGACCATCATCGGTGCGGTTGTAATGCGGGTTGCGCCCAACGTAATCGCGGTAGTTGGCGAGACGCCGTGCTTCCCACGCTTCGGCATAGTCGCGAGACATCGGCCTAGTCTCAATGTTCAGAAGGTTGAATCGCTTGCCGTCCAACCTGTGTTCGGCCTCTCGCGCTCGCGGATTATTCGTGATCCCGATGTAAAGCACACGGTTTCGTTGACACCTCAACGTGTAGCCGACCACGTTCCAGTTGGGTCGCCGCCTACGCCGGAAACCTGACCGCAGCGAATATCTGGGATTCAACATAATCAGATCAGCCCCAGCTAAGACGTCCCAGCAACCAGCACGACCGCGATATCATTCGGCCCTCACCACCGCCCGAAACGCCCTCGCCTCGAAGCTCGGACACCACAGCGAGCCGTTGCGCACCGTCCCCTTGAGACTACCGGAGAGTTGAAGCAGGGCCGACGCCGCAGACGCCTGCGCCCCGCGGCGCACCGTGCCATCCGCGGCCACGGTGAATCACAGCGCAGGGAGCCAGTGGGCTTTGCGCGAGCCGTCGCGCAGGCGCACGACCAGCGTCCGGTCGCCGGGGCCGAGCGCGCTTCTTGACGACGCGGCTGAAATGCGCGTTCCGTCAGGACGCCCGGTTCGACGGTCACGCGGGGCCAGCCTTGACCATCTGGACTAGGTAGCGAACGACCAGCCCGCGTCGCAGCCTCACTTGACAGGCCAGCACTGTCGACTATCCTCCCGCTCCCCGCTGACGGAGAAGCAGCATGTTGCTTCAAGTAAAGGTGTCCACCCACAAAGACGGAGATTACGAACAAGGGCCAGTGCTCATTGAACTCTGGGGACGGGATGAGCTTCCAGTGGAGTTGCGATTCGGTGAGCGAGCGCCAGGAAGGACCCGATACCACAAGCTCACCCGCGAACAGGCGCGAGCGACTGCTCGCGCACTCGAAGTTGCGGCCGAGGCACCGACAGTCGAACGGCAGGTCGAGGAATGAGCATCATTGCCCAGATTCGCGAAGCCGTCGCGTCTGGACGTCTGGCCGAACCGTTTCGCGCCGCCGACGTGAGAGCCGCGTGTCCAGGATGGGCGCCCGCGACCTACAACACCTTTCTGCCAAAGCACAGTGCGGGCAATCGTGGAGGCGATACGGTGCTCTTTGTCCGAGTGGCTCGCGGTCTCTATCGGCTCGCCTGATTCTCTAACGAAGCTGACTCGTCCCCCCACCACCGCTGTCCATCCGTGACATCACCAACATCGAGGTGCTTGAGCCGCCGGACGCAGATCTCAGAGACCTCTGGGGCATCCTGCCCAACGCCGGCAACCGCAAGCCCGAGGAAACCATCCGGGCGGCCTGGCCTGACGTCTGACCGTCAAGGACTCTACTCGGACTCGTGCTGCCTCATGCCGTGCCTCAATGGGCACGCGATGCGTTCAGAGCCGCGCCATGACCGGCCTGCAAGCAATGCCCGACCGCCTGCGAACTGAGGCCGCCTGACCTTCACGCCGAAACAGTCCACAAACTTCCGCGCTGGGGCCGCCCGCGCGGAGGCATCGTCAACCCCGACTGAACACATTGGCCTGGAAAGTGAACACATCGGGGGCGGAAAGAGGCCGAAACTGAACACCTTGGCCCGAAAAGTGAACACATTCGGGCAATAACTGAACACCTCGACGCCAACGCCTTCGTCGACCGCCTGCGGGCTGAGCCCCCTTCATAGTCTCGACCTCATAACCGTCCCGGACCCTCCGCTCTTCGGCCCCCCGCGCGAATGCGTCGTGAACCCCGACTGGACACATTCGGCCGCCAACTGGACACATTTGCCCGAAAAGTGGACACATTCGGGTGAAAACTGGACACATTGACGCCGAAACTGGACACATCGGCGGCAAACGGTGGACACCTGTCCACCCCCTCCTCGGCCTGGCCGCCCATAGGGATATCCCGGCCAGCCTGCTTCAATACGCCCGGGTTGGCGCCGCCTCCGCTCACCCCGAACCCGTTGAAGAGCCTTTCTGCGTCTACCGAAAGCCTACCCTGAGCCTGTCGAAAGGGAGGGAACTCACCACGACCACCACCCTCCCTGCCTCCCTCTTGCCTGTCGTAATCATACGGTGTACACTAGGCGTGCCCTCCTCCCGGCCTCTTTTCTCGGAGTTCCTCATGCCCGCGCGCCTCCCCCGCTTGCGTTCCCTCCCCACGCTCGCCCTCGGCCCGCCAACCCAGAATCACCACCACCGTCGCCTTCCCAACCACATCGCCCCACCACCCCAAAATCCGTTCAAGGCCGACTCTGGCCAGCCCGCCCCCGTTGGGGGCGGGCTGGCCAGAGTCCGTTCCCACCTAACCCCCCAACCAAATCACTCCACCGCGCCGGTCACACGCGCCCGTCCCAAACCGCCGATAATGCAGGCAGACACTGACCGCACGCCCACCAGGGAGCACGAATGACTACCACCGCCACGGCGCCCAGCAGTAGCGCGGACGGGGTGACCTGGGATCTCAGCATCCTCTACGACAACCCCGACGACCCGAAGATCGTGGCGGACCTGGACGCCGTGACCGAGCGCGCCGAAGCATTCGAGAAGCGCTACCGCGGGCAGGTCGCCGCCCTTGACGCCACCGGCCTGCGCGACGCCGTGACCGAGCTGCAGGACATCCACGAGGCCATGGACCACCCGGCCATCTACGCCCACCTGCTGCACGCCGGCAAGACCGACGAGCCAACCCACGGCCGCCTGGTGGCCCTCACCCAGGAACGCGGCACCGCCATCAATCGCCACCTGATCTTCTTCGACCTGGAGTGGATCGAGGTGGACGACGAGCGCGCCGAGGAACTGCTGGCCGACCCGGTCCTGGAGGACTTCGCCTACCTGCTGCGCCTCGAGCGCCGCTACAAGCCCCACCGCCTCTCCGAGGGCGAAGAGCAGCTGATGGACGAGAAGGCCAACACCGGTAGCCGCGCCTGGAGCCGCCTCTTCGGGGAAATCACCAGCCGCCTGACCTGCGAGGTCACGATGGAGGGCGAGACCCGCACCCTCACCGAAGCCGAGACCCTGGCCCTCAGCTACCACCCCGACCGCGACACCCGAAAGTCCGCCGCCGACGGCATGACAAAAGCCCTCCGCGACAGCCTCCACCCCCTCACCTACGTCTTCAACGTCCGCCTGCAGGACCACGCCACCGACGACCGGCTGCGCAGCTACCCCTCCGCAATGGCCTCCCGCAACCTGGCCAACCAGATCACCCAGGAGTCGGTGGACGCGCTGGTCGCCGCCTGCGTGCGCGGCTTCCCGATCGTCGGTCGCTACTACCGCCTCAAGCGCCGCCTGCTGGGCCTGGACGAGCTGTTTGACTACGACCGCTACGCCCCGCTCAGTTCCGACCTGCCCTCCTACGACTGGGCCACCGGCAAAGAGGTCGTGCTGGAGAGCTACCACGCCTTCTCCGAAACGCTCGGCGGCATCGCCCAGCGGGCCTTCGACGAGCGCTGGATCGACGCCGAGCTACGCCCGGCCAAGCGCGGCGGCGCCTTCAGCATGGGCGGCACCCCCAGCACCCACCCCTACATCCTGGCCAGCTACACCGACACCGTCCGCGACGTGATGACCATGGCCCACGAGTTGGGCCACACCGTCCACCAGTACCTGTCCTACGGCGTCGGCTACCTGCAGGCCCACACGCCCCTGACCACGGCCGAAACGGCCTCCGTGTTCGGCGAGATGATCGTCTTCCGCCGCCTGCTCGACGCCCAGCCCACGGCCGCCGCCCGCCTGGGACTGCTGGCCAGCAAGATCGAAGACCACTTCGCCACCGTCTTCCGCCAGATCGCCATGCACAACTTCGAGTTCCGCGCCCACCAGGCCCGCCGCGAGGAGGGCGAGCTCTCGTCCGACCGCCTCAGCGACCTCTGGTTCGAGGCCAATGGCGAGATGTTCGACGGCTCCGTCACCCTGCGCGACGACTACCGCATCTGGTGGAGCTACATCCCGCACTTCATCGGCTCGCCCTTCTACGTCCACGCCTACGCCTTCGGCGACCTGCTGGTGCTGGGCCTGTTGCAGCGCTACCAGGAACAGGGCGACGAGTTCGAACCCCGCTACATCGAAATGCTCTCCAAGGGCGGCTCCGTCAGCCCGATTGCGTTGCTCGAGCCTTTCGGCATCGACCTGGCCGACCCGAAATTCTGGGACGGCGGCGTTCAAGTCCTGAGCGACCTGGTAGCCGAAGCCGAGGCGATGGCCGAGGAGGCTTCATGATGCTCTCGGCCAGGGTTCTAAAGGCCGTCGGCGCCCCCGCCGTCAGCATGGACGATGCCTGCGCCGTGGTCGGCGAGGCCATGCGCGGTTCGCCCGCCGGCGAACGCCGCTTCCTGGTGCTGGTTCCGGACTCGACCCGCAAGGCCCCGGTGGCCGACGTCTTCCGCGCCATCCACGACGCGGTCGACGGACGCGCCGACCGGGTGGATGCCATGATCGCCCAGGGCACCCACGGGCCTATGTCCGAAGCGGAGAAATCCGCCTGGGTCTTTGGCGGCGACCGCTACCCCCGCAGCACCGTCTTCGATCACGACTGGGACGACCCCAACGCGCTCACGCCCCTGGGAGTGGTCCCGCTGGACGATCAGCTCGACCGCTTCGGCGAGAACCGCCAGTACGCCTCGCTGCTGGGCTTCGACGACGACATGCGCATCCGCGTCAACGCCAGGCTGCTTGAGTACGACCGCTTGGTCCTGCTCACCCGCGTGCAGCCGCACGAGGTCGCCGGCTTCGCGGGCGGGGCCAAGCAGATCTTCCCCGGCGTCTCGGGCCCGGAGATGATCAGCCTCCTGCACGCCATCGGCAGCCTGCGCACCAACCGCGGCATCCACGGCGTCATGCCCAACCCCGTGCGCGACCTGATCGACGACATGGCCCTGAACCTGCCCGTGCCCATCACCACCGTCGGGCTGGTCATCGACGACGACAGCGACGCGATCAACGGCGCGTTCGTGCAGCCGGACGGCTGGCGCGAGTGCGTGGAGCAAGCGGCCGAGCTCAGCGCCGCCGTCAACATCCGCTACGTCCCCCGCCGGGTCCGCCGCGTGGTCGCGGCCCTGCCCCAGCGCAAGGACGGCAGCTGGCTCTACCCCGACTTCTGGACCGGCGCCAAGGGTGTCCTCAAGACCGAGGACGCCGTGGCCGACGGCGGCGAACTGGTGGTCTGGGCGCCCAACATCGATTCCATCTCCGACGCCCACGGCGAGCTGATCAGCGCCATCGGCTACCACACCTACGCCTACTTCCTGTCGCGGCCCGAGTCCTGGCAGCGCGCCGGCGCGACTCCGCTGGCCCTCAACGGCAGCGCCCTGGTGAAAGGCGAGGGCCGCATGGATGGCGACCGTGAAATCCCCCGCATCGACGTCCGCATCGCCACCGCCATCCCGCCCGAGGCCTGCGCCCGCATGAACATCGGCTACGAAGACCCCGACGCCGTCGCCGCCGAAATCGCTGCCACGCCCCCCAACGCCATCACCGACGACCGCCTCATCGTCCGCGACGCCGGCGGCATCCTCTGGCGCCACCGGGCCGAATAGCCGACGGGGGCTTTCTGGAGAACTCAATGCTGGACGCTCAGGCCTTCTTCTTTGACCTCGACGACACCCTGGTCGACTTCGGCAAGGCCCGCCGCAAGGGCCTCATCGCCCTTGCCGGTCAACTGGCCGCGCGCATTCCTGACCAGACACCCGACCAGATACGGGAACTCCAGGCACGCATTGTCGAGGACCGAACGCGGCGCGGGCTCGGCATGCCCCAGGACGGCGACCTGCGAGGCACTCGCGTCCAGGTATGGACCGAGGTGCTCGACTTCATCAGCGCGCCAAACCTGGCCGATCCCGGGCAACTGGTGGACGACCACGACCTGCTGACCCGTCAGAACCTGGAGCTGTACCCCGACGCCGACGCCTCCATCCGCTGGGCAAACGAACGCTTCCAGGTCACCGGCATCATCACCAACGGCCCCAGCGACGTGCAGTGGGGCGAGGTCTACGCCGTCGGGCTGGAAAACCGAGTCGACCGCGTGATCGTCGCCGGCGACATCGACGACTTCAAGCCCGACCCGCGCATCTTCGAAGCCGCCCTGGCAGGACTTGGAATCCCGCCAGAGGCCGCCGTCTTCATCGGCAACTCCGCCGCCCACGATGCCGCCGGCGCCATCCAGGCCGGCTGGTCCGCCATCTGGCTCAACCGCGACGGCGACACCTATCCGCCGCCGCTGCCTCCACCCACCGCCACCGTCACCACCCTCGACGAACTGCCAGCCCTCTTCGGCTAACCCGTGAAGCTCTTCCTCAAGGTCGCGCTGTTCACGCTGGTGGTGCCGGGCTCAATCGCGGTGCTCATTCCGCTGCTCATCAAATGGGATCGGCCGGTTGCCGGCGGCGCAACCCTTTGGCTGGGCGTCTGTCTCCTCGCCCTCGGAACGCTGCTCTATCTCCGCTGCGTCTGGGACTTTGCGGTCTCCGGCGGCGGAACCCCGGCGCCCATCGACGCCCCCAAGCGCCTGGTAACCAACGGCGTCTACCGCTACTCGCGGAACCCCATCTACGTCGCCGTCCTCATCGCCATTGCCGGCTGGGCCAGCCTCTTCCAGGCCCTGGCCCTGGTGGTCTACGGCGTCGTGCTGTTCGCCCTCTACTCATTCTTCATCCAGCGCCACGAAGAGCCCCACCTGGCCCGCGAATACGGCGCCGAATATGCGGCCTACGTCGCCACAACCGGCCGCTGGCTCCCCCGCCTCCGCCGCAAGGACTAGCCGGTCCCCGCCGTCGTCTCCTCGATCAGCCAGTCGACGACCGCGTCCAACGCCTCTTGCTCGGAAGCGCCGATACGGCGTTGGGATTCATAAGCCGCTAGCTGGCGGTGGGCGCTGGTGCCGCGGGACAGGATGGTGCGGACGTGTTCCACCTCGGCCACGCAGTCCAGGCGTTCGGCGTCCTCGCGGATCAGGTCCAGCAACTCCTCCATCAGCACGTCCAGCGGCTTGATCCGATTCTGGCCGAAATCCACCAGCCCGTTGTCGATCCCGTAGCGCTGCGCGCGCCACGAGTTCTCCGCCAGCAGCGCCAGCGGATACGTGCGCCAGCGCTGGTTGGCCCGGCGCATCCGCGCCAGCAGGGAAACCGTGCACACGTACAGCGCGGCGATGCAGACCGCGTCGTCCAGGCTGGTGCAGGCGTCGGTGATCCGCATCTCCAGCGTCGGCAGCCGCGCGTGCGGCCGGGCGTCCCACCAGACCTTGGTCGGATCGTCGATCAGCCCGGCGTCCAACAGGCTCTGGATCATGCGCTGGTACTCGCCGTCGCTCTCGAACCGTTCCGGCAGCCCGGTGCGCGGCAGCTCGTGCAGGATCGTCAGCCGGTAGCTGCGCAGGCCGGTATCTCGGCCCTGCCAGAAGGGCGACGAGGTGCTGAGCGCCAGGAGGTGCGGCAGGAAGTAGGTCACCTGGTTCAGCACGTCGATCCGGTCCTGCGGATCCGGGATGCCCACGTGCACGTGCATCCCGCCGATCACCATCCGTTGCGCCAGCGTCTGCATGTCCTCGGTCAGCGCCTTGTAGCGCTCCCGGTCCGTGGGCAACTGCCGCGACCAGTGCGCGAACGGATGGGTGGAGGCCGACACGATTCGCAACTCATGCTCCGCCAGGGTGTTCGCCAGGGTGCGCCGCAGCATCGCCAGGCGTTCGCGAACCTCGGCGATCGAGCCGCACACGCTGGTGCCAACCTCGATCTGCGAGCGCAGCAACTCCGGGCTGACGCTGCCGACTTCCGCCGGCACGGCCGCTTCGCACTCGTGCAGCAGCGCACGCGGCGGGTTGGCCACCAGGTCCCGCGTGTCGGGATCGACGATCAGGTATTCCTCTTCCACCCCGATCGTGAAGTCCGGCAACCCGTCAATAAAGGCCGTCACCCGTGCCTCCCTGGGAATCTGCGGGGCCATGCTACGCGGCCACGCTCAGCCGACAGGAAATCCGAATGTTTCACGTGAAACATTCGACCCGGTCCGGTAGCCCACCAACGGTCCCCGCGGGTACCCTGCGCGCATGATCAAGATTGGGTTGCGCTTCGTCGACCTCTCGGACGACCACCTGCAATACGCGGCGCAGATCGGAGTGGACGGCGGCACCCTGCGCACCGACGAACTGCCGGGCGTGGCGGAAACGGGTCAGGTCGATGCCGCCGGGCTGCGCGACCTGCTACAGCGGCTCGACGCCCTGGACCTCGACCTGGCCGGCATGGAACTGCGCCGCGCTCGCATCGCCGGCGTCCTGCGCGGCGACCCGGAGGGCGCACGGGAGATCGACGACCTCTGCGAGACGATCCGCGTCCTCGGCGGCGAGGGCGCTCCGCTGGTCACCTGCGGCTTTTCCGTGGCCCACGCCGATGAGCACATCCAGGCCTGGCGCGGCTACAAGGACCTGCCCGGCGGCCGCGCCGGCACCGAGCTGCGCACCTTCGACGCCGCCTGGGTCGAGGATTCCGACCTGGTGACCTGGGGCATCGAGACCGGCGACCCGTCCGTGCGCGTGCCGATCGACGAGGTCTGGCGCCGCATGGACGGCTTCATGGAGCGCGTCCTGCCCGCCGCCGAGTCCGCCGGCGTGCGCCTGGCCTTTCACCCCAACGACCCGCCCCTGCCGCTCTACCGCGGCGTCGAGCAGCCGTTCATCGATCCCGACGGCCTGGGACGCCTGCTGGACCGCTACGACAGCCCCAACGTCGGCCTGCTGTTCTGCCTGGGCACCATGCAGGAAACCGGCAAGGACATGCCCGCCGCGCTGCGCCGCTTCGGCGAGCGCGGCAAGCTCTTCAACATCCACTTCCGCAATGTTCGCGGCATCATTCCGCGCTTCGAAGAGGTCTTCCAGGACGAGGGCGACTACAACGCGGCCGACCAGATGCGCACGCTGCACGAGGTCGGGTTCGACGGCTTCGTGATGCCCGACCACTACCCCGGCCTGCTGGGCGACAACGAAGCCCGCGAACGCGCCCGCGCCTGGTGCGTCGGCTACCTCCGCGCCCTCATCCAGGCCACCGCGCCATAGCCGATCGCCGCCTCCGTCACGATCAGGCGGCTGGTGGACCGACCCGCTGGTAGCACGCGGGATCCAGGTCATCGAGTAGCGGCGACCGCGCGTCCGCGCAGCAGACGATCGAAAGGTTGCGGCTGGACCGCGTCAGCGCCACGTAGAACTGCGCCCGGCGGCTGTCGATCGGGATGACGTCCAGCACGGGGTCAAGAAGATAGACGGACGTGAAGTCCAATCCCTTGGCCGCGTGGATTGTCGCCACCGAGACCGACGCACCATCCGGCGGGCTGTCGCGGTCCACCGTTTGGACCGACAGGCCGGCCTGCTCCAGGGCAACCCGAGCTTCGTCTCGCCGGCGGTTCCTTCCGGCCAGCACGGCGATCTGTCCAGATGGACGCCCTTGCCCGAGCTCTGCATGGATCCATTCGACGATGACCTCGAGACCCTCCTGTTCCGTGACGAACCGGGCCACCCGGGGCAACGGCCCTTCGCGTTCAGCCTCGGCCATCGCGCCAATCTCGCGGCGCGTCTCGTCAACATTCGCGTACAGCGACGCCGCCAAGGCATGAATCTGGCGGGTTGAGCGATAGGGACGGCGCAAGGTGAACGCCTGGCGCCCTCGTGGGCCGAACTCGCGTCGCGCCCAGAGAAAGCGGCCCGGATAGAGCGCCTGCGCCGGGTCAGCCAGGATCAGCAGCCGCTGCTCCGCGCCCGCCACCAGCGCCTTCGCCAGGCGAGCCATGACCGGCGAACAGTCCTGCCCTTCGTCCACGATCACGTCGCGGTAGCGCGGCGGATCGGGATCGGCCGCGCGGGCGACCCGGGCACGTTCGATCAGGTCCTCCCAGCCATCTAGTGCGTCGTCGCGTCCCCGGATACGTCGATTCAACTGCCAGATCGCCTCTCGCTGCGGACGGCGCAACCGGACCAGGCCCTGACCCTCGGGCCACGTCAGGTTGAGGTACGGCGTGATCCCGTCGAACTGATTGGGGCTTAGCACGCGGTCGACTTCGTTACAGAGCACGTCGTCGGGAAGATCGCCAATCGCGTCTCGAGAATCCGCGGACATTTGCTGGCGCTCCTCGGGAAGCGCCGCGCGCAGCCAGTCACCAAACATGTCGACGTTCTTTGCGACCGAGTAGTCAGCGCCGCGCCGCTGCAGGTACCGCTCGGCCCAGCCATGGAAAGTGTTCACCTCGACTTGCCGCGCCACTGCCGGCTGGGCCAGCAGTTCGATCATGCGGCGGACCGAGAGCATCAAAGCGCGGTTGTAGCAGAGATACAGCACCCGCCCGCCTTCGAGATCCGGCTGCGTGGCCTGGCGCAGGGCTCGGTGGATGGCAATCGAGGTCTTGCCGGTGCCGGCGCCCGCGGTGACGAACGAGAGGCCCCGGCGATTGCTCTTGGCGGCGTCAAATTCCACGAGAAACCGCTGCTGCTCATCCAGGGCCGAGAAGTAGTGTTCGTAGCCGCGCGCTGCCAGCTCGTCCAGTTTGTCCGGGTCGCCTATCGGGAAGGGACCCTGCGACAGAACGCTTGGCGCGGGCTCGGGCCGTTCCAGGATTTCGAATCGCCGGGGGATATCTCCACGGTGCCGATCCATCCACGCGTACGCTTCGTCGTGGTTGTCGACCCACAGCACCACGATCCGCTCGTCGGTTCGGGCGAATATCAGTCGGTAGGCCCGCGTGATCCGCGCCGAGCGAACCTCCAGCCCGCTGGCGTATCGATGTAGCAACTCATCGTTGAGGCCACCTCGACGGTCTCTCCCACTCAGACGGCGGATGGCCTCAAGCGTCTGGTTCTCATGGCGGCCGCTGAGCCGGTTCAGCGCGCGTGGGAAGTCGTAGCCATGAAAGAGAGATAGACCCGGCATGAGGCCGCCCGTCCTCTGTGCGCGTCTCTTTGAATGCGACTCGGCTAAGTCCGAGCGCCAGTCTATCGGCGGCCGGCTCTTGTCGAGGCCACGCGGCCTGGCACGCGCGTCAGATCAGTGGTTCCGCAGGCGAGCCGCAGTGCTGGGCGGATTCGCGGAGAGTCGAGACGGCGCTGAGTTGGAGCGTACGATCAGCGCGATTTGGGGCGTGGGTGCTGAGATGCACAGGGATGGGCCGCATGAGTGATCCGGTGAAGGTTGGGTTTGTTGGGGCGGGGAATTTGGCGAGCCTGGTGCATTACCCGTCGCTGGACGAGATCGAGGCGACGGACCTGCGGGCGATTTCGGAGCTGGACGAGGACAAGCTGACCGCCATCGCCGACCAGTACGACGTGCCCGGCCGCTACACCGACTACCGCCGGATGCTGGAGCGCGAGGACCTGGACGCCGTCTACGTGGTGATGCCGCCGCACCTGTTGCACGACATCGTGATCGACTGCCTGCAGGCCGGGAAGCACGTCTTCATCGAGAAGCCGCCCGGCGTCTCAACCTACGAGACCGAGGCCTTCGCCTGGTACGCCGAGCAGCACGGCTGCCTGACCATGACCGGCTTCAACCGCCGCTTTATTCCCCTGCTGCGCCACTGCAAATCAGTCGTGGAGGCGGCCGGCCCCATCCACATGGTCGCCGCGCGATTCCACAAGTTCGACACCTGGCCCGATCAGTACGGCTTCTACCGGGGCTCCGTCAGTCACCTGACGTCCGACATCATTCATGCCGTCGACTCGTTGCGGTTTCTGGCCGGCGGCGAGGTGGTGGAGGTGAACGCCCACACCCGTGCGCTTGGCCGCCCCTACATCAACGTGCATGCCGCGCTGATCGAGTTCTCCACCGGCTGCTCGGGCGTGCTGCTGGCCAGCCGCCGCGCGGGCGCCCGCCGCCACACCTTCGAGATCCACGGCGGCGACGTCTCCGCCTACTGGGAGGACGGCATCGAGGGCATGATCTACCGCGACGACTCGACCACGCCCGAGGTCGTACGCGGGGCGGACCTGGTTGGCGATGTCCGGCACCGAGTCTCGGGCTTCCATGCGGAGAGCCGTCACTTCATGGAAAGCATCCAGGCGGGCGCCCAACCCCTCACCAACTTCGCCGAGGCCGCCAAAACCATGCGCCTGGTCGACCAGATCGCGGCGGAGGTGCGCTGACCTCGGGTCGGGCGAACTAACCGGGCCTACGAGCAGGTGGGCAGCCCGAGACGGTCGAAGTCGTTGCGTCCCACCTTCATGAGAGCACTTGGAATGCAGCCTTCGAACTGATTGTCGAGGACGAGCGCGACCCGCAGGTTGGGCAATTGGCCCAATTCATCCGGGATGACGCCCGACAGCTGGTTGTCGAACAGGAACAGCTCTTCCAGGAGGCTCAACCGCGCCAGGTCGACCGGGATGCTATCGGTCAGTCCGTTATTTGCAAGATGGAGCACTTTCAGTTGCGCAAGGCGTCCCAGCGCCGCCGGGATCGCGCCCGTCAGCTGGTTCTCGGAGAGATTCAGAATGGAGAGATTCTCAAGCCGCCCGAGTTCGGCCGGTATTGGGCCGGTCAGCCGGTTGGCACGCAGATCCAGAATCTCCAAGCTGCCCAAGTCCGCCAGCTGCGCGGGGATCGTCCCGGAGAACTGATTGCCGACGAGATAGAGCCGCTGCAAGGCAGCTAGACGGCCGAGTTCCACGGGGATCGAACCTGACAACTCGTTACCTGCAAGATCCAGCCAGGTCAGATTGCCCAGGCGGCCCACTTCCGCCGGGACCGAGCCGGTCAATCGATTGCTGCCCAATCGCAATTCCTGGAGACGATCCAGCTTCCCGAGGTCCGGGGGTATGGGCCCGGTGAGTTGGTTTCCGCCCAGCCAGAGGTGCCGCACGTCAGCAAGCTGACCGAGCTGTGCCGGAATCGGGCCCGCCAACTCGTTGTGCTCCAGGTCTATCCGCGTCAGACCGGCCAGCTGTCCAAGCGCGGCCGGAATCGGTCCGCTCAACTGGTTGCCCGAGAGGTTCAACTCCCGCAGATTCCGCAAGTTCCCGAGGGAGTCCGGGATGGATCCTGCAAACCGATTATTGCGCAGATCCAGCTTCGTCAGGAATTCCAACGCACTCAGACCAGGCGGAAGCTGGCCGGTCAGCCAGCGCCGGTGCAGGACCAGTTCGCTTACGCGCGGAGGCGTACCGGCCAGCGTCACGCCGTACCACGCGCTGATGGGCAGGTCGGCGCTCCAGTTCAACCACCCCTCGCTGGCGACGGCCGCTCGCAGCGCCAAAAGAACACGGCAGTCCTGGACCAGGCCGGGATTCGCCCGTGGCTCGGGCACAGCCACGCCCGACGCACAGGCCCGGCTTTGGACCAACGCCACGCATGGCAAGTCGCCGGGCGGACCGAGGCCGCGTTCCTGAGCGTTCGCCGGCCCTGCCGGAGCGCAGCCGCTCAGCTGATTGCCGGCGACGGTCAATTCCACCAGGTTCGGCAGCTGAACGACTTCCGCGGGGATTACGCCCGTGAGCTGGTTGTGGCTCAGGTTCAGGACTTCGAGGTTCGGCGGCGTAAGGTCGGCGGTAATCGTTCCCGTCAGCCGATTGTGCTCCAGAAAGAGATGCGTCAGATTCGGCATCCGCCCAATCTCCGGAGGAATCGGTCCGGTGAGTTCGTTGTTGTCGAGCGCCAGGATCCAAAGACGATCCGGCTTCGCGAGCTCGGCGGGGATTTGCCCCGTCAGTCGGTTGTGCCTGAGGCGTAAGTCTTTCAGTCGGCTGAGCCGCCCCAGGTCGGCAGGAATCTCATTGGTCAGCTGGTTGTGGACGAGGGTCAGATACTCAAGGTTGCTCAGGTCGCCCAGCGCCGCCGGGATGGGGCCGCTCAACTGGTTGAACCCGAGGTTCAGCCCCGTCAGATTGGCGAGGTAGCCGAGGGACGCTGGGATTGAGCCGGTCAGCTGGTTGCCGCCGAGCGACAGCCGCTCCAGCATCGACAACTCACTCAGCGCCGACGGGATCGGGCCCGTCAGCTGGTTGGAGTTCAGCGACAGCACCCGCAGCTTGCTCAGGGTTCCCAGTGCGGCCGGGATCGAGCCGCTCAATCGGTTGACTCCGAGGTACAGCTCGGTGAGGTGTTCCAGTTGGGCGAGTTCAACGGGAATCGGGCCGCTGAGCTGGTTCCCGTAAAGACTCAGCGACTGCAGCCGGGTCAGCCGGCCCAGTTCCGTTGGAATCGGACCGCTCAGAGCGTTGAACTGGACGCTGAGCGTCACCAGGTTTTCCAGCCGCCCCAGGCTCGGCGGGAGCCTCCCCTCCAACTGATTCTGGCCGAGGCGGAGTTCAGTCAGATAGGAGAGCTGGCCAAGCGACGACGGGATGGCGCCGGTCAGCCCGCTGTTCCAGAGATCCAGCGTCCGCAGGTTGACCAGGCGCCCCAGTCCATCCGGTATCGGACCGGTGAGCTCGTTGCCGCGGAGCGCGAGCTGCCGCAGGTTGGTCATCGCGACCAATTCCTCCGGAATCGGTCCGGTCAGTCTCTGCTGGCTGATGCGCAACCGCCGAAGCTCTGTCAGCCGGGCGATGTCTGACGGGATGCGCCCACCCCCGCCCCTGCCGCCCAGGACGAGGCCCTGGACGCGGAGCGGACCGCCGCCAACTTCAATCCCGTCCCAGTCCCAAATCGTGGTATCTCCACTCCAGTTCAGCCATCCGTCGGCCACCAACACGTCGCGCAGTAGCAGGAGAACGAGGCAGTCGCTCACCAGCCCCGGGTTGCGGTCTGGATTGACCACGGCGATCCCGTCAATGCAGGGCTCGGGCGGCAGGACCGAGATGGTGACCGTCGCGACGAGAGGTCGACCAGACTCGTCGCCGGCTTCCACCTGTAACTCGAAGACCTGGCCGGCGGCGTCACTCAAGGATCTCGCGACCGTGATTCGGCCGCTGGCGGGGCTGATGTTGAACAGCTCGGCTTCGTTCCCCGCCGGAATCGCCAGCAGACGCGCACCCTCGGTGCGGATGCGGCCGACGATTCGGCCGAGCGGCGCGTTTGCGTAGACCCGAAAATCGTAGGCCTCGGTCTCGCAGCCGGGCCAATCGGGGAGCCCCGCGTGGGTACGAGCCCTGACAGCCAGCGCAGCCGACAGGCACTCCTCAAGCTGGTTGCCCCAGGCGAAGAGCTCTTCCAGGTGCTCCAGCCCGTCCAACTTGGGCGGGAGGGCGCCGGTCAGGCGGTTGTTGTTGAGGCGCAGGTGGCGCAGCTTCTTCAGCTGGCCAAGTTCCGCGGGGATCGCGCCCGTGAACAGGTTGCGCCCCAGCGCCAACGTGGTGAGGTTAGCCAAGCTGCCGAGGTCGCCGGGTATCGGGCCGGTTAGCCGATTGCTCCCGAGATCCAGGACTTCCAGGCGTTGCAAGCTTCCGAGTTCGGCGGGTATGCGACCGCTCACGCGGTTGCCGTAGAGGTCCAGCACCCGCAGGTCGGACAGGGCGCCGATCGCGGGCGGGATGGTGCCGTCCAGCCGCCGGGCCAGACGCACCAGCCGCAACTCTCGCACTCGCCGCGGCGAGCCACCGATCGTTACGCCCGTCCATTCAGCGATCGACCGGTCGGCGCTCCAATCCAGATCGGCGTCCCCGGCCAGCGACTCCCGCAGTTCCAGCAGCGTCTCGCAGTCCCGGACCAGTGCGGGATTGGCGTCCGGGTTCGGCACCGCGATGCCTGACGCGCAGTCTGCGGCGGCACTTTCCCCGCCACCCAGGTCGTCGCGTGGCGCTTGGTCCGAGGCGACCACCGCCCTCGCGGACAGAACCGCCACGGCCGCCAGGCCGACGACGAGCCACCGCAGGCGCCGGGCCCGCGTCGGTTTCAGCCCATGCGTTCGCATCAAGCGGCCCCCGGGGCGTTGCCGACGTCGGCGCGAGGTCTACCAGAGATTACGCGCGGAACCGCCGAACCGTTCCCTCCCCCCGTCGTGCGTTACGGCCTTTGGCCACCTGCCGGACCGATCAACCGTCCTGCAGGTATTCCAGGGCTTTGAGGTAGCTGCGGCGTTGGAGGAAGTGGCGGAGTTGGGGTGGGGTGTCGGGGCCGAGAGCCTGGGTGAGGTCGTCAACCTGGCGCAGGGCGGCCTGGAGTTGGCCCGGTGGGCCCGGCGGCGGGCCGATGGCCCGCAGGAGCGCCTCCAGCGCCTGTGCCAAGTCGGCCCGGCTGTCGCTCACGCGAGTCAACCCGCCAGCGTGGCCTCGACGGAGATGTCCACGTTGCCGCGGATGGCGTTGGAGATCGGGCAGCCGGCCTCGCCTTGCGCGGCCAAGTCGGCGAATCCCGCCTGGTCCAACCCGGGCACCACGCCCTCCACGCTGAGCGAACTGCTGCCCACCTTGAACCCGCCGGCGGGCAACGGCTCGAAGGTCACGGACGCCGAGACGCGCAGTTCCTCGGGCGGATGCCCGGCCTCGGCGAGCGTGTGCGAGAACGCCATGGCGTAGCAACTGGCGTGCGAGGCGGCCAGCAGTTCCTCCGGGCTGGTCTTCCCGCCCGGCGCCTCGGTGCGGGCAGGCCAACTGACCGGCTGCTCTGTGAGGGCCCCGCTTCCCGCGTCGAACGTCCCCGTTCCTTTAAGCAAGTCTCCGCGCCAGATGACGTCGGCACGTCGGACGATGTCGGCCATGTCAAGTCCTTTCCGTCAGGTGATCCGGTTGCTCGTGCCGCGGATTGTCGCCTCTTCCGGCTCTGCGTGCCACACGCCCGTGCGCCGCAGCGGTCGCGGGTGACGCGGCCGGTACAGGTTTGGCGGCCCAAACGCCCGTACTGGTTTGGACCTCGATGGCTCGCTCGCTATAGTGCCTGTCCCCTGTCATGGGTTTTGCCAACGCCGTCCGACAACTCCGCGAGCAGCGTCGCCTGACCAAGGCGGCGCTCGCTGCGCGTTGCGGGCTCGCGCCTTCCTATCTGTCGCGGCTTGAGAGTGGCGACTACAAGAGTCCAACCGTGGCCACTCTGGTAACGCTGGCCCAGGGCCTGGAGGTGGACCCGCGCGAACTGCTGGCGCTGGCCGGCTACGTTCCGGACGACATGGCCAGCACACGCCGGCGCTTTGCGGAAGAGACGATAGCCAGCGTGGCGGAATCGGCCATCCGCTCGATCTCGCGCACGGTCAGCACCACGCTCAATCCCGACCACGACGACTCCGATGACGAGCAACTCCATGTGGACCGTGGTCTGCTGGCGGAGCGGCTGCGCACACGTCGTCGTTCCGACCGCCTGACAACCCGGCAGGTGGCGCGCAAGGCGGGGGTTCGCGTGAGCGTGATTACCGACCTTGAGGCGGGCCGTGAGCCGTCCGTCGCGATTGACCTCGCGCGGCTGGTCGCCCGAGGGTATGCGCTGGGCACTTCCGAAGTTGACGACCTGCTGTTTGAGGTTGGCCTGAGCCAGTTCCTGGCCGACGACATCGTGCTGTCGACCGAGTCGCGCCGCATGACGCTCGAATTCGCGCGCTTAGCGCGGATTCGCGACCGTCACAGCCGCCAGGGCACGGGTCTGACCGACTAGCGCGTCGGTTTTGGGGGATTTCCGGTTTGCCGGGGTTTCCGCCTGTTGGATTCGAACGGGCCGGGCGTCGCCGCGGGTTAGCTGCTCACCACGACGCCCACGGCTATTGAGGTCGCGTTGTCCGTGGGCAGGCCGTCGGCCGTTGTAAACGCCGTCCAGGTTGACCCGTCAAACCGGCCCACGCCGTCGTCGGTCGCAATCCAAATGTTCCCAAGGCTGTCCTCGGCCAGGCCTCGAACGCTGTTGGACGGCAAGCCGGCGTTTACGACGTTCTCCGTTGAGAACGCACCGTTCTGGAACCGGCTCACGCCTCCGCTGGTCGCGATCCAGACGGTTCCGTCGCTGGCCACCAGGATGTCGCGGATGTTGCCGCTGCCGAGCCCCTGGTTGACCCCGTAGTGCTGCCACTGCAATGGATTGAGGGTCCGCGACACGCCGGCGTTGGCGGTGCCGAACCACAAGCCCCCGTCCGCGCCCACCGCGACCGCCGTGACGTTGTTGCTGGCGATTCCCGAACCTTCCACGTTGTAGATGTACCAGTTCTCGTGGGCCGCGTGGTACAGCACGGCGCCGCCGTTGGTCGCAAACAGCAGGCCATCCGCGGTGCCCGGGATCACGTGAACCCGGTTCACGTCCGAGGTTGGCAATTCGGAGTTGTCGGACCGGAGCCGATCCCAACTCCCGCCATCGAACCAGCTGACGCCCTGCCGCGGGTGGGCCATCCAAATGACGTCCGATACCTGACCGCCGGCCAGCGACGTGACGTTGTTGGAACCGATCCCGTTGCTTGTGGTTGATCGGTCGAATATGACGCCGTCCCCGTTCCGGTTCATTCGGACCAGACCCGTGTCCGTGCCGGCCCAAATGCGGCCGTTCCGGTCCACGAGCACGGACTGCACCCGGTTGGCGCCGAGCGCCGAGCCGTCTCTGTCCAACTGTTGCCACGAGGCGCCGTCATAGAGCAGGACGCCGCCGTCGCTGGTTCCCACCACGACGAGTTCGCCCGCCGTGCGCGTCGGCGCCGGTGAGCCCGTGGGCCCGGGGCTAGCGCCCGGGGTGGCCGCTGGCGTGGGCGAGGCGTCCGGCGTTGCGGTGGCCGCGGGTGTGGTGAAGTCGATGATCGACGGCGTGTACGCCTGGCCCTTCGCCAACGGCACGGCGGCGCGAAAGGCGTCGAACGCCTGCCAGGCATCCGCGGGGTACCTCTGATCCCGCAAGTCGTCGCCCAGCAGCCGAAGCTTGACCGGGGCCTGCGGGTCCTGCGGGTGGTGCTCCATGACCGCCGCCTGGAAGTACTGCCGAACGAATCCGGCCGTGGCCGCCGCGATGTGCACGGTGCCGGCCGCGTTGGTGTCGTGCCTGGCTTCGGTCTTCGGGAAGCCGAAGGCCTGGACGCCGCCGAAGGCGTTGAAGAAGTCAAGGAACCCGGTGTGGACGCCGCCAACCGAGAAGTTGGAGACCTTGTGGTTCCAGGGCCCGAGTTGCTCGCCGGTGTTGTTGTTGACGGTTCCCGGTTCCACGCCCAGATCGGGGCTGCCCCCCTGGCCGCCGCCGAAGTAGTCCCAGGTGAGGCGGCGCTCGAGGACATAGATGTCGCCAAGGTCGGGGCGTCGGTGGAAGTCAACGACGCCGCGTTGGAAGTACTGGGTGAGCGTGCCGGGCTCCTCGACGTGGACCTCCGACGTCGGGAATCCCCAGCGCTGCAGCCCGCCGGTGCGGTCGAAGAATTCCTGGAAGTCGGCCGTGAGCGTCTCGGCGCCCACGGTCACGCTCAGCCGCGGGATGTTGTGCTGAAGCTCCGTGTTGCCCGGGGCGCTGAGGAAGGTGTTGTCGAGGACGGTGATTTGCCCGAAGCCGGAGGTGACTTGCGCGGTGAGGGCCGCGGGGCCAAGGGCCAGGGCCAGCAACAGCGTGATGGCCGCAATTCCGAGCGTGACGCGTACGCGGGTCAGGTCCGCGAACCTTCCTTCGTCGCCTGGGACGGTGGCGCCTTTGCCGTACCGGACCGTCGGTACGCCGCCTCAACCAGTCCGGATTATATGTATTGACTCGCGCCGCGCCAGCCCGACCTAGCCAACCGCCAGCCCAACAGCGACCACGACCAGCGTCAGCCCGAGTCCCAGACCCACGCTAATGGTCAGGTCCCGACGCAGATGCGGCAGGGTGGGCAGGCGCACGGCGGTACGGGCCGACGAGGCGTCCGGAAGCGGCGCCTCCGGCGCGGCCGGCGGTTGACCCTCGAGTTGAACCGCGGGCCTGGGCCGACGGGCCACGCGGCGGATCGGTGCGCGGCGTCGACGCCGGGTGGACCGCCGACGGTTAGCCATTCATTCCTCCCAGCCGGTCCCTGTCGACGTGCCGTCCCGCGGCCAGGCGGGTTTCGGTTGCCGCGTCCGCGCCCCGGCGGCGCCGTCGACGAAGTTCCCAGCGCACGAGCAGCCCGCCCATGATGCCCGTTGCGAAGCCGGCCAGGTGAGCTTGCCACGCAATGTTCGAGCCCAGAAGCGCCGTCGGCTGGGTCAGCGCACCGATCAGTTGGACCGAAAGCCAGAGTCCGCCGGCCAACAAACCGGCCCATCCGCCGACCGTTACGACGCCGATCACCCCGGCCACGCCAGCGCTGGCGCCGATGGTGGGGATGAGGGATGCGCTGTTCAGCACGGCGTGGAAGGTTCCGCCAACCGCGACCGCCGCCGCCCAGACGACGCCGAAGCGCCACGAGCCAATTGCCCGCTCGACCATCGTGCCGAGCACGGCGATGAAGGCCAGATTGACCGCGAGGTGTCCCAGGTCGCCATGCAGAAACGAGGATGTGAAGAGCGTCAGCGCGTAGGGGGTTGGCGATCCGTGGATCGCGTAGCCGCGGCCGTCAAGGAGCACCGCGGGCAGCAGCCCATAGCGCCAGACCCACTCCTGCCCGGCCGGTCCCTGCGCGGCCTGGAGCACGTAGATCGCCAGGTTGGCCACCAACAAGGCACCGGCGACCACGCTCGGTCGCCAGAGGCTACGGCGCCAGCGCTTCACGGGACCAACTCATTCCGGCAGCAGAATCCCGAGGAGGGCGTCGAGGTCCTCCGGATCGCGATATTCAATCTGGATGCGCCCGCGCTTTCGGCTGCCCACGAAGCGCACGCGCGTGCCCAGCCGCCACTGCAGGCGCTCGGCGACGTGATCCAACTCCACATCGGGCGGCCGCGGCGGTTTCAGCTGGCGTCGGGCCGCGCGCTCCGCCTGCCGCAAACTGAGGCGGCCGGTCAGCATCCGCAGGAAAAGCCGCCGCCGCGTCGCGTCATCGCTAATCCCGACCAACGTGCGCCCGTGGCTTTCCGAGATCCGCCCCTCGGCCAGAGCCCGCCGCATGTCGCTATCCAGCTTCTGAAGGCGCAGCGTGTTGGCAACCGACGAACGGCTGCGACTCACCACCGCCGCCACCTGGGCCTGGGTCATCCCGTAGTCGTCGATCAGCGCCTGGTAGGCGCGCGCTTTCTCCAGCGGGCCGAGGTCGCGGCGCTGGAGGTTCTCGACCAGCGCCAACTCCACCCGGCGCCTGGCATCGGCCGCGATGACAGTCACCGGAACCCTTACCAGGCCGGCCTTGCGCGCCGCCCGCCAGCGGCGTTCGCCGGCTACCAGCAGAAACTGTCCGGGTCGATCCGGTGACGGAGTAACCAGTAGCGGTTGCAGGACACCGTGCCGGCCGACCGATTCCGCCAAGCTTTCCTCATCCTCGGCCTCAAACCTGCGACGCGGCTGCTGCGGGTTGGGTTCAATGCGCTCCAGGGGGAGGGTGCGCCAATCGCCGGGCACAGGTTCCCCAGGCCCGTTCGACTGGCTGTGCGCGCCTTTCCGCAATTGATTCACCGTCTACTGCCTGTGCAAGAAGCGTCGGGGACGTTCAGGGGATCTGCTTAATGAAAAAGAATAGTGGACGTCCCCGTCGGGCGGTGAGTCATGGGGAAAACAAGCTGTTGCGGGCGGCGGCACTCCGAGGCGCGTGACTCGCGGGGCTCGGATCGGGAACCTGAACTGTCTGTGGACGGCGAATGCACGACCTCGATCAGGGTCGTCGACCGCTGGCCGGTAGGCCCGGATCGGCGGCGTCGGACCGCGTATATCCACAACGCCCATGGGTTATCCACACAATCGAGCCGGTTATCCACAAACCTGTCGTTAGCGGTCAGTCGGACAAGTGGACCCGGATGGCCTCGATATCCGCCTTCAGTTGATCCTCGAGCTTCAGTCGGCGCTCGATCTTGTTGCAGCCGTGCAACACCGTGGTGTGGTCGCGGCCTCCGAGCACCCGCCCGATTTCGGGCAGCGTCTCCCGGCCGTCGGTGCGCATCAGGTACATGGCGACCTGGCGCACGCCAGCGGTTCGTGCGTCGCGACGCTTGCCGAGCAGAGCGTCTTGCGACACGTCGAAGTGCCGCGAGGTGGCGGCCAGGATGGCGGCCGTGGCGGGCGGGCGACTGGCGGCTGCCCGCCCCAGGCCGGACAGCGCCTGTTCAGCGGCGGCGGGCTGTAACTCCAGCCCGTGAAGCTCGGCGTAAATCAACGTGCGGGTCAACGCGCCTTCCAGTTCCCGGACGTTGCGGGTAATTCGGTCGGCCAGAAAATCCACGACGTCATCGGAAACGCTGGCGCCGGAAGCGGCGGCGTGCTGGTGCAGAATCATCCGCCGCAGGTCCAGGTCGGGCGCCTGGATGTCGGCCACGAGCCCAACCTCAAAGCGACTGCGGAGGCGGGCTTCAAGGCGGGCGATCTCACGCGGCGGACGATCACTGGTCAGCACGATCTGTCCGCCGGCCTCGTAGATCGCGTTGAAGGTGTGAAACATTTCTTCCTGCGAGGCTTCGGTTCGCGAGAGGAACTCGACGTCGTCCACCATCAGCAGGTCGACGCTGCGGTAGCGCTCGCGGAAGCGGCGGCGGCGGTCGCCGCGGCTCTCGGTGCGGATCGCGTGTAACAGCTCGTTGACGAAGGTCTCGCAGGGCACGTACCGCATGCGAGTCTCCGGGCGCTGCGCCAGCAGCGCACGGCCGATGGCATGCAGCAGGTGCGTCTTGCCCAGGCCCACACCGCTATAGAGAAAGAGCGGGTTATACACATCGCCCGGTCGCTCGCTGACTCGGAGCGCGGCGGCGTGGGCCAGTCGGTTGGAGGAGCCGACCACGAAGCGTTCAAAGGTGTAGCGCTGATTGAGGCGTACGCCGGGTGCGGTGCCGGCGGCCGGCGCCGCCGTCGCGGCTGGAGCCGGGGCCGGGGCGGGATCCGCGAGCCAGGCCGGCGGGCCGGCGGGCTGCTCGGCCTGCACGACAAACGTAACGTCTACATCACCACCGTGCGCCCTTGAAACCGCGCGCGCAACCATTTCACGGTAGCGTCGCGTCACGATCTCCTTGGCAAAGACGGTTGGAACCGCTACGACAATCTCGCGCCCGCCAGCGCGGACAAATCTTGCATCTCGAAACCATGCTGCAAAATCCGCTTTGGGAACCTCGACTTGCAGCGCGCCGAGAGCCGCCTCCCACGTGCGTTGGCTCAGCATCCCATCCCCGGTACCCGCACCGCGCCTTTGATGCGGGACGAGAAGACTAGCAAAAGGCCGAAGCCGGCGTGATCGGCGCCAAACCTGATAACCCGCGACCAAATGGGGATGATTGGGTTGACTTTAGTGAAGTTCATCGCTTGAAGCGCGGCTCGCGGGCGCGTCATTCCGGAGAGTCCACCTGGGCTACTTCAAGACCTGACGCCACGGCGTGGAGCGGCAGCGTTACGCGCGACAAGGGAAAGGGTGCTCCGATGGATTTAAGTTAACGAGCGGTAGAGCCCGCATACCCGTCTCGGGCATGGACACGGTGGTCCTGAACCTGAAACAGCAACACCATTGCTAATTGGGGGTTACCAAAGTGCATGGCCGATTGGCCAAAGCAGCGCGGACCCATGCGTAGAATCGGGAGACATAGGTTACGTGCGCGCGGTTCGCGCAGAGGGATGGAAGGCCATGCGGTTTATCAGCGGTGCGCTGGCAGTGGTCGGCCTGATCGTGGTGCTGATTGTTCTGCTGGCGGTGGGCGTGTTTGCCTACGACGAAGCCAGGCGTCGATTGGTCGGCGACGAATTTGCGCCGGATCGGCCAGAGGACGACACCCGGAACTGAGGGCTGGCGCTCGGGGGGCAGGGATGCGCCGATGACCGCGGTCGCCGCACCAGCAACGCCCGGGCGTGCCGGTAGCGGCGACCGCGGCGCCGGCCGGCCGGCACCCGGCCATTGGCCGGCGCGGCTTGTCGCGCTGGCGGTGATCCTGGGTCTGCTCGTGGGCGTAAGCGTGAGGCCGGCCCACGCGCTGGGGTGCGGAACGGCCGCCGGCGTCCCGCTGGACGACGGCTGTCTCTTTACGATCACGGGCGCCGACACGCCGGAGCCGACAGACGGATTCGCCGTGACCAACGCCGGCGGCGTGCCCCTCTGGGACTTCGTCCGGGGCAAGGATCCGCAGGCGATCGGCTATCCCATCAGCCAGCGCTGGGCGGACGGGCCGTTCACCCTGCAGGCGTTCCAGAAAGTGATCCTGCAGTGGGACCCACGGCGCGAGCGGATGAACTACTACAACACGCTGGACGCGCTGGCCACCCGCTATCCGTACGTCGCGCTGCCCAACGTACCGGGCCACGCCGTGCTGGCCGAGGACACCGGCGCTGACTTCGCGCACGTGATCCGCAATCACCTGGCAATCCTGGAGCAGAACGACCGGATCAAGGCGCGCTTCCTGGCGGAGCCGGACTGGCTGAACCTGTACGGGCTGCCGATTCGCTACGAGGAGCGAGCGGTCAACGGGAACCCCCTGGGCCTGCAGGTGTTGCGCACGCAGCGGACGGTGTTCGAGGTGTGGAACGTGCCGGCGCCGGGAACCACGCCGGGCCAGGTGAACCTTCAGAACGTGCCGGACAAGATCAAGCGACTGAGGAACGTGATCATTCCCGATGCGGCCAAGTCGCCGGCGTCGCTCCTCGACCCGGCACTGCCCAATGAGATCAGCTCCTTGCCATGGGTCGCCGACGGCGTGACGGCTGTTGAGCAGAGAATGATCGGGAATCTGCGGAGAATCGCCAGCGCGTCCCAGCCCATCTATAGCCGCTTGCTGCGCACCGGGACGGTGCCCTGGCTGCAACGCTCCACGCAGGAGCACGCGCTCGGGGCAACCGAGGTCCTTGTCACGATTGCAGAGTTCCCCTGGTCCGAACGCGTCAGGCCGCGCCTGCCGGACCATCATCTGCTGCAGTTGATGTTGGACGAGGACGACGAGCAATGGCCGGCTTCCTTCCGGAAGACCCTGGCGATGCCATGGGTGAGGGACGGGGTGTCATGGGATGAACTCCATATCGTCGACGAATTCGTCTACATGCTTCGCAGCGTGGCGACCAACCCCTGGGCCCTTTCGTATTACGGAAAGGGCCCGGAGTTGGACGAACTGATACAGCTCATGCTCGACATGCCGTTTTTGCAGAGCGTCGACGGCCATGAGGTCTACCTCATGCGGAAACTGAGCGGAAGCGGAGCTGGATTCGACTACTTTCAGACGGCCATCCGGAGCTGGTCACGCCAGGGCGGGATATCGGACGATCAAGTGTTGCTCTACATGTATCCGGGGATCCGCCCGCTGCTGGACCCCGGCGATGAACATCCGGAACGGTTGCCACGGCTGCTTGACCCCGCAAGGCTCGGCATCACGATAGAGCGACGTGAAGTCGTCTTCCCCGGATCTGGCGAGATGCTTCTGGTTTTGGTTCGATCAGACTATGTGTCCCCATACACCATGGATGTCCTGGAGCAGGAGACGCGCAGGATCGAGGAATTGATGGGCATTCCATTGCGGAGCAGATACTCGATTACGATGATTCCCAGAGTTGGGTTCGACGTATCAACATACAATGCCGGATACTATGTTCTGGTCGAACCCTGGCGGGTACATAGCGTTGAAATCTCGAACGCGACAAGAGCAGAAATCGTGAACGCGCTCGCAGGCCACTATTGGAAGGCATCGAGCCGCGGGCGGTGGCTTGTGGAAGGTGCAGCTTTATTCCTGGAGTTCAAAGCCGGCTATTATCGCCGCGAGGACTTGCCCGACGTAAACGAGGCATGCGGCAAGGATAGAATTGCTGACCTCATTAAAGCTGAGAGCGGCAACAATCCGTGCTATGCGACGTTGGGAGCTCACTTGTTCCTGGAAGTGGCGGACACGCTGGGCGATGGTGGGTTTAGAAGCGGATTTGCCCGGCTCTTCCGATCCTTAGGAACTGACGGCCTGTACTGTCAGTGCGGCTACGAACGGTCGACATACATTGACTACTTCCGCAGAGCGTTTACCACGGATACAACGGCGGAGACGGCCGGTATCGTCGAGAGCCTCATATCGCGGTGGTACGACGGTCAGTAGCCTGGTGAGGAGCGGCGGGCGGCGCTGTCTGGACGAGGGGACGACTAGTGCGTCAGCCAGCCTAGCAGCTGGAGGCCGGCCGCGCCGGCCCACGCAAAGGCGAGATTTTTGATTAGCAGCCCGGGCCACGACGCGAGCACGAAGCGCACCAGGCCAATGCGGGTGGCCCCGGCGATCATGCCCGCGACGTCGAAGAAGGGGTTGGGGATCGCGGCCATGACGAACAGGGTCAGCACGCCGTAGCGGGACATCCAGCCACTGAGACGCGCGTAGCCCTTCACGTGGCTCAGGGCGCCCTTGCCGCTCCAGCCGACGTAGTAGCCGCCGAGTTCACCGACCATCTGGCCGGTGGCGCCCACCAGGCCCACCGCCCAGATGTTGTCCAGCGCCGCGGCAAAGGCGCCCACGCTCACGGCGGCCGGCGCGGGCAGGATCAAGGTGGCGGCGCCCACGGCGGTGAGCACGAAGACGGCCGCATACCCGGCGCCCGCCAGCCGGTCTCGCAATACCTCGGCATAGACCACCGCCAGGATCGCGATGGCGAAGACGCCAACCAGGGCCACGATCTGCGCCGCAAGCCGCCACCGCGAGCGAGGAGTAGACGGCGCGGCCTCTTGAGTCGCCGCCATTACGCAGCCTGCCGGATCTGAGTTGTCATGGAGGAAGCAGCGAGCGCAGGTCCGCGCAGCGCGTAGCCTTGCGTGGATACGACGTCAAGGACGCCGAGCCCGTGACGGATCGAGGGTATGGCCAAGCGTAGACGGCTGATCGCAAAGCCGCGCCAGCGTAGCAACCGCCTCTGGCTGTGGCTGGCGCTGGCAGCCAGCGCGCTGGCCGGCCTTGGCGCGGCGCTGGTTGCCGTTGTGGTGGCCACCGGCATCGGCATAGCGATAGCCGTCAACGTGGCCTCCACGTTTCTGACGGAGTTGCCGCCGGTTGACGAAATCGCCACCGTCGGCGGCCAGCTCTTTCAGACCACCACCATTCATGATCGTCGCGGCCGGCCGCTGGGCGAACTGTTGGGCGAGGGGCGCCGCCGCGTCGTGCCCCCGGAGGACATTCCCCAGGTCGTCAAGATCGCGGTGGTGGCCGCGGAAGACGCCACCTTCTATGAGAATCCAGGGGTCGAGGTCCGTGCCATTGCGCGCGCGCTCTGGAATAACTGGCGTGGCGGCGAGGTCGTGTCCGGCGCCAGCACCATCACGCAGCAACTGGTCAAGAACGCGCTGCTGACGCCCGAGGAGACCTACGAGCGCAAGATTCGCGAAGCGGTGCTGGCCTGGCAGATCAGCCAGCGGTTTTCCAAGGACGAGATCCTGGGGCTGTATCTCAACCAGAATCACTACGGCGGCCTCACCTACGGCATAGCGGCCGCGGCCGAAACCTACTTCGACAAGGACCTGGCCGACGTGACCCTGGCCGAGGCCGCCATGCTGGTGGGCCTGCTGCCCGCGCCATCGCTGCACAACCCGCACGTTGATCCGCAGGCGGCCAGGCGCGAGCAGCTGCGCGTGCTGGCGGCCCTTGGGCGGCACGGCCTGGCGCCGGCCGGCGCGGTGGCGGCGGCTCGCGACGAAGACGTGCGGATTGCGCCGCCGCGCGAGACGACCTCGCCGGCCCCGCACTTCCTGGATTACGTGGTCCGCGACCTGCAGGAGCGCTACGGCCCCGAGATCAGTCGCCAGGGCTGGGAAATCACGACAACGCTCGACCTGGACCTGCAGGCCGCGGCCGACACCGCCGTCCGGGAACATGTGGCCACCCTGGCCGACCGCGAGGTCACGAACGGGGCGCTGGTCGCCATCCGGCCGGCCACCGGCGAAATCCTGGCCATGGTCGGCAGTCTGAACTTCAACGACGAAGCCATTGACGGACAGGTGAATGTCACGACGTCGCTGCGACAGCCGGGCTCGTCGTTCAAGCTGTTCACCTACGCCAGCGCCCTGGAACAGGGCTACAACCCGGCCACCATGCTGCTGGACATCCCGACCACGGTGCCGATCGCGGGACAGGAGCCGTACCGGCCGCGCAATTACGACCGCAAGTTCCGCGGCCCCGTGAGCCTGCGGACGGCGCTGGGCAGTTCGCTGAACATCCCGGCCGTGCGCGCGCAGCTATTCGCGGGGCTCGACGCCACGCTGGACGTGGCGGATCGGCTTGGCATCACCTCGCTGACCGACCGCTCGCGCATCGGCCCGGCGCTGGCCCTGGGGTCCAACGAGGTGCAGCTGCTCGAGCTGACCGGGGCCTACGCCACCGTGGCCAACCAGGGTCGGCGGGTGACGCCGTCGGCCGTGCTCTGCATTCGCGACGCGCGCGGGCTGGTCGTGGAGCAACTCGGGGACGGGTGCTCGCTTGCCGACGATACGTCGCCGCTGGCGCTGGGACGGGCGCCGTCCACGGAGCGCGTGCTGAACCCGGAGATCGCCTACCTGATGACATCGATCCTCGCGGACCGGGCGGCCCGCGAACTCGGCTTCGGGCAGGTTCGCGAACTGCTGGATCTCGCCGACCGCCCGGCCGCCGTCAAGACCGGGACCACCGAGAATACGCGCGACGCCCTGACCGTCGGCTTCACCCCGCAACTGGCGACCGGCGTGTGGGTCGGGAATGCCGACGGCACGCCCATGGACGACGTGACCGGCGCCCGCGGCGCCGGGCCGATCTGGCAGCGCTTCATGGACCATGCGCACGCGAGCCTGGACATCGTGGACTGGACGCGCCCGCCAACCGTGATCGAGCAGGAGGTCGACATCGTGTCGGGCCTCCTGCCCTCGGAGTTCACGCCGGAGACGCGCATGGAGGAGTTTGCGTCCGGCACCGCGCCAACCCAGCGCGACGTCGTGCACCAGCCCTTCCGCGTTCACGTCCCTACCGGGCTGCTGGCGACGCCGGACTCGCCGCTCGATGAGGTGGAGGAACAAGTGTTCATTGTCCTTCCCACCGAAGCGGAGGCGTGGCAACGCGGCGTGGACGAGGACTCGCCGTATCGACTGCCGCCGGACGCCTTCGCGGGCGGCAGCGTGACGGCCGTGGCAACGGCCGCGGGGCTCGATGCGCAGATTACGGCGCCGGCTGAAGGCCAGGCGGTGCGCACGATCCTGGAAATCTTCGGCACGGCCTCGCTGGAGGGATTCGTCGCATCCGAACTTCACTACGGCGTCGGTCCGGCGCCCGGCGCCTGGACGCGAATCGGCTCGCCGTTGGAGGCGCCGCGGGTGGATGAACAGCTCGGGGCGGTCGACACCATCCAGTTGCCGGACGGCGCTTACACCTTGCGGCTGACGGTTCGGGCGGCCGACGGGGGCGCGGAGATCGCCTTTCGGCGATTCCTCGTGGACAACACGCCGCCGGTGGTTGAGGTCGTGGGCGTGGGCGCCGAGGCCGGCGCGGCCGCCGGAAGCGTGCCCCTGGGCGCCAATGTTGAGGATGCCGGCGGCGTGGCCAGCGTGGAGTTCCGGGTCGACGGAGCGTTCGTTGGAACGGCCCGATTCGCGCCCTACCAGGTCACCTGGCCGAGCGAACCGGGCGAGCACGAGGTGGTGGCGATCGCGACCGACCGGGCCGGAAACTCGGCTACGTCAGCGCCGGTGACGTTTCGGGCGGGCTGAGGTCCGGCCGGACCCGGGTCACGCCCGCGGTCGAAATCACAGGCTTCTGGCAGGCCCGACGCCGGGCGGCGCCGGCCGCGCGCGGTTTCGGCTCGCCCGCAACGGGCGCGGCTCCGGGATGTCCAGGTCGCGAATGACCGTCTGCGCGGCGTTGTGCCCGGGCACCCCGCTCACGCCTCCGCCCGGGTGACAGCCCGACCCGCAGAGGTACAGCCCGTCCAGCGGCGTGCGGTAGGCCGCGCAGCCGGGAAGCGGCCGGGCGGCCAGCATCTGATCGATCGTCATGTCCACGTGATGCATGTTGCCCCGCGTCATCCCGGCCCGCGCCTCGATCTCCGGCGGTCCGTGCAGGTAGGCGGCGCTCACGATGTCCGGGAAATTGGGGGCGTAGCGCGCGACCTGGGCGATCAGCGCATCGGTCGTCGCATCCCGCTGGGATTCCCAGTCCGCGGGCGCCAGGCCCACGGGAGCGTATTCCGCCCAAATCGAGATGGTGTGATGGCCGGTGGGCGCGACGGAGTCGTCGTAAACCGATGGGCAGACAAGCCCAAGCACGGGGGACTCGGGCATCCGGCCGGCGCGCGCCTGGCTCCAGGCCCGGTCGATGTCGTCCAGCGACTCGCAGATGCGCACGTTGGCGCGATGCTGCGGACCGCCCCCCGGCAGGGCCCGCCAGTCCGGTAGGCCGGTGGTGGCGCAGTGCAGCTTCAGATAGCCGGCGTTCATGCGCAGGCGACGGACCGATTGCCGGAACGCCGCCGGCAGGTGCTCCGCCGCAACCAGCCGGGTGAACGTGAACTGCGGGTCGGCGCTGGAGAGCACGGCCCGCGCGCTGATGACGGTCCCGTCGGCGAGCGCCACGCCCCGGGCGCGGCCGTCGGCCACCTGGACGCTTGCCACCGTCGTGCCAACGCGAACGTCGGCCCCGGCGCGCTCGGCCGCCTGGCGAATCAGCTGGGTCACGGCGCCCATGCCGCCCCTGGGGAAACCGGCCAGCCCCCGGTCGCCCAGTCGCGCCGAGAGGGCGGCGGCGAACGCAAAGTAGAGCAGGCCGCCGGCGCTGTCGGTATAGCCGGCGTCAAAGGTCGTGCCCAGGGACGCCTTGACGCGCGGCGACTCGAAGTATTCGTCGAGCAGCTGGCGCCGGGTGCCCGTGATCAGCGTATGCGCGATGGCGGCGTCGGGCGTTCCCTCGTGGGCCCGCAGAAAGTCACCGAGGGTGGGCGGGGCTTCGAGCAGGTAGGGATCAAACAGCTGCGCCGCGCGCTGCCAGAATGCTATGTACGCGGGGTAGGCGTCGGCGTCGCGACGTGAGAATCGTGCAATGGAATCGCGTGTCCGCCCCTCGTCGCTCCACATCCGCAGGTATTGGTCGTCGGCGAACGGATGAAACTGCGGCGGATCGCGGCGAAACACGCGCAGGCCGCGCTCCACAAGTTGCAGGTCGTCCAGGATCTGCGGATGGAACAGCACGAAACTATGGGCGCACGTTGAGAAGTGATAGCCGGGAAAAAGCTCATCGGTGGTGGCCGCGCCGCCAACCTTGGGGCCCTGCTCGAGCGCGAGCACCCGCATCCCGGCCCGAGCCAGATAGAACCCCGCGACCAGGCCGTTGTGGCCGCAACCGATGATGATCGCGTCGTAGTCCAGCGTGGTCGCCCGCAGTCAACGCCGATGGTCGCGGCAGCGTACTCCTCGACGTGGCGCGACGGTGGTCGAGCCCCGCCGTATCTCACCCCACCCGCGGCGGCCGGCGCGGCCGAGCGTCAGGTGGCGCGTGTACAATGCGGCCACGTTTAGTCTGCAGCGCGCGTTCTTGGGCCCCAGGCGTAACAGGGGAGGCTCCGTGGCGCGAGACCGCCAGCAGTTTTTGATCCGGGAGCGACCAGAAACCGGCGCCCCCGGGGATAGGGGGCTGCGGTGAGGAGCTTGCGACAGTACCGACTGTTCGTGACGCTTCTGGTTCTGCCGGTACTTGCCATTATCTTGATCGTGATTCTGGTCATGGCCTTGACCGGCGGGGACGAGGAGCAGCCAGCCGAGGCTGCGCCAACCGCCGCGGTGCCGACCGCCGTCGTCGGCGGGCTGTCGCCGACGCCTTCGATCGGACAGCCGCCGCCGGCGCCAACGCTCACGGTCGCGCCAACCGCGCCTCCGGTTCCTGAGCCGACCCCCACGCCACCGCCACCGACGCCCACCCCCACCGAGCCGCCGGTGCCGACGCCGACGCCCACGCCGGAAGGTCCGATTGAGTACGCGGTCCAGGAGGGCGACACGCTCTTCTCCATCGCCTCGGCCTATGGGGTGAGCGTGGACGACCTGGTCGACTTCAACGACCTTCCCGACGAGAACTTCATCTTTGTCGGCCAGGTACTCGAGGTGCCCACGGACCCGGCCCAGGTCACCGAGCGGCGTGAGTCGCGGCCGGTGGCGACGACCGCGGTGGTGGTGCCCAGCGACGGGCTGAACGTGCGCGCGGCGCCGAGCACCGAGACCGGCGACATTCAGTACGTGGCGCCCGGCGGCACCGAGCTGGCGCTTTCCGGCGTGATCGAAGTCATCGACGGCATCGAGTGGCGCGAGGTTGACGATGGCAACTGGGTGCAGGCCCAGTACCTGGAGATTGGCGTGCGGGCCGCACCGGCGCCGGCCCCGGTGGAAACGGCGGCGCCCGAAGCTACGGCGGCGCCCGCGCCCGCGGCCACGGCCGCGCCGGCGGCGACCCAGCCGCCCGCGGGCGAAACCGTGCGCGCCACCGTGGTGCCGACCGCCGGCCTCAACGTGCGCGTGGCCGCCGACCCCAACTCCTCGGTCGCCTACGTCGCGCCGGGCGCGTCGGAAGTGGAACTCACCGGTGAAACGCAGGTCGTCAACGGCGTCACCTGGTGGCAGGTGACCGACGGCAACTGGGTCCAGGGGCAGTTCCTGAAGTTCGGCTAGCCGGACAGCCGCTGATCACGAAGGGCGCTCCCGAGGGAGCGCCCTTCGTGCTAACTCTTCAGGAAACGGCCGCGCCGTCGGGCGCCAGCCAGCGGTCCATGAAGTCGAGCGAGGCTTCCGCGCGGTATTCGTGGCCGCCGTCGAATTCGTCGCGTTCCAGGCGCTCGGGAACGCCTGCCGCCGCATAAATCGCGGCCACGCGCGCGTGCGCTTCGCGGGAGGCCTCGATGGGGAATCCGCGGTCCGCGCGCCCGGCTTCGATCAGCAGCGGCCGCGGCGCGATCAGGCCGTGCACGTCAGGCACGTCCGCGTAGGCATAGATGCCCGGGAGGAACTGCGAGCCGCAGAAGTTCCCGGTGTCCAGCGCGTAGGCGCGGAAGGTCGTGAGATAGCCGCTCACGACCGCCGCTCGAATCCGCGTGTCCAGGGCGCCCAGGTACATGGTGCGGGTGCCGCCGAAGGACAGCCCGGCGCAGCCCAGGCGACCGGCGTCCACCTCCGGCCGCGCGGCCAGGATGTCCAGGCCCCGCCGGTCGTCCTGGATGTTGAGCGCCATCAGGTTGATGCCAAACAGGAGGGCGCGCATGAAGTTGACGTTGCAGCCGTCGCGCTGCCCGTAGCGGCGGAAACCCTCGGCGCGTTCGCCGAAGCCGATGGCGTCCGGCGCCAGCACTACGTGGCCGCGTTCGGCGTAGCGGCGGGCGAAGCTGCGGTAGATGTTGGGACTGTCGTCACGCGCCACCAGCTGGTCCTTGCCATCCCCGTGGCCGTGCAGCGCCAGGATTCCGGCCGCCGGCCGCTCGGCTGACGCCGTGGAAGGAATCAGCAACCAGGCCGGAACCCGGACATCGGGAATGGTCTCGTAGACCAGCTTGTGCTGGACGTAGACGCCGCAGTCCGTGGACTCCAGGATCTCCGGCTCGGCCCCGGTCAACGCGGGCAGGTCGCCCAACAGCGACTCAACTCGCTCGAGCAGCGCGGCGTGCCAGGCGCCGAAATCCATGCCCGGATGAAAGGCCAGGGAAGGTTCCCGGGCGTCATCAAGGTCGTTGATGAAGCCGTCGAAGTCGTACGCGGGCGGGTCCGCCGCCGTCATGACGCCGGAACGCGCGCCCGCAGGTAGTCCAGCGCCGGCCCGGCCTGCGACGCAAAGTCGGTGAAGCGCTTGCCGTTGTCCTCCACGCTCATGCGCAGGTCATAGCCTGTGGCCAGCAGGGCGTCCAGGAAGTCGTCGAACCCGGGATCCGTCGGCTGCTCCGGCGCGCTGGGAATGGGAGGCACGGGCACGTGGATGTGACGCAGACGCGGCGCGACTTCGGCCAGGGTGGCCAGCGGCTCGTCGTTGTGAAAGACGTGGAACCAGTCGGCCAGCGTCCATACCCTGGGATGTCCGCTCTGCCGGGCGGCCACGAAACCTTCGACGATGGTGTTGATGGTGTCGCACACGTCGCGCCAGAGGGGTTCGATGACCAGGTCCATGTCGTGATCGGCCGCGATGCCGCCGGCCAGAAGCAGGAAGTCCTGCAACTGCCCCGGCACCAGGTGATGGTCGAACCCCGGCGGCGTGGAGCGGGCGCCGCCGCTGCCGAATACCACCAGCCGCGTCCCCAGGTCACGCATCCGGCCCATCGCCGTGGTCACGTAGGCGCGCAGGCCTTCCAGGTCGCGCTCCGGTCCCACCACGGGATGGTGAGGCGGGATGAACACGTTAAGGGCCTCCGGCGGCAGGCCCGCGTCTTCGATCCGGCGCTTGATCGGGGCGTAGACGGTCTCGTCGTCGTCGGGCCGCAGGTCGACCACGCGCAGTTCGGCGTAGTCATAGCCGGCGGCGCGCATGGCCGGCATGTTCTCGATAGGTCCGCAGCAGCCGAATCGCATAGGGCGCGTATCCATTCTCAGGCCAGGCTGCCGGGCATGGTACGCGAGCGCCGACACCAACCCGAGAGGACCGCCGCGTGACCTACGACGACCAGAACGAACTGCTGGAGGTCGTCACCCCCGACGGTCGCTCAACCGGGCGCCTGCTGCCGCGCATCCGGATTCACCGGGAGGGTCACTGGCATCGCACGCGCACGGTCTGGGTGGTGCTGACTGGCGAACCTTACGGCCCGGGCCTGGTGCTCCAGCAACGCGGCTTTACGAAGGACACGTGGGGCGGCTTGCTGGACGTCAGCAGCGCGGGCCATTTGGCGCCCGACGAGCCGGACCCGTGGCGCGAACTGGAGGAAGAGCTGGGCGTTCGGCCTACCGACGGACCGCTCATCCAGCTTGGCACCCGGCGCGTCGAGGGCGCCCATCCACGCGAAGGACTGGTGGATCGGGAGTTGCAGGACCTGTGGCTCTGGCTGGCGCCGCTCTCGCTCGAGGACTTGCGCCCGCAGCCCGTCGAGCTCGAGGCCCTGCTCAGCCTCGATCTGGCCGTCGTGCCCGACCTGGAGAAGCCTGACGCCCGCGTGCCGGCGCGTCGACTGGACGCTGCGACCCGCACCGTGTCGTCCGCCGTCATCACGGACGCCGAGATGACCCCGGGCCTCGGTCCCTTCGCCACTCACCTCGCGCAACTGGCCGGGCGCGCCCTGGCGGGCGAACGCGACTTGCGCTACGACTCCAGCTTCGACCTCCGGGCTTAAACCTGACGGGCCGGGCCGCTCTCGGCGACCCGGCCCGCTGGGGGAGGGAGGGGGATGTGGATTAGCTGACGGTGATGTCGCTCACACCGGCCTCGATCTTGATCGTGACCCGGTTGGCGGCGCTCTCGAAGTCGGGCGAGACGTAGCGGTCGCCCTGCTTCGGGAACCGCGACTCGTCGATGTTGAGACTCGAGATTCCGCCGTCAAAGTCGATCTGCGCGGCGACGCCGGCCGGAACCGTGATGTCCAGGTCAGCCGCGCCGATGCTGAACTCGGCGGTCGTGCGCCCGGCATTGGCCGGCAGCACCACGTCAATGTCCGCGGCGCCCCCGTCGACGTTCAGTCTCTGCACATTCAGCTCCCGCAGGTCGAGATCAAGGTCCGATGCTCCCGTCTCTATACGGATATCGGATGGAATGCCCTCGGCGTGACGCAGGATCCAGCGCGGCGAAGACGGACCGCCCCGACGCGGCGGGAACTGGAAGTTCCAGTCGGTGTTGAGGCGCACGTCCATCGTGCTCCGGCCTCCCGATCTGATCACGCTCACACGCTGTTCCGACGCTTCGGCCACGGTCCCCTGTGATCCGCCGGAGAGCAAAAGGCCCGACGGGGCGCCGCTCGTCAGCGTGAGGTCGCCGGCGGCCACCGTCAGGTTCAGGCGCGCCGACTGCGCGCCTTCGCTCTTCACCGAGATCGATTCGCTGGTGATGGACAAGCTATGCGAGGTCGAGGGGTTGGCCACCGCCAGCACCCACGCCGCGGCCAGCGAGCCCGTGACCACGGCCAGCGCGGCCAGCGAGCCAATCCAGGCGCGCTGCCGGGACAGGATCAGGTTCGCGCCGATCGCCACCAGCAGCAGCGGCCAGAGGGTCCAGAACTCGCCCCAGAAACCGTCGGGCAGCACGTTGAAGTTCCAGAGCAGCCCGAACACGCCGAGCAGAATCAGCGCGCCGGCAAAGCCAAAGCCGGACTGCCTGGCCAGGGATCTTGAATCGTTCATCACGACCTCCTGGCGTCGGCGAAGTAGCTGACGATCATGACCAGGCCGATTCCGATCAAAATCACCGGCCAAAGGTCTCCGAACTCAAGCCAGCCCAGCTCGTCCGCGAGAAAGACTGAGCCGAGCAGGACGAGAGCCGTGCCGCCCACCAGCGCGCTGTCCCCGCCGCGCCGCCGCCGCTTGCGAGCCGGCGCTGTGTCATTGCCCGTGTCGTTTGCAGCCATCACGACCCCCTAACGCATCCGGCCGAGGATCAGCGCGCCGCCGATCCCGATGAGAATGAGCGGCCAGAACTGCCAGAAGCTGAACAGGCTGAACTGGTCCACCAGGGCCAACGCCCCGATGACGATCAGGATCGCGCCGATGACGAACGCGCCCTGGCCGCGCCGCCGCGCCGCCGCACGCCGGCGTCGGGTGCGCCGCCGCGAGTTCCTGCGCTCCCGTCGAGCCTCGCGCCGCCGCTCACGCGGGACTTCGGCTAGAGGCGCGTCGGAAGCGGCCGCGCTCGTTGCGGCGGCCGCCGCGGTTGCGCCGCCGTCGGTCTTGGGGTCGGCCTCCTCGTCCGCCGCGTCCTTCTCCTTGTCGTCGGCCTCGCCAGCCTCCTGGCCGTCAGACGCTTCTTCGGTGGACGCGTCCTTGACCTCCTCGTCCAGGTCTTCGTCCTCGTAATCCTCTTCGTCGTCATACTCATCCGCGTCGTCCGGCGGCGAGGGCATGATGATTGCCATCACGAAGTAGACGATGAGCAGCAGCCCGCCCGTAAAGAGGGCGCCCAGGACCCAAAGCAGCCGGATGATCACCGGGTCGACGTCGAAGTACTCCGCCATCCCGCCGGCCACGCCCGTGAGCATTCGGTCCGAGTGGCTGCGGGTGAGCCGGTTGTCCATGAAGGGCCTTTCCGCGGTTGTGTGAGTCGTGCATAGTCACGGTAAGCCGTGAGCGGCGCCTCGCCATCGCCCCAAGGCCGTAATTTTCGGCCCGCCGGATCGGCCAAAAGGACTAGGCCCGCCAGGCCGGCCGGCGACAGCCGGGGGTTGGGGACTAGCGGACGGTGATGTCGCCCGCGCCCGCGTGGACGGTGATCATCACCCGGTTGGCGGCAGTATCGAAGTCGGGCGAAACGTAGCTGCCGTCGCCCTGTACCAGGAAGCGCGACGTGTCGATGGCGGCGCCCGGCGCGCCGCCTTCGAAGTCGATCCGGGCCGCCACGCCCGCCGGAACCGTGATGTGCAGGCTGGTCGCGGTGCCCTCGAACTCGACACTGGTGCGTCCGGCATCGGCCGGCAGTGTGACCTTGATGTCGGCCGCACCCAGAGCGACCTGCAGGGTTTTCAGGTTCAACGCCCGGAGGTTGAGATCGAGGGTGGTCGCGCCGCCGGCCACCCGGAGGTCGGTCGACACCCCGTTGGCGAGGCGTAGATTCCAATGGCCCGACGAGATGGGGCGACGCGGTGGGAATGGAATCTCCCAGGAGCCCAGCAGACTGACATCCAGCGTGCGCCGGCTGCCCGCGGTACGCATGCCCGCGGAGAACTGGGCCGCCGGGATGGCCATGCCCTGGAAGTCGCCGGCCACCAACTGCCCGTCCGGTGCATGGCCGCCAAGCGCGAGAACGCCGCTGGATGTGGTCAGGTTCAGCTCCACAGTCTCGACGCCGTCCAGCGGCACCGAGATCGACTCGTAGGTTCTCGGCAGGAGCGGTGGCCGATTCTCGTCGGCCGCTTGCCACCAGGCCGCGCCCAGGGTGACCGCGACGATGGCCATCGCCGCCAGCGAGCCCGCCCAGGGGCGCCAGCGCGACAGGAGCATGTTGACCACGGCGGCTGCCAGCAACAGGGGCCACAGGAGAAAGAACTCCTCCCAGAAGCCGTCGGGCAGGACGTCGAAATTCCAGAGCAGCACGAAGACGCCAACAAGTAGCAGGCTGCCGACCAGAGCAAAGCCGTTGCGCTGTGCTCGCTCCTTCATCCGGCCCTCCTGAATCGCCCGCCCGGGTTGAGGGTCAGTGTGACGCCCACCGCTCCAGGGTTTCGGCTGTGAAGTCGCGTACCTTAGCCAGGCGCACTGGCCTGGCAGGGTTGGAGCGCCGATCAGGATACGGTCCTGCCGACCAGGCGGCCGCCGAGAACCCAGGCAGGAGTTGGACAATGCGGAACCGGATGTCCAAGTACGCCCCGATTCTCTCCGCTGCACCGGCGGCCATCGCTCGGTATTGCGCCTCGACGGCGGCCGGACTGTGGCTCTGCGACTCCTCGGCTGAGGCCCCACCGCGAGACTGCGTTTCGCCGTGAAACGGCGGTCGCCATCGCCCCAAGGCCGAGATCTGCGGGTCGTCGAACCGGGCGCCGGGGCTGGACCCGGCGGGCCCAATGGCCAATCGGCGCAGCGATCCGAGTCGGTGCGCCTGCACGTGTTCCTGGCCCGCACCGGCGCTGGATCGCGCCGCGCGATGGAAGCGGCCATCAGTGCGGGACGCGTCCAGGTTGACGGCCGGGTGGTGACGACGCTCGGCATGCGGATCGATCCTGCGCGCGCCGAGGTGCGGCTGGATGGTCAGCCCGTCGGCTCTTCGTCCGAATGCCGCCTGGTGGTTGCCGTCCATAAGCCACCTGGCGTCATTTCAACCGCGCGCGATCCGGAGGGACGCCCCACCGTGCTGGACCTGCTGCCGGCGGACCTGCGGGACGCGCGGCTCTACCCGGTGGGACGCCTGGACGCGCCCTCCACGGGCCTGGTGCTGCTTACGAACGACGGCGACCTGGCCGAACGCCTGATGCATCCGCGCTACGGGCACGAGCGCGAGTATGCGGTGGAGGTGCGCGGCAATCCGCCGCGCGATCTGGCCACGCGCTTCGCCGAAGGCATCTCGATCGGCGATCCCAGGCCCGCCCGCGCGGAGGTGCGAAATCTACGCCAGCACCGCGGCGGCGCCACGCTGCGCCTGGTCCTGCGCGAAGGTCGCAACCGACAGATTCGCCGCATGCTCAGCGCCGTTGGCGCGAAGGTCGTGACCCTGCGCCGACTGCGCATCGCCACCGTTCGCCTCGGCGGGCTGGCGCCCGGCGCGGCGCGGGTGCTCACCGCGAGCCAGTGCGCCGAGCTTCAAGCCGCGGTCGCTAGTCGCCCGTCAGCTTCCGCCGCTGATCCGCGGTAAGCGACCAGCCCACCGCGCCCACGGCTTCGTCCACCCGCTCCACCCGGTCGGTCTTGGGAATCGCCATCACGCCCGGTCGGTCGATCACCCAGTTCAGCAGCACCTGCGCCGGAGTCTTGCCGACTTCAGCCGCCACCTCGTCCAGCCGCTTGAGGGCCGGGTCGCCGAATTGTCCCTTGACCAGCGGGCTGAAGCCGATCACCGTCACGCCGTGCTCCTGGCAGTACGGCAGCACGGCGTCCTCGATCTGGCGGGCGGCCACGCTGTAGCGCACCTGGTTGGCCACCAGCGGAACGTCGCCCAGCGCGTCCTGCGCCTCCTGCATGTCATCCACCGAGTAGTTGCTGACTCCCACAAAACGCACCTTGCCGTCGGCGACGAGTCGGCGCATGGCGCGCATGGTCTCCGGAATGGGGATGTCGGGGTTGGGGTGATGCACCTGGTACAGGTCGATCCGGTCCGTCTCCAGGCGCTTCAGGCTGGCCTCGGCGTGGGACAGCACGTCGTCATAGGCCAGGTTCGCCGGCGAGACCTTGGTGGCGATGAAGTACTCGTCGCGCAGGTCGCCGATGTCTTGCGCCACCTGCGCTTCCGAGCCGTAGGCCTCGGCCGTGTCCACAAAGGCCGCGCCCAGTTCGTGCGCGCGGCGCAGCACGCCCGCGCCGCCCCGGTACTGCCAGGCGCCAAACCCGATCTTGGGAATCTGTGTCGTCGTTCGTCCGAGTGGCAGGTACTCCATGGCGCGCTCGCGTGCGGGCTGTCCCGTAGGACTATGACGGCGCGCGCCGGTCATGTCGAATCCCCGGCTTCGAGCTGTGGGAGACTGCCCGCCCACCCGCTCGTTCAGGACTGCCCATGCCGACGCGCGCGCCGATTGGCGGCGTGCCGCTCTTCGATTCGGCCGAAGGCGTCACGCTCCTCAGCCCGGAGGTCGACGCCCCCGGCTACTGGGTCGGCGCGCCCGCGCTCTGGCTGGACGAGGACGCGCTTTATCTGAGCGTCCGCTGGCGGCGGCCCTTGGAGGCGGGCCGCGGCTGGAAGTCCGAAATCTACCGGCTGCGCGACATCGCCACGCTGGAACCCGTCTGGGCCTGCACCGCGGATCAGTTCGACACAGAGTCCATCGAGCGCTCGGCCCTCGTCCGCATTCCCGGCGGCGCCTGGCGCTACTACGTCAGCTACCTCGACCCTTCCGACCGCCGCTGGCGCATCGACCTGCTGGAGGCCGACGAGCTCACCGCCCTCGACCCCGCCCGGCGCATTCCCGTGCTGGACGCCGCCAACACCTTCTCGGAAGGCGTCAAGGATCCTGTGGTGCTGCTGCTGGACGGGTTGTTCTACCTGTTCGCCGGCTATGGCCCGCGCGACCGCGTGGCGGACGGCGCGACCCCGGAACAGCTGCACGGCGCCGGCAACGTGTTCACCACCGGGCTGGTGGACCATCCCACCGGCCTCTGGGTCTCGGCCGACGGCCGCCGCTTCGGCTTCGAGCGCGACATCGTCACCCCCGGTGATGGCTGGGACGCCAACGTCACCCGCGTCAGCACCGTCATGCCCACCGACGCCGGCTTCCTGATCTACTACGACGGCCGCACGACCGAAGGCGACGTGTACGAAGACCGCACCGGCATGGTCTTCTCGCAGGACCTCAGCACCACCGTGCGCCACTCCAACGACGGTCCGCTGCTGCAGGGCCACGCCGGCGCCCGCTGCTTGCGCTACCTGGACTACGCCGTGCTGGGCGATTCCCTCTTTTACGTCTACGAGACCTCCACCGCCAACGGCGCCCACGAACTCCGCGCCAGCAGGGCCCGGCTGCAGTAGCCCAAATCGAGGAAAACCGGCCGGACAACGGATCGGGCCGGCCCGCGTAAACTAGCCGCGCTTTGTGCCGGCGGCGGATAGCGGCCCGGCCCACACGAATCGCTCAGAACGTGCTGCAGTTGAGTCAGGCGAGGCGGGGCTGATGGACCTTGGGCAGATCGTCCAGGACATCGTGAAGGACCCGGCCGCGCTCGGCCAGATCATCCTCTTCGACCTGATTCTCAGCGGCGACAACGCCGTGGTCATCGGGGTCGTCGCCAGCCGGTTGCAGGGGCGCCAACGGCGCTGGGCCATCATCATTGGAGCCGGCGGCGCCGTGGTGCTGCGCATCGCGCTGGCCTCCATCGCCACCCTCCTCCTGCAGGCGCCGGCCATTTCCTTGATCGGGGGCCTGGCCCTGTTCTGGGTCGCCTGGCGGCTGCTGAAGCCCGAGGGCGACGAGGAGCACGAGGCCGCCACCTCCTTTCCGGAAGCACTTCGCCTGATCATCCTGGCCGACGTGGTCATGAGCCTGGACAACGTGCTGACCGTCGCGGGCACGGCCCACGGCAACATTCCGCTGTTGGTCTTCGGCCTGGCGCTGTCCATCCCGCTGCTGTTCGTCGGCGCCGGCCTGATCGCGCTGGCCACCGAAAAGGCGCCGATCATCATCTACATCGGCAGCGCGCTCATCTTCCGTATCGCCGTGGTGCTGATCGTGGACGACAAGCTCCTGCACGACTTCCTGACGCCCAGCCTCTGGTTCGAGCACGTGATCCCATGGGCCGTGGCGTTTGGCGGTCCCGCCCTCTACGTCGCGCTGGCCCGCCGCGCCGGCCGTACCATCGTTCCGTTCTGGACCAACCCGTTCGCTAAAGAGGCCTGACGAGTTGGGCGGTGAGACTGGCGCCTAGCGCCGGAGCGGCGTCGGGCGTCCCCGGCAGCGAACAGCGGGCCAGCAGCAGGACGTCCAGCCGCGCATTCACGGCGTTGGCGTCGGCGTGCTGGCGGTCGCTCAGCCGCTCGATGCTGGCGCTGGTTTCGGCCCGCTAGATAGGGGCTTCAACCCACATAGTGCCGACTTTGTCGCGAACTTCGCTTCGCACCACGCCGAGTCTGCTCTGTGGGCTGATTTCTCAGATGCGCTAAGCGACGGTTAGCGTCGCTCGAGAGCTTCATCGCGACAGCGCCAACCACAAGGATCACTATGGCCCCTGTTCCAATGGTCGTTCCTATGATGATCCACGTTTCTGTGCTCAAGGAAGGGCGCTCCGGCTACGGAAAAGGGGCTGATTTCAACGTAGCACGCAGCGGCGCGCTGGGTGCAAGCGCTCCGACGTTGGCCGTGCGAACGTGCGACGATGGCGCGCCCACCGCCCACCGCTCACCCGAGGTCCCCATGTACAAGCTCCTGCACACCCGTATCCGCGTCAGCGACCTGGACCAGTCGATCCGCTTCTACGAGGACCACCTGGGGTTCAAGCTCCTCAGCCGCTCCGACCGCTCGCCCGCCGGCAACCAGATCGTCCACCTGGAACTGCCGGGCAACGACCACACCATCGAGCTCACCTGGTCGGCCGACTACGAGCTCAACGTGCCCGAGGACCTCATGCACTTCGCCATCGGCGTGCCCGACCTGATCGCCTTCTGCGACGAACTGGAAGGCAAGGGGCTGGAAATCTGGCCCGATGACTGGCGCGAGACCTTCCCCACCGGCCGCAAGATGGCCTTCATCGACGACCCCGACGGCTACGAAATCGAATTGCTGGAGCGCTAGGGCGTACGGAAGGCCATCGGCCGTCTCGCACTGAAGGCGCCGCAGCGCGGACTACTCGAAGAGGTCGAACCCTTCGGTCTGGAAGTCGGCGTCGTAGGCCAGGGCGGTGGTCGACCGGTATTTGCGCATCACCACGAAGCTCATGCAGTCCACCAGGCTCAGGTCCCGCCGGTTGCGCTGCTCGAAGAGGGCCGTGGCTTCGGCGTGATCGTCGGGTGTGACCCAGTGCAGCGTGAAGTTCCGCGCGTCGGATAGAAACGCGCGGGCGCTGGGCATGCCAAGGCGACGCTGCAGGAGCGCGGCGGTCTCGATCAGCACGTAGTTGTGCGTCAGCAGCGGCTGGCTGCTGGCCACGATGCGCTGCATGGCGCGCAGGGCGCGTTCGTGATGCAGGTCGTTGACGTCAGCCAGGGCCAGCGCGGCGGACGTGTCAAAGAAGATCAGCCGCCAAAGTCCTCGGCCAGCGCCTCGTCGTGACGCTCCGATAGCGGCTGCGGACCGTCAGGCTGCGAGCGGCCCGAGCCGATGAAGCTGAAGCTCTCCAGCGAGTCCGGCCGCCTGGAGGGCGAGGCCACGTATTGCGCCACCGCTTCGCGGACGACCGCGGACATGGACTTGCCCTCCGCGAAGGCGCGCTGCTTCGCTAGCTCGTACAGCGGCTCGTCCAGTTGAATTTGCGTGCGCCGCATGCCTCAGGCTCCGTGCAACCAAGCATGTAAGCATGCCATCATGCTGTCATGGCGGCAACTCCCCTGGCGCCGGACGGCTCAGCCCCCGGGGATGTACAGGCTCCGGTCCGCCACCGGCACCTCCACCCGCGCGCCGCCGGCCAGGTGGGAGTGGGCCACGGCGAATTGGACTTCCACGGACTGCATCGTCACGTCGATGTTGCCGCGCGTCGGCTCGCCGGTTTCCAGCGAGTTGATCAGGTCGCGGATGGTGTTGACGGTGGGCGGTTCGCCCTGCGGGTAAAGCTTGCGCGTAGTGACGTCGTCGGGGTTGGAGCCCAGGCTGTGGCGGATCTCGAACGTCAGGCCGTTGTCCAGCGCGTAGGCCCGGCCTTCGCTGCCCAGCACGTGCACGTCCAGAAACCCGCGGTGCGGAATGAAGTAGCCCACGGCCCCATTGGCGTAACCGACCTGGAAGTGACCCACGTACGGATCCGCGACCTCCCAGCCCGGTGAAGGCAGGTATCGGTGGTTCTCGGCGTCGTATTCCGGGTGCGCGCGTCGCGGCTCGGGGTCGAAGGGATCGCCGGCCTCGATCAGCCGGCCGCTCACCCACTGCGGCGGCGGGTCGCCCAGCAGCATTGAGACCAGGTCCAGCGTATGCGGGTGGTGCTTAATGAGGTCGGTGTAGGTAAGCATCAGCACGGCCTCGGGTTCGCCGATCTCGCCGGCGGCGATAGCCTCCGCCAGCAACCGAAAGCCCACGTTGTGGCGGCGCATGGCGCCCCAATTGAAGGCGACGCCGTTTCGCTTCATCGCATCCCGGATCCGGTCGGCCTCGGCCAGTGAGGCGCACAGGCCCTTCTCGCTGTAGATCGCCCGCACGCCGTTCTCCGCGCAGTAGATCAGCGGCTCGGCCCGCGCGAACGAGGGCGTGGTTACGCTGACGATGTCGGGCTTTTCCTTGTCGATCATCTCGCGGTAGTCGAGATAGGTGTTGGTGACCCCGAACCGCTCGCTGAAGCGCTGCAGACGCTCGGCCCCGCGGTTGGCCACCGCCACCACCTCGGTCTCCTCGATGTACTGATAGCCCGAGAAATGGCCATACGGGAGATTCGGGTCCCCGAGCGGGATCTCGTCCTCGATCAACCCGCCCATGCGGCCCGTTCCGATAATCGCGACCCGGTACTTTGCTGCCATCGAGCCACCTCCCTGCCCACCAACCGCGTCATGCTCACCCAGCCGCCCCGCGGCGGCAACCTGCCAGGCCACTGTCTATTGGGCACAATCGCGACGACTCCGACACGCTGGATTCACATTCATGTCCAAATCGACCATCCTTCGTCAGCGGCTGGCCGGCGACGAGATCATCGTGCTGCCGGGGGCGTACGACGCGCTGTCGGCCAAGTTGATCGAGCAGGCCGGCTTCACGCAGTTCTTCACCACCGGCTTCGGCCTGGCCGCCAGCACCCTGGGCGAGCCGGACATTGGCCTGCTGACCCAAACCGAGACGCTGGACCGCGCCCGCCGCATCGCCCACACGGTGGACATCCCGCTGGTGGCCGACATGGATACCGGCTACGGCAACCCCATCAACGTGATTCGCACCGTCCGCGAGTGCGTGCAGGCCGGCATCGCCGGCATCATCCTGGAGGACCAGGAGTGGCCGAAGCGCTGCGGCCACCTGGAGGGCAAGCGCGTCGTGCCGGCCGCCGACCACGTGCAGAAGCTGCGCGCGGCCGTGCATGCCCGCGGCGACGACGACCTTGTCATCATCGCCCGCACCGACGCCCGCGCCGTCAACGGGCTGGACGACGCCATCGCCCGCAGCCACGCCAATGTTGAAGCCGGGGCCGATGTGGTCTTCATCGAGGCCCCGCGTTCGCTCGACGAACTGCGAGCCGTCCGAGAGGCCTTCGACCCCGAGATTCCCCTCTTCGCCAACATGATCGAGGACGGCGTCACGCCCTTCCTCTCGGCCTCGGAGCTTCAGGACCTGGGCTACATGATGGTGGTCTACCCGCTCTCGGGCTTGTTCGCCGCCACGGCCGCCCTGCAACGCACGTATGCGGCGCTTGTGTCTGACGGCACCACCGCCGCCGCCGGACCGATGGCCGGATTGGAAGAGTTCAAAGACGTCATCGGCGTACCCGCCTACGGCGATCTGGAGCGCCAATTCGTCAGCGCGGACTAGGACGCGGCAGGCGACGCGACGGTTGTCGTCGGTTCGACATCTCACGAACCGGCGGCTCGAACCAACCTACCGTGGTTTAGGGTGGCTAGCGCGGCCAACAAGGCTTGACTGAACGGACCGTTCACGGCACGCGGTCAATGGAACCTCCGTCTCGGGCGGAACGGAAGGAAGCACTTTGGAAATTGCCGGTCGAACACTCAAGCGGACGGCCGCCGTCGGCATGCTGACGCTGGTTGCCATTCTTGGGCTGGCCTGCGGCGAGTCCGGATCCGCGCCGGCCGCTACTCCTACCCCGGTCGCCGAAACGATCGACTCAGGACCGCCGCCGCCCGGCACGCCAACGCCCACCGAGCAGCCGACGCCGCCGCCAGCTCCCACGCCGCGGCCCACGCCCACGGCAACGCCGCCTGCCACCCCCACGCCATCCGCCACACCGACGCCGGAGCCCACGCCCACCCCAGCGCCGGGCGTGGTCCAAGAGAACGGTGGGATTGACTGGAGCCCCTGCCGCGGCAGTCGCGCATTTGATTGCGCCGTTCTGGAAGTGCCGGCGGACTACCGGGACCCGGATGCCGGCACCCTGAGCATCGCGCTCAACATGCATCGCGCAACGCAGCCCGAGGCACGCGTCGGCTACCTCCTGGTCAACCCGGGAGGCCCCGGCGAGAGCGGCATGAAGCTGGTCGAAGCCATCCGGTCCAGTTTCCTCCCGTTCGCCCCCGAGCTGGTGCGACGCTTCGACATCGTCGGGTTCGACCCGCGCGGTGTCGGGGCATCGGAGCCCGACTTCAGATGCGGCGATCCAGGCGAGCGGCTCGACCTGCTTCGCTCCATCGACCCGCCCGTCGACACCCCTGAAGAGATTGCGGCCGGCGAGGCTGCCGCCAACCTCTGCATCGAGTCGATGGGTTCGGTTGGCGGCGTGCTGCACACCGCCTACGTGGCGCGAGATATGGACGAGATTCGCACGGCCCTGGGAGTCGAGCAGGTCTCGTATCTCGGCTTCTCCTACGGATCGGCTCTGGGCGTCTGGTTCGCCACACTTTTTCCAGAGTCAGTCCGCGCCATGGTCATCGACGCGGCGGACAACCCGGTTGACGCCGAGGCTGACCGGCAAGGGCGTATAGCCGACGCAATCGAGGAGACGGCGCCGATCGCCAACTTGCTCGAGCAGGCGCTCACGGCGTGCGACAGCGCTGAGTGCCCCATCTATAACAACGGCGATCCGCTGGGCTATTTCCGGGACGCCTCCCGGAAACTGCATCTCGTCAATGAAGCCGCGGGCAACCATCCGGACGCCGCCTGGTTTGCCGTGGTTTCGGCCCTGTATGCGGAGTTTCTGTGGCCGGTTCTCTGGGAAGCTCTGTATTGGCTCAATGAACTGGACAACCCGTCGATTCTGCTCGAGCTTGCCGAGTTTCAGTGGGAGGAGGACGGCCCGCTCGTGGCTCGAATGCCTGGTCACGTCAACTGCCTCGACAGCTGGACGCTCTTTCCGGAGCTTGACCGCGCGACCCGGCTGGGTGACGGGGAGGCCTACGATGCCGTCCTCGAAGTGGAGTTTCCGCTGCTCGCGCTGCTGGGCGACCCACTGGCCTCCGCCTGTCCGTTCTACGACCAGTTCGCGCCGGAACCGCTCGACGGGCCGCTCGATGGCGGTGGCGTGCCGATCCTGGTGATTGGCAACCACGGCGACCCGGTCACGCCATTCATCGAGTCGGAGGAGTTGATCACGGAACAGCTCACCAACGGGTATCTGGTGGAGGTCCACCACGCCACGCACGGCGTCTATCCCGACAACTCGTGCGTGAATGACTATGTGCATCGCGTGCTGATCGACGCCGAATACCCCGACGAGCGGCGGGTGACCTGCGAGCGCGAGGAACCGCGGCTCCCGTTCTAGGCGCCGGCCAACAGCGTGAGCATTGGACGGCGAGTCCCGGTCAGGGGCGTTGACAAGCGGCGATGAATTCTTGCGAATCGGCCGTGAACACCCAGCGCTCCAGGTCGTGCAGCACGGCGCCGGTGATCTGCAGGCCGTCGTAGGTCTCCCGTGTCTCGATCCCGCTGGTGCAGTCGCGCAGCAGGATGGGCGCGTAGCCGCGGTCGCGCATCGCGTGCATCCCGTAGTCGCGGAACCGCACGCAAATGTTCGTGGCGAAGCCCACGTAGATCAGATGGACCAGCCGCAGGTCGCGCAGCGCTCGCTGCAACTGGTCGCCGGTGGCGATCACGATGTCGTCAGGCTCGGGCGCGACCGCCTGGTGAATGGTGCGGAAGCGGTGCCAGCGCTCGGGCGGCTTGCCCGCGCTGTCCGGTGGCAGCTCGCCCGGCGCGCGTTGCAGCGAGGCGTATGGCCCGGCCAGCGCGCGGTAGGCCGGCGGCGGCCAGCCGTCGTCGGGCTCCGGCGACGGCTGCAAGTCCTCCACGCTGGCCCAGCGCGTCCACTGCGGATACGTGGCCGCAATCGCCGGCGACGGCGCATAAATCGGCGTCACGCCGGCCGCCCGCGCGGCGTCCAGCACCGGCCGGATACGCTGCACCGTGATGTCGCTGGTACGCGCGCGGTGGGTCGCGATCGGATGCTCGCCCCAGGTATCCACCAGGACCAGGGCCGTCTCCGCCGGGTCCAGGTCGGCCCGAAGTTCCGTGGGGACGATGTTGGCCTCCACGTTGTCGGCGGGGCCGGTGCTGTGCATGGCCTGGTAGCGCAGCGTCAGTTGCATGGGACGGATCCTCGAGCTCGATTCAGCCGAGCATACGTTTGCGAGACTGTTCGCTTTTTGTATGGTATAACGAATGCCCGAGCCCGACGGACTGCACCTCGACCATGAGCGACGCCTCGATCCGCTTCGTGCACCTCGCGGATGTCCACCTGGGCTTCCGCCAGTACGGGCTGTCCGAGCGCGCCGCCGACTTCGTCCGCGCCTTTGACGACGCGGTGGACTACTGCCTGCGCGTCGCGCCGGACTTCGTGGTGATCTCCGGCGACCTCTTCGACTCCAAGTCCATCGAACCTTCCACCTACGCCTCGGCCGACATCGCGTTGGAACGCTTGGCCCGCGCCGGCATCCCGGTCGTCGCCAACGAGGGCAATCACGAGCGCTGGTTCCGACGCGGCGAGCGCTCCTGGCTCTGGCAACTCAGCCGCCACGGCCGCCTGCGCCTGCTGCGGCAGTTCGATCCGCTGACCGGCCAGTTGCAGGCCCGGCCCTGGACCAGCGAACGCGGCTTCGGCGCCTACACCGACATCGGCGCCGCCCGCGTCTTCGGCGTGGAGTACCTGGGCGCGCGGTTGGCGGCGCATCTCCCTGAAATCGGCGCCTCGCTCTCCGCGGTGCCCGCCGGCGGCCAGCGCGCGGTGATTGGCCTCCTGCACACCGGCGTGGATGAGGCCGTCCACCTGGGCGTGGGCGGGGTGACGCTCGATGACCTCGCCCCAATCCGCGCCTTCACCGACTACCTGGCGTTGGGCCACGTGCACTACGAATACCACCTGCCCCAGCGCAGCCCCTGGATCTTTAATCCCGGCGCGCTGGAAGCCCACAACATCCTGGAAGGCCTGATCGGCGAGCCCAGCGAAGGTGAAGGCCGGGCCAGGGGCCTTTTCGACGTGACCATTCGCCCCGGCCGGCCGGCGGCGGTGGAGGCCCACTTCCGGGACGACGTGGTCGCCCGCCGCCCGTTCCGGCGCTTGAGCGTGGATGCCAGCGACGCTGCTGAATTCGAGCAGCTGTGCAAACACGTTGAACAGGCCGTGTCGGGCAGCCTCGAAGTGTTCAGCGAGCCGCCGGTAGTCGAACTGCGGCTCACCGGCCGCCTGCGCTTCGAGCGCATCCACCTGGACTCGGAGCGCCTGGCCGAGATCGTGCACGAGGCCTTCCAGCCCTTGCACGTGCGCGTAACTCTCCAACTGGCCGGTGACCGGCGCCGAAGCGCCGCCGCCCGCTACGGAACCAACGTGCGTGCCATCGAGCGCGACGTACTCGCGCAACTGATCAGGGAGTCGCCCCACGCCGACGAGGCCGAGGCGCTCACCGCCGCCGCCCTGGACCTGAAGGCCGCCGCCCTGGAAGGCCAATCGCCCGAGGCGCTGGCCCAACACCTGGAACGGCGGCTGGGCTGACGTGTTTGTCCACGAGGTCTCGCTGCGCAACGTCAAGAGCTTCGTCGAGGCCACGGTCAGGTTCCAGCCCGGTCTCACCGCCGTCGTCGGTCCCAACGGCGCCGGCAAGACCACCCTGCTGGAGGCCATCGGCTACGGCCTCTTCGGCTTCATGCCGCACCGGCCGCAGGTGCGCTTCATGCGCCACGGCACCACGGAGGCCGCGGTCCGGGTGGAGTTCACCTCGCCGCGCGACGGCCGCATCTACCGCGTGGAACGCACCATGCGGCGCCCCCGCTCGCGCGCCACCGGCAAGCTGGCCGACAACGCCGCCACGATCGTCTCCCTCTTCGATGTCGAGCTGAACCGCGCCATCGACCAGCCGGCCGCCGAACTCGAGGCCTGGCTGGCCGGCCAACTCGGCGTTGAGGGCCTCAGCAGTCCGGCCGACGTTTTCGAGCACGTCGTCGGCGTGCCCCAGGGGCGCCTCACCGCCGACTTCCTGGACTCGCCCCGCCTGCGCAAGGCCCGCTTCGACCCCATCCTGCGCACCGCCGAGTACCAACAGGCCGCCGATCTGCTGCGCCGACTCACCCAGCACTATTCGGAGGCGCGGCACAAACTACAGGTCACGGCATCCAACCTGGAAGGCCGGCTCGCCGCCGAACCGGAGTTGCTGGCCCGCCGTTCCGCGGCGCGGCATGCGCTTGAGCAGACGCGCGCCGCGGAGCGGCAAGCGGCCGCCGACCTGGAAGCGGCGAGCGCTCACCTGTCGTCGCAAGGCGCCGGTCGCGAGGCCTTTGAAGCGGCTGAACGTACCCTGGCGGCCACCATCGAGCGGCGCCGGCAGGCGGCCGCGCAGGTCGGACGCGCCAAGGCCGCGGTGCACGAGGCGCGACGCGCGGCGGATGTACTGGACGAGACCCGCGCGGCGCACACGGCCTACCAGGCGGCGCAGGCGCGGGCCGCGGAACTCCAGCCCATCGAGTCCCGAGCGCGCGACCTGGACCTGGCACGCGCTCGCCGGGCCGCCCGCCTGGACCGGGCCCGGGACGACCTGGCCGAAACCCGCCGGGAGGTCGGAAAGCAGGTGGCCGTGATCGAGGTCGAGCCTGACGGCGATCCGGAAACGCGATTTCGCCAGGTGCGGATCGCCTTTCGGCAAGCGGTCGAGAAGGCACGCGAGCTAAAAGCCGGCGCCGAAACCTCCATCCGCCAGGCCCGGGAAGACACGCGCACGCTGCACACCCGCTGGATGCGCGAACGCGAAACCGTCATTCAGGCCTACGATCAGGGACGCCGGAGACTCAAGCAATTGGAGGCTCGCGCCGAGGTCGCCGCCGAACTGCCCGACCGCCGAACGCTGCTGGATCAGCGGCGCCAGGAGCGCGCCACCATCGAAGCCCTTTTGGAAGCCGACCGCCACGCCCAGCGACTGCTCACGGACACTCGGATCTGTCCCTTCTTCACGGACGTCTGCCGCAACCTGGAAACCATCCCCGACGTGGCCGGCGTCTTCCGCCGGCAGGCGACCGAGCGCGAACGCACGCTTGCGGATCTTCAGACAGCCATCGCGGATGCGGAGCGTGCGGTCGCCGCGGCGGAGCAGGCCGAAACCGAGGCCCGCCAGGCCGCCGTCGCCCGCGAACGCCAGGCCGTGCTGCACCGCAACCTGGATTCGGCCGACGTCGACATCGCCGCCGCGATCGCGCTGCTGGACGCGCTGGACACTCGGAATGCCAGCGAACTCGCGGCCGTGGCGGACAGCCAGTTGCCAGCATCGAGTGCGCGCGAGGTGCTGGCGCAGTCCGCTCGGCGCGCCGCGAGTGCGCTGGCTGAACTGGCGTCCACCAGGGAGCCGGCGTCAAGCGCCGCCGGTACCGAGCTCCTGGCCGTTGCCAGCCAGCGTGAGACGGCATCCGCCAGGGCGCTGCAACAGTCCGAGGTCGAGCTAGAGGCCCTCGGCGACGACCTGAAAGCTCTGGCTGACGCGCGATCGGCCCTGGACGACAACGCCGAGGGGCATACCCGCTTCCTTCAGCACGAAGTCGTGGCCGGACAGCTTCAGGCCCGAGCGGCCGAGCTTGAATCGGCCGGGGAGGATGCCGCGCAGGCTGAAACCGCCCTGACGACCGCGCAAGCGGACGCGGCGTCAGCGCAAGCCGAGTTCAATCCGAAGGCGCTGCGGAAAGCCCGCCAGGCCCGCGACGCCGCCCTGGGCACGGCCCGCCAGCTGGCCGAGCGAGTCGAGCGCATGCAAGCCGACGAGCAGCGCCTGACCTCCGACGTGGAAGCCCTGCGCCAGGTGCGCGCGGACCTGGAATCCGCGCGGGCCGGCGCCGCCCGCGTTACTTTCCTTGAAGACCGCACCGAATTCATCCGCCGCCTGCTGCGCGACGCCGGGCCCCAGGTCACCGAGGTGCTGCTGGCCAGCGTGTCCGACAGTGCCGACGAGATCTACAGCGACATCATGGGCGCCCCCGGCGGACGCCTGCGCTGGGCGGCCGACTACGACATCGTGCTCGGCCGCGGCGGCCTGGAACGCCGCTTCGGCCAGCTCTCCGGCGGCGAGCAGATGGCCGCCGCCCTGGCCGTGCGCCTGGCCCTGCTCCGTGACCTGCTGAACCTGGACATCGCCTTCTTCGACGAACCCACCCAGCACCTGGACGCCGAACGCCGCGAAAACCTGGCCCAGCAAATCCTCGCCGTCCGCGGCTTCAGCCAACTCGTCGTCATCTCCCACGACGACACCTTCGAACGCCACATCGACAACGTCATCCGAGTCGCCCACACCGCCCAGGCCAGCACCGTCGAAGTGGGATAGTGGGTTCGGCTGGAAGGGCTTGGAGATTCGCCAAGCTATACGTATAGTGGTGTCGCCGCATACGTATACGTGCAGTCGAGGTCTGCAACAGGTGAGAAAGAAGCTGACGCTCACCGTCGACGAAGCGTTGATCCCTAAGGCCAAGAGCTACGCCTACGCGAACGGGAGATCTCTGTCGTCGCTGGTTGAAGAGTTCCTGAGGGAAACCGTGGCGGGTGAGTCGCCGACGTTTGCCGAGCGGTGGAGGGGGAAGTTTCGACCGGCCGAGCGTGACGACCCACGCTATGAGGCCCTCGCCCGCAAATACCTCTGATCCTGCTCGACACCGATGTCCTGATCGACGTCGCGCTCGACCGGCAGCCATTCGCCGCGCCGGCCGCGGAACTCATCGATCGCATTGAGCGAGGTGGCCGTAGCGCGTACATCGCATGGCACACCGTGTCGAACTTCTACTACCTGGTGGCGGCTGGGCGTGGCGGCGCGGACGCCCGAGACTTCATCCTCGGCTTGACGCGGTTCGTTGCGATCGCGCCAGCCGACACCGATTCAGTTCGCTATGCAGCGTCCTTGCCGCTCAGCGACTTTGAGGACGCCATGCAGGTCGCCGCCGCCCGCGCCTGCGGCGCCCAGCACATCGTCACCCGGAATCTCAGCGACTACAGGCGCTCACCGATTCCGGCTGTGTCGCCGCAGGAGGCCTTGGACAGGCTGTTCTGAGCATCCGTTAAGGGAGCAGTCGTAGGCGGAATCGCCGGGCAATGCCCACACTTCTGCAGGTGCCCATACTCGCCAGATAGCCTTCAATGGCCTCCCGGACATTCGCCAGCGCCTCGTCCCTCGTCCGCCCCTGGCTATGACACCCCGGCAACGCCGGACAACTCGCCACCACCCAACCGTCTTCGTCGGCCTCAAAGACCACTTCTAGCTTCAGCGCGGACCTGCCTGCTGCGCCGGCGCTTGCACTCACCCGGCGGCCCCAACCAATTCCACCTTGAGCCGCTTACCCAGCGCGGCGGCCGCCTTCTGCAGCGTGAGCAGGGTGACCGATGGGTTGTCAGGATCAAGTAGACGATCCAGCGCGGCCCGGCTGGTGTGCATGCGCCGCGCCATCTCGGCCTTGCTCAGCTGCGCGTCGGCCATCGTCTGGCTGATCTGCCACGCCAGGACGCGCTTCACCGCGGCCGCCTCCGCTTCGGCTAGAGTGCCGTCCGCTTCCAGCAGGCTATCGAGCGTCGAGCCCTCGTGAGGATTGGTTGCATTTGTCATCGTGCGGTCTCTCAGCAGCGTTCGCGACCCCAGAGAATGTTCGCTACGGCGACCATGGGCACCAAAAATGATACACCGGGGAAGTATCACGAGACGTCAGCCGGGTCCGAATGCGACCTTCTGCGTACAGGTAGTTGCTACATCCCGCCAAGAAACACGCGGGACCGATAGCGGCAAGATTGCTGCTACGAAGCCTTCACAGCCGACACCCGCAGTCCCAATCCCAACGCCTGCATGACTTTGAGCACGGTGGCCAACTCCGGATTGCCGGTGGGTGACAGGGCCTTGTAGAGGCTCTCACGCCCCAGGCCGGCGTCGGCGGCGACTTGGGTCATGCCGCGGGCCCTGGCAACGTCGCCAAGGGCGGCCGCGATCAGCGCCGGGTCGCCGTCCTCGAAGGCCCCCTCCAGGTAGGCAACGATGTCCTCGTCGCTTTCCAGGTGATCCGCCGCGTCCCATGGACGGGTCCGTGTCGTCGCCATGCCCATGTCCCCCCACAGCCTTCGCGCCAGCCGATCACGAAGCCTTCCAAACCAGCGCGCATAGACATCGGTCTGTCGAACCTCGACTTGCACTCCCGTAGTGTATCCCACGGGATACGCACCGCAAGTGACCCTGCTCGGCGCCAGGAGCTACGAGCGGTACAGCCTAGTCGGCCTCTACCTCCCGCCACGCCTCCGCCAAATGCTCCTGCACCTTCACTGGCAGCCCCGTCCGGCTGCTTTCGATCGCGGCCGTCACCAGCGCCACCGACTGCAGGTTGTCGATCACGTTCGTCTCCATCGCCTCGCTGCCCTCCAGCCAGCGCACGAACTTCTCGATCAGCCACACGTGGCCCCAGAACGGCTGCTCCAGCCACGGGACGGTGTCGCCGTCGCCTTCGGCCTTGATGCGAGCATTGCGCGTCGGGTCGAACGGGAAGCACTCCAGGCGGTCCGATCCGAGGACCAGCGTCGCCCCTTCGCACTCGGCGCGCGTGTTCTCGCGGCCCCAGCCGTCCAGCCCCACGGCGTTCACCTTGGAGCCCTCGTAGGTGGCTCGCACGCCGTTCTCGAACTCCATCGTCACCAGCGCCTGGGCGTCGCCGGCAAATGCGCTCCAGGTGGGATTCCAGGTCCGGGCGTAGATGGTGTCGCACTTCGCGCCGGCTAGGTCGGCCAGGATGTCCAGGTGGTGCACCGACCCCTCCACCAGCAGCGGATCGTCCATCTGGTAACGAAAGCCGAGCCCCCACGCCCCCAGCTGGCGCGCCTCCTGTGTGAACCGGAACACCAGGTAGTTCAAGTCTCCGTAGCGTCCCGACCGCAGGCTCTCGCGCATTGTCGTCTTGTACTGGTTGAAGCGATGGCTCATCGTCACCGCCATCTTCTTGCCGGCCTTTGTCACCTTGTCGGCAATCCGAACCGACCCCACCAGCGTGTCCGCAATCGGCTTCTCCGAGAGGATGTGCAGGTCGTGGGCCACCGCCTGGTCAACGATCTCCTCGTGCGAGTACGGCGGCACGACCACGGTGCAGAAATCGGCCGGGTTCTCGTCGAACGCGCGCTGGATGTCCGTGTAGCACTGCGCCTCACCTAGTCCAAGGTGCTCCCGGGCGTTCGCCAGCACCTCCGGATTCGTATCAACCGCGGCCACGACCTCGATCAGCCCCGCCTCAACGTGCGGCGGCAGGAAGTCCCGACACCAAGTCGCCCCCATCCCGCCCGTCCCAACCTGGATCATTCGCAGGGCCATGCTTGGATCTCCTGGGAGCGTCCGTTCGGCGATACGCTCGCCGAGGACACAACGTCACTCACCACGATAGACGCTGCCCCACCTGCGGCGCCGCCCCGAAAGCGGCCAGGGCTCGACCGATAACCGGCAGTGTCTTCGGCTTGTGCGACAGGGCTAACTGCCGGCCCGCAGCCCCTCGAACTGGAGACCCCTGCCAACCCCCCCCCCTCGCCCCGCAAGCCGCGTCCGCTCTTGCTCCCTCTCCCTCTGGAAACCCTCGCAAGACCCGAGGGGCCGAGGGTGCGCGATGTCAATCTCTTCAAGGGGGCGCCGCGCTTTCCCCTCTCCTGGGGGAGAGGCAGATTCGGGCGTCTTCGGCCGAAATCGGTGAGGGGTCTTCCGAGCAACCAACCCCGAGTTACGCAAAGGTCTCTCCTGGGGGAGAGGGTTGGGCTCAGGGTCTTCCGCGCACCCAACCACCGGTTATACCAGCGACTCGAACTGGTGATACACCGGCGTCTCGCCCGCCTCCGTCACAAATACCGAATACACGCTGGCCCGCCGCGCCATCACGCGGATCCGCGTCCGCTGGCCAATCGGCGCTTCGGCCTGCCCAACCCCCCGCCACTCCACCCGGTGCGCCGTGGAGTCGCCCGTGATAGGCCGACAGTCCGCCGCCGTAAACCCCGGCAACGGCCGCGCCTCCGCGTCCTGCAATTCCATCCGGACCTCGCCATCGTCCGCCGTGCGCGCGTTGACGAAGACCTCAACTGATGGCGGAACGAAAATGACCGTCCCGAGTTCGGCCGCTGTGTCGCCCGCCCGCAGCGCCACGAACCGGTCCGGCTTCAGCCGCGCCAGGCCCAGGCCGGCCTCCTGCGGATTCACTTCCCAGCGGCTGGAGTGCCGTTCGTTCGTGCCGGCGTAGTAGTAGCGAATCTCGTCCTCCAGGAAGACCGGCTGCGAGGCCGGCTGCAAATTGCCCGAGTCCCACTCGTCCGCGGCCCCGTTCGGAATGAACGCGGTGCCCTGCTCGGCTCGGTGCCAGGCCGTACCGGTCCGCGCGTAGGCCAACTCCGGCGTCTGCAGACCGTCCATCTTGTTCGGCCCATGGTCGTCGCGGTCGGTGGCGTAGATCCAGAGCGTGCCCACTTCATACGGCCCGTAGGCGCAGGCGCCCAACCCGTAGAACTGCGTTTGCGGTGGGTCTCCCGAGTCCGGTTCCAGCACCATCTGCGGCTCGCCGGACCAGTGCAAAAAGTCCCACGACTCGCTTCGAAACACCCGTCGCCCGTATCCGGCCATGCGGTGGTACGCCGCGAACCGCCCATCCGGCGCTCGCAGAAAACCCATGGGGCAGTCGGGCATCGTGGCAACGGCCGGCTGGATCCGACCGGCAAACCTCCGCGCCGGTTCCCAGTGAATCCCGTCCGCGCTATGAAACGCCGACACGCATCCCGACGGCTCGGCGCCCGTCAGCAGCTTGTACCGCCAGGCCGGCCGAGGGTCCTGAAGGTCCTCGATAATCGCGGGGCCGGTCTGCCCGGCGGCGAACACGATATTGGTCGGCCGCCCGCCGTCCCTGAACACATCCAGGTCGGGCTTGCGCCAGTGCAGCCCGTCGTCGCTCTCCGCGTAGGCCAGCTGTTCGGTCCAGGGCGCTTCGATGACCTCGTACCAGGCCCGAAACCGCCCATCCGCCGCCCGGATCACGCTCCCGAACAGCTGCATGTTCCCGTGCTCCCACGGCAGGTCCGGCCTCATCAGCGGCGCATCCGGATGCTTCACCGGCTGCTCAACCGCCCGCGCGAATCCCTCCACGTACTCCAAGTCCCAATAGTCAAAAAACAGCAGCTTCTTCATCCACGTCACTCCTGTCCCGTCGGTACGCCTCGGGCCGTGCGGCCGTTGCTATCCCGCAGGGCGGTGCCCGGATCCGTGGTCAATTGTCGCCGCCCCGCCGTTGGCGTGGCCCGGTGCAGGAACTCCCTACCAGGCCTCGTTCTCCGGCCGCAGCGCCTCGAACTGGTGGTAGACGGGCGACTCGCCCGGCTCCGTCACGAAAACCGAATACAGCGACGCCCGCCGCGCCGTCAGCCGGATGCGCGTTGGTTGACCGATTGGCGCTTCGGCCTGCCCAACACCGCGCCACTCCACCCGGTGTACCGTCGAGTCCCCACTGATCGGCCGGCAGTCCCCCGCCGAGAACCCCGCCAGCGGCCGCGCCTCCTGGTCCTGCAACTCCACCCGCAATTCCCCATCCGCCTCCGTCCGAGCGTTGACATATACGTCAGCCGACGGCGGCTTGAACGCAATCGTTCCCAGCTCCGCCGGCGCCTCGCCCGCCCGCAGCGCCACGAATCGGTCCGGCTTCAACCGCGCCATGCCCAGCCCGGCCTCCTGCGGTTCCAGCTCCCAGTGCCGCGAGTGCCGCACGTTCGTCCCCGCGTAGTAGTAGCGAATCTCATCGTCCAAAAAGACCGGCTGCGAGGCCGCCTGCAGATTCCCGCAATCCCACTCGTCCGCGGCCCCGTTGGGAATGAACGCCGTGCCCGGTTCCGCCCGGTGCCAGGCCGTCCCGGCCCGCGCATAGGCCAGCTCCGGCGTCTGCAGGCCGTGCGCCTTGCCCGGTCCATGGTCGTCCGGATCGGTCGCATAGATCCACAGCGTCCCCAGCTCGTACGGCCCGTAGGCACAAGCGCCCAACCCGTAGAACTGCGTCTGCGGCGGGTCGACGGCATCCGGCTCCAGCACCATCCTCGGTTCGCCCGACCAGTGCGCGAAATCCCACGACTCACTCCGAAACACCCGCCGTCCATACCCGGACATCCGGTGATACGCCGCAAACCGCCCGTCCGGCGCCCGCAGGAAACCGATCGGACAATCCGGCGCCGTCGCGATCACCGGCTGCACCTGCCCGCCAAACATCCGCGCCGACTCCCAGTGCACACCGTCCGCGCTATGGAACGCGGCCATGCACCCCGACGGCTCTGCGCCCGTCAGCAGCTTGAACCGGAACTCCGGCCGCGGATCCTCCCGGTCCTCGACAACCGCGGACCCCAGCGGCTCCCCGTCGAACACGATGTTGGTCGATTGCCCACCGTCCCTGAACACATCCAGTTCCGGCTTCCGCCAGCGCAGCCCGTCGTCGCTCTCGGCGTAGGCCAGCCGCACCCGCCAGGGCGCCTCCACCACCTCGTACCACGCCCGAAACCGCCCGTCCGCCCCCTGCAGCACGCTCCCGAACATCTGCATGTTCCCGTGCTCCCACGGCAACTCCGGCCGCAGCAACGGCGCCCCCGCCTCCTTCACCGGCGACTCCACCGCCCGCGCAAACCCCTCCACGTACTCCAACTCGCGATAGTCCAGGAAAAGCAGCTTCTTCACCGGCACCACTCCTGCCGCCTGGCGACACCGACAGACTTCGAGCTTACGGCTCCTCGCGCTCGCCTAAGCGTCTACCAACTCGATGAGGTCACCATATCGGCGAAAGTCCGCGCCGTTGAACGTCAGTAGCCGGCGTTCGCCGTGGGTGAGCATCGTCGCCACGATGTTTGCGTCGTGAATCTGCCGTCCACCAACCGGGAAGTCCCGGCATAGGCCTAACAGCGACTCGGTAACAAGGGAGCCGTCCTCGAGAATCTCGAAGTTGCGAAGCAGTCGGCTGACGTCAGCAAGGGAGTCTTCTCGGGTGATGCCCACCGGCCAGGTCTGCGGACGTGTGACGACGGACAGGTACTCGCGTATGACCTGCCGGCTGATTCTCAGCGGCTCAGGGTCTCGAAACGCACGCTCCAGGCTAGCCCGAGCAGCGTCGTGGTCTGGCGCGCCGGGAATACGGGAGTTCACCAGCACGTCGGTGTCGATAAACATGGCGGCGGCTAGACCCGCTCCTCGTAGAGGTCCTCTCGCCTGAGGCTCAGGCCTTTGGGCCACACCGCCGTGGGGTGGACCGGCCATGCCTCGTCGAGCGAAGGCCTGGCTTCAGGCCTGGGGTGACTTCGTCTGAACAGCAGCGTCTCCGCATCCATATTGACCTCCGCCGTCTCCCATCCCGCGACGCTCCACGCCAGCGCATGGCTGTGTCCGTTGCTGCGCTTCTGGTTTCCCCACCAGGGGCGGTGGAGTCGCGCGGACGGCGGCAGTTGGAATCCAACGACTGCCTCGATCTCGACAAAAGAGGTCCTCCACTCGTTGGCATGAAGACTTCGCAGGTAGCTGTACAGCCGCTGGTACTTACCCCGCAGCACCACCTGCTGGTACTTGTCCCTTCTGTCCACGACCATGTCATGCCTGCTCTCGGTTGGCCTGCTCGGAGGGAATCCGCGCGGCCAAGTATATGGTAGTGAGTTAGTGACCCCACCTCGCCGCCAGGACCACGCTGCCCAACAGCCGGTTGTTGCCCTGCTCCCATGGCAACTCCGGCCGCAGCAACGGCGCCCCCGCATCCTTCACCGGCGACTCCACCGCCCGCGCAAAGCCATCCATGTACTCCAACTCGCGATAGTCGAAAAAGAGCAAGCTTTTTCATCGACACGACTCCCGCGCCTTTGGGGCGCCTGGGCCAGCCCGGCAGTCGCTGGATGTACTTCCCATGAGCCTGGTCGACAGATGAGAGCCTCCGTACTCGGCAGGGGGAATTGACAGACCCAACCGAGCGGAGGCTCTCATGGCGCTTCCGAGGCGCTAGCGCGTCTAGCCTGTCAGGAGGCCGCCTCCGCTGACCTCCGAGCCGGTACCCGAGATGCGCGCGGGCCGTCGGGCTCTAGCCGCCGTCCCTGACTGGCGTCCTCGTGCCACGCGGCTTGAAATCGAACTCGTCGCTATCGGCGCAGGCCCCAACGGTGGACGCCACCGCGACTCCGAGGATCAGAACAGAAACCGCGAGCAGACGGCGACGGCCGAGTTTCGGATCACGTCTTCCCCGCATCGATGCGTCCCCTGCGCATGGCGAGCGGCGGGTGGCCCCCACGATTGCTCCTACGGACCACCGCCGCCCCAGGCGCCCGAGTCTAGCCCAGGCCGCTCTTCCGAGATACCAGGCCAACGACTGCCTGCGAGCACGTCGGAGATCCGCGACCAGGCGTAGTTCCCGCAGACAGCGTTGATGGATCGGCGCGTGAAGGCGACCATGACCCACGCGCGACCGGTCTCACGAGTCAGCGTGCCAGCCGGGTCGGTTCACATGCAGCAGGAGCGACCAGTGCAACGGAACGCGGACAGCAACACAGGCGGAGCCTGCAGCGCACCGCTGCGCCTTCCCGACCTTGTACGCGATCTGATCAGCCTCGGCGTCCGCCCCGGCGACCTCCTCATGGTCCACAGCTCCCTCCGTAGCATCGGACTCGTCGAGGGCGGACCGGAAACCGTAGTCGATGCCCTCCTGCAAGCCCTTGGGCCCCAGGGCACCCTGGTCGTCCCCACGTTCACCTACCCGACGGCCGGGGATCCCGCGTTCGTTTTCGATCCATTGCACACGCCCTCCCAGATGGGCGCGATCTCGGAGGCGGCACGCCAGCGACCCAACGCCCACCGCAGCATCCACCTCGCGCACAGCATCGCCGCCATCGGGCCGCTGGCCCAGACCATCGCCACCTCCGGCGGCGCCTCAGGCTGGGACGCCGACAGCCCCATGCGGCAGGTATTCGATCGCAACGGGCGCTACCTGCTGCTCGGCGTCCCCTACCAGAACCTCACCGCCATGCACCTGTGCGAGGTGTGGCTGGGACTTCCGTACCGGCAGCCTCGTACGTCGGAAGGCCGCATGCGTCATCCCGACGGCTCCACCACGCCCCTGGTCAACATCGGCACCCCGCCGCTGCCCGGCCACCCCGGCAGCGACTACAACCGGCTCGGCCAGCACATGGAAGACGCGGGCCTGGTCAGGCTCGGCCCCGTAGGCAACGCCATCGCCCGCCTGCTCGACGCCGACGACTTTCGTGCAGCAGCCCGCGAACTCACCCGCCATGACCCAAGCGGCTTCCTCCAGCAGGGCGACGCCGTCACCAATCTGACCTACGGCTACACGGTCACTTCAGACAAGGGCGAACACTGCGTGGTCGACCCGACCCGCATGTACGGCGCCACCTGAGGCTCAAGGCCGACACGTCGTAGCGGCCCAACCTCAAGCCCGAGCGCACCCGCGCTATCCTGTTCTTACGCGCATCGAGGCACAGTCCATGGCAACAACTGTCGAGGCCCGGCCCGAGTGGCTGCCCGACGAATTCGAACACGAACAGGTCACGCGTCAGGAGGTCTGGGACGAACTGGACCGCGACGCACGGCGCCACTTTGGTCTGACGGCTGACGAATTCCTGCGCATCTACAGAGATCCACCCGGGCGGTACCAGGGCGACGTGATCTTTCGATCACTGACCTATCTCGCCCGGATCCTTGATCAACCCAGCCAGACCTAGCAGCCAGCGAGCCGCCAGAGACTTCCTGCGCCGTATCCGCAATGCGGTCATACAGCCCAGTCCAAAGAAGGTCAGGAATGCGCCCTTCGCGCTATCCTGACCCTATCCACAGCGAGACACGCCGAATGGCAACAACAATCGACGAGCGGCCCGAGTGGCTGCCCGACGAATATCAGCACGTCGTGGTCACACGTGAAGAGGTTTGGGCGGAACTGGACCAGGAGGCGCGGCGGCTCTTCGGCCTGACGGCCGACGAGTTTCTACGCATATTCCGGAATCCGCCGGAGCAGTACCACGGCGATCTGGATTTCCGGTCGCTGTGCCACATAGCTGACCTGGTTGCCGAGCCCATCGAGCTATAGCAGCCGGCGGGTTGCCCGCGACTTCCTTCGGCGCATTCGTGAGGTCTACAAACTCGTTGCGGCCGCTGAGCTTTCGGACGCATGGCTCGGCGACGATGTGCTGATCGTTGGCCACGGCGTTTCACCCTCCTCGCGTCGTGGTCAGCCGGTGTTGCTCAGCAACGGGATGCACCTGAACGTTGAGCTGACGCTTCGGGCATATCGTGGGCCTGTTTCACGCCTCGAAACAGTGCGAGCTACCTACAGTTATCAGGCCGGGAATCTGCCTCATGATCGCCGTCCGGTTTTCTCGTACCAGTTTGATCGCGAAACCCGATTTCCATATCCACGCTGCCATCTCCACGTGTATGCGTCGCCCACGGCCTACGCACAGGACCGCGCCTTCCCCCGTCTGCACCTCCCCACCCGCCGCATCACCCTCGAACAAATCGTCTGGCACCTCATCCAGGAACACGGCGTGCAACCCCGCCGCCCCGACTGGCACCACGTCCTCTGGCGCCACGAAACCCGGTTCCGCGACACCCACCGCACCAAACCCTGGCCCTACGACCCACCCTTCCCACCGCCCCATCCCACCTAAGGCCGGCGTCCCCGACCTACCCGTCTTCTTCCTATCCCCTTCCCCTCCGCTCTCACCTCTCACTCCTCTTAGCTCACTCCTTCCCCCTGAAGTACAACGCCACCTTCCGCAACGCCCGCACGATGTCGTCAATATCCGCATCGCTCAGATGCGGCCACATGTTGAACCCGACCGTGCGACCCATCAGCGCTTCTCCGTTCGGACACGTGCCCGGCCCGTATTCCACCGCCCGGTCCCGCGCATGGTCGAAGGGGAAGCGGCCGCGGCCGTAGCAATCGGGTCCGGCCAGGAACGAATCGTTGTACAGCGGCCCGCCCCCGCCCATGCGCGGCAGTCCGGTCGACGGATGCCGCGCATCCACGCTGTTCTCGGCCTTGATCAGCAGCACGCCCTCGTGGCGCACCGCGTCGGCAAACACGTCCGCCGAGCAGCCCAGCCGTTCCGTGTCCAGGCTGAACCCCAGGATCCAATAGGTATGGCGGTCGCCCGGCCGCACCGCCTGCGGGGTCAGCTCGTCGATGTCGGCCAGGCCGTCGATGATTCGCTCCGCGGCCCGGATCTTGCTGGCGATATACCCGTCCACCTTCTCCAACTGCACCAGCAGCACCGCCGCCGTCAGGTCATTGATGATGTAGTGCGGCGCCAGGAAGTAGTGACCGTACGGTCGGTCGGCATACGGACCGCCCGCGCGCGGCAGCGCCACGTCGTGAAACAGCACCGCCCGCTCCCAGAGCGCCGTGTCGTTCGTAAGCACCGCCCCGCCCGTACCCGCCGACAGGTGCTTGCCCCCAAAGCTGAACCCCGCCAGGTCGCCAATACTCCCGACGACTTGGCCTTGGTATTCCGCGAAATGCGCCTGCGCGCAGTCCTCGATCAGCGCCAGGTCGTGACGCCGCGCGATGGTCTGCAGCGACCGCATGTCGCACGGATTGCCCAGGTAGTGCACTGCGATGATGGCCCGCGTGCGCGGCGTGATCTTGGCCTCAACGTCGGCCGGATCCAGCGTGTACGTCTCGTCGATGTCGGCAAAGACCGGCACGCAGTTCTGCAGCAGCGCGCCCATGATCGTCCCGCCGGCCGTCCACGGCGTCACGATGATCTCGTCGCCCGGCTCCGGGTTGATGGCGCCAATGCACACGTGCATGGCTGCGGTCCCCGACGTCACCGCGATCGCGTGCTTCACCCCGTGACGGGCCGCAAACGCCCGCTCGAACGCATCGACCTTCGGTCCCTTGCCCACGTGCCCCGACCGCACCACCTCGGACAGCGCCGCAATATCGTCATCCCCAAACACATGCCCCGGCCCAAACGGCCGCGTGCGAACCGGCGCCCCACCCTCAATCGCCAACCGCTCCCTCATCCCGCGCCTCCCGCACCGTCCCCCCGATGCCCGCCGATCATCCCATCCCCTCGCGCCCCCATCCCTGGGGCGCCCGCTCATACCCTCTCCATTGAGAGACCTTTGCACAACGCCCCTCCCCCTCAGAGGAGACGCCGTCTTATTCCCTCTCCCTGGCAGGGAGAGGGCTAGGGTGAGGGTCGAAAGCCCGGAATCGCTCCCAAGCCCCGAGCCAACCACGCCGCCCCCGTCGCCGCCGCCGTTCTTCCCCTCTCCTGGGGAATAGACGAGGGGTCTTCCTGGCAACCAAGCCCGGGTTACGCAAAGGTCTCCATTGAGGGAGAGGGCAGGGTGAGGGTGGCTGCCACCCCCAGCACCCACGCCAAGGCAACAGCAACCCACCACGTTGAGCCCTCACTCTCTTCCCTCTCCCTGGCAGGGTGTGTAGACCGGAGACATCATGAACACCCGTTCGGAGACATGGTTTACACATCCAGCGCTGAGATGGAGGACCGGGATGTGCCATCGACGAGTGAGCGTTCTCCAGGCCTGATCCGGAGTCCAAAGACCGGGACAGTGAAGTCGAACAGTTGACACGCAAGCACGCGCTTGCATATCGTGCGCCCTGACATGCAAGCGGACACTTGCCTTAGACTAGTCGTGTGGACGTATATCGGGCGATCGCTGACCCAACCAGGCGGGCCATCCTGGATGAACTCGTCGATCGGTCAGGTCAATCGCTCTTCGAAATCTGCGCACGCCTGACCATGAAGCACGGCATCAACTCCTCGCGGCAAGCGATCACCCAGCACCTGGGCGTCTTGGAGGCCGCCGGGCTGATTCGCACCAGGCGCGAGGGCAGGTCGAAGCTCCATTGGTTCCAGGGCGGCCCGCTGAAGGCCATCGCCGAGCGTTGGCCGATCGCAACAGATGAAAGGGACATGTGAACGATGAGAATCCACCTCGCCGGCGTCTTCGTAGACGACCAACAGAAGGCGCTTCGCTTCTACACCGAAACGCTTGGCTTCCAGCTCAAGCACAACATTCCCTTGGGCGAATACGCCTGGATCACGGTGGTATCCCCGGAAGACCCTGAGGGGACGGAGTTCCTGCTTGAGCCTGATGCCCATCCCGCGGTCCGTCCGTTCGTGAAGGCGCTTGTCGAGGACGGGATCCCCAGCACCTCCTTCGCGGTCGACGACGTGCAAGCCGAATACGAGCGTCTCCAGGCAAAAGGCGTGCAATTCGTACAGCCGCCAACCGACCTCGGCCCAGTCATCACCGCGATCCTCGACGACACGTGCGGCAACCTGATCCAGATCCAAGAGGAGAAACCCCAGCCGTAACGATCTTGAGCGGACTCACCAGCCCCCTTGGAGCCCTTTGCATAACCTGAGGGGCGGGTGTGCGGTGTCAATCTCCTCAAGGTGGCGCCGCACTTTCCCTCCTTCTCTTCTCAACCTCCTTCTCACTCCTCTGCCCTCTCCCCTCTCCCCTTCCACATGTCCAGACCGGACACATGGTTTACACATCCAGCGCTGCGGCGGAGCACCGGGATGTGCCGTTTGCGGGGCGACAGGTGAGCGATCAGCGCCGAGCGATCCCTAAAGGCCGTCCAATTCTTCGCGCAGTGCTGAAACGCTGGCCTCAATAGGCTGTCCCGCCGTGTCAATGACGACAGTGGCTCCCCAGGGCTCATACTCCCGATCGCAAACCTCCTGCCATGTCGGTAGCTCGTGTCCGACGATGTCGGCTGTCCGAGTCTCAACCCTGCGCCGATGCTCCGCCCGGTCGGAACACACGACCTCGATCTCCACATAACGCCTGCCCGTCCGCCGAGCGACGCTTCGCCATGCGGACCTCGTGACTTCCACCGGGTTCACGGAGTCGGCGATCACCGTGCGACCCAACCTCAGGTTGTCCTCGGCAATCGCATAAGCCACCGCATACCCCTCCGGCCCCGACACATCCACACCGGAGTTGCGCAGCGCCTGCTCAATCGAATCGATCCGCAAATGCACCGCCCCAATCTCGCGCGCCAGCCCCGTGGCGACGGTCGTTTTCCCAACCCCGGGAAGGCCGCCAAGGATCAACAGCACGGAATCGTCGGTATCAATGCGCTCGCAGTCCCATGCGCTGAAATCTCGGCACTGGTAGGAAACCGGCGCGGAGCCTACTCCGCGATCTCAATCAGCAGCCGGCAATGATCGCTTGATCCCCACTCTTTCACCTCGTTCATCGCTCGGACCGTTATGCCTTCGTGAAACCCGCGGGAAGCGAAAGCGAAGTCCAGTTGGTTGACCGCTTCAGCCGGTGACCCAAGCTTGGGGGTAAAGGTGACAACGTTCCGAGAGTCCGACGGCTGGCCCTTTGGCGGGGTTTCTGCCTTGCGACCACTCGGAGCCTGCGGCCCCACAAATTCCAGACCGATCGCCGTCATCCTGTCGAAAACAGACCGATAGCGTGCCTCCCAATATGGGTTGCCAGCGTCACCGTATCCATGTAAGACGTTGAGATCTCCTGCGGCGATAATGCGATGCGTCGTCGAGTCTTCGCGCCCAATGAAACCTGAGATGTCGGAAACGATGCGATGGGCTGAGGCATCTGCATAAATCCACGATGACCCGACGCTGCGATGCGTGTCCAGCCATCGCCCATACATGGAAACTGCTATGAACGGCTCAATCGAGCCGTCCCTCGGCGTCACACGCGCCGCCGCAATCGTCCCAATGCCGCTGACGGCGATCTCGTTCTCACCAGCCCACGGGCTCGGGCCGACCTGCTTGAACCAATCGACCCTCACTCTGTCCGAGAGTCGCACCACCATCGGCCATCGGTCATAGAGTGCGGGCCAGTCCCGCCCGTGCCACCAGTCGGAGTTCCACCAATGCGAGTCCCAGGACTCCTTTGGTCCGATGTCCGGAAGTCCCTCGTTCTCGTCCGACCGAAGCCCCGCATCCTCCTGGTCTATGACGTCCGAGGGTGGCGGCACTGCCTCCTGCAGAAGCGCGATGTCGGCGCCCATCTGAACCAACTCACGCCAAGGCTCAAGGCTCCTGGCAGTGTTCCAACTCACAACTCTTACGCCCAAATTGCCCTCCGATGATCCAGATGTCTCTTAACGCGCCTCGGGACTAGCCCAGCGTTACCGATCACGCTGAGTCGATACCTCGGCAGCCACGCCGAAATGGTCTGAGAGTTTCCTCCCATCGTGAATGTTGCTGATCGCATCCACGGAGTCGACCGCCCAATCCGCACTCAGCGCCATGTGGTCGATGCTCTTGCGACCCTGGAAGGCAAGATCCGCCGTCACGATCCGCAGGTTCGGCTCAAAGGCCTCTTGGAGCGCCGATCGAAGCGCCCGAGGTGCCCGGCTTCCCTGACCGATTCTCTGGTTGAAATCTCCCATCACTATCAACCGCTTCCCATCGACCCGCTCGAGAATCTTCGTAAGGCCCACCAGGTACTCCTCATGGTCCTGCCACTGCAACCTCCGCTCCGACCCGCGCCGAGCCTCGGTCCGCGACCCGAACCACGGAATGCAGATCCCAATCACCACAACCTCGCCCACCGACGTCTGCGTAACGCCTGAAACAAAGCGTCCCGGCGGCAGCGAATCCATCCCCAGGTCATCAACCTGGCGCCACGGTTCCCTCGACCAGAGCAACACCTTACGCCGGTTCTTCTGTAGCCCGTACCCATAGTCCGCCCGCGAGCAAATCGCGTGTCCACCCTGGCCAAGCAGCTCGTCATGCGTCTCGGTCAGACAAACAATCTCCGGGTCATGTCGATCAATACGACCCAGGATTTCAGGCGTTCGCCACGACCTCGGCGTAGCAAACTCAACATTCCAGTTGACTATGCTCAGAGACATAAACTTAGGTTCTTCGTGTATATGCCAAATCGACTAGTCGTGCTCTTTTGCGCTCAATAGCGTAAGAGACGTGCACAGGCTAACATACTTGCGTCTGAGTCGACCAATGTGCCACGCTGAACATCAACGCTATTCAGTCATAGATGCTGGGATGCTAGGGAGACTGCCATGCCTGAGCGTGAAGACGAGAGCGAGCAGTTGGCCGTTCGCGACAGGTGGGAGCATGAGGCGCTCAACTTCACCCCTTGGCTGGCCGAGAATCTTCAGGTGCTGGGCGATTCGCTGGGGCTAAAGCTGGAATGGCTCCAATCGGAAGTGCCGATAGGTCCGTATTTTCTCGACATTCTGGCGAGAGAGACTCGCGAGGATGTGAAGGTAGCCATTGAGAACCAGCTGGAAGAGACCAATCTCCACCATCTCGGCCAGCTACTCACTTATGCGACCGGATGTGGTGCGCACATTGCTATATGGGTGGCGCCGGAATTCGGCTACGAGCACGCCCAGGCTCTCCATCTGCTCAACGAATGGACGAATGAGCGGATTCGCTTCTACGGCGTGAAAGTCGAGGTCATCAAGAAGGCCGGTGCCCTATTCCCAGAGCCGAGATTCCGCGAGGTCGTCTACCCCGGCGGCTGGAACAAGGCCCTCACTCTCCCGTCGGGAGAGATGTCCCTGACCAAACGGCAACACCACGAGTTTTTTCAACCCATCGTTAGCAAGCTGCTCGCAGACGGCTTTGCCGATAGCGCGCACCTGAACTTCTGGTACGCTGATCGCATTTTTCCTTCCCGCATCCACAAGAAAATAGGGTACGCGGTGTCCCTGGATAAAGGCAAAGCTTGGGTAACACTCCATATCCGATTAGAAGACAAACTGCGGACTAAGCAAGTGTTCGATAAGTTGGAGGAACACCGTGAGCATATCCAGGAGAGTGTAGAACCCGGTCCCGGCACGGATTGGCGCTGGAATAGGCATGATCGACATTTGTTCTCCAGCGTGAACATCAGACGCGAAGGGTCAATTGACGATCCTCCGGCGAAGCTGGACGAGACCAGAGCCTGGATGCTCGATCTGCTGCCGAAGCTTAAGGAGGTCTTCGACCCGCACCTCGAGGAGATTTTGGCTTCCATGTAGCCATCAGTAGCTCGGACCGGCCGCCGACCGCCCAGTGCTTCGCAAGACGATCGACGAGAACAGCAGGCTCAAAAGTCCCTAGTGGATGGCAGGTCACGACGACTGCTCTCCTACGCCAGAGAGACTAGTGTTAGCAACCTCGCCTTCGGGAAATCCCGCCACGATCTAGAGCTTGCCACCCACAGCGTCAATGTTTGTCCTCGGGCTTTGCACGCCGGCCTCAGCCTACCTCGGTGTAAATTGCCGGATCTCATAATTGAACTGGCCCGTGCATAAGATGTAAACGTCTTGTCCGTTTGCAGCCTCACACCCAGCTCGCAACCGTCTCGACAATCCACTCACCGTTTGCATGGGCGGAGGCTCTGATAGTCACATAGTCCTGCGAACTAGTGGACACTTGATAAGAGATATCCATACGCTTGTATTGAGACTCTATCAACTGGCCATCTCTGCTGTATAACTCGGCGCGACCGGAGTCGGCTACAATAAACTGATAGGTCGTTCGATACTGTTGTTCAACCAGACAGCCCGACCCTACGTTCACTCGAAGGCCAGGCTCACAATTCTCAGTAATCTCTGGCAGCGGCGAAGGGGCAGTAGAAGTCGGCGGAGCTGACTGATTCTGTCGGTTGTCCCCCCAACAGGCGATTGATCCACCTTCGAGAATTCCGCAGCCGTGTGATAGACCTGTGGAGACATCGATGAACGCATGGCTCGCGGGAATCCGGTCGAGCTCGATGCTACCACCCAGTAGGGTAGTCCAACATGTCGCCGAGCCTTCCAAATCAAGCCCGCATCGATATGCTTCCGAACCATGACTGACATGGCTGCCAAGGTGAGAAAGCCTGAGATTAGGAAATGGGTGGTGGATGTCTGCTGAAAATTTGCTCCAGCAAGCCACAGTCCCGTCAACTGTCAAGCCGCACGTACTATCGAAACCTCCACTTATGGATATAAACCGTTCTTGTAGATACATGACAGTCTGATCTTTGACATTCCCCCAGCATAAAGCGGTGTTGTCCTGTCGAACACCGCACGTATAGTCGAAGCTCGCAGTAATTGCCGCGAACTTCTCCCCCGGTGGAACCGATGACTGGCCCGCCCAGTTGGCGCCCCAGCAAACCGCTGAACCATCCGTTCGGAGAGCGCACGCGTGGCTGTCTCCGCTGCTAAGGGCGGTGAACCTTTTGTCTTGCGGAGGAGGGCCCAGCGGTTGTGGGTGGCCGAGGATCGGTCCGTTCGTCTCAGGCCGTCCTCCCCAGCATGCTGCGGAACCATCCACGCGGAGTGCGCATACATGAGCGGCGCCGCTACTGACCGCGATGAATTTCTCGTCGTGCGGAGGCGTCGGCTGACCATACTCGCCGCTTCCCCAGCACACGACCGTTCCGTTGGCTCGAAGCGCGCAGGTATGTAAGTGCCCGCTGGTGATAGCAGTGAAGCGGTCAGCGCCACTCGATTGGACGGCGGGGCGCTCCGGCTGAGGGGCTGCGAGGTCGAACGCCCAACCAAACACGCCGCGTACGTCCTCCCGGTGATCGTTTCGGCAAGCCGGTTCGGCCTGGTCGCCAAACACTCGCTGGTAGATCTCCACGTTGTTGTGGTTGCCGAGGTGGTTCTCGACGATGTCGTTGAGCTCCACGCAGTCCGCCGGCCAGGCCAGGTCGGGAACGTCCGACTGCGATTCCGAGGCAGCCTCATCGAACGCCCACGCAAACACGCCGCGCACGTCATCCCGGTGGTCGTTCTGACAGGCCTGTTCGGCCTGGTCGCCAAACACCCGCTGATAGATCCCAACGTTGGTGTCGTTCCCCACGTGCGCCTCGACAATGTCGTTCAGATCAACACAAGTCGTTGGCCACTGGGCAAAGACTGGCGTCGCGAGTGCGGCAATGGTCACGGCCGCCACAACCACCGCTGCGCAGGTCGCCCTGGTGATTCTCATTGCACCTCGCCTCTCGTCAATTAGCAGGAGACAGTTCCTGGCGCCCGTGCATGGACTGTTGACTCCGCGTTCTGCGGGTGACGCTTGCCGTCAGGTCGTGTTCCGCGCATCGGAGCGGCGATGACCAAGACGAACAGCACCGCCGGAGACCTTTGCCCAACGCCCCTGACCCTCAAACTGTCCGGCGTCCTCTTAATCCCTCGCCTGGGGGAGAGGGTTGGAGTGAGGAGTCTTTCGGGCAACCGCCCTCCGGTTATGAAACAGTCGCATTGGACCAAACGTCACTGCGGTTACTCTCCCACGTCGGAGAAATTGGTGATAGCCACCTCGCCTTCCGGAAACTCCGCCACGATCCTGAGCTTGCCGCCCACCGCCTCGATATACGACCGCAGGCTCGACACATACACGTCCGCCCGCTGCTCCAACTTGGACACCGCCGGCTGGTTCACCTTCAGCATCTTCGCCATGTCCCGCTGGGTCAGCGCCCGCGCCCGGCGAAGCTCATGCAGCGGCATTTCGGCCAATAACTCCCGCTTCATATCGTCCACGCGCCGGCGTCGCTCCGGCGTGAAGTCCTTGGTCAGTTCGCTAAACGGATGGCGTCCACTCATTCGATCAACCCTTCCTTTCGCAGTTCCTCCAAATGCTCGTCGTAGAGGCCATCGGCCAGCGGCACGAACACCTCATAAAACCTGTCGTTGCCCGTCTTGTCTCCGCCAATGAGCAAAATGGACGTGCGCCTGGGGTCGAAGGCATAGAAGACCCGGATGGGCCTGCCTCGGCTCTGAACTCGGAGCTCGCGCAGTACTCGGTGTCGCGAGCCTCTGATGCCCGAGGAGTAGGGATAGGGCAGGTTTGGGCCATGCTCCATCAGCAGTTCGACTCGGGCGGCCACCGCCTCCTGCTGACCCTCCGAGAGTTCCAACCACCATTCCCCAAACTCGTCCGTGTACTCGACCTCGCAAGGCATGGGCGAATGATATTCCACAAAAGGAATAAAGCGCAAGTGGGGGGTCGCGCTGGCGAAGGAGTGGTCTCCATTTCATCCCCCACTCACGTCCCGCTGCCCGTCGTCCGTTCCGGCGCCCCGGAAACCCGCCACGGTTCGCGCACCGGGTCAATTGGCCGCGTAGAGCGCAGGCGCGGCCACACCCACCCCTGCGCCGTTACCATGACCCCCGACGAGACTCCCTGAATCCCCGCCCCATGCTCGACACCCTCATGTCGGTCGACGAGGCGATCTTCACGCGCCGGACCTGCCGCAAGTTTCGGAAGGACCCGGTGTCGCCGGAGACCCTCACCAAGATCATCGACGCCGCGCGCTACGCGCCCAGCTCCTGCAACCTGCAGCTCTGGGACTTCGTGCTCGTCAACGACCCCGAGACCAAGGCCGAAGTCGCCGAAGAAACCCGTTACGTGCACCTGGCCCCCGTCTCGCTCTTCGTCTCCTACGGCAACAACTACACCCGCGAGAACTACGCCTGGGTCCAGAGCGCCGCCGCCGCCATCCAGAACATGATGCTCATGGCCCACAGCCTGGGCGTGGCCAGTTGCTGGGTGGACACCCTCGGCGATGTCGACCGCATCCGCCGCATCCTGGGGCTGCCGGCCGAGCGCGAAATCCTGGCCCTGGTCCTCTTCGGCTACCCCGAACTCATCCCCAAGGCCCCCCGCCGCCGCGCCATCGACATCCTGCTGCACTACGACAAGTACAAGGGCCGCCTCAACTGGCCCAGCAGCGACGACCCCGAGGAATGGACGCTGGAACAAATCCGCGACTTCCAGATGGCCAAGATCCGCAACGGCGCCCGCTACAACAAACCCGTGCCCTCCGAACGCGACGCCGTCCTGGAGGCGCTGGAGGATTTCGTGCACGTTCAGGAGGGCCGCTGGCTGGACGTTCTACCCCTCACCGGTCTCTACACCGAGGAGATCGCCTCCCGCTACCCCAAGGTGGATCTCACCTTCGCCGAGATGACCGACCAAGTCTTCGAATTCGTTCAGGACCGCGCCCCTCGCACCCTCCGCCACGAGCTCTACCCCGACGCCTTCCACGAAGGCCCCGAGGGCTACGACGTCATGTCCCTGATCTTCCGCCTGGAAGGCTATCCGCGCGACGAGCGGCGGCAGTTCCTCACCACCATGCGCCGCCGCATCAACGACGACGGCCAGCTCTTCCTGGCCTTCGTCAACCGGCGCTCCTACCACCGCCCGCTGCGCTGGATGCGCGGCCGCATCGGCCACTCCGGCGTCGAATACGCCCTGGCGCCGGACCCCAGCCTCGGTCCCTTCAAGGCCGCCACGCCCGGTGAAATCCGCGCCGACCTCCACGCCACCGGCTGGCGCGTGCGTGACCGCCGACACTTCTTCGCCGTCCCCCCGGGCGACGAAATCGAATTCCGCGCCGGCCGCAAAGGCCGCAAAGTCAAACTCGCCGGCCAGGCCCTCACCCGCATGAGCCGCCTGCTGCAACCGGTGGACCCGGTGCTCGGGCCGGTGGCGCGCATCCACGCCTGGGACGTCGTACCTGCCTGAGAAGGCTCGGCTACGTCGGGGTGCGAACCCGGTAGATCACGGCCGCGCCGGACGCATCCCGATGGGCTTCCTCGAAGCGCCCGTCCGCCAGCTTCTCCTCAAGCGCGACTGCCTGGGCCTCCGTGAGCCTGGCCGGATCGACCAGCACATAGCGAATGTCGAGCACCCGGAGTTCCTTGTCGGCCAGGAGTTGCTGTGCGCGTCCGTAGGCGTGCCGGTACCGGTCCACCTGCGAGAGCGAGTGATAGCCATACGGGACGAACTGGCCGGTTTGAGCTGCGATGTCCAGCGTGATTCCGGGCGCACCGCGGTTAAACAGGTCCACGGTGGTCTGCGCGCCGTGCACGGCCAGCAGTCGCTCCTGCACCTCGGTTTCCCGCAAGAGGAAGTCACGTGCGCCGGGCGGTAGCCGGTCCACCGTCACGGGCGGCTGTCCCACCATGCGCGGCCAGGCCATGGCCGATAACACGAACGCCCCGCACAGAACGCCCACCGCCAAGAGCGCGGCGCCGCCGGCCAACCTCCGGCGCCGGCCGGCGGCCGGAAGCGCCTCGGCGCCCAGGATGGCCAGCGCGGGGACGGCCAGGGTGAACCCGGTCTGCGCCAGCCGATTCAGATTCGGCGCGGACTCTTCCGCCCGGAAGGCCACCGCCACGGCCACGTTCATCGCGGCGATCAGCAGCCAGGGCGTGGCGTCGCCCGCCCCGCGCCGATAGGCGATCCACCACAGCGCGACGGCCAGCAGCCAGAACAGCAGCCCGCCGTCGACCAGGAACTCGGCGCTCAGGATGGGGGTGTCGTGCCGTCCCTGCACGGGCCACGTCACCCACGGGCCCGAGCTATTGAACCCCCAACTGGGCAGGCGGCCGAAATGCGCGCTGTTTGGCGCCAGTTCAAGGCGTCCCAGGTCGGGGTCGTCGCCAAACGTCCCGGCCAGGACGCCGCTGGTGGTCTGGGCCAGCAGCAGAGCCAGAACGGTGACGGCCGCCAGCACGGCCGAGGCGGCCAGCGCCTGTCGCGGCCGCAAGGGACGCCGCACCCAGAACCACAGGCCCAGCCCGGCCGGCACGGTCAGCATCAGGAATTCATTGCTGGGCGCCAGGTAGACGAAAGCCGCCGCCGCGATCACCCACGCCGCGCGTGAAGGCGGCTGCCAGGTCCGTCTGACGGCCGCGATGGCGACAATCGCCGGGATCAAGCCATGCAGGGCGGTGATGTTGTGCGTGGCCATGGCAAAGGGACCGCCCAGGAACAGTCCGCTCCACGCAATCGTCTCGGGCGCCTCCACGATCACGCCCAGCACGTCGCCCAGCCCCCGCTCCCGAATCGCTGCCGGCGTCAGCAGCCAGTACAGCGGCCCCCAGGCGTACGCCACGCCCGCGCCGCCCAGCGCCCATCCCGGACCAATCCGGCCGGCCAGCGCCCCGTACAGCGTCAGCACCAGGACGACGGCAGTTGATGCCACCAGGTGCGGCATCAGTGCCGGCGTCAGCACGTCCAGCAGGTCCACCGCGCCCGCGCCCAGCGTGTGCAGCGCGACGCGGTACTGGAGCGCGTAGTCCGGCTCGAACGGGTTGACCACCGGGAAATTGCCGCGGGCGATCCCGGCCACCAGCCCACTGTGCATGTACAGCGTGCCCGCATCCGCGCGTCCCACGGTTCCCTCCGCCCAGAAGGCGAGAGCGGAGAGATAGGCCAGCAGGCCGGCGACCGTGACGCCGGCGATCGTGAGGCGGCGGTCCCGACGCGGTTCGGGCGCCGGCAATCGCCGCAGGGCCAGCGCGCCAAGCGCGCACAAGACACCCGCCACCAGCAGCGCGCTGCCAACGGGCATGACTCGCGGCAACCAGAGCAGCGGCAGTCCCAGCGCCACCAACCCGACCCCGCTGCCCAGGGAGGCGCGACTCAGCCGCGTGGGCGCCGCCAACACGCTGGCCGCCAGGCGATATCCCAGCGCGCCAGCGGCGGCGAGACTCAAGATCAGCGCGATCAGACCGAGCCACATCATGACCCGCGAGTGTGGCGAGGGCGCCCGCGGTCCGCAATGGGCGGCAAATGCTCGCCTAAACTGCGCAGGTTCGTGGCGCTGACGGCGTGGCGCGGCCGGAGATTGGCAGGACCTCGCGGTCGTAGACCCGCTAACGGTTGAAGGGCGCCGTCACGCAATCGAAATGGCCTCCATGCTTCTAACCATTGTGGTGCCGGCCTACAACGAGGCCGAGCGCCTGGCACGCTCGCTGCCGCGAATCCTCGCGTGGTTGTCGACGCTTCCCGGCGGCGGGCGAATCCTGGTCGTTGACGACGGCAGCACCGACGCCACGGGTGACGCGGTGCGCGCGCAGATGCCAGCCCACCCGAACCTGGATCTCATCACGCTGTCGCGACAGAGCGGCAAGGGCGCCGCGGTGCGGGCGGGCATGCTGGCCGCCTCGACAGAACTGGTCGGGTTTATGGACGCCGACCTTTCAACCGACCTCCAGCATGTGCCTGAGGCGGTGGCCGGCCTCCAGGACGGCGCAGATGTCGTCATTGGTTCAAGAGCGCTACGCCGTAGCCAGACCGTCATGCGGCAGCCCGCCTATCGACGGGCCGGCGCGCGGGTATTCCGCGAGCTGGCTCGTCAGGTCGGTGGGCTGCCCGGTACGCCCGACTCGCAATGCGGGTTCAAGTTCTTTCGCGGCTCCGTGGCGCATGATCTCTTTGGCGCAACCGTGGTCGAACGTTGGATGTTTGACCTGGAAGTCCTCCGGCTCGCCAGGCACAGGACGTACATCGTCCACCAACTCCCCGTTGAGTGGACGAATGACCCCGATTCACGTCTGCGTGTGACGGTGGACACGCTGCGCATGCTGCGTGACCTGGCGCGAATCCGCTGGCGCTTTCTCAACGGGCGCTACGGTCCGCCCGGACGACCCGACTAGGGCCAGCCCGTGCGTCCCGCCCGCCACCCAGCCCTCGCCGCCGCGACCGGCGGCACGGCCTAACGGCCATGGGCGACCTGATCACCGCCACGCGCGAGTTTCTGCTGGAGTTCCTGGAAGCCAACCAGTACCTGGCGCTGGCCATCTACGTCGGCGTGGAAGAGGCCGGCGTTCCGTTCCCCGTGCCGGCCGATACCGCGATTGTTCTCATGGGGTATCAGGTCTACCGCGGCGTGGCCAATCCAGTCGCGGTGGTGGCCACGGTCGTGGTCTCGGCCACGGCCGGCGCGTCCGTGCTCTATTGGCTGGCGCGGCTGATCGGACCGCGCCTCATCAACCGCTTCGGACGGGCGCTTCACATCACGCCCGAGCGGCGTGAGCGCGCCGAGCGTTGGATTCACCGCTATGAAGTACCGGCGGTTGTCATCGGACGGCTGATACCCGGCTTTCGCATCGTCATCACCGTCGTGGCCGGTGCGGCCCGTGCCAGCTTCTGGAAGTTTCTGCCGTCGGCCGCCCTGTCCGCGTTGATCTGGGCGGTCATTTACATGGGCATCGGCTGGGGGCTGGGCGATCAGTACGAACGGGTGGCGTCGGCGGTTGAAGCCGATCCCCGCGTTGGGTTCGGCATCGTTCTGGCCGCCGTCGTCGTTGTCGGCGGCCTGGTGGCGTTCCGGTTTCGCCGGCGCCTGTTCAGACAGGTCCGGATACGCAAGCCCCGCCGGGACGACGATTCCTCGCCGCCCCAACTCTAGGTCGTCGTTCGCTCAGCCTCCGTCAGGCGTCCGTTGCGGCCGACGACCCGCTTGATCAGGGTCAGCCAGCTCGACGACCCGTGGCCGCGCCAGTCCAGGTCGTCCTGCAGTTTCATCAGCCGGTCCATGCGGCCCAGCCGCTCGGCCCGCTCGTAGATGCGCAGCCAGACGCAGGGCAAGGTCGGGTCGGTCTCGCACATGCCGTAGACGTCGGTCCCCCCGCACGGCCCGTCCCGCAGCCCCTTGGGGCAGGCCATCGGGCAGATGAAGGCCGTGTCCTGCAGGATGCAGTGCCCGCACATCTGGCAGCCGAACAGCGGGCGCTTCACCAGGCGCTCCACCAACGTGAAGGCCTGAACCGGGGCGTCGCGCAAGGCTCGCTGCGCGGTCACTTGCGTAATGTTCACGGCGTACCGGGACCCGTCTGGCAGTTCAGGTCATCAAGTATATGGCCGGGGGCGCGCCGGCCACCCGCGCTCAGGTCGACGCGCCGCTCTGCCCGGCAGCCGGCGTGGGCCTCACCGTCGGCGGCGTGATCCGGCGTTCCGGAATCAGCAGGCGACGCCCGACAAACAGCTGCGACGGATCGGTGATCTCGTTGATCTCGGCCAGGTCCTCCACCGTGACTTCCAGTTCCTGCGAGATCGCGTACAGCGTGTCGCCCGCCTTCACGGTGTACACGTCCGAGGCGTCTCCCCCGCCGGCAGCCGGCGTCTCCGGCTGGACGCGCTCGCCGGGTTGCGGCAACTCGAGCTTCTGCCCCGCGAAAATGCTATTGGGATCGGCCAGCTGATTCTTGGCTTGCAGGTCTTCGACCGTGATCCCGAATCGCTCGGCAATGGCGAGCAGCGTGTCGCCCGGCTGCACGGTGTACGTCTGCGGGGCTGGCGTGGGCGTGGGAGTCGCCTCAGGTGTGGGTGTCGGGCTGGGCGTCGGAGTCTCCGCCGTCTCGGGCGTGACCGTGGCCGTCTCGGTCTGGAGGCCTACCACGCCGCCCTCCGTCGCCTGCGTATACAGGACATACGCCACAACGCCCAGGATCAGCAGCCCAAGCACTCCCAGAACCAACTCGCGGCGCGAACTGTCCAGCCCCACTCACCTCCGGCGCTTCCGGGTGTAAAACCCTTCATGCGGCTGGCCGACACAGCGCGAGTATAGGCACGCGACGGCGGACTCGGACGTACCATGCGTGGATGCACGCGCTTGTACTGGCGGCGGGCTGGGCCACCCGGCTGGGATCCATCACCGGCGGCGGGCCGAAGCACTTGCTGCCCATTGGCTCACGCACGGTCATTGACTTCGTGGTGGACCGCCTCGGCGCGGTCCCCGAGGTCGAGCACGTCACGGTCATTACCCACGACGTGTTCTTCCCTCTGTTCGTGGAGTGGGCGGCCGCTCGGCAGGGCCGACCGCCGGTGACCGTGATGAGCGACGGCACCAACTCGCTGGACACCCGGCTCGGGGCCGTTGGGGACATGGCCCACTTCATCCGGGAGTCGGGCATCGACGACGACCTGCTGGCTATCGCCGGCGACAACCTGTTCGACTTCGACCTCGCGCCGCTGGCGCGGACGGCGCGCCGCGACCTGGTCGTGGGGCTCTACGACGTCGGGTCGCTCGAACTCGCCACCCGCTATGGCGTGGTCGAAATCGACGATGCGGACGTGGTGACGAGCTTCGTCGAAAAGCCGGAGCGCCCGCGCAGCACGCTGGCCTCGGCCGCCATCTACGGCATACCCCGCGCGCATCTCGGCGTCGTGCAGGCCTTCATGGACGCGGGCGGTGACCCGGACAAGTCCGGCGAGCTGATCGCCTGGCTGCATACCCACGAGCGCGTACTGGGGCAGGTGTTCTCGGGTCGCTGGATCGACATTGGCAGCCCCGACGAGTACGCGCGCGCCCAGGCTGAATTCGGCGGGTGACAGCAGCCCTGCCCGCGATTAGAGGATCCTCGGAATCATGAGCGTCGTCCTGGCGCTGGCGCTCGGCATCTCCAGCGGGCTCAACCCTTATGTGACGGTGGCGATTACGTCGGTCGTTGCGGCTCGCTCCGACTTGCTGACGCCGGCCCCCGCGTTCGCTTTCGTGGCCTCAACCGGGATGTTCGTAGGCGCGCTGCTGCTGCTGCCCATCGACATCTTCGCGGACAAGTTCCCGAGGAGCGGCGGCCTCATGGACCGCGTGGGCTGGGTGCTGCGTCCGGTCGCCGGCGGCATTGTCGGCGGCGCGGCCATGGCCGTTGCTGGACCCGGAGTAATCCTTGGGGTTGCGCTTGGCGCCGTTGCCGCGCTGGCCACCCATGCCCTGCGACTGCGCACCCGCCGCCGTGTGCAGTGGAGGATGCTCGGATTTGGCCGAATCGTCTTCGGCGCCTATGGCGACTTCGGCAGCGGCATCGTCGCCATGATCGCGTTGCTCGTCCCCCCGCTTGGCCTCGCCATCGCCGCCAGCGCGCTGATCGCCGCGCTGCTCGTGGACCGCCGCTGGGGCGGCGAAGAACCGACCTAAGCGGTCGAGCCCTCCGAGACACCCAGCGCCTGCAGCACCCCGCGCGCCTTGTGCTGGGTCTCGGCGTATTCCAGGTCCGCGTCCGACTCAGCCACGATTCCGGCGCCTACGTGCAGGTGGCCAACCCCGCGGCGGCGTTGCACGGTGCGGATGGCCAGGCTGGCGGTGAGGCCGCCGTCGAAGCCCAACGCAAAAATGCTGCCGCAGTACGCCCCCCGACGTACCGGCTCCAGTTCGTCGATGATCTGGGAGGCTCGGATCTTCGGCGCGCCCGTAATGGAGCCCCCGGGCCAACAGGCTTCCAGCAAGTCGGCCGCCGAGACGCCGGATCCGAGTTCACCGCGCACTTCCGAGACCAGTTGCCACACCGTGGGCAGCGCCTCGGTCTGCCAAAGCGCGGGCACGCTGATCGAGCCTGGACGACACACCCTTCCGAAGTCGTTGCGCAGCACGTCCACGATCATCACGTTTTCCGCCCGGTCCTTGGGACTGGCCCGCAGCCGGGCCTCGGCGGCGGCGTCAAGGGCCTGAGTTCGGCCGCGAGGAGCGGTGCCCTTGATCGGTCGCGTTCGCGCCCGGCCACTCGGGTCAACACGCAGGAACAACTCCGGCGACGCGCTGGCCAGTTCGACCCCATCGGCTTCCAGGTAAGCGCCGAAGGGAGCGGGATGCGCCGCCGCCAGGCGCTGGAATAGCTCCAGCCCCGGCTCTCGCGCGTCAAACTCGATCCGTCGCGCCAGGTTCACCTGGTAGCAATCGCCGGCGGCGATGTAGTCCTTCACCGCCGTCACCCAGCGCCCGAACTGACGGCGGTCCGCGTTCGTGTGGGCGGTTCGCGGCGCGGTTGGTGAGGCCGGCGTTTCGCGAACGCACAGGCGTGACTGCACCAGGGTGCAGAGGTCGTCGGGGTCGCGCCCGCCGTGCGATGTCGCGACAATCCAGCCCTCGCCGCTTTGGGCGTCGCGCGCCAGCACCCAGTCGTACACGCCAAACCACATCAGGTCGGTGGGCACCGGCCCGGGACAGCGGTCCGGCAGGACCTCGAGCTCGTAGGCGGCGTCGTAGGCGATGTAGCCGATCGCGCCGCCGGCAAATGGCGGCAGCGAGCCGTCGGAGACTGGAGTGCCACGAGCGACAATCTCCTCGAGTGCCGAGAAACCATTGCCCGGCAGCCGGCCGCGAACTTCGGAAACCACGCCACTGGCTGTCCACCGCACGGTGTCGATCGGGTCGGCCGCCAGGTAGGACCAGCGGCCTTCGCCCGACGTGTCCGATCCGCCCTCCAGCACAGCAAGGCCCGGCAGGTCTCGGAATCCGTCAGTCAACAAGCGCAGCGGCGGCAACCCGGCAAGTCGCAGCACGCGGCCTGCCTGTCCGTTCGTATGAATACTGGGCACGATGTCACTGTCGCGTGCCGCGGGCAGAGAAACTTGTGACATGAACGGACGCCGCGAGACTGGGCGCGGAATGGGGCCGCTCATCCTAGCGCCGCCTTGGCAGACGCCGCCGGTTCTCCGGATGTTTCACGTGAAACATCCGGCCAGGACAGCCTCATGAGCCTGCCGACCGGCAAGCTGCCGCTGCCGCTGCTGCGACGGGCGCTGGGCCGGGTCCCGCGCCGCGACCCGGCGGTGCTTGTGGGAGCAGAGCCGGGCGAGGACGCGGCGGTCATCGATCTCGGCGGACCCGAGCTCCTGGTCGCCGCCGCCGATCCGATCACCTTCGCCGCCGCTGACATCGGGACCTATCTGCTGGCGGTCAACGGCAACGACTTGGCCGTAATGGGCGCCGAACCACGATGGCTCCTGGCCACGGTGCTGGTCCCGGCGGGTACCACGGCCGATCAGATCCAGGCCTTGCTGGCTGATGTGGCCGAGGCCTGTTCCGCGGCCGGCGCGGCCCTGGTGGGTGGGCACACCGAAGTCACCGACAGCGTGACCTCGCCGATTGTTGCGGGAACACTGCTCGGCACGGTCGGCCGCGACGCACTCATTCGCACCTCCGGCGCGCGCCCGGGCGACGCGCTGTTGCTAGTTGGCGACATCGCAATCGAGGGCACGGCCATCCTGGCAGGCGACCACGCGGATGCGCTGCGGCGTGCCGGCGTCAGCGAGGCCGACATCCGGACGGGCGCCGCACGGCTCGAAACGCCGGGCATCTCCGTACGTCCGGCGGCCGCCGTCCTGCAGGGGATAGCCGACGTCCATTCCATGCATGACCCCACCGAGGGCGGGCTGACCAGCGCGCTGCACGAAGTCGCGGAGGCGGCCGACGTCGGACTCGTAATCGATCGGGACGCGGTGCCCGTGCTGCCGGAGTGCCGGCGTATCTGTCGCGCGCTGGGGCTCGACCCCTATGCGCTGCTGGCCTCCGGCGCCCTGCTGGCCAGCCTGCCGGCCGGTCAGGTGTCCGCGGCGCTGACGGCCCTTCGAACAGCCGGCTCGACGGCCGCCCTCATCGGCGAAGTCACCGCGGCAGCCGAAGGCAAGCGTTGGACGGTCGGCGGCCGCGAAGTCCCCATCCCCGCGGTCGAGCGCGACGAACTGGCGCGTTTCCTGGAATCGGTCTGACGCGCCGGTACCATTCACCAGTCCGACACCGCGCTGGCGCCACCTTGTCTAACTCGGTTATCGATCTCCGCAGCGACACGCTTACTACCCCCACGCCCGCGATGCGCCGGGCCATGGCGGAGGCGGAGGTCGGCGACGATGTCTTTGGCGAGGACCCCACCGTGCAGTCGCTCGAGGAGCGCTGCGCGGAGATGTTCGGCATGGACGCCGGACTGCTCGTGGCCAGCGGCACGCAGGGCAACCTCTGTTCCCTGCTCACCCACTGCCGTCCGCGGCAGGAAGTCATCGCTGAACGCGGCTGCCACGTGGTGACCTGGGAAGTTGGCGGTTGGGCCTCGTTGGTCGGGGTCACCATGGCCGCGGTCGATGCGCCCAACGGCATCCTGACGTCGGATCTGATTCGCGGCGCGGTCAAGGCGCCGAACGTCCACCTGGTGGACACGCACCTGGTCTGGATTGAGAACACCCACAACACGGCGGGCGGCACCTGCACCCCGCCGGAGCGGATGGCCGAACTGGTTCAGACTGCCCATGAACTGGGCCTGCGGGTGCACGTGGACGGCGCCCGCATTTTTAACGCCGCCGCCGCGCTGGAGTGCCCGGTGGCCGACCTGATGCAAGGCGCCGACAGCGTGCAGTTCTGCCTGTCCAAGGGCCTCGGCGCGCCGGTTGGATCCTTGCTATTGGGATCGCACGACTACATTCACGAAGCGCGACGCGTACGCAAGATGGTTGGCGGCGGGATGCGGCAGGCTGGCGTCTTGGCGGCGGCCGGGCACGTGGCGCTGAATGAGATACCCCAGCGACTCCCGCAGGATCACGCCAACGCGCGCCTGCTGGCCGAGCTGTTGAGCGACACCCCCGGCCTGACGGTGGACCCCGACGCCGTGGCGACCAACCTGGTTTTCTTCGACATCGCGCCCGAGCTAGGTCTTCCGACAGAGTTCGAGGCCCGGCTGGACGCGGCGGGCGTGCGAGTCGTCGGGTTCAACGAGACCGGCCGCTGCCGCGCAGTGACGTATCACCAGGTTTCCACGGACGACATCCAGCGGGCGGCCGAGATCATCCACGACTGCGCCGCCACCGCCGGCGGCTGACGTGCGCGTCCTGGTCACCGGCGCGACCGGGAACCTCGGTCCCTTTGTGATCCAGGCGCTGCGCCACGATGGCCACGAGGTTCGCGCCCTCGTTCGCGAATCCAGCGACCGATCCTGGCTCAACGCCAACCGGGTGGAGACCGTGGAAGGCGACATCATGAAGCCGGAAACATTGGGCGCGGCGGTGGATGGCATGGCCGCCGTGATCCACCTGGCCGGCCTGCATGACTCCTGGGCCCCACGCGCACAGGACTTCTTCGAGGCCAACGTGGACGGCGCCTGCAACGTGCGGGACGCCGCCCGAGCGGCCGGAACCCATCGCCTGGTCTTCGTCAGCAGCGGATCCACCATCGGCGAGGAGGAAGGCGAGGTAGGCAACGAGAACACCGAGCGGCGGGATTACGCCCTCAGCGACTACGAACGCTCCAAGGTCGAGGCGGAAGCCGCGCTGCTTGACGACGGGTCGGCGCTCGATGTCGTGGTCGTCAACCCGGGGACCGTCTATGGACCCGGCGACGCCTCGGGCACGGGCCAGGCTCTGATTGGCGCGTTGAGTGGCCGCCTGGGCGTTTCAGTTGACGAGCCCGTGGCCTGGGTCTACGTGAAGGACGTCGCGCGCGGGATCGCGCTGGCCCTGGTTCGCGGGCGGCCCGGGGAGCGCTACATCCTGGCCAGCCACAACTTGTCGCGGCTCGCCTTTCTGCAGCGGGCGGTGGAACTGGCCGATCTCGACTACCAGATCAAACCGGCCTCGCCCCTGGCCTGGCAGGCCTTCGGCCTGATTTACAGCCTGCCGGCCTGGATCAAGCGCCAGCGCCCGGTGATCTCGCGAGCCGCCGTGCAAATTGCGCTACATGGCAGCCAGCTCGATGGGTCGAAAGCCGAGCGCGAACTCGGCCTCACGTACACCGCGCTGGACGATGGCCTCAATGCGACGCTCGATTGGCTGCATGAGGCTGAACTGGTCGATCTCCCCGAAGAAGACGACGACGAACCGACCGAGGAGGAGCCGTCCGATGGCGATACCCAGCGAGGCTGAGGTCGAAGCCGACACCAGAGACTACTACCGGGCGCGCGCCCCGGAGTTCGAGCAGTGGATTCTGCGCGAGGGCCGCTACGCGCACGGTCCCGAGGCCGACGCTTCGTGGCATCGGGAAATGGCCAAGTTGCAACAGTTCGTCGGGTCGCTGACCGACGCCAGCGTCTTCGAAGTGGCGTCAGGCACCGGCTGGTGGACGCGCCTCCTGGCCGCGCGCAATCGCGTGATCGCCTCCGACTATGCGCCCGAAATGCTCCACGAGGCGCGACAGCGGGACGAGGATCATCTGCCGCTTGGCCGCTGCCGGGCCGACGCCTACCGGTTGCCCGCCGGCGATGACTCCGTGGATGCCTGCATGTTCGGGTTCTGGCTGAGCCACGTGCCCATCGCGCGCTCCCAGGAGTTCATCCGCGAGGCCGCGCGCATCGTGCGGCCCGACGGTTGGATCGTCCTGGTGGACTCGAAGCAGGCGGAACACTCGGGCGCGTCCGACCAGTTCGTGAAGGGCGACCGCGTGCAGCGTCAGCACCGGCGCCTGAACGACGGCCGCGAATTCACGATCTGGAAGATCTACTGGTCGCCCGAGGAATTGCGCTCCCTGCTGGGCCTCGTCTGCACCGAGGTTGAAGTCATCCAGACCGACCACTTCTTCATCGGCGCCCGCGGTCGAGTCAAGGCTCCGGCCTCGCAGGACTGAGCCTTCAAGGCGTATCCGGCCGACGAGCGGGCTTAGACGGACTTTGAGTTTGGCCCGCCGAGCCGCCTCTCGATGCGAACCAGGCGCTCGCAGAGGGTGTCCATTCGGCTCGAAAGCGAGCGGATCTCTGCTCGCACATCGCGCCACAGCACCATGTTGAACCCCCCGAGCCCCAGCAACACGACAAGCGCCGCCCCGATGACGGTGGCCAGAACCAGGACCGCATCCCCGCTCACGCTGAGCCCCGCCTGATCCGTGGGCGCATGGTGATTCCAAATCCCCCCAAGCTAGGAAAGCAGCTGAATCGCCAGAGTCGCGGCGGAAAGGAACACCGAGACCACGACGGTCAGGAGCAGCCCCATGATCCAGACTTTGAGGTTCGCGACATCGGCCTTGGTTGCCAGATGCTCGAATCCGCCCTCGAGCCGGCTCACACGCTCTTCCGTCGTGGCCATGGTCCCTCCTTCCCACGGGTCGCTTCCGTGGGCGCCTGCACCCAGTCAGGAGACAGGCAGATGTTTCACGTGAAACGTTGGGCTCTGACCGCCCGCAGAGGCACCTGTATCTGGCTCCAGCTTACTACCCCGCCAGCCGCTCGATTTCGTCCAGCAGGGCGAAGTCCTTTTCGGTGACGCCGCCTTCGCTGTGGGTGGAGAGCGTGAAGGTGATGCGCCGGTAGTTGATGAACATGTCGGGGTGGTGGTCGGCGGCCTCGGCCTCGGGCGCCACGGCATTGACCAAGTTCACCACGGCCATGAAATCTTCCAGCTCGAACTTTTTGACCAGGGCGCCGCCCTCGCAGGACCAGCCGGATCGCTCGGCCAACCGCGCCTGGATGTCGTCGTCCGCCAGTAGTGCCATGAGAATCTCCTTATCGAGCGCCCCTATAATCTGCGCCTCGTAGGCCCAATGTTCCACTCCCCGGCCCTGCGAGCCACCCACGACCGAGACGGACCTTCATGCGTGCACTGATCACGGGCGCCGCGGGCATGTACGGATTCAACCTGACCCGGCGGCTGCTGCGCGACGAGTCTGGGGCCTCGGTGGTGGCCGTGGACGACTTCTCGCGCCACTTCCCGGGCGGCGAGCCGCTGACGCCAGAGGCCGAAGCGGGCAGGGCCATCGAGATCGTGCGCCGCGACTACGCCGACCTGACGACCGACGAATTGAATCACTGGGCGCCGGACGTGATCGTGCACTTTGCCGCGCGCATTTCGGTGCCCGAGTCGATGGAGCGCCCGCACGCCTATTTCGCCAACAATGAGGCGGGCACGTTCCGGTTGGCGCACGCCATCGCCGATATGACGCGGCCGCCGCTGTTGGTCTACGCCTCGTCACCAGAGGTCTACGGTCCGCCGGTGCGCGTGCCCATGGATGAGGACCACCCCTTGCGTCCCGTCACGGTCTACGCGGTCAGCAAAGCCGCATGCGAGATGCACTGCCTGGCCCTGAACCGCTGGTGGGGCCACCCGGTAGTGGTGATTCGGAACTTCAATACGTTTGGCCCGCACCAGAACATCGTGGGGTATCCGGCGGTGACGGTGGCCTTTGCGCGCCGCGCGCTGCGGGGCGAGCCGCTGCCGCTGGAGAACGGCGGCCGGCAGACGCGGGATTTCATGTACATCGACGACGCCGTGGACGCCTACGCACGGGTCATTGAGCAGGGCGCGGCGCTGGCCGGCTCCGTGTTCAACATCGGCACGGGGCGCGAAACGACCATCCGCGACGTGGCTCGAACTGTACTGGCGGTTACCGGGTCCGACAGCGAGATCGTGGAAACGCGGGGCCGGCGCACCGATCTGCCGGCCTTGCGTGCCGACGCCTCGCGCATTCGGCAGGCGACCGGCTGGAAGCCGGTGACGCCGTTCGAGGACGGCATGCGGCGCACGGTGGACTGGCTGCGCGCCGTAGACGCATGAGCGCACTGGTTACCGGCGGCGCGGGGTTCATCGGCCGGCACGTGGTGGGCGAACTGCTGGACCGCGGCGTGGCGGTGCGGGTGCTCGACGACCTCTCGCGGGCACGCCCCGGATCGTTGGACGTGTTCGCCGGGCGGCCCGGCTACCTGGGGCTGACGCAGGGAGACGTGGCCGATCCGGCGGCGCTGCGGGATGGACTCATGGGGGTGGATACCGTGTTCCACCTGGCGGCCGCCGTGGATGTCGGCGCCAGCGTGCATGGTCCCGCCCAGGTGATACGCGCCAACGTACTGGGCACGCTCAACGTGCTGGACGCGGCGCGGGCGGCCAACCTGCGCCTGGTCCTGGTCAGCACCTGCCACGTCTACGCCTCGGCGGACGGCCCGCTGGACGAACACGCCACCACGGCCCCGGCGTCGCCCTACGCCGCGTCCAAGCTGGCCGCCGATGACCTGGCCGCGGGCTATCGGCGGGCCTTTGGGCTGCGCCAGACCATCGTCCGGCCGTTTAACGTCTATGGCCCCTGGCAGCGCGGCGACCTGGAAGGCGGCGTGGTGGCGCGCTTTCTGCGGTCGGCGCTGGCGGAGCGGAACCTGGAGGTGCACGGCGACGGCGCGCAGACGCGCGACTTCCTGTTCGTGGACGACGCGGCCCGCGGCATCGTGGGGGCCGCCGCCGAGTCCGCCGTTGGGCGCACGCTGAACCTGGCGACGGGGCTCGAAACCAGCATTCGTGAACTGGCGACGCTGATCGACGGCGGCGCCGGACGCGTTCGCCGCGTGCCGCATCCGCACCCGCAGGCGGAAGTGGAGCGCTACGTTGGCCATGCGGCGCGCGCCCGGGAGTTGCTGGACTGGCGCCCACGGGTGCCGCTGCCCGAAGGCCTGGCGCGCACGCGCGCCTGGTTTGCTGAACTGGCCGATCGCTGATTAGGAGCGGCCCGCCGCCGCGTCGCCCCGTAACAGACACCCACCCACCGGCGTTCAGAGAGCGCCAGGACCACCGTTGCCGTGCTATTGGACGCTGAGCCAAGCGAAGAGCAACTCAATGAGGTCATCCGCCGCGCCGCCACGCTGGACCGCGAGGCCTTCGGGGAACTCTATCGACTGTATGTCGACCGGATTCACCGCTACATCGCGTACCAGGTGAGCGACCGGGTATTAGCCGAAGATCTGGCGAACCAGGTCTTCCTGCGCGCCATGCAGGCGATCGGGCGCTATCAACACCGCTCGATTCCCGAGTTCAACGGCTGGATTTACCGCATTGCGAAGAACGTGGTGGTGGACAACTGGCGAGCCACGCGCAGCACGGTTCCGCTGGACGAGGCGCTGGTGGCCGAGCGCGGCGAGACGCTGGACGCGCACTTCGAGTCGCTGGCCCGGCGCGAGGAGCTACGGGAGGCGATGCAGTCGTTGACGGAAGACCAGCGCCAGGTTCTGAGCTACCGGTTCGCCCTGGATATGAGCCACCGCGAGATCGCCCAGATCATGGACCGTAACGAACCAGCGATCCGTGCGTTGCAATTCAGGGCGGTTGCCGCCCTTCGCAAGGTTATGGCCGAGGACGCCCGGTGAGCACGGATATCGAGACGGCCTTCCATTCGTCGCTCGACCGCCTGCTGCGCGGCGAAGCGACGCTGGACGCGTGCGTGGCGGACTACCCGGAGCACCAGGAGCGGCTGCGCGACATGCTGGTTGTGGCGCTTGATCTGCAGGCGCTGACGCCGCTGCCGCTCGACCGGCCGGCGGTGGAGCGCGGCGCGCGCCTGATCGACGAGGAGCTTCAGCATCTGCGCGCCCGGCTGGACCGGCAGCCTGAGCCCGCCAGCGCCTGGGAGCGTCTCACCTGGTGGTTCCCGCGCTTCATGCCGGTCCGCATGGCCGGTCTGGCGGCGGCCTTCGCCGTCGCACTGGTCGCCTACGGCGGCGTGACCCTGGCCGCTGTGAACAGCGGGCCGGATAGCGCCCTGTACGGGTACCGACTCACCCTGGAGGAGCTGCGGATCGGCTTCGCCTCGAACGAGGAGAAGGCGTATCTGTACCTGGACACGGCCGAACAGCGGTTACGCGAAATCGAATCGGCGGCCGGCGCCGGCGACACCGTAGCCGTGGCTCGCGCCAGCACCGCGTACGAGGACGTTGTGCGCAAGGGCGTGGACGTGCTGGGCGCCGTGGCCCGCGACACGGAGCCGGGCGCCGAGCGCACGGGGGACGTAGCCGAGGACTACCGCCGGCGCCTGGCCGAGCACGACACGAGGTTCAACTCGCTCACGCACTCGGCCGCGGAGGCGCAACGCGCTCCAATTACGCGGGCGCAATCGCTGGCGCAGGCCGGCTTGCAGGACGTGCATAGCGGGCCGATCCTCGCCGCCGCGCCTACCGCGGCGCCCGATCCGGGGCTGACGCCCACGGTGACCATACCGGCGACGCTTGCCATCTCGAGTCCCGCGCCTACCGCGGTTCCCACGGCGCCGGTGACACCAGCGCCGACGCCGGCACCCGCGACTCCGACTCCGACTCCAACGCCGGAGGTCACGCCCGCGGCCACACCCGTCCCGGCCATCGATGTGACGGGCAGCGCCGTGGTGGTGACGGGCGACCTGAATGCCGTGACCGATGCCGCGTTGGTCGTTGCGGGTATAACAATCACGCGGGGCGACGTGGCGGCGGTGGAGGCCGTGCCCCTGGCGTCACGCGTTCGGACCGAAGCGCAGGTTGAAGGCGACGGCAGCCTGAAGCTGGTTGGCCTGGCCATCGCGCACGCCGAGGCCGAGGCGGACAGCCAGCCCACCGCGACGCCCGACCCCACGCCGAGCCCGGGCCCCACCGCGACGGAGGGAACGGCAACGCCGGAGGCCACGGCGACCGCAACTCCGGCCGACGTCGAGTCGACCACGACGCCGGACGCCTCGCCCACCGCGGAGCCGACGGCGAACGAGAGCGCGCCGGCCCCGGACGCCTCGCCCACGCCCACCGCGGCCGAGGGCGAGACCACGGCGACGCCGGAAGCGACTGTCACCGAGTCGCCGACGCCGGACGCCTCGCCCACGCCAACGGCGACCGAAGGCGAGCCGACCGCGACTCCGGCGACCACGCCTTCCACGGAGCCTACGCCAACGCAGCCTCCATCCGACGTCTCACCGACGCCAACCGTTGCAGACGGGACGCCGAGTCCGACGCCCGAGGCGACGGCCAGTCCGGAAGCGACGGCCGCGGATGGCACGCCGACGCCGTCGGGCGAATTACAGCCAACGCCGGAGCCGGACGCCACAGCGACGCCGGCGGACGGTGCGCCGCCGCCGCCGACCCCGGATCAGACGCCCACGGAAATCCCGGCGTCGCCGACCGCAACTGAAGGCGAACCGACCGCGGCGCCGGAGACGCCAGCGCCGGAGCCGACGCCCGCGGAAAGCCAGCCAACGGCGCCACCGCCGAGCGCTCCGACGCCCGCGCCGATCGAGCCGGCGCCCCCGACGCTGCAGGGCGTCTTGGTTGCGATCGATTCATTCAGCGTTCGCGCCGGGGGCATCGTTTTCAGCCGGCCGCTGGATACGCCCCTGGTGCTGCGCGGCCAGATGGCGCCAGGCGACGTGGTGCTGGTGACGTTTGAATCGCTACGAGCGGCCTCGTCCTATGTCCTGGTGGCCAAGGAGGTGGCGCCGGCGCCACCGCCGGACGGCCCGGTGGCCACGCGCTGGCAGGGCTTTGTGCGGGAACTCGGCGAGGACGCGCTCACGCTCAACGGCGTCCGCGTTCAGGTTCCGCCGGAGGCCCGCGAGGAAGACGTGTGGGCAGAGCTGGAGGATGGCGCCCTGGTTGAGATTGAACTCAGCGACGCGGCCGAGCCGTCGGCGGCCGCGATCCGACGCGTGGGGTCAGCCGCCCAGTCGTTCAGCAACCTAGCGCTGGCGCCGTTCGGCTAAGGGCGACGCCGTCGCTCAGGCCAGCACAATCAGGTGCGGCGGCGCCCACATGCGCCAGCCGGCCCGCGTGGCGTCAAGCCCAAACAGCTGGCGCGGGGTCAGTACCGGCGAATCCGAGAAGCGCGGCGCGTACTTGTTGTGCTGGAAGATCTTGATCCCGCGCCATTGCAGGTGCGGATAGGCCTCGGGATTGGTGATGGCGTTGTACTTGAGAATCTTGGCGTCGGGACTGCCGAAGCCATCGGCATCCAGCACCAGGTCGACTTCCGGGAAGACTTCCAGGTTCCGCTTGCCATAGACCATTGACCACGAGTCCGACAGTTCGTCGACGAACTGGTGGATGATCATGATCTTCTTGTGCGACAGCTGCTCGCTGCGCACGTAGTCGGCCAGGATGCGCTGGGCGTCGTTGATGGCCTGGGCCGAGAGCCAGCCGATCGGATGGCCCGGCATGTCCTGGTCCGGCCGGGTGGCGAATTCGGGATCGAGCGCGATGTGCACGTTGGGGTAGGCCATGTAGCCCTTGTCGATCATGCGGCGCACGAAGAATGACGGCGACAGTCGGCCCATCTGCGCGTCCAGCACGACCCCCATGCCGCGCTCCTGGGCCGGCAGGATGTAGTCGTTGACCAGGTCAACGCCGGAGCCGTCCAGGAAGATCAGACATGAGTCGTCCGCGCCCTGGCAGGGACGCGCCAGGGCGTAGATCAGGTGGGGTGCCACGGTTACCGGGGCCTGGGCCAACTCCTCGGTGGCCTGGACCCAGGGCGCGATGTTGCGTTCGAGTTCGTCGAACGAATTCAGGTCACCCAGCAGCCCCAGGATCGGGGCCACGCCGAAGCTGCGACCGTAGACCGTAATGACGGGCGACGACTTGACGATCGAGCGCGGTGCGTCCGTGAATGGCGTGACCGGAAGGTCCAACTCGTCCAGGGTCGGGGCCCGAGGGACCTGAAACGGCGGTTGCGCGTCGGCGATATCGGGTTGACCGGGCGGCGGCGCAACGGGTGGCGAATCCGACCCGGCGGCATGCACAGCGGTGGCCAGCCCCCCTAGTGTTGTGCCTGCCGTGCCTCCCGCCAGCAGCCTCAGGCTGTGCCTGAGAAAACTACGACGCCCACGCATGGCTTGACTCCATCATAGCACGATTAATTTACAGAAGACACATCTTACGAAACTTCTGTAATGTCGGCGAGCCGCCCGACCAGGGGTGAACCTCGCAGGGGCGCCCGCCGGGCCGGCGCCGTCAGTCGTAGCTGGTGCTGGTCTCGCGCCGGTCCGCGTGCCGTTCCAGGGCCAGGGCAATCAGGCGGTCCAGGAGCTCGCGGGAACCGAGGCCGCTGGCCCGCCACAGCTTGGGGAACTGGCTGATCTCGGTGAATCCCGGGATCGTGTTGATCTCAAGGAGCACGACGTCGAAAGTCTCGCCATTGACGAGGAAGTCCACGCGGGCGAAGCCGGCGCAGTCGATGGCGCGGTACGCCTCCACGGCCATGCGCCGGATGCGCGCGGCCAACTCGTCCGGAATGTCAGCCGGAATGCACTCCTGTGACGTGTCGTCCAGGTACTTGGCGTCGTAGTCGTAGAACTCGTTGCCGGGAATGATCTCGCCGCAAACGGAAGCCTCAGGCTCGTCGTTGCCGAGCACGCTGACCTCGATTTCGCGGGCGTTGGGAATGCCGGCCTCCACGATCAGCCGACGGTCATAGCGGGCGGCCACGTCCATGGCGGGGCCCAACGCGTCCGCGTTGTGCGCTTTGCTGATGCCGACGCTGCTGCCCAGGTTGCAGGGCTTGGTGAAGACCGGATAGCCCAGCTCGGACTCGATCTCTGTCCGGATCGAGTCCGGGTCGGCGCGCCACGCACGCCGGGTATAGACGCGCGACGGCGCCACTGGAATCCCGTGGGCGTGGAGCACGCGTTTTTGGATGGCCTTGTCCATGCCGACGGCGGAGCCGGTCACGCCGGCGCCCACGTAGGCCACGTCGGCCAGCTCCAGCAGCCCCTGGATGGTTCCGTCCTCGCCGTAGGTGCCATGCAGGACCGGAAACACGACGTCCAACGGGGCGTCCAGGGTGCCGGCGGGACGTTCCGGCATGCGCGTCGGCAGGCTGACCGGCGCTTGGGCGGGCTGCGTCTCGGGCTTCACAGCGCCTTCCAGGAGCGGCATTGGATCGTCGTCGAGCAACCACTCGCCGGTCTTGGTGATGCCGATCGGCCGGACGTCGTACTTCTCGGGGTCCAGCGAGTCCAGCACAAAGCGGGCCGACCGCAGGGATACCTCGTGTTCGCCGGAGCGGCCGCCAAAGAGCACGCCGACCCGCAGCTTTCGTTTAGCCATCAGGTCTTCAGGCCCAGGGTGGTGCTGGTGAACAGGGCCTCGAACTGGAAGCCCGCGTCGGCCATGGCTTCTGCGGCGCCTTCCTCGCGATCGACCACCACGAGGACCAGCAGCACGTTGGCGCCGCTCTCACGCAGGGCCATCGCCGATTCGATGGCCTGGCCGCCGGTGGTGACGACGTCCTCGATCAGGACGATGTTCTCGTCCGGGTGAAGGATGCCCTCGAACCGTCGCTCGGTGCCGTAGGACTTGGATTCGCCCCGGACCAACACGCTGGGCAGCCCGGTCGCAAGCGAAACGGCCGTGGCCAACGGAACCGCGCCCAGTTCCGGGCCCGCGACCCGCTGCGTATCGGCGGGCAGACGCGCCGCCAGCGCTTGACCGATGCCGCGCAAGAGGGACGGCTCGGTGGTGAAGCGGTACTTGTCCAGGTAGTAGCGGCTGCGGCGGCCGGAACGAAGGACGAAATCGCCTTCCAGGTACGCCGCGTCCACGATGCGTGAAGCCAGCGAGGCCGGGTCAATGCTGGCTAAAGTTTCGGCGCCCACGTTCTCAGCGTAGCAGTCCGCGAGGTCAGGGCTTGCGGCGGCTGCCCGTAGCCGTTCACCATGAGGCGGCAACGGCCGGTGGGTTGGCGGCGAATGCCACAGGCGCTGATCTTTGGAATCACGGGTTACGCCGGCAGCGCGCTGGCCCGGCATCTCGTGCAACAGGGCTGGGGGGTGCGCGGGATCGGCCGCAGCGAATCGGCGGCGAGCGACCTGGAAACCCTTGGCGTCGAGGTGGAAATCGCCGACGTCGGCGAGCCCGAGGAGCTCGTGGGACTGGGACGGCCGGACGACCACATCGTCTACCTGGTGGGCAGCATCAGCGGCCACCCGGACTGGACGGAACGGGTTGGGCTGGATGGCGTCGTGAACGCCGAGGCCGCGCTGGCAGAGGTTGGCATTGCCTCGTTCGTGCTGGTGCAGACGCTGGCCGCCTACGGTAGGGGCTCGGACGAGGCAATCACGGAAGACACGCCCACGCAGCCGAACTCCCAGCTTGGTCGGATCAGCCTGCGGGCCGAGCAACATCTGCGCGACGCCCTGCGCACGCGAGGGTTTCCGGCCCGCTTTGTGCGTGCCGGAACGATTTACGGTCCGGGCCGGCGAACGGTCGACGCGCTGCGCAAGAAGCGTCTGCGCATGCTGGGCGGCGGGGAGAACCTTTCCAGCCGTATCCACGTGGACGACCTGGCGACGGTGCTGGCGGCGGTAGCTGAGCGCGGCCGCTCGGGCGAGGTCTACCTGGCCGTGGATGACGAGCCGGTCAGCATGGCGGAGTACTTCGACCACCTGGCCGACCGCGCCCACGTACCGGCGCCCGGGTCGACCCCCAAGTGGCTGGCGCGGGCCATGATTGGCGGATTCGGGCTGACGTCCAAGCTAACCAGGGGCCACGCTCCACTGGGTCACAACCTCTACGCCCTGGTCACCGGAAACTACGGCTGCTCCAACGACAAGATTCACAACGAGCTTGGGGTCGAGTTGGCCTATCCAACCTACGTGGAAGGCGTGGAAACCCTCCTCGCCGACGAGGGCGAGGATGATTAGCTCCCGCCGCCGGAGCCGCCCGTGACCGTCGAAATCGCCTTCGTCCTCGTAGTCACCCTGATGGCCCTGCTGCTGCTGGCGTGGGGCCGCTTTGCCCCCGACCTGATTGCGTTCGGAGTCTTGTTGACCCTGTTCTTCGGACGGGTCATCACGGTCGAGCAGGCGCTGAGCGGGTTCTCTAACCAGGCGGTTATCGCCGTCGGGGCGATCCTGGTCATCAGCACCGCCCTCACGGCCACCGGAGTCGCTGCGCACATCGGCGTCTGGATCCGGCGGGTGGCCGGGCAGAGCGAGGTGCGGCTGATCGCGCTCACCATGGCCAGCGTGGCCGTGCTCTCCGCCTTTATGAACTCCGTGGGCGCCAGCGCCGTCCTGCTACCGGCCGTGGTGGCCGCCGCGCGTGACATGAACATGCCCGTGTCGCGCGTACTCATGCCGCTGGCCTTTGGGTCCCTGTTGGGCGCCATGCTCACCCTCGTGGGCACGCCCTCAAACATCCTCACCAGCAGCGTCCTGGAACAGGCCGGCTACGAGCCCCTGGGACTGTTTGAGTTCACGCCCTTTGGCGCGCTGGCGTTAGTGCTCGGGATTGGCCTGGTGGTGCTGACGCGTCGGCGGCTGCTGCCCGTGCGCAGCGGCGGGGCGCAGGTGGCGCCGTCGGGTGTGGAGCACCAGGCCTACCGGCTGGAGGAACGCCTGTTCGAAGCCGTGGTCCCGGATGACAGCCAGCTCGTCGGTCAAAGTCTGCTGGCCGCCGGGATCGGCGAAGCCTTCGGCATCGCGGTGCTCGCCGTTGAACGCAATGGGGTGGTTACGGGGTCGCCGCGGCCTTCAGAGGAGTTGCAGGCCGGTGACTATCTGGTTCTGGCGGCGCGTGAGGACGACATCAGTCGCCTGCGCGAGGTGCACGCGCTGCAAGTCCAGGACAGCCGGCGGCTGGGCGCCGACGCGCTGCGCAGCGCCACGCTCACCATGGCCGAAATCGTCCTGCGGCCGCGGTCGGACATGGTCGGCCAAAGCCTGGCGGAGATTGACTTTCGCGATCGCCACGGAGCCAACGTGCTCGGCATCTGGCGCGATGGCCGGCCCAGGCGAACGCGACTGGCCACCATGGCACTGGAGGGCGGTGACGCGCTGCTGGTACAAGGTCCGCCCGTCGCCCTGCGGCAGCTGCGCGACTCGCAAGACTTCGTGGTGCTGACCGAAGATGCCGAAACGGCGCCGCGCGGGCGGCGGGCGCCGCTCGCCGTGGGCATCCTGGCCCTGTTCGTCCTGGCGCTGATGCTGCAACTGGCGCCGGTGGCGATTGTCGGCGTAGCCGCCGCCGCCGCCATGGCGCTGACGGGCTGCATCACCATGGAGGAAGCCCGGCGCGCCGTCGAGTGGCGCGCCATCCTCCTGATCGCCGCCATGCTGCCGCTGGCGGAGGCCATGCAAACCACCGGCGCCGCCGCCTTCCTGGCCGAGCGCTCCACCGAAAGCCTTGGAGCGTTCGGCGCCGTGCCCGTCCTGGCCGGCGTGCTGCTGCTGACCTTCTTCTTCACCCACGTCATGGGCAACCACGTCACGGCGGTGCTGATGGCGCCGCTGGCGATTGACGCCGCCCTGCGCATGGGCGCCGATCCGCGCATGTTCGCGTTGGGCGTCGCCCTGGCCGCCACCTCCGGCTTCGCCACCCCCTACGCCCATCCCGGCAACCTCCTCGTCATGGGTCCCGCCAACTACCGCTTCAGCGACTTCGTCCGCATGGGCCTCCCGCTGGGGCTGTTGACGCTGGCCGGGAGCTTCATCTTGCTGTCGCTGCTTTTCGGTGCCTGATCCCGTCGCACCACGTGCTTTCGTATACGCGGGCGTGAGACCCGTCGTCTTCCCTATGCTGTAGGCGACCCAGGCGCTCTTACCTCCGCAATGAAATCGTTGCCCCGTGTGTACGCAGCTACCTATCCCAAGTGACCAACTGGCGGCGTTCTGCCGAGCAAACGGCATTCGCCGGATAGCCGTCTTCGGGTCGGCGCTACGGTCTGACTTCGGAGCCGACAGCGATATCGACCTGCTCGTCGAGTTTGATCCGGACCGCATCCCCGGGTTGCTTGGGATCTCGGGCATGGAATTGGAACTGTCCGACCTCTTGGACGGACGCAAGGTCGATCTGCGCACGCCTGAAGATCTGAGCCGCTATTTCCGCGCCGCGGTACTCGCAGAAGCAGAGGTGCAGTACGTACGGGAAGGATGACATCCGTCTGCTGCACATGCGCGATTCAGCGCGCGACGTGGTGTCGATTGCGGAAGGCCGGACGCGCCAAGACCTGGACAGGGACCGACAGCTCGTACTCGCGCTGTCTCACGCCATCCAGATCATCGGCGAAGCCGCCAGCCGGGTGAGCGAAACAACCCGGGAATCAGCGCCGGACGTTCCGTGGCGCCTCATCATCAACATGCGCCACCGGATCGTCCACGACTACTACCGCATCAATCTCGACGTGCTCTGGCGGACGGTGCGAGAGGAAGTACCGGACCTGATCGCCCGGCTCGAGCGGCTGGTTCCACCGGCGTCTGACTGATCCCGAGCACGACTGATCCGTTGGTAGACGGCCGGCAAGACTCCCGACTTTCCACGAGGACTAACCACGTTCGGTAGCCTTCCCCCAACACCCGCGACCAACCAATCCAGGAAAGGCCGGTTCCGGTGGTTCGAATAGCAATGCTCGGCAGCGGCTTCGTCTGCGACTTCTATATGAACGCCCTGCGCTACGTGCCCGATCAGCGCGTGGTGGTGAATTTCTCGAAGACGGAGGCCAAGGCGCAGGACTTTGCGCAGCGCTGGAAGGTGCCCGAGTCCACCACCGACATGCAGGCCGCCATCGAACGCGACGACGTGGACCTGGTGGTGGTGGGGCTGCCCAATTTCGTCCACCGCGACGCCTGCATTGCCGCCGCCGAGGCCGGCAAGGCGGTGGTCTGCACCAAGCCCCTCGGCCGCAATGCGCCGGAGGCGGCCGAGATCCTGCAGGCCGTCCGCCAGCACGACGTCTTCAACGGCTACCTGGAAACCGAAGCCTTCATGCCCGACGTCCTGCGCGCCAAGCAGGCCGTCGACGACGGCGCCATAGGCAAGGTCCTCATCGTGCGCGCCCGCGAAGCCCACACCGGCTCCCACGCCAGCTACGCCTGGGACGCCTCCACCAGCGGCGGCGGCCCCTTGCTGGGCATGGGCGTGCACGCGGTGGCGGCCTGCCGCCTGTTCATCGGCAAGGACGTGATGCCGCAGGAGGTCATGTGCTGGGCCGACACGCTGGAGCACGACGTGCCGTTCGAGGACAACGCCGTGGCCCTGGTCCGCTTCGAAAACCGCTCCCTCGGCCAGATCGAAGCCGGCTGGAGCAACCACGGCGGCATGGACGTCCGCACCGAGATCTACGGCGAGGACGGCCTGATCCACATCGACGCCACCAAGGGCGTCCCGATTAAGGCCTTCAGCCTGCACTCCATGGGCTACGTGCAGGAAAAGGCCGATTCCGACACCGGCTGGACCTTTCCCCAGTCCGACGAAGCCTGGCAATACGGCTACCACGGCCAGATGTATCACTTCGTCCGCTGCCTGGAAGACGGTACGCCGGCGGCCGAGGACTTTGAGGACGGCTACATCTCCAACGCCGTCATCGACGCCGCCTACCGCAGCGCCGAATCACGGCAGTGGGAGGCGGTGGATCTTTCGGGGCTGGAGTCGGCATAGCCGTATCTCCGGAGGTTGTTGCTGGCAGCTAGTGGTGGTCGGCCTCTGTAGGATTGAGGAATCAGCACTGGCCGACCGGTCAGGGCAGCAGTTGGGCGGTTGAAGGGACGGGAGACCATGCACACCGTCAGAGCGAGATTCGCCAACGGCGTGCTCGAACCATTGGAAACGCTCGACCTCGACGAAGGTCAAGAGGTCACGGTGTCGATCGACGAGCGGACGTCCAGCCGCCCCGGAAGAGGCATGCGAGCCGCAGCCGGCGCGTGGAAAGGCACTCACGATCCGGAGCGGCTGAAGCGCGAGATTCGTTCTGCACGCCCCTCTGCTTCCCGGCGCCACCCTCAGTTCTGAGTGCACACGCTCCGTCTCGAATACCGTTTCCGCATAACGAACTCCTTGCGCCTACGTAGTTGGGCCGCATTCCTCGAACTACCGGAGACGGCCGGCATAGGTCGCGTGCCAAATGCGTCGAGTGCCCGCCACACCGAGCATTTGCATTAGCTGCCCCGCTAACGCCCTGCTCTAGTAAACCTCAATGGCGACGTAAGTGTGCTAGGCTGCCCGCTGGCGCTATAGAAGACCGCTAAGAGAGTCTAGTTATGGATGTCGGTGTCTTGACTATGGAAAAGCTGTTCGGCAAAACTGTTCGCTATCAGATTCCGACTTTTCAGCGTCCTTATGTTTGGCGAAAAGAGGACCAGTGGCAGCCGCTCTGGGATGATGTACGCAATACAGCTGAGTCCTATATAGAAGATACCCTCAGCAACTCGGAGACCAGTCGTAGAAGGTCGATCCACCAGTCGCGCGCCCACTTCCTAGGTGCCGTCGTTGTCCAGCAACAACACTTTGCTGCCGGAGAGATTGAGTCAAGGACGGTAATTGACGGGCAGCAGCGACTTACGACAGCGCAACTGCTTCTCGACGCGGTTCAAGAGGTTATGGAGACGCGCGGCCACAGCCGGATCGCAAAGCGGTTGTCTCTTTTGGTGTTAAATCACGCTGCCTTTGTGGAAGAAGAAGATGATTTCTTTAAGGTGTGGCCAACTCTTACAGATCGCGACGCTTTCCGACATGCAATGCATAACGGTCTCCCTACGAACGAGTTTCAGAATTCGCTGATTGTTCAGGCTCACGAGTTTTTTAGGCTAGAAGTAGACCATTGGCTTGCAGAGCTTCCCCAGGAGACCGACGTTCGAGCTGATGCTCTTGAGAAGGCGGTAGCCCACTTACTGGAACTCGTGGTCATTGACCTAAGTGTGGATGATGAGCCGCATATCATCTTTGAGACGCTCAATGCTCGCGGCACGCCGCTGCTGCAGTCGGACTTGATCAAGAATATGATTCTTTATCGGGCGGATCAAATGGATATAGATAGTGATTCAGATGAGGCGCGTGAGCTTTGGGACTTTTCTGATGACTGGTGGCGAGAGGAAGTTCGTCGAGGGCGACTGACAGATCCGCGCATTGACGTTTTTTTGTACTACTGGCTGACGATGCGAGGGCACGAGGAGATTCGACCTGACCGTGTTGCGGCGGAGTTTCGCCGGTACTCGGAAGGTAGTCCAGCACGCATCGAAGAAATCGCGGCAGACATGAAGCGGGTTGGCGCTACATATCGCGCTCTAGAAGATGGCGAGGCGAATGGCTATGAGACCTTTCTGTACCGCAGGGAAGTTATGCAGGCGGGAGTACTGACACCAGTTCTTCTGTGGTTGTTTTCTTCCGATATGAGCGCCGAGCAGAGAAAGAAGGCAATACAAGCGCTTGAGAGCTATATGGTTCGACGTATGGTTTGTCGAATGACGACCCAAAACTACAATGCTCTTTTTCTCGGACTGATTAATGAACTAGAGGATTCAGGACCCTCCAGTGCTGGCGACACTGTGGTGAGTTATTTGTTGGATCAGACTGCGCATGCCAACCTCTGGCCGGATGATCGAGAGGTCGAGAAAGCCTTTCTGGAACTACCGCTGTACTGGTCGCTCACGCGTGGTCGTCTGCGCATTGTCTTGGAAGGTATCGAGGAGCAACTGCGGACGCCGATGGCGGAAAGCCAAGAAGTACCCCGCGGATTGACGATTGAACACATAATGCCGCAGAAGTGGCAAGAGAACTGGCCGTTTCCGGCTGCGTCGACTGACTCTCACGAAGCTGTTGCGCGACATGAGAACCGCAATCGCATTATTCACTCGATCGGCAACCTGACTCTGGTCAATTTCCGCCTCAACCCAAGCCTCTCCAACGCATCGTGGCCTTGCAAACGCCTGAAATTGGATGAGCACGCAGTCCTTTTCCTCAATAAAAAGCTGCTGCAAGAGGCACCTAATGAATGGAATGAGGATGCGATTGCGGAAAGATCGCTGCAGCTAGCGAAGCTCGCGTCTCGCGCATGGCCATCGGCCCAGGAGTTCTGACAGGGAACGCTGCTTGGCTTACTTGGGTCGGCGAGGCTCAAGAGCCTAGTAAATGCGTGTCGGTCGCCAAGCGCTTGCTTCAATGTCGCTGTACTGGTCTGCCAAACGATTCGAATTGGTCCAGGATCTCGCGCAGGTCGGTCAACGGCACGGACTCGGCGTCGGCGCGTGTTTGGCGGGTATCGCCGCCGTAGATGACGGTTTTGGTGGAGATGTCCGGGATCAGGGCGGCGACGCGGTGCAGGGAGGTGAAGTAGTCGCTGGCGATGGTGGCGCCCGACTTGATCTCGATGGTGCCGATGCCGCGGCCGGTCTCGTAGAAGAGGTCGCATTCGAGGCCGCGTGAGTCCCGGAAGAAGGAGAGGTTGGGCTGGAGGCCTCGGTTGTAGCGGTACTTGAGGGTCTCGGCCACGACCAGGTTCTCGAACAGCGGGCCGCGCAGGGGATGGGTGACGACCTGGTCCGCGTGTTCGATGCCGATGAGGAAGCTGGCCAGGCCGACGTCGTAGAAGTAGAGCTTCGGCGACTTGACCAGGCGCTTGCGGATATTGGCGTGATAGGGCGGCAGCTGAAAGACGATGTAGCTGGCTTCCAACACCGTCAGCCACTCGCGCGCGGTGGTGTGCGAGACGCCGGCATCCGAACCCAGGGCGCTGAGGTTGAGCAGCTGGCCCACGCGTCCCGCGCAGAGGCGCACGAAGCGCCGGAAGCTGGAGAGGTTGCGAATCTCGCCCATCCGCCGCACGTCACGTTCGACATAGGTCTCGAAGTAGTCGCCCAGGGCCTGCCGCGGCTCGAGTCGTTGGTCCAGGATCCGCGGGTAGAAGCCTGAGAAGAGCATCCCGTCGATTGTGAGGCTGGCGCCAATGCGCTCCCGCTCCGCCAGCGAGAAGGGCAGCAGTCGTAGTAGCGCCGTCCTTCCGGCCAGCGACTGGCTGATGGCCCTGGAGAGTTGAAACTGCTCGCTGCCGGTCAGCACGAACAGGCTGTTGCGCCGCCGCTCGTCCGCCAGCACCTGCAGATACGACAGGAGATCGGGGACGTGCTGGATTTCGTCGATGATGGCGCCCTCGCCGAGTTGCGCCAGGAATCCGCGCGGGTCCGATTCGGCGAACTGGCGCTGATCTGGCGCCTCCAGGTTGGCGTAGGCCAGGTTGGGAAACGCCGCCCGGCAGAGGGTGGTCTTGCCGGACTGCCGCGGCCCGGTGACGGTGACGAAGGGGTATTGCCCGAACAGCCGCGTCAGGTACGGGGCGATTTCACGCTCGATCATGCTCGTCACGCTACGGGCATACTGCACAAATTGCAAGTAGCACTTTCAATTTGTGCAGATCTCGGGGTGTGCAGCCAGGCTGGCCTGGCGATTCGCCGTCGGTCAGAGCCTGGCTGAGAGCGTGTTCCGCTAGCTCAGATCCCGCGCCTCGTCCCCAAACCGGTAGGCGAACACCTGCCCGTAGCTGAACTCGATGTGCACGCGCACCCGTTCGCCGGCGGCGGCGCCCAGGTCGGGCGAGCCGTTCCAGGTCACCGCATGCTCCACCGAGTCGCCGCGGATCTCGTCGCACTCGTCCAGCGTCAGGCCGGGGATGGGCGTGCCGTTGCTGGTGCGGACCTCGACTTTGGCCCAGCCGTTACGCACGTTGGCGTTGAGGAACAGGCGGCTGCCGCCCGCCTCCACGCGGTCCGTGACGATCCAGCCCGATTCGCGTCCGGCCGACAGCCCGGCAAAGCGGTCCAGGCCCAGCACAAACGTTCCGATGCCGCCCGTTCGGTAGTTCACCGCGTGCGCCTCTTCGCGGCCGTGGAACCAGAACCGCATGCGGTCGCCTTCGCGCACCGGCGGGCTGTCGGACATGTTGACCCACGAGTCGTCCCAGCCGCCCTCGGCGCCCAGGTCCACGAGCCGCTCCCGCCGGAACGGCCGCTGCCAATGCAGCCCGTCCAGGCTGCTGGCCAGCGTCACCCACATGCGCTCCACCTCCGTGTCGTACAGGTTCACGAAGGCCAGGTAGCGGTTGCCGTAGACGATCGGCGCGATGTTGTAGAACTCCGTCCCACGCGTGTCGAACGCGTCATTCCGCAGCACGATCGTGTAGTCCGACCAGTTCGCAAAGTCCTGGCTGGTCGCCCTGGCGACGACCCGCTTGTACGGCAGCGCCCCCGATCCCGGCGGCGCGCCGTTGCCCATGCGGGAGTGGTAACGCGGCGGCCGCAGGAACAGCCAGTAGGCCCCGCTGACCGGGTCCTTGATCGCCGAATGCCGGTCGCCGGCCTGCGCGTAGATCGGCTCCGGGTGCTGGGTCCAGCTGATTCCGTCCGGACTGAACAGCGCGTATAGCCCGTTGTCCCGGTCGCCATGAAACGAGTGATACACGGGAATCTTGTAGCGCCGTTCCGGCCCGCCCACGTCGTCAACGATCAGCCCGTGCGACTCCATGGCCCGGCAGCCCGGGATCAGCGAGGGCCGGTGGAAAATGTTGTTGTTGGTGTTGCCGCCAAATTCGATCTGACCCAGATCGGGTTTGTTCCAGTTGATGCCGTCGTCCGACTCGGCATAGTTCAGGAGCACCTGGTCGCCTGTCGGGCTGTCGTAATCGAAGCTCCGGTACCACATGCGAAAGCCGCCCGTGGTCTCATCCTTCAGGATGGACAGATCCATCCCCACGCCGCGGCCTTCCCAGGGCCGGTCGGCCGTCATGATCGGATCGTGCGAGCGCCGTTCCGGGCGCCCGATCGTCGGCGTCACGTTCCACGAGGCATCCACCTCGAGGTCGTCTACAAACAGATGCAGGTGCGGGTCGTACATGGCTGGCTTCTCTGTCCCGCGGATGCGTCGAGTCTATGGCGCGCGCCGACTGTGCGCCGCTCGGCTGGACGCCGGAGCCTTGACTTCCCTCTACAATGCGTCGCGAAAGCTAACGGTCCGGTCCTCGCCCCGGGGCTTGGAGAGAGAGGACATTCCAGTGCCGATCCGTCGATGGCGCACCGTCGCCACCCTGCTGGTCGCCAGTGCCGTCGCGGCCACGCTGTTTGCCGGCTGCGGCGGCGAGTTCGAGTTCAAGCCCAGCGGCAGCGGCCGCGGCCAGGGCGTCAACTACCAGCAGGCCCCCGGTTCGCTGTACGAGGCCACCCCCACGCCGTCGTCCTGACGTAGGGCGGCCGCTGATGCGTCGCGGCCGTTGCTAGGTCGCCGGCTCCTCCCGCTCGGACTCCTCCTGGAGGAACGCTTCGGCTGACTCCAGGTACACCTGCGGGAACCCGGCCACCGGCCGCTTGCCGGTGATGGCGCGCTTTGCCTCGGTCGGCGACAGCCCACGGAGCGCCCGCAGGATCACGTAGGTCATCAACGGTCCGCGGTGCACCCCCTCGCGGCAGTGCACGTAGAGCTGGCACGAAGGGTCCGACAGCGCCCGCCGCGCGAACGACAGCCCGCGACGGAACCACGAGGCCGGCTTCGGCTCCAGGTCGTCCACCACCGGAACCCAGGTTGCCCGGAAATCCCGCCGTACCTGGGATCCATGCGGATCCGTGCTCACGTTCAGCACGTGGGTGACACCGGCGGCCTGTAGCGCGCCCAGCGACGCCGGGCTGGGCCTGCCCCCAACCCAAACCCCGTCCGCCACCTCTGACGGTGGATACGGCTCATAGAACATCACAGATCCCCCAGTGGCAGCGCTTCGCCATCATCCCATCACCACGACACCGGCCCGCCAATGCCGCCGCGTTCGTCCAAACGGGATACATGCCGGACACGCGTTCGGAGACATGGTGTACACGTCCGGGCCCAATACCGCGGGTCCAGGCTGCGCCAGGCGCCCGGCAGCTCGGCAATCTCGTCCTCCGCCTCCTGCCATCAGCACGGGCAATCACGGCCGCGGGCAGGAGCGGCCACCGCCTCTCACTCGTATCATGGCCGTCCCTGAAAGCCAAGTTGCATCGGGCCGCCCATGTGGCCTTCGCCGGATCCTGCGCAAACCGCCGCGGTTGACGTGGCCGACGCCGTATTTCCATACGACTACCGCGGCGTCCGCCCCGCGCTGGCCCGTGTGCCCGCCGATTCGTACGCCCGCGCCGCCCAGGAGTTACTGGATCGCCGTCCAGGCGTCGTTCTGCTGATTACCGGCTTCCCGATCAAGGGCATCGCCGAGACGGATGGTCCCCCCGGCGCCGCCGCCGTGGGACGGGCGCTGCAGGCGCTGAGTTGGCACGTCGTCACGGTCGTGGACCCCATGACCCGGCCCGTCATTGAAGCCCTTGGCCGCGACCTGGGCGAAATCGAGGAAATCGACGCCGATAGTGTCCCGCAGGCCGAGGCGGCCACCGGCCGGCTATTGGACCGGATTCGCCCGCATGCCGCCATCGCCATCGAGCGGCCGGGCCTGACCGCGGATGGCCGCCTGGCCAATATGCGCGGCGAGACTCTGGACCCGTCGCCCGTTCCCATGGACGGCCTGCTGCGCGTGCCGCTCAGCATTGGCGTGGGCGATGGAGGCAACGAACTTGGCCTGGGCAGCCTGGCCAGCTTCATGCGCCGGCGCCGCATCTCGCCGGCCCCCTGCGTCACCCGCGCCCGGCACGTGCTGCTGGCGTCGGTCAGCAACTGGGGCGCCTACGGATTCACCGCCATGCTGGAGATGCTGGCGGGGCGACCGCTGATGCCGACCGAGACTGACGACCGGCGCTGGATGCGGACCATCGTGCGCGCCGGCGCCGTGGATGGCGTAACCGCCCGCTGCGAGCCCACCGTGGACACCTTCCACTACGACCGCACCGCAAGCGTTCTGCACCGCCTGGCCGATGTCTGCGAAGCCTACGCCCGGACCAACGGCCGAGTCCCGGCATGAGCCAACCCTGGAACCAGGCCACCGGCGCCCAGGTCCGCGCCGCCTGCCGCTCAGGCGAGTGGGACCGACCCACGCACGGGATGGCCGACGGCTACGTGCAGGCCAACCTGGTCATGCTGCCGGCCGCCGCCGCCGAAGACTTCCAGGCCTTCTGCGAAGCCAACCCGATCCCCTGTCCGCTGCTCGAACGCACGGAACCCGGCGACTTCGAACCCACCCAATTCGCTCCCGGCGCCGACCTGCGCACCGACGCCCCCCGGTACCGCGTCTACCGCGAGGGGGTTCAGGACCCCGGTGAACCCACCGACGTGCTGCAGCAGGTCCGGGACGACATGGTCGGCTTCCTGCTCGGCTGCAGCTTCACCTTTGAGGGCGCCATGGCCCGCGCCGGCTTTGAGCTGCGCCACCAGACCCAGGACGTCAACGTCCCGATGTACCGGACCACCCTGGCCTGCCGCCCGGCTGGCGACTTCGCCGGACCCATGGTCGTCAGCATGCGCCCCGTGCAGGCCGACCGCGTGCCCGAGGTCTGCGAAATCACCGCCCGCTTCCCGAGCGTCCACGGCGCCCCCGTCCACGCCGGCGACCCCGTCACCATCGGCATCCGGGACATCAACCGGCCCGACTGGGGCGAACCCGTGGACATTCGCCCCGGTGAAGTCCCCGTCTTCTGGGGCTGCGGCGTCACCCCCCAGGCCGTCGCCCAATCCAGCCGCCCCGCGCTGATGATCACCCACGCGCCGGGGCATATGTTTGTGACGGACCGGTTGGATTCGGAACTGGAGCAGGCACCGGCTGCCGCCCACTAAGGCCCGCTTCAACTCGCGTCGTCAGCCTTCCGTTGATCGTCAAGGCCTCGCGGTGTGTGAAGCCGCCGGCTAGCTGGATTCGGGGACGGAAGGGCTGGATCCCGCTCGAGCGCCGGCAAAGCCCAGGATCGCGCCGATCGATGCCTTGACCATCCAGTCGGCAACGGTCAGGAGGCTGCGTTGCGCTGGGTTGAAGTTGTCGGCAGGTACGTCGGCAAGCCAGGCCATGATGCCGATGCCGATGACCACAAGGGCGAACAGGCCAATGAACACCCAACTCGCCGGCACTTCCCGGCGATTCACGCGAACGTCGAGGCGCTAGGAGTGATCGCGGTGGGTAGGGCCAGCGTCCCGTCCCCAGGGTGGCGGCGGCACGAATCCCAGCATGCCGGCCAGAGATATGCCGAAGAGGATCAGGCCGAGCACCATGAGCGTGAGCCCGACGATTTCGTTCAACGAAGTCTCCACGCTCGTCGGCCCCTTCGCGCCAATCTAGTCAAGTCTAACGTGATCATGCGCCCGACCAACCTGCGGATGGACTGGCAACGGAGGAACCTGACGGCGACGCACCGCGAGCGCTTCGGGCCCATTAAACACTGAAAGCGCCCTCGCAGAGCGAGGGCGCCGATAGCGCTCTCCGCTATCCACTCCGACGACTGTATCTTCTCCAACCACCAACGCCGACCCCATTTCGCCCGCAGCCGGGCTCAAACTCCTCGTAATGGCAAGCCTGAGACTCACCCTCGGTCGCCCGAGGCCCAACGCCGTTCGCGGTGAGCCGGCCCGTAACCATTCGGAGCGCCTGCCCTGAGCCTGTCGAAGGGGGTCGAGTCGAACCGCATCCCACAGTTGCTTCGCAGCCCAGGCCCCCGCCACCTTCGACCCTGCGTATCCTGAGCGCCCGATGTGCATCCGAGTCCGCCGCGCCGAATCCGCCGACTACGATGCCGCCTGCCGGCTCTACGCCGAGGCCGATACCCTCCACGCTCGCGAGCGCCCTGACCGCTTCCGGCTCACCGACCAGCCGGCCCGCTCGCGGAGCCTGTTTGACGCGCACCTTGACGACCCTGAACAGGCGCTCTTCGTGGCTGATATGGATGACACCGTTGCAGGACTGGTGCGGGTACAGGCCTTTGGGCGGCCTGAAATAGCCGATGTCCCTGCGCTGACTCCGCGACGCTACGCCATGGTTCAGGAACTCGTCGTCGCGCAATCCCATCAACGACGCGGCATCGCAACCCGCCTGATGACCGAAGCCGACCGCTGGGCGCGCGACCACGGCCTCGCCGAGATCCAACTCACCGTCTACGACTTCAACCAGCCCGCCCTGCGGCTCTACACCAAGCTTGGCTACGCCCCCATCAGCCGCCGCCTCTCCCGCAAGCTCGAGTCGCAATCCGCCTTTCCGGAAGCTGACTGACTCCTACCCGCGTTTCACGGAAGCGTGCGGAGTCCCCGAGCTTCCCCGCGCTCTACACATCCCCGGGGTCCGGTTCGGATTCGAAGTACTGCTAGCCTCGCCCAACAGGCATTGGTGAGAGGGGCGCCGTGACAGCACGCGTTCGGTTCGTTCTGATCGCCGGTGTGGCCCTGGTGCTTGCCGCGCCGGTGCTGGCGTTTTTCCTGGCGCGGCTGGTCCTCAGCCACGATGCGCTGCTGCTGGACCACGTGACCGAACGCCGGACGACGCTTGTCGAGCTCTCGCTCTGGGCCGGCGCCGATCCCAACTACCGCGACGACGACGGCCGCTCCGCCCTGCCGCTTGCCGTGGAGCTTGCTGACTCGGAAATCGTGCAACTGCTCCTGGACGCCGGCGCCGACGCCAACGGCCGGGACGCTGAAGGCGCCCCGGTCTTGGCCAGAGCGTCTGCGGGCGGCAATGCCTGGGTGGTGGGTCTGCTGCTGGACGCCGGCGCCGACGCCAACGGCCGGGACGCCGAAGGCGCCTCGGTCATTGCCGCAGCCGTCGGGCGAGGCGACCCCCGAGTCGTGGGTCGGCTGCTGGACGCCGGCGCCGATCCCAACAGCCGGGATGCGGGAGGCATCCCCGTGTTGGCCACCGCCGCCATCGCGGGTAGGGCCGAAGTTGTGAAGCTGCTGCTCGACGCCGGGTCCGATCCAAACAGCCTGGTGCATGAGAACCTGTCCGTCCTGGCCATTGCCGTCGATCGCGGCCACACCGAGGTCGCACGGATGCTGCTGGACGCCGGCGCCGACCCCAACGGCCCCGGGATCGCGGAGCTCGTCCAGCAATCCGGCAACGCCGACCTGCTCGCGCTGCTCGAAGCCGGCGCGCTCACCGCGGAAGCCCTGTTGACCCTGGCCGAACTCGGCCTATACGCCCTCGACAACATCGACAAGTTCATCGAGGGCATGATCTGCATCTTCACCCTCGGCTTCGGCTGCTAGCCGCCAGGCCGCGGGCGCCTCTCGTGGAGGCTCGCCGACCGTGTCCTCATCCGTTCAGAGCGGACACGGCGGCTCGCCGTCCAGCTGCTCCGCACGGACAGTCAACGAATCTCGGTACGCTCGCCAACCCGTGCGCTCCGGAACTTCAGCCCATCTCCGAAACGGCTCTGACCTGCAGGTTGTGTCTCCCGTGACCCTGATGCGGGCCATGCTGGTCGCCGTGGCAGGGGTTCTGGTGTTTGCATCGCCCGTTTTCGGCCAGTGGCCCGCGACCTGTGTCGATCTGAACGACATCGTGGAGCGGCACCTGGGCAACGACCAAAACGTAGGGATCTACCAGCAGGTCTTCGGCGAGGGCGCCGAGCAGGGCTGCCGGACCGATCACGTCAACGACGTGCGCCGCGCATTCGCCTGGGCCTTCGACGAAATCGACGCCGCTGGCGATTTGAGTCTCCCGGATCTCGCCTGGCCGACCGATTGCGTTGAACTGAACGACATCGTCGAGGCTCACCTGGGCAACGAACACTACGTCGGGATCTACGAGCGCGTCTTTGGCCCGGCGGCCGAGGCCGGCTGCCGGCGCGATCACCGCGATGATGTGCGTGCAGTGTTCGCTTGGGCGCTTGGGGCCGATGCCTCGCCAGGACGGGCGCCGCCGCTTCAGGGCGCCACAACGGGAGTCCTGAGGGACGTGGAGTACGTGATCGGCCTTCCGGACGGCTGGCGTCAGACAGCCCGCCACCAATTCCAGCGAAGCGATCCCTGGGCCATCCTTCAGCTCAGGCCGACAGGGCCGTCTGATCACACGCTCAAGCAGCGGGCGGAGTCGGTCCGGGACGGTCTGGAACAGGAGCTTCGGGAACGCCGGCCCGATTACGTGCTGTTTGAACTGACGTCCTTTCAGGAGGTGACCCGCGGACCGCAGCACGCCTACGAGGTCACCTACCGCATTCAGGAATCTTCGCGCTACTGCGTGGTCGTCGTCACCGAGCGAATCGTGGCCGCAACTACCTGGTACGGCCTGGACCGTGTAATTCGCGCAACTAACTGGATGTGCGAGGCGGACGTGCCGCTTCATGGCGACTCAACCAGAACTCTATTGGACTCCCTGCGCGTTACAGGCAAGCCCGACGACTACTACTCGCAGTCGCTGATCGCCGACGGCGTGCTGATTAAGGCCGCGGCCAAGGTGCAAACAGAGGCTCTGCCGGCGGCCGCGGCTGTTGTGCGTTGGATGCTCGGGTCGGCTCGAAGCGACATACCTCCCTGCATGGCCGCCGCTGAAGCCAGCCTGGCGATCATTCCGAAGGACGACTTTGTGACTGTGCTCCCTGAGTTTGCCTGGCTCAGCGGTAGGGCCGACTTCACGGGCCGGACGTACGACTCGTTCGACCTCCGGGGGGCTGGTGCAGTTCGCGGTCAACCGGCTACGGCAACGTCCGAAGAGTTGTTGCTTGGCATCGGCGTGTCCAGGGACCCGCATGTCACCGTTCACGAATTCGCGCACGCAATCCAGAATCTTTGCTTTACACCCGCCGATGACCGGAAGTGGCGCGGCTTCTACACCAGGGCCTTGCAGGCCAATTTCAGACCCGGATCGCACCAGATGCATGACGTGTACGAGTTCTTTGCCGTGTTCAGCGACGGCTACTTCGGAGTTGGGCACTGGCCTGGCGACCCTTCAACCGGCCGGGAGCTGATCCGGAAGGACTTTCCTGATGTCTTCGAAGCCCTCCTGGAGATCTACGGGTCGCCGGGTCATCTGGAGCACCCCTGAGCCTCGTAGACACTCGGCCAGGCTGACTTCGGTGTCCGGCGACTAGCATCTGGGAAGGTGTATCGGGTGATCGCCGGGCTGAGGGCGCGCCCCGTGTCCTACACGGTGAATCGCGTCGGCGGTTTCGCCGCCACTCTCGCAATGCTGACGCTTGGCGCGTCCCTCCTGGGCGGCTGCGACGAGTCCTCCGTCCGGGACGCTAAGGCGTCGGCCAGCGCGGCCCCTTCCCAACCGGGAAAGCGCGGCCGCAGCCTCTTTGCCGCCAACTGCGCGGCCTGCCACGGCGCAAGCGGGGAGGGGCAGCCCGACTGGCACACCAGCAAGCCCGGCGGCACCCTGCCCGCCCCTCAACGGCGACGGGCACACCTGGCACCATGCCGACGGGTTCCTTTGCCAGGTTATCGACGAGTGCGGCAAATTCCGGGAAGTCTCCCGGCCTCCCCGGCTCTAAGAGCGCCATGCCCGCCTTCGGCGACCGCCTTAACCACCGGGAAATCATCGCGGTCCTCACCTTCGTCAAGACCCTCTGGGGCGACACGACCCGCGGTGGTTTTCCCATCCTCGAGTCCCAGGCCATCATCAGCCAAAAAAGACCCATTCCCCGCCGGCTGACCGCCGGCGCGACGCTACCAACCTGTCTCGCAACTGATCCTCGGCAGCGATGCGCTGCTGCTGGACGACGAGTCTGACCGTCGCAGGCCCCCATCGAGCTCGCGCTTTGGGCTGGCGTGGACCCGATCTACCGGGATGACGACGGGAGGTCGGCCCTCCCGGCGACCGTCGTGCACGCCGACGAGGAAATCGTGTCGTTTCTCCTGGCTGGCGGTGCCGATTCCAACGGCCCAAGGATCGCGGAACTTGTCCAAGAATCCGCCATCGCTGAACTGCTCGAGCTGCTCGGGGCCGGGGCGCTCACCGCGGAAGCCCTGTTGACCCTGGCCGAACTCGGCTTGAACGCCCTGGGCAACATCGACACGTTCATCGAGGGCATGGTCTGCATCTTCACCCTGGGTCTCGGCTGCTAGGAGCCAAGCCGCAGGCACCTGTCCGGAAGGCGCGGCTTTCGAGCCAGCTATTGCCGCTCAACGCCCGGTCCCCTGCTTCCGTGCCCACCGGGGACGTCAGGAGCCCGACACGGACACGACCGCGTCGTTGTGGTTCTCGACTAGCCCCGGGAGTGGCTCGCGCCTCGATCTAGCGGCGGTCGAGGTAGCGTTCCTGGACCCAGCCGCCGGCTTCGAGTTCCACCCACGTGAGGCCTTCGGACTGGCGGGTGCGGCCGGTGAGGTCCACCTGGGCCTCGAACGGCAGGATGCGCAGCACGCGCCCCTGGGTGGTGGGTTCGGTGCGCACGTTGAGGCCATCGGTGGCATTCACCTCGCCGGTGCGGGACGGGGTGGGGGTGGGGGTGGGCGCCGGGGTGGGCGTGGCCACCGG
>JAJEGF010000050.1 GCA_022820025.1 Chloroflexota bacterium
GCGGGTCATAGAACCGGTGCCCATGGGACACGAAGGACGCGTTTGTGCGTCCTTGGCCAACATCGGGAGCATGACCGCCATCAGCCTGTCACCGGATGGCGCGCAGCTTGCGTATTCCACGTGCGAGTACCCAAGAAAAGCCGCCGACGGTGTCAGTCGGCCGCCAACGGATACCGACTATCAGTACGACATTTCGATGGTGGCCACCGCCGGTGGGGAGCCGCTGCGGCTCACGACAGAAGACACGTACAGCATTTCAGACGACACGTACGACAATTTCCCGGCATGGTCGCCTGACGGGACGCGCATCGCGTTCCTGCACGGGCGCTGGACGCACCTATACGTCATGGCGGCCGACGGCACGGGAGTGCGAGACCTCACGCCTGACAGGCCTGGAAAAAAGCACTTGGACGTGGTGAATCATCCACCCCAGTGGTCGCCCGACGGCCAACGGCTGGCGTTTGTGGCGCGTGACGAATATCGCGAGCAGGAGCTGTACGTCGTACGGGCGGACGGGTCGGAGCTCCGGCGGCTGGCGGCGGCGGCGAGAGCGCCGGTGGCATGGTCGCCGGACGGCGAGCGACTGGCCTTCGCCCACGTCGAGAACAACGCCGTCACGCTGGTCACCATCAAGGCCGACGGTACCGATGTACGGCAGATAACTACGCTCGACGGCTGGCAGCCGCAATATGGGGACGCGGATCCAGTTTGGGCCTGGATCGAGACCCTGGCCTGGTCACCGACCGGGACGCAGATCCTGTTCAGCGTCAACGATCAGTCCCCCGCGTTTGTCGTCGACCTCGACACTCTCGGTCGAACCGAGGTTGGGATCGTGCAAATGGACGTGGGGCCGATTGGGTCGGGGGAGAAGGAGTTTCAGGGGGTCCGGGCCGCGGCCTGGTCACCCGACGGCGCGCAGATCGCCCTGGTTGGACCGACCCTGGCGGCGATCGTGGCCCTGGACGGCGGGCTTCCGCGCGGACTGGCGGAGGCCATTGAGGTCGATGGCGTATGGCGGTGGCAGGCGCTCAACGCCAGCGTCGCGGTCAAGCCGGTGGACGCCGTGGGCTGTGCGGCGGGCGTGGCGGTGCCGGACCCCGACGCAAACCCCGACTTGGTGACGGACTGCACGACGCTCCTGGAGGTGCAGCAGACGCTGCCGGGTGGAGCGGGGCTGGGCTGGAGCGTCGACCGGCCAATGACCGAGTGGGACGGCCTGACGCTGGGCGGCACGCCGCTGCGCGTACACGAGGTGTCGCTCGGCCACCAAGAACTGACGCGGCCGCCAGCGCTCGACCTGCGACGCCCGCTGCCGGCCGCGCTGGGGAAATTGACGCAACTGCGGTCGCTGCAACTGATCCACGGTCGATTCACGGGACCGATCCCGCCCGAATTAACGCGGTTGCGCAGCCTGGAGACGCTGGACCTCTCGGCTAACCAGTTGACGGGACCGATTCCGTCGGACCTCGGGCGCCTGACCAGCCTGCGAGACGTCAACCTCGCCAGAAACCAGTTAACCGGGCCGATCCCACCGGAGCTATGGCAGCTGGCCAACCTGGAGACGCTAGACCTCTCGGAGAACCAACTCACCGGATTGATCCTGCTGGAATCGGGCCAGTTGCCGGCCGTGCGCGAGCTCAAGCTGAACCGCAACCAATTGTCCGGGCCGATTCCGACCGAACTCACACAGTTGACGAACCTGGAGCTACTCAGCCTCGGCGGCAATGAACTGACCGGGCCGGTCCCGCCTGCGCTGGGCCAACTGGCCAACTTGGAGTACCTGGGGCTCGGCGGCAATCAGTTGACGGGGACGATTCCGCCCGAACTGGGTCAGCTGACTGGCCTGGATTTTCTGTCGCTCGGGCCAAATCGGCTCACGGGGCTGATCCCGCCCGAACTGGGTCAGTTGACCAGCCTGACGCATTTGGAACTCGCGTCAAACCAACTCACGGGGCCGATCCCGCCCGAACTAGGGCAGTCGGGAAGTCTGTCGATTCTCTATCTGTCCGACAACCAGCTAACTGGTCCGATACCTCGCGAACTCGGGCAGATCGAAGCCCTGAGTGTCCTCGACCTTAGCGGCAACCGGCTAACCGGCTGCATTCCGGAGTCGCTCGCCGAAAAGGAGCAAGACCATTACAACATTAGCCTGACGAGCCTGGACCTACCCTACTGTGGGCCAGCGGCGTGAAGGCGAGCCTGTCCGTTCGTCGCCGCACAGCCACAGCGTGCGCGCCGTCCAACTTGCGGAGACGTTGGTTGCCGGTCGCGCTGACCCTGTGCCTGTTGGCGCTTTGCCTGGGCTGCGGAGATCGGGAGAGGCCGAGCGGCGACACGCCGCCGCGGACGGCCGAGCGAGCGGGCGATCCAGCGGGTGCGTCGGCAGTCGTCGTTACCGCCGGAGACCTCCAGGCTGCGTCCACGCCGGGTAGCACGGCCCAAAATGCCCTCGCTAGCGGGCAGCCGCGCCAGGACGAGGCCGCAGCATTGAAGAATGCCGGAAGGCGCGGCGAAGCCACGATCACCCGCAGTACCCCAGCAACGGTGGAGGAATTATTGGAGGGTGGTCTGCATCTGGTCGGCGCCTCGCCGGCGCACCTGGCGATTCGCGGCACCCCGGCGGCCAGGTCGGTGCGCTGCGCGTGGCGCGGGATTGCGCAGACAATCGATCAGCGGGCGGACGCGATCCGGTTCTGGTTGGGGCTGGGAGCGGACGCGGCGATTCCGGATGCGGCCTATGTGGAAGCCTTGTTCATGGTGGTCCTGGACACCTTTGACCCCGACTACCGCGAGACGGCCAAGGCCAACTTCCTGGCCATTGCGCGGGGCGGAGAGTCGCGGGAGTACCTGTTCCTGACCTGTTTTGCAGATTATGCAGTGACCGGGTTCCTGCTGGGCAGCGGCACGACGCCGACGACGGTGACCGTGGCCTACGACCGGCGGGGTGAGGCCGCGGCGTACGACCTGTACGTGCGGGAGCACGAGAGCGGGACGTACGGGAGCGACCCGCTGCAGACGCGGGGCGCCTTTGAGGCGGGGTTGCAGGCGCAAGTGGTGGCGGCGGAGAAGGTGCTGGCGGCCGAGATCGGGGGGCGCGAGGCCGTCGTCTTCCTGGCCCCCATGGGCGCCCACCACGCCATCGGGTTCGAGGCCTGGCAGGCCGTGGCGTCATGGGCGGTGGTGACGGACGATCAGAACGTCGTCCAGGCCATCCGCGACGACACGCCGGCGGGCGACCCGGAGCACACCCAGACACTGGCCAACCTCCCCAGCCGGATCACCCCGGCGGCGGCCGCCGACGGCCAGGCCACCAACCGGGCCACCCGCGTGGATCAGCTCCAGCAGGAATACCGCGACCTGGGCGCCTACGCCGACATCACCCCCGGCGACGACCAGACCACCACCTTCACCCCGGCCCAGCCGCCGGCGGCACCCACCTGCACCAACGGCACGGTGATTCCCAGCCCCGCCGACAACCGCGAACTGGTCAAGGACTGCGAGACGCTGCTGGCGGCCAGGGACACGCTGCGCGGCACGGCCGCGCTGAACTGGTCCACGGGCACGGCGCTGACCGGCTGGACCGGGGTGACGACCGGCGGCACGCCGACGCGGGTGACCGGCCTCAGCCTGGCCAGCCAGTCCCTCAACGGCACGATCCCGGCCGCGATCGGCCAGCTGTTCGCGCTGACGACGCTGAATCTCAGCAGCAACAGCCTGACCGGCGATGTCCCCGCCGAACTGGGCTGGCTGGACCACCTGACCGAACTGCGCCTCTCGGGAAACCGCCTGACGGGCTGCGTGCCCCTCAACCTGCGGTCCATGGCGACTAACGATTTCAGTTCGCTGAGCCTGCCCTTCTGCGCGCCACCGGCACCCACGAACCTCAGCGCGGGGACGCCGACGCCCACCAGCGTGCCGCTGACGTGGGCCGCCGTGGCCAACGCGGCGGCGTACCGGGTGGAAGTCCGCCCGGGCGCGCGGGCCAGCTGGACCGTCGACAGCGACACGATCACGGCCGCCGCCCTCACCGTGGACGAGCTGAGCTGCGCCACCGCCTACCAGGTCCGGGTGCGGGCGCGCGGCAGCGGCACGACCTACGCGGCCAACTGGAGCGAGCCCTCAGCCCCGCTGGCGGTCACGACCGGCGCGTGTCCGCCGCCAGTGTTCGCGGCGGCCAGCTACGCCTTCACGGTGGCCGAAGACACGGCGGTCGCCACGCAGGTCGGCACAGTGCGGGCCACCGTCGCCGGCGGGGCGGCCGTGACCCACACGCTCACCGCCGGCAACACCGGCGGCGCCTGGGACCTCGATGCGGCCACCGGTGAGTTGAAGCTGACGCAGGCGCTGGATTACGAAACCACCGCCAGCTACCACCTCACCATCGAAGCCCGCAGCGGCCCCGCCGCCGCCACCGTCGTCCCCGTCACCATCACCGTTACGAACGTGGATTAGCCGCCGGCGTTCGAGGCGGCTCAGCGTGGCCGAGGACGGCCTGGCTGGGGCTGAATCGCGGTGAATAGCTATCGGATGGATCGAGACCAGTATGAATGCGTACTGATGGAATGATTCGATAAGTTGCAGCTCAGATGATTTGGTGACGAAAAAGAAGTAATGTGTTCTTCATGATATTGGTGTATTAATAATTGACATGTAGATATTGACATTGCGTGTGGTCGCTCCGTAGAGTCCCGGCACGCAACGACTTCATAGGGCGGAACGGCGTGCGGGACGGATGGCCGGTGGGGCGGATGCCGGAGGCGCTGGCCACGGCTGGAGCTGTGGGGCGCCGCGCGGGCCTGGGCGCTTGGCCGTCGCGGCGGGTGGCGCTGGCGGCGGTGACTGGCTTGCTGTTGGTCAGTGCGGCGCTGCTGGGCCGCACCACGTCGTTGCAGGCGCAGGACGGCGTCGGCATCGCGTTTGACGACCTGAGCAGCTCCCCCACCCACACCACCGTCGACGGCCACGGTCAGCCAGGCGCTGTCGGTGCTGGCCATCCCCGACTGGGTGCCGGCCGAGCAACGGCTGGCGGGGGTTACGTCGGGGCCGGTGGCGCGGGCGGGCCGGCCCGGCATCGTGTCGGGGATCCACTTCGACACGATCAGGGATACGTCGGTTCGGGTGAAGTGGAGCAAGCCCAGCGACGGCGACTCCGACATCTGGAGCTACGGCATCCTGCTGTGGACCGGCCATGTCAACGACGACAAGCCGGGCTACGGCGACGCGACCACCATCACCAGCTGGACAACCCTCCAGGAGGACGGGATCGAGAAACAGGCCAAGACGTTCAGCGGGCTGACGGCCGGCACGACCCATCATTACCTCATGCACGCCTGCAACCGGACCATCTGCGGGCATTGGAGCTACCCGGCCAAGTCGGTCACGACCACGGGCACCGCGCCCACGCCCGATCCGGCACCCCCGCCGGCGCCCACCCCCATCGCCGTCCCGGATCGTCCGCATACGATTAAGTTTCACGACACGACGTCGACCTCGGTGCGGGTGACGTGGAGCGCGGCGGCCAACACGGGCGGGGCGCCGCTGACCGGCTTCGACCTCAGGTACTGGCCCCACGATTCGATCAACCCCAACACGGAACCCGGCGCCACGACGCAGCGGGCGGACGGCGGGAGCGATCGGAGCGAGACCGTGCAGGGGCTGGCGGCCAACACGACCTACGAGTTGAAAATGCGCGCCTGTAATCAGGCGCACAACACCAACTGCTCCCGCTGGTCCGCCGACCACGGGTTTACGACAGATCCCGCGCCCACCCCGGCCCCTGGGGCGCCCAGCTTTGGCAGCGTGGTCGCCTTGACGCACAACTTTCTGGTGGGGCAGACGGGCTCGGTGACCCTGCCCGCCGCCAGCGGCGGCAGCGGGGTACTGAAATACCGTCTCGCGCCACTGGTGGGCAACGGCCTGACCTTTGACGGGGCCACGCGCACGCTGGCCGGCACGCCGCAGGCCGCCGCCAATCTCGCCACCTACACCTATACGGTGACCGACGCGGCCAACAAGACGGCCCAGATCCCCTTCCACGTCACGGTCTTTGCCGTGAAGGTGCGGGTCGACCAAGGGTACGCCCTGAGGCCGTTGCCGCAGTCGAGGTGGGGCGTGCTCGGCCACGCCGTCGTGCTGCCGGAGGCCGGATTCACCCGCAAGGACGGCCACCAGTTCCGGCTGCGGCTGCCGACGAGCACCGGCTTCGAGTTTGGCCGGACCTGTCAGAAATACGCCGCACCCACGGATACGACCGTGCTGGAGTCGCCGTGGGCGGACTCGCCCCGCGGGCTGGAGCTGGTGCGCTGCGGCCTGGGTGCCGGCGCGGCGGTCAGCATTGACGTCCAGGTGCGCCGGGGCACGGGTGGGACGCCGGCGCTGCTCTACACCGCGGCGACGACGATTCCGCAGGCAAAGCACCGGAACGACCACCGGGTGGTGTATTACATCACGGGGACCCTCGCGAATGGCGACATCGACGGCGGCCAGATGTTTCCGGCCAAGGCCGGCATGACGCCGAATGAGGCATTGACCACGGCGCTCAACTATCACAACGCCGCGAAAGCCTGGCAGCACGTGCCCAACGGCGGCGTCACGCTCGACCGAATCCTCATTGGCAGCAGCCCCGACGTGGTGATCTCGGGCTACTGGGACCCTGGGACGGCAGACGACCAATGCACGGGGAGCGTGGCCTGCGTCTTTCCGGCCGGCTACCCGCACCTCGGCAACGGCCAGGTCTTCGTGATCGAAGACCCGCCGCGCTGGCCTGAAGACCCTGCAGGATCAAAGAGGACGTGGACGACGGATTTCGACGATGCGACCAAGAAAGCAATGCAATTCGAATACTTGCCCCGGGTCTTGATGCATGAGTTCGGGCACACGCTGGGCCTGGGCGACAGCACGTCCGTCGACTTCATCATGGGCCGCCTTTCGAGCCCCAATCTCGCCGACACGGACGTGAAGGGCCTGCAAGCGACCTATTCGCACCATCGCGTCCATGATTAGCGGACTCGATAGGCCGCCTCTGTCCCGTCGGTTTCGCCGGCGGCTTGGCCGGTTGGCGGCACTCGCGCTCGTAACGGTCTTGGCGGTTGCCGCCTTCGTGCCAAGCGAGCCGGTGCTTCGGCTGGCTTCCACCCCGACGCTGCCCATGCATCGAGCATCGAACCCCACCTGGGGGATCGCGCCGTCCATCGAGGAGCAGATCTTCCGGTCCACGACGATCGTCCGGGCGACGCTGCAGTCGGCGACGGCGGCGGTGGAAACGCTGCCCGGCGAGCCAGGCGTGGCGTCCACCTACCAGGCCGTGCAGGAATTGCGCTTCACCGTGCACGAATACCTGAAGGGCAGCGGCTCGACGTCACTGCTGGTGGTGGTGCGCGGCGGCCACGAGTACCTGACGGAGGCCGAGGCCCGCGACTACGCGGACTATCAGGGGCAGGTGCGGGTGACGACCTGGGACGAGCGGCAGGCGGTGCTCTTCCTGGAGGCGCCGTCGTCGCCGTACACCCCGGCCGCCAGCGGCGGCGGAGCGGCGGGCAGCTCCGAGACCACCTCGTCGGTCGTTTTGCAGTTCACCCGCTCGAACTATGGCCAGCCGCCGTGGGCCTACAGCGTGGACACGCTACAACCGGCCTGGCTGCCGGCGCAGGACGCTCCGGCCGAGGGCGTGACGCCCACGGCCTTCATCACGGGCGGGACGCCGATGCCGCCGCCCACGATCACCCTGGCCGACCTGCGGGCCCGGATTGCGGCGCTGGCGGCGGAACTGACGGCGGGGAGCGGCGTCGAGGGATTCCGGGACTGCGTCCTGATCAGGATTGGCCATGCGCGGCATCGCCGCGCCATGTCATGGACGCCGCCTCAGGAGGCCGCGACTGTAGGGTCCGGGTCGGCGGCCGGGACTGACGTGAGTCGTGCGGCATATAGATATGACGATCCGCAATACAGTCGCTACTGGCTCAGCGGCTCAGACTCGGGGCGCTTCCATCCCCTGGTCATCGATGCCGATGGCGCGCCGAGCACTGGATATGACCATGCGCTGGCTACCACCCGGCCCCTGCCGAACGGCACGTATCACGTGCGTTACAACTGGCAACACCCTTCGGAAATCCCCTGTGGCTTTGCGCCCGATGATTCCTACGATGACTTCACCGTCACGGTCACGGCGCCGGCGGGGACGGTGCACGAGGCGTTCTTCGATCCGGCGGCGCTGGGCAGCGGGGTGGTCGGGCGGGACGCCGCCCAGGGGGTGCTGGCGCCGGCGGCGGTCGGCACGGCCGGCGGCGCCGCGGGCGCCGCGGCGTCCAGCCCGACGTCCGCGACCCTGCGGCGGCTGACCTGGGACGCGGGGCAACTGCGGCTGGACGTGGCCGGCACGACGCTGGCCGGCCAGCAAC
>JAJEGF010000059.1 GCA_022820025.1 Chloroflexota bacterium
GCTGCCACCCTCACCCCAGCCCTCTCCCTCAAGGGAGAGGGAGCAAGAGCCGGCCCTGGCGAGGACCAGGCAAGTCTTGCAGGGGTCTCCTGTGGAGGAGAAAGACGAAGGCCCGCGCCGGAGTGAAGGGAACGGCCAACGTGACCCACTACCCAACGCGCAGGCCTTCCTCAGGTGCGGGCGGATGGGCGGTTTAGGAGTTCGCGGGCTGAGAACGATGGCGGTGGGGGCGGGGGCGCTCAGTCCGCCGCGATTGCCTGGCGCAGCTCGGCGGCGACGCGCAGGGCGCGGGCGGCTTGCTGCGAGGCCTGGCGGGCGCTGTCGCCGGTGTAGCGCACGGGGTCCAGCATCTGCGCCAGCCGCTCCGCGCCCAGGCGCGCGGCGATTTCCTCGTCCTTCGCGAGCAGGGAGGCGAACGACGTCCCGCCGGTGGCGGCCTCCTGCGCGGCCTCGTAGATGACGTCGTGGGCACGCTGCCGCCCTATCTCACGCCCCAGTTCCAGCATCAGGCTCTCCGACATGATCAGTCCGCCCGAGAGTTCGAGGTTCTGCCGCATCCGCTCCGGGAAGACGCGCAGCCCCCGGGCCACGTCGAGCAGCCGCACGAGGATGTCGCCGGTCAGCTCAACCGCCTGCCGCAGCGCGCGATCGATCATCATCGAGCGGCTGCCGTCGGCCTCGTGGTCGCCGAGCATTGCCTCGATGGCGAGCGGGACCAGCGATCGCAGGTGCGTCTCGTCGGCGATGATGTCCACGCAGAGCTTGGGATTGCGCTTCTGGGGCATGGTGCTGCTGCCGACGGCGCCGGGCGGCACGGGCTCCTCGACCTCCGCGAACTCCTCGGCCATCAGCGTGCGCACCTCGCGCGCGGCCTTCCCGCAGCTCGTCCCGAGCATGGCGAGGGCGAGGACGTATTCCGTCAGGTGGTCGTAGATCGTGCGGCCGGGCAGCGGCATCGAGCCGAGCCCAAGCAATTCGCCCATCCGCTGCTGCAGCGCGGCGCCGTGGCACTGGAAGGAGGCGGCCGTGCCCGCGCCGCCGCCGAGCATCGCGACGAAGGCGCGCGGCTCCAGCTGCCCCAGCCGCTGCGCGTGGCGGCACAGCTCGTCGATCCACACCGCCACCTTCGCCCCGAACGTGGAGGGCACGGCGTGCTGCCCGTGGGTGCGGCCGGCGATCGCGTCGTCCTTGGTGCGTTCGGCGAGTGACGCGAGCGCCTCAAGCAAGTCGGCAAGCTCGGCAAGGACGATGCGGTGCGCCTTTCGCAGCTGCAGGAGGTTGCCCGTCTGGGTGATGTTCTGCGTGGTCGCTCCCCAGTGGACGTGGCCGCCGGCGTCGCCCTCGCAGAGCCGGTCGAGCTCCCAGACGAGCGGCACCAGGCCGTGCCCGGTGACTCGCAGCCCCTCGGTGACGCGCTCGAGGTCGAACAGCTCGAGGTGTGCCTTGCGCTCGATCTCCGTGGCGGCGGCCTCGGGGATCATCCCGATCTCCGCCTGCGCCCGGGCCAGCGCCGCCTCGACGTCGAGCCAGGCCTGCCAGCGCGCCTGCTGCACGAACAGCGCCCGGATGCCGGGGTCGCGGACGCTCAGCGCGGACGGTCGTTCTTCGCTCATCGGGTGCTCCTTGGACGCGCGGCGATGCTACGCGATCAGCCTCGAATGGCGCCGGCCCACACCCTCGCGGCTTCCCAATGTGTTCATCATGTCTCCGAACGGGTGTCCATGATGTCGCCGGTCTACACACAAGAAGGAGTGAGCAGTGAGACGGGAGGAGGGGAAACTGCTGGGACGGTCGGGTGCTGGGGCTTTGTGGTTCGACTCGCCCTTCCGAAAGACTCCAGGGCGGCTCACCACGAACGGGAGGCTGTGGTTGCGGCCTGGGGGGCGAGGGGCATGTGCAGGGGTGGCTCAGGTGCGGCCGAATTCGCGGTCGAGGAGTTCGCGGCTGAGGAGGATGACGGTGGGGCGGCCGTGGGGGCAGGTGATGCCGAGGTCGCAGGCTTCGAGGTCGCGGATGAGGGCATTCATCTCGTCGAATGTCAGGGGACCTCCGGACTTGACGGCGGCGCGGCAGGCGAGGGACCAGCGGAGGCGGTCGGCGGCGGCGAGGCGCTGGAAGTCGGGGGTCTGGGCTTCGGCGACGACCTCACGCAGGTAGGTGGCGGCGTCGATGCTGCCGAGGGCCGAGGGGACGGCGCGGAGCAGCCAGGCGGCGGGGCCGAAGGGGGTGACGTCGAAGCCGAGGCGCTGGAGATCGTCGGCGTGGGAGGCGACCCAGTCGCTTTCCTCGGCGCTGAGTTCGACGCTGGTTGGATCCAGGAGTTGTTGGGTGGGGGCGTCGGCGGCGTGGCCGAGGCGCTCGAAAAGGACGCGTTCGTGGGCGGCGTGCTGGTCGATGAGATAGAGGCCGCGTGGTCCGGCGGCGACGATGTAGGTGTTTTCGACCTGTCCAAGGGGGCGCATGACGGGGGAGCGGAGGCCGAGGGCGGGTTCCGGCTCCTGGTCGTTTGGCACCGTGGGCGGCCCGCCGCCAGCGCCGAGGTGGCGAGTGGGCGGAGGCGAGCCCGTTTGCCAACGGGCGCCGTCGGCAGGGAAGAAGAACTGGTCGACGACGGGGCGGTCGAGGCGGGCGGGAGCGATTTCGGTGGAGGACGCGAGGGCGCGACGGACGGTGGCGGAGAGGCGGCGGAAGACTTCACCGGAGCGGCGGAAGCGGACTTCGGCCTTGGAGGGATGGACGTTGACGTCGACTTCCTCGGGGGGAATGGTCAGGTTCAACACCATCACAGGGAAGCGGCCGGTGGGCATGACGCTGCGGTAGGCCTCGCTGACGGCGGCGGAGAGGAGACGGTCGCTGACCCAGCGGCCGTTGACGAAGAGGGCGATATCGGCGCGGGACGAGCGCTGGAGGTGGGGTTGGGAGATAAAGCCGTCGATGCCGAGGGTCTGGCCGGGCGGGAGTTCGATGAGCTGATCGACGAGGGTTGCGCCGTAGATGGCGAGGAGGGCGTTGCGGAGGTCGCCGTCGCCGGGGGTGCGGACGCGCTCGCGGTGGCCGTCGTGAAGCCTGAACGCGACGTGGGGGTGGCCGAGGGCGGCGCGGGTGACGGCGGCGACGATGTGACCGAGCTCGGTGCGCTCGGCCTTGAGGAACTCGAGGCGGGCCGGGATGGTGCGGAAGAGGCCGCGGACGGTGACCCGGGTGCCGCGAGCGCCGCCGACGAGGCGTTCCTCGATGACGAGCTCGTCGCGGGCCAGGACTTCGCGGCCGGGTTGGCCCTCGGCGGTGACGGATCGCAGCGACAACTCGGCCACAGCGGCGATGCTGGCGAGGGCCTCGCCGCGGAAGCCCAGGGTCTGGATGCGGGCGAGGTCGTCGACGGAGCTGAGCTTGCTGGTGCTGTGGCGCTCGACGGCGAGGGCGACCTGGCCGGGCGGGATGCCGCAGCCGTCGTCGGCGATCTCGATGAGCGCCTTGCCTCCCTGTTCGACCGAGACGTCGATGCGGCGGGCGCCGGCGTCGAGGGCGTTGTCCAGGAGTTCGCGGACGACCGAGGCCGGTCGTTCAATGACTTCGCCGGCGGCGATCTTGCCGCTGATTTCCGGCGGGAGGCGCCGGATGCTCACGAGCGGAGGGTGCGCTGGAGCTCGTAGAGCGCGGTGAGGGCGTCGAGCGGGGCGAGTTGCTCCAAGTCGAGGGCACGGAGGTCGTCGAGGACGGGGTGTTCGGGCGGCGGAAGAAGGCTGAGCTGGGTGGGCGACGGGCGGCCGTTGGACTGGGTTTCGAGGTCACTGAGGATGGCGGCGGCGCGGCGGATGATGGTGGAGGGGAGGCCGGCCATTTCGGCGACGTGGACGCCGAAGCTGCGGTCGGCGCCGCCGGGGGTGATGCGGCGCAGGAAGACCACCTGGCCGTCCTGCTCGATGGCCGAGGCGTTGAGGTTGTGAACGCGGGGGAGCAGGTCGGCCACGGCGGTGAGCTCGTGGTAGTGGGTGGCGAAGATGGTGCGGGCGCGGAGGCGCGGGTGGTTGTGCAGGTGCTCGATGACGGCGCGGGCGACGGAGATGCCGTCGTAGGTGCTGGTGCCGCGGCCGATTTCGTCGAGGACGATGAGGCTGCGGGGGGTGGCCTGGGCGAGGATGGCGGCGAGTTCCAGCATCTCGACCATGAAGGTGCTGGCGCCGGCGGCGAGGTCGTCGTGGGCGCCGACGCGGGTGAAGATGCGGTCGACGATGCCGATGGAGGCGCGGGCGGCGGGGACGAAGCTGCCGACCTGGGCCATAAGGACGATCAGGGCGACCTGGCGCAGGTAGGTGGACTTGCCGGCCATGTTGGGGCCGGTGAGGACGGCGATCTGGCGCTCGGCCGGATCGAGGATCGAGTCGTTGGGGACGAAGCGTTCGTGCCGGGCGAGTTCGACGACGGGGTGGCGGCCGGATTCGATGTCGAGGGAGTCGCCGTCGTTGAGGTCGGGGCGGACGTAGCCCTGGCGCTCGGCCACCTCGGCGAGGCTGGCGGCCACATCCAGCGCGGCGAGGGCCAGGGCGGTGCGCTGGAGCGAGGGGCCGTCGGCGCTGAGACGTTCGACGATTTCGTCGAAGAGCGTGCGTTCGAGTTCAGCGATGCGTTCCTCGGCGCCGAGGACGCGGGATTCGTACTCCTTGAGTTCGGGGGTTACGTAACGCTCGGCGTTGGCGAGGGTCTGGCGGCGCTGGTAGGCGTTGGGGACCTGCTCGCTGTGGGCGCGGCCGACTTCGAGGTAGTAGCCGAAGACGCGGTTGTAGCCGACCTTGAGGCCGCGGAGGCCGGTGGTTTCGCGCTCGCGGCGTTCGAGGCCGGCGATCCAGCCCTTGGCTTCGGCGGCGGAGTCGAGGACGCGGTCGAGTTCGGCGCTGTAGCCGGGGCGGATGATGCGTTCGCCCCGCTCGGTGACGGCGCGGGCGATGAGGGCGCGGGCTTCGGTGCAGGGATCCAGGGCGTCTCGAAGATTGGTGAGGGCCGGCTGCTGGTTCTCGAGCAACTCGCGCAGGTCGGCGACGGCGTCGAGGGCCGAGGCGAGGTGGCGTACGTCCGAGGCGGAGACGGCGCGGCGGACCACGCGGTTGGCGAGGCGTTCGAGGTCACCGACGCGATCGAGAAGGGTCTGGGTGCGGCTGCGCAGTGCGGAGTCGTCGAGCATGGCCTGGAGGCGATCCAGCCGGGATTCCAGGCGGGTGCGGTCGACTAGAGGGCGGTTGAGTTGCTCGCGGAGGCGGCGGGCGCCCATGGGGGTGTGGGTGCGGTCGAGGACCGCGAGCAGGCTGCCTTCGCGGCGTGCGTCGCGGCCGGCGGTCTCGAGTTCGAGGTTGCGGCGGGTGAAGGCGTCGAGCTCCATGTAGTCGGCCGTGCCGTAAACGTGGACGCCGGTGAGGACGTGGAGGGCGGAGGGGTCGGTGTCCTCGACGTAGCGCAGCAGGACGCCAACAGCGTGGGTAGCGAGCGGACGGCCCTGGAGGCCGAGGCCTTCAAGATCGCGGACGCCGAAGTGGCGCCGCACCATTTCGCGACCGGCGGTGGGATCGCCGAGCCAGGCCTGGTCGTCCTGGGGGACGCCGGCGGGGATCTCGCCGTCGGGGAGTCCCAGGGTGAGGGTTTCACGGGCGCCGATGCGAGCGAGTTCGCGGGCAAGCGCTTCGCGGCTGGCCTCGCAGGAAGCCAGGTCGCCGGTGGTGATGTCGGCGTAGGCCAGGCCGCGGGCATCGCCATCGCCAACGGCTACGGCCAGGTAGTTATTGGCTTCAGGTTGGAGCCAGTCCTCGTCAACCACGGTACCGGGGGTGATGACGCGGGTGACCTTGCGTTCGACGAGGCCGCGGCCCACCTCGCCGACCTGGTCGCAGACGGCGACGCGCAGGCCGGCCTCGATGAGGCGACCGATGTAGGTGGGGGCGGCGTGGTAGGGGACGCCGCACATGGACACCCGGTTGCCTTTCCCGAACTCGCGAGAGGTGAGGACGATCTGGAGGACGGCGGCGGCGCGTTCGGCGTCTTGGTCGAACATCTCGTAGAAGTCGCCGAGGCGATAGAGCAGGATCGCGTCGGGCTGCTGCTGTTTTATGTCAAGATACTGACGCCGCAGGGGCGTCAGTTTCGGCTCGGCTGGCGTCGGCCGCCTCCCCTCACGCACTGCCGGACAAAAACCGAACTTTGACTCAGCCTAGCACCGGGCGATGGGTCGCCCTGGTCCGCCCAATAGAGAGACCTTTGCGTAACCCGAGGGCGGTTGCCCGGAAGACCCTCACCCCAACCCTCTCCCAGAGGCGACCTTTGCGAAACCCTGGCGTGGTTGCCCGGAAGACCCTCACCCCAACCCTCTCCCACGGGGAGAGGGAGCAAGAGGGGCCCCGCTCTTGAAGGCGCGGGGCGTTTTGCAAAGGTCCCAGGAGAGCGAGCAAGAGCGGCCTCGGCTTCGAGAATGAGGGACGCTGTAGCAGCGGGCTCCCTGCCGGTACAGCCCGACCTGCGGGTTGTGGCGCCCGGGCGCGGGACCAAGGACATGACGCGGGGACCGGCAATGCGTCGGGCCCAGGCGGAGGCGTGCGTGGAGGCCGGGATCGAGCTGGCGGGGGCCGCCGCCGAGCGGGGTGCGCAGGTGATTGCGACGGGCGACATGGGGATCGGAAATACCACGGCCGCCAGCGCCATTACGGCCGCGCTGACCGGTGCGTCGTCGCGTGAGACCACGGGGCGGGGGACGGGTCGCACCGACCGGGAGTTGGAACACAAGATTGCGTGCGTGGAACGTGCACTGGACGTGAACCGGCCGGATCCGGACTGCGGGCTGGACGTGCTGACGAAGGTAGGCGGCTTCGAGATCGGGGTGCTGGCCGGGGTGGTGCTGGGCGGGGCGCTGGCGCGGCGGGCCGTGGTATTGGATGGGTATGTCTCGGGGGCCGCCGGGTTGATTGCCGCGAGTTTGTGTCCCACGGTGCTGGACTACGTCATTGCCGGACACCAATCGGCCGAGCCCGGACATCGCATTGCGCTGCAGCACACGGGGCTTCAGCCATTGCTCAATCTGGACATGCGACTGGGCGAGGGCACGGGGGCGCTGCTGGCGACGGGGCTGGTTGAGAGCGCGGCCGCCTGCCTAGCCGAGATGGCGACGTTTGAGGAAGCCGGCGTTTCGGACCGCGAGTCGGCGGACGCCGCTGGTTCGACGGCGTGAAGGGTCTGCGGCTGGCCATCGGTTTTCTAACCGTGTTGCCAGTGGGGGCTGTTCACCCGGGACCAATGAGCGCCGCGAGGGCCTACTTCCCGCTGGTTGGACTCGGGCTGGGCGGGCTTGTGGCCGGGCTGGATCTTGCGGCCAGCCAGGTGTTGCCGCCGGCGGTGGTGGGGGCGTTGCTGGTCGCGGGACTGCTGGTGCTGACCCGCGCTCTGCACACCGAGGGGTTCCTGGATTCGTGCGACGGGTTACTGGGTGGGCGCGACCGCGAGTCGCGGCTTGCCATCCTGCGCGACTCGCACGTGGGGGCGTTTGCGGTGGTGGGCGGCGTGAGCCTGTTGTTGCTGAAGTGGACGCTGCTGGTCGGGATCCCGGAACCTGAACGGCTTGGACTTCTGGTCCTGTTTCCCTGCCTGTCGCGCTTTGCCATGGTCGCCGCGATGTCCGTATTCCCATACGCCCGGACGCAGGGACTCGGCACGGCGTTTCAGGTTGGAGCCGGCTGGCGTCAATTCGCCTTTGCGCTGGTGACGGCTGCCGTCGCCGCCGGGCTGATGCTTGGATTCGCCGGGCTGGTGTTGCTGGCGATCGCGACCGGGGTTGCCCTTGGGCTGGGGCTGTGGTTCAGGCGAATACTCGGCGGGATGACCGGCGACACGTACGGGGCGACCAATGAAGTCGCGGAGGTTGCGGTCCTGCTGGCTGGACTCACGCTGATTCAACTGACGCCGGGGATTGCCGGCGCACCGTTCTGGTAGGCGCAGATGGGAAGGTGGTATCTCGTGCGACACGGCGAGACCGAGTGGAATCGGACGGGCCGGATGCAAGGGCACCTGGGTGTGCCGCTGAACGCCGAAGGCCGCCACCAGGCAACGCGGTTGGCCGGACGGCTGCGGAATGTCGAGTTCGGGGCGGTGTATTGCAGCGACCTGCCACGCGCGGCGGAGACCGCGCGGATCATCGCCGCCGGGCGCGACCTGGCGATCAGCGACGAAGCGGACCTTCGCGAGTTTTCGTACGGCGAGTGGGAAGGGCTGACGCTGGAGGAAGTCGAGATGCGCTATCCGGGAGTGCTCGCCGAGCGGATTGAGGCCGGAGGAAACATGGGATGGTCAGCACCCGGCGGCGAAAGTGCCATCGATGCGCTCCACCGGGTGCGCCGCTTCAGCACGCGCGCGCACGCCAGTCTTGACGTTGGGGAGAACATTCTGGTCGTGGCGCACGGCGGCACTCTGCGCGCCCTTGTGGTCTGTCTGCTGGACCTGGCGGACACCGACTTCTGGAAGTTCCACGTCGACAACACCGCGCTCGCGATCGTCAACGATCACGACGGCAGCCGCGTGCTGGCGTCATGGAACGACACGAGCCACCTGGCATCCGCTGATGCGACGGGTCCGGAATGAGCAATCGCCTGACCCTTGTGCTGGGCGGGGTTCGCGCCGGAAAGAGCCGTTACGCGCAGGAGTTGGCGCAAGGCGGCGGCCGAGTGCTGTACGTGGCCACGGCCGAGGCGGGGGACGAGGAGATGGCCGCGCGGATCCAGGCGCACCGGGAGGAGCGGCCGTCAGCCTGGGCGACGGTGGAGGAACCGATCGGCGTCGTCGGGGCGCTCGAGCCGCTATTGGTGAGTTTCGACACCGTGCTGATCGACTGCCTGACGCTGTGGGTCAGCAACCTGCTGCTCCAAGACCCTGACGACGGTGAGGTGCTGGCCAACATCCAGACTCGGGCTCGCCGTCTTGTCGATCTCTACGAGCAGAGCAACTCCGCGTGGATTGTCGTCAGCAACGAGGTCGGGCTCGGCGTGATACCGGCAACCAGGCTGGGACGCGACTACGCCGATGCCCTGGGGCGAGTCAACCAGCAGTTCGCCGCCGCGGCGGATGAGGTGATCGTGATGTTTGCGGGGTTGCCGGTGAGCCTAAAGGCGCGCGGCCTCGAGAACCGATGAAACGCCGGCGGGTGGCCGCGCGCAGCCGGTGCGAATCGGGCGGACCTCGGCTACGCAGCCGCGAATTGCAGGGCGTATAACCGCGCACCGCGCATGGCAATCCGCAGGCGCACGGGCCGGCCGCCGGTTGCGGGCAGCCGTTCGTTGCCAGCCCAGGTCACAACGTGCCGTAGGTGATTGCCCAGCACGCGGTCGCACCTGTCCAGCGTGTATCCCTCGATGCCTCGCCCCTCGGAGTCCTGCAGCTCAATTCGCACGTCGCCGCTGGCGGATGCATCGACATTGAGCTCCAGGCGAGTGCCCGAGAAAACCAGGGGCTTCGTGATCAACTGTCCGCCGCCGTAGGCCGCCTCGGCGCTGACGAATCCGTCCAGGCGCTGCTGGGTCCAAATGACCTGGCCGGCCGGGTTGTTCCTGCGTTTGAGCCCATGCGACTGGTCGTACGCGGTCGCGTACTGGTAGATCGAGCGGTTCCGAATGAGCATGCCGAGCGCCGAATAGAGCATCCTGGATCGCGGTCCGTCGGGATCGATACGGACATAGGGTCGACGGTCCGGGCGGTCCCAGGTGATCCCGTCGCGGCTCACGGCAAGTTGAATCTCCATCAGGCCGTCGTTCCGGCGCGTCTCCGCATCGAGGATTTCGGCCTCGGTGAAGTGCCGGTAGACCGAGAAGGTCGAGATGTAGACGTCATCGGCCCCCGGGTACTTGACGACCGAGGGCGTGTAGATGTCCATGTCAGGTGGGTCCTGCTCGTCGAGCGCGAGCACCGTGGGAAGCTCGCCGGTGAGTCGCGGGCCACGAATATCAACCGGCGTATCGGTGAGCTGCCACCCGTCCCGCGACATGAGGTCATCGGTTTCCCAGCGCGCGACCGCACGCCGCCAGGGCCCGTTGCCGCTCAGCGACTTCCCGTTGTGCCCGGCAGGGACCCAGCTGCGGAAATACGCCACGTAACGTCCGATTCGCTCATCCCAGAAGACCTGGTTCTGCGAGTCGCCGTGCAGCGCGACGCCGTTTCCGCCCTTCCAGGCGAACCGAAGGCCGTCGGGCGACACGGAATAGCCGAACCCGAGTGGACCGAGGTCCGGATCCCAGTTAAGCCAATACCCCTTGTAGCGCTCCTCCGGAGGCGCCGTGGGGTCCATCAAGACGCTCCCCGGCACCCCGGGAAGGAGGTTGTTTGAGCGGACGCCGTTGAGTTCAACGAGTCCGAGGTCCGGCTTTCGCCAATGGACGCCATCCAGCGACTCCGCATATCCCCAGCGATACGAGTGGAGATTGCCGGCACCCATGTTGCTGGACGCGTACCACATTCGGGCCAAACCGTTGTCGTCAATCACGGAATTCATGAAGTGGATGTGGTGCTCCCAGGCCCGATCCCGATGAATGGCCACCCCACCGACAATCGGCGGATTCACTCGCAGCGACACATCGTCCGCTTGATCGATAAGCGAGAAGTCGATAAAGAGATGCTTTCGAGTGCCGAGATCGATTGGCTCGCTCGCGTGGCCTGTCACATTCCTGCCTCGACTTCTATTGCCGTCTGGGCCCTGGCCTGTGCGCCGCGGTGATCCGGAGACGCGCATTGCCAGCCAGATCGTGCCGCGAGCCAAACCCTAATACAAGGTTCGAGGCCGAAGCCGCGGCCCGACGGTTCCGGGTGTCTGAACGCTTCCCCGAGGTCATGTTCGCGCGAAGCGAGCGGCGGCACACCCGCCAATCCCCGGTGGCTGAATCGAATCCGCAATGCCGGGCCGCGGTCAGGCGGTGGGCGCCACCATCCGTCGCCTGCCTCGATACACAGCGGCGCCACCGCCAATTATTCGGCAGTCGTGAATCGCCACGATTTCCGGCAGCCGCTGTCGTGCCGAATGTGCGGCCCATGTGATTCGCTCGGCGCCGGCATCGAAGAGCAACCCGATGACCGTGCCGCTGTGCGCAACGTTGACGCCGAGCGCGCCGGCGGCGCGGCCGAGTTCCAGTGCGGCCGGCAGCCGCGGCCTGGGCAGGAGCGCCTGGTTGGCGAGGCTGCCGGCAGCGGCTGGACGCCCTGGCGGGCCAGCAGCACGCACAGCTTGCGGCCGCCGCAGGTGGGGTGCCGCGCGCGCAGCGCCAGCACGGCCTGCTCGATGGCCGGAGCGGTCCGCGCCGGACTGCGGTGCGGCCGCCGGCGAGCGATCCTGCAAGCCCGCCGGCCCTTCGGCCGCGTAGCACCGCAGCCACTTGTCGCCGGTCATTGGGGCGATCCCAACGTGGCGGCACAACGCCCGCCGGTTTGCGCCGGGCTGTTGCGCCAGCGCCACGAACTCCGCCCGGTGCTCCGTCATCGACCGTTCCTCGAGCGGCACCGACCCATAGGCTCATGGCTCTCCAATGTGTCCACCATGTCTCCGAACGGGTGTTCATGATGTCTCCGGTCTGCACAGGGAGAGGGTTGGGTCGAGGGTCATTCGCGCACCCAACCTTGGGTTATGCAACGGTCTCTCCTCGGGGAGATGCCGCGAACGAGCGGTTCTCCGCGCCCGGTACGCCGAAGAACGCAGAGGCCAAACAGGGCGCAATACCACTATCCGTAGAGTATTCGGCAACGAACTCAATAGCCGCGGCGGCCACCAAGGTTGGACTCAGCGACGATGCGTCGCGGCTTACCCGGTTTCGAAGGCTCGAATACGCGGCATTTGGCTATCCGCGTGAAAGTTCTTGCCCGGTTTCGAGCGCCGCGGATTGAAGCCCAGTGACTCTAAACGCGGTTCGGAGCAACGCGGCACCACCGAGGATGTAAGCGAGAGAATGAATCGATTCCAGTGCGATCATTGCATTTCACGCCAATGTCGTGGCGGATCCGACAACGGCCAGGCGGGATTGCGACTATGGCTTTCTCTACCAAATCCAAGTCGCCACGCGGCATTCGCCGGTCCGACGACCACACATGTACGGCTATGACGCCAAAGATCCTCGGCGGCACCCAGCGCCGGCGCTTCCACCGGTGAGTCACCAGCGCTGATGGAGATCAAGGCTGCCGACCGCGGGACGTGATTCAGCGGATCAAGATGTCGACAGTTCAATTCAACTCCGAGACCTCGCCTTCCCGATTCAATGTCAGACTGGGACAGACGACCCGTGCCGATTATTCAGTCTGCTAGGATGCGCCCGGATTCCGCGTACCCACTCCGATGTAGCCCATAGATCCTGCGGTCGCGCTCTGCGGTCCGGCATCCACCGGGACCGCACGGAGCGATGGCACCGCCGCCTCCAGATTGCCCTTGAAACCGACCGCCGTCACGCACACCGCCTTGAATCTGATACGTCGCACTACCGAAGCGACGGCGTTCGATGCTGCAATCATCGCGATCATCATTACCAACGCACTATTGCTGGGACTTGAAACATCACCTGAGATCGATCGTAATTTCGGACGGTGGATTGATATTGGACACCAGATCACACTCATTATATTCATCGTCGAAGCGATTCTGAAGATGACGGTATCGGCTCCGCGTATTCTCGGTTACTTTCGCGACGGATGGAACGTATTCGACTTTCTGATCATTGTATTCGCGCTCATACCGGCAACCGGACAGTTCGCAATGATCGCCCGCCTGGTGCGCTTGCTGCGGGTGCTGCGATTGGTTTCGACCATCAGGGATCTGCGACTGATTGTAACGGCGCTTGTTCGATCGATTCCAAGTGTCGGGCACGTCATGCTCCTGATGGGTATCGTTGTCTACATTTATGCCATCATTGGATTTCATTTGTTCGGCGAGCATGACCCGGAGAATTGGCGCGATCTTGGCATTTCACTGCTCACCTTATTCAACATCGTGACGCTCGAGGGATGGACGGAAGTGATGTATCGAGCGATGGCGTTGAATGAGCTTTCCTGGATCTATTTCGTGAGCTTTGTTGTGATTGGGACATTCGTCGTATTCAATCTGTTCATTGCAATCATTATCAACAATCTCGATGAAGCCAAGCTTGAGCGTTTGCGGGACCTGGAGTCGCCGCCGTCGAGAGAAGAGTTGCTGCGAGAGATTCGCGCCACGCAGGACGCGCTGGAGCGACTCGAGCGTCGAATGCGAAACGACCAGGGATAGAGGCGACGAACCAGCGCGCTCTGTTGGCATGGCTGTGCCACGCAGCTACGGTGAGGGGCAGGCGCATAGCGACGGCGACCCGGTGCGTCGTTCCGACGGGTAAAGGCGGCCTGACGTGAAGGATCCCCAAACGCATGACGTGGCGAGTTCCTACGCCCTGTGGGAGCGCGCGAACCGGGTAATCCCCGGCGGCTCGCAGCTGATCAGCCGGCGGCCGTATGCCTTTGCCAACGGCGTGGCGCCGGTGTACGCGGAGCGCGGCAAGGGATCGCGGATCTGGGACGACCGGGGCGTGGAATACCTGGACTACGGGATGTCGGTGACGTCGGCGATCCTGGGATATGCGGATGACGTGGTGGACGCGGCCGTTATCGAGCAGATCGGCAAGGGCACCACGTACTCGCTGAACAGCGAGCGCGAGATCGAACTGGCGGAGTTGCTGATCGAGCGGATTCCGTGCGCGGATATGGTGCGGTTCTCGAAGGGCGGCGGCGAGTCGTGCGGAATTGCCGTGCGCATCGCGCGTGGGACCACGGGGCGAGACGTGGTGCTCTTCAGTGGCTACCACGGATGGCATGACTGGTACCTGGCGGCGGGTCACTTGCAAGAGGGCGCGTTCGATCCGTTCGCGGTGCCGAATATCCAACCGACGGGGGTGCCGAAAGCGCTGCGGGGCACTTCCATTCCGTTTCCGTGGGGGGATCTTGAGGCGCTTGAGCAGCTCCTCGAACGGCACCGGGGCCAGGTGGCGGCGATCATGATGGAGCCGATCCTGATGGGCGTAGCGCCTCCGGAGGGCTACCTGGCCGGGGTGCGCGAGCTGGCGACGCGCGAGAACGTGGTGCTGATCTTTGACGAGGTCACGACCAATTTCCGGTATGGCGCGACGGGGATCCAGGAGTTCGTGGGCGTGGTTCCGGACCTGGCGTGCTTTGCGAAGGCGATCTCGAACGGGTATGCCATGGGCGCGGTCGTCGGCCAGCGCTGGGTGATGGAGCCGGCCTCGAACATGTTCGTCAGCAGTACCTACTGGAGCGACCTAGTGGGGATTGTTGCGGCGATTACGACGCTCACGGAGATCGAGCGACGCGACGTGCCTACGGCTTTGGCGGCCTACGGCGAGCGTCTGCAGTCGGGCATGCGCGAAGTGCTGGACGAGATGGACCTGCCGGTCGAGATATCAGGTCTGCCGGCAACGCCGGGCTTCACGTTTAGCGAGCCGTCCGACGCGGAGGCGACGAAGAAGCTGAACGTGTTGGTGGCGCAGGAGACCGCCAAGCGGGGCGTTCTGTTCAATACGCATCCGCGCCATAGCTCGGCGCACAACGACCGCGACCTGGGCATCACGCTGGAGGCGTTCCGTGACGCGCTGGGGGTGGTAAAGGACGCCCTGGCGCGTAATGCCGTGGGCGACGCACTGGAGGCCAGCCTGGCGCCGGCGCTGATTCCGCGGCCTTCGATGGAGCGACGCGCTTCGAGGTGACCGTCGATGACTGGCCGCCACTGCCGGAGCGCATCCAAACGGCACGCTGCCGGCTGCGGCCGTTCAGTACGGCGGACGCGGACGATGTTTATGCCTATCGGCGTGATCCGGAGGTTGTGCGAAATCTGCAAGTCGCGCAGCCGTTCCGGCGAGAAGATGCGGATGTCTTTGTCGCGACGCAGGTCTTGGCCGATCGGCACGAGCGGTGCGTGTGGGCCATGGAGCAGGACGGCCGCGTGGTTGGTGGGGTGAGTTTGCGGATTGCCCGTGGGAAACGGCGGGCGGAGGTTGGCTACGAACTGGCTCGCTGGCTGTGGGGCCGCGGACTCATGACCGAGGCGGTGTCGGCCGTGATTGACGAAGCGTTCCGACGGCTGCCGATCATCAAGATCACGGCCACGGCGACCGCCGCCAATGTCCGGTCAATCCGGTTGGCGGAGAAACTGGGCATGCAGCGCGAGGCGCTGCTGCGACAGCACTGGGTGCATGGGGGACGAGTGCTGGACGAAGTTCGCTACGGAATCCTGCGTGAAGAGTGGAAGCAGTTCGCCGCCGCCCGATCCGAGCAATAGCGAAACTAAATCTCGTAACGCCGCAGTCGGTGACGCAGGGAATCCGTCGTCGACGCGTGCGTGTGCGCGACGCGGAGTTTCCTGTCGTTCGACAGCGACCCGAAACATTCCGCATGATCGGCGCATGCGAATGGGGCAGTACGGAATTGCGCACGATCACGCGCACGATAAGGCGCGCGTGCTGAGTCAGACCGACGAAGTGGAATTCGTCGGAGTCTATGAGCCTGACAAGGAAAAAATCGAGCGTCTAGGCGGTCAGAAGGAGTACGAAGGAGTTCACTGGTTCGCAGCCAAGGAAGAGATGCTTGAAGACGAGAGCATTGTTGGAATTGCCGTCGAGGGCGAGATCTTTGACAACCTGCGCTTCACTCGCGAAGTGCTGGAGCACGACAAACACGTCTGGCTGGACAAGCCGGCGGGTAACGATCTGGCGGAGTGGCGGGACGTGCTGGACATTGCGCGTGCACGCAAGCTGAATGTTCAGTTGAGCTATATGTACCGCTACGATCCTGGATTTCAGTTTGTCCTGGACTGGGCAACGTCTGGCCGGCTGGGCGATATCTTCTCGATTCGCGGCCGCCTGTCCGCGGCGCCAGGCAGCGCGGACCGATGGAAGCTGTGGGAGTCGCCCGGCGTGCGGGCCGGCGGCATCATCTTCATCATGGGCGGCCACCTGGTCGACATCATCGTGTCGATCCTGGGGCGGCCGGAGCGAGTCACGCGGTTCCAGCGGCACGATGCCGAGAGCTTCTCGTCCTTCGCGGAGGGCGAGTGGACGACAGATCCGCCGTGGTACTACAACAACACGGCCGCCATCTTCGAGTACCCGGAGGCCATGGTGACCCTTGAGTCCACCAACATGGAACTTGACTCGTGGGAGTCGCGACGGTTCGAGGTCTACGGAACGCGAGGGAGCGTGATCCTGGAGCCGTTCGAGACGCGGCGTGGTAGTAGCGTCCGGCCCGAGATTCGGCTATGCCTGGACGAGGATCGGGATGGGTACGCCAAAGGCTGGCAGACGGTGCCGGTGCCGCCGGCTCGGCGCTACTTCCCAGGCCTGGCGGCGCTGCTCGCGACTATCCGAGGCGAGCAGCCGCCGGATCGCACGCTGGAGCACGAATTCCTGGTGCAAGAGACACTGTTGCGGGCTATCGGGTTAGCCTGAACCGCAGCACCATCGTATTGGGCCGCAGGTTGACTGCGCTGTCTATGCGCAGACGGGATCGTCCCCCAGCCAGCGAAAGGCGAAGTTCTCACCCTTGGCGGCCAGCCGCGTTCGGGCGTCGTACCAGAGCTGGGCCCACGCCTCCGGATCCCGAAGCTCGCTAGAAGGATCGCGGCGGCTCCGCGCGACGAAATCCGGGAACGCGGGCCGGCCGGTTGGCTGACCGGTGGGGTTGTAGCGCAGGTCAAGGCTGACGCGGAAGTGGTCGCTGACATTGGGGCCAGAGCCGTGACAGGTGTACTTGTTGAAGATGATCACGTCGCCGGGCTCGGTTGGCACCGGCGTGACCCGATCAAGCTCCAGGAGCGCGTCGGGGATTGCGACCGGGTTCAGGCAGTGGGTTCGCAAGGCTCCCCGATGACTCTCCGGGATGACACGCAGACACCCATTTTCAGGCGTTGCCGCCGAGAGCGAGATCCACACGGTGAGCATGTGCGTCTCGTCGGCAATCGGGTCGACCACACCGTTGTCCTGATGCCAGGGGTTGGCCCTGACCAGGACATCGGTCGCACCGTCCGGGAGCGCTTTCTCGGGCGGCTTGATGCGCACGTGCTGCACCGGGTTGGACGTTATCTCGGGGCCGATGACCGACTCGACAACGTCCAGGACCCCCGCATGCGTGAGGAGGTGAAAGACCGACGGACCGAGCCACATGTGGGTATCCGGCCTGACGTCCCGGTTGGGCAGGCTGCAGTCGAAGTACCTGGCATGGTCGCGCCCGGAATCCTGGTAGACACGAATCATGCGGTCGCCGAACGGCAAATCGTCGTAGGTGGAGTCGATCTCGCCGCGCTCGTACAGCTCGTTCGCCAGTCGATCGAGCACCCGTGCGTAGTCGGCAAAGAGCGGGTCAATGAATGCCTCCGGGTCGATTACACCTTCGACTCTGAGATAGCCGTCACGCTCAAATTGCTCTAGCTGCTCGGCCGTGAGGAAGTGGTTCCGTGTCTCGGTACTCGGGGTCATGACCTGGCTCATGGCCGACTTCTCCTCGTTTAGCGGGACCCGGCCGAACGCCCAAAAAGCCCAGCGTGGCCCTACGGAAATATAGCACGGGGCAGTTCAGGCCCGAATGATCCAGACCTCGCCGGTTGGGGTCGCTGTCATCCGCTCGCCAGGTGCCAGGCCGAGTCGATTTGGCGCCGCAGACTCGGTGCACTCAAGCAAGCCGCCTCGACACTCAATCCAGGGTCAGCTCCCTTCTTCCGGCTACAATTGCTACGACGGTCGGATAGTTCAGGGGCAAAGCTCATGGCCAGCAGGAGTACTGAGCCACCATCGGTCCATGATTCGAAATCCTGGCGGCGTCGGCAGTTCCTGGTTTTGCTTGGCTTGTCCCTGACTACCGCGGGGCTGGCGGCATGTGGGGGCAATGGCGCCGGGGATAGTGGGGGTGAGGCGATCGACACGCAGCAGCTTCCAACGCCCTACTCGTTTCCCGGCACTTCCGACAAGGACAGCGTCCATGATTCGTGCATACCGGGACATCCCGGCTGCTAGGTCCGGTTGCCGAGAACCCAGTTGACACCAACAATGGCCCATTCGTTGCCAATCCGGGATTGTTGTGGTGCCGGCACACATGCGTGAACGGCCGTTTCCAGTGACGCGGGCCGCCGTGATTGGACTTGGGCGCGTGGCAAGCACGTGGGACGAAGAACGGCACAAGTACGACGGGTGGCCATTGCCACACGCGCACATCGGTTGCATGGCCGAAGTGCCAGAGATTGAAGTCGTTGGCCTGTGTGACACGTGGCCCGAGCAGCGGGAGGCCGCCCGGATCAAGTGGGGGATCGACGCGCTATTCAGTGATTATCGCGAGATGCTGGAAAAAACTCGTCCGCAGATCGTCAGCGTGTGCACATCAATGAAGCCACGCAAGGACATCATCCTGGAGATTGCAAACGGTGACCATGGGGTAAAGGCGATCTGGGCGGAGAAGCCGCTCACATACTCGCTCGCGGACGCCGACGAAATCATTGAAGCCGTCCGAAGAAACAACATCACATTGGCCGTGAACTGCACGCATCGCTGGCGGGATAGCTTCATGCAGGCTCGCGAAATGATCGATGCGGGCTATATCGGCGACGTGGTGCATGTATCAGGAAATCTTGCCTGCGACCTCTCGCAGAACGGCAGCCACCTCATCACCCGCCTGACGATGTTTACCGACGCCCCGGTTGCCTGGGTGGCCGGGGAAGCGGTGTCGGACGAAGCGGTTAGCGGCGACGACGACTTTGCCGGCAATGGGTACTTCGTGTGCGACGACGGCGTGCGCGGAGAATTCCGGGGCATGCGTACCGGTGGCCTGGAGATGACCTACGACATCACCGGCACCGAGGGCATGTTTCGGTTCACCGAAGACGGCCTGGTAGGTGACCTATGGGTGCTCGACAAAGCCATCCCCGGCCAGCGGCGCGCCGCACCGGTACGGCACATGTTCCGACCTGCGCAAAAGCCGCGAGCCACCGGGGTACATGCCCTTTACGACCTGTTGCACTGCATTGAGACAGGAGAAGACTCGCGGTGTCCGGGGGAGGATGCGCGGGAGGCTCTTGAAATAGCAATTGCCGTCCGGGAATCGCACCGACAAGGGGGAGGCCGAGTCGACCTTCCGATCGAGGATCGCAGTCTCGGAATTGTTTCTCGTGAAGTCTTGAATCATCCGCTGCCCCGCGCCATCGAGACTGCTCGCGAAGCCGCAGGCAACGGATAAATCGTGGGAATAACAAATGGCTAAGCTCAAGGTTGCAGTCATTGGCCTTGGCCGTATAGCAAGCACCATTGATGATGAAATAGAGAAATACGACGGCAATCAATTGCCCTACTCGCACATCGCGTGCTACCGGGCGGTGCCGGAAGTCGAAATCGTTGGCATGGCGGACACGTGGGAAGAACAGCGTGAGTCCGCACGGCAACGCTGGGGTTTCGACGCGCTCTATGCCGACTACCGACAGATGCTTGAGGAGACTCGGCCGGACATCGTTAGCGTTTGTACCTCGGCCAAACCGCGAGGAGAGATCCTTACCGCAATTGCCAACGGGGGCTACGGCGTTCGTGCCGTTTGGGCTGATAAGCCAATCACTCTTTCACTGGCGGAGGCCGATGAGGCCATTGATGCCTGTGCGAAGGCGGGCATTGTGCTCGCAGTCAACTGCACACGTCGCTGGCGTGACGACTATCGGCAGGCTCTCGAGCTCCTCAACGACGGGGTCATTGGTGACCTGCTGTTCGTCCAGTCGAGAGCCCAGAGCGGCCTATCGCACAACGGCAGCCACCTGATTACCACGCTCACCATGTACATGCCGGGTCGGGCAACATCGCTTGTGGGCGATGCCATTCTCGACGCAGAGCATCCGGAAAACGACTTCTCCGGCAGCGCCGTCATTTCCTTTCCCGGCAACGTCCGAGGACACGTGCGGGCATTTGCAAACGGGCCCGCCGAAAACTCCCATGACATTGTGGGTACCAACGGAGCCATCCGGATCCTGAATGACGCGCGTGAAATTGAGCTATGGACTCAAGAACCGGGAGCCGAGAATTACGCGAGCCAGAAGGGACTTGGAGCGTTTGGTCGCCGGTTTTTCCCACCCCCGCGCCGGCGTCGGAGCGGCGGGGTAAACGTGATTTACAACCTTCTCGATTGCATTGAGACCGGCGATGCACCCCATTGCAGCGGCGAAGACGCCAGGGAGGCGCTGGAGATCGCCATTGCCATCCGGGAATCCGAACGCCGGCGAAACCTCCCTGTCGAGCTTCCACTGCCAGACCGCAGTCTCAAGATCATTTCCACCGAAGTTGTCCGCAGTGAGTTGCCGCGCGCGATTCTCCGCCAGCGTGAGGGAATGTCAGCCGCGGACTGGAAGAGGTGGCAGGCCCGGCGCGCCTGACGGCCGAGCTTCATCGAAGGGCCATGGGAGGAATCCACAGACGGAGGACGCAGCTCACCGTCCACGATCCGAACCGGTCAGATGCGCGGGGTCGGAGACGTAGTCCTTAGCTCTCTACTCGTCATACTCCGAGTAGTTGAAGACATCGGATGAACTGGTCGGAATCCATCCGAGTTCTTGCTTTGCCGGTGCTGTATCCCGCCATCGCCAGCGATTTTCAGAAATCGCATCGAAGACGCGGTACCGCATGTCGTCGGGGGCGCCGAGGCACTTGTCGATCATCTGCGTTGTGTCAATGTGGCTCAAGTACCCCGAGAACTGCCGACGCGTTACGGGGCGATCGGAAGCCGAGACGTTTCCGAGACGGATCACAATGACGGACATATCGTAGTTGTCAGCGAAGTAGCGCGCGCAAGCTTCGCCGAACAGTTTTCCGACGTGATACGGGCTCGTCGGACGAGCAGCCCAGCCTGATGTCACCATGGGCCACACCTTGGGAACGTCGTCAAATCGTCCTTCCGATATCAGCGCATACGGTGAGTTCTCGTCCCGTTCGTATCCGTTCATCGTGCCCCCGGTGCTCATGAACACGACTCGCGACACACCGGCTTCCTGTGCCGCTCGAAAGACGTTGACGGTGCCGTTTACCGTGATTGACATGGTTTGGCCCCAGCAGTCATCACACGCGCGGGTTCCGCATGGACAGTTGATATCGTCCGTATAGGCCGCAAGGTGAAGCACCTTTTCCACATTTGCAAATGCAGGTCGGATTGAGTTCAAGTCCGAGATGTCGGCCTGAATACACGGGATTTCCGAAACAGGGCGTCGGTTAATTGCGCTGAAGTCATATCGGTCGCTAAGTGCCTCGATCGTGATCCCACCAACCAAGCCGCTCGCACCGGTGATCAGAACTCTCTCTTTAGCCATCTCCTGGTCCCCCGACTCTAATCGCAGTCATTCTAACCTGTAGGCCGTGATTTCGCCGGGCTACCTACTCCTCGACTTGACCTGGGACCCTGGAAGAGACGTGCTCGCTGCCCCCCATTTCAGATGGCGCTGTGTCCCCACCCATGACCAGTCTGCTCGGCCTGATCGGCACCGCCGTTCCTACCAACGATCCCAGTCAGGCGCGTGGTCGACGAGCGGCCTCGCTACAATTACTGCGACAGCCGGATAGTTCAGAGACGAATCTCATGGACAGCAGGCAACGTGACTCACGATCGGTCGTTGCGTCGAACGTCTTGCGACGGCGGCGGTTTCTGGTGTTGCTGGGGGTGTTCCTGGGCTCGGTGGGGTCAGTCGCGTGCGGCGGCGGCGGCGGCGCATTGGCAACCCCAACGCCCTTTGCATTTCCCGGCACCAAGGAGGGCCACGACGCCTGCGTAGCGAACTGTTCCGGAGGACGCTAGCCACACCGTTCATCTCTGAACGATCGACGGTCGAGCCGGTAGGCCGCCTCGCATTCCCGAGAGAACCGGATCTCATGGACAGCAGGCAACGCGACTCGCGACGGGCCCCTGCCTGGAATCGCTGGAAGCGTCGTCGATTCCTCCTTCTCCTTGGAGTCTCCCTGGTTTCCATCGGGTCGGGCGGCTGAGGTGACGCTGGGCAAGCAGATGCAACGCCAACACCGTTCGCGTTTCCCGCGACCCGGCCAGGTCACGACTCCGAATCCGGGCGGCGTTAGCCGCGCCGTTCAACTCGAACGATCGATAGCGGAGCCGGTCAGCACGCGGGTGGTCTTGAGGTCGCCGAAGCCGACGAGTCGGGCCGCGACGAGTCAGGTCGCCGGAGACGTGGTTCCGCTTACCCGCCTACTTGCTGACGATGCGGCTCAGGCACACACCGGCTCGTCGCCGCGCCAGCGGATGATGAAGTCGTCGGGATGGGCGGCCAGGCGCGCCCGGGCGTCGTACCAGAGCTGGGCCCAGGCCCCTGGGTCTCGAAGCTCACTGGCCGGCTCGCGGCGACTCCGGGCCACGAAGTCGGGGAACGCCGGACGACCGCTGGGTTGGCCCGTGGGGTTGTACCGGAGGTCGAGGCTCCAGCGGCAGTGGTCGCTGACGTTGGGAAGCGAATCATGGCAGGTGTACCTGGTCATGAGGATGACGTCGCCGGGCTGCGTTGGCACGGGCGTTATTTGATCCACCTCCAGAAGCACATCGGGGATCGCGACGTGCGGGGGTGCGCAGTGGATACGCAGTGCGTCCCGATGGCTCCCGGGAATCACACGCAGGCAGCCGTTCTCGATCGTTGCCTCCGAGAGCGAGATCCAAACGGTGAGCATGTCGGTTTCGTCGGCAAGGGGATCAACCGCGGCGTTGTCCTGATGCCAATTGGTGGCACGCACCAGGACGTGATCGGCGCCCTCCGGGAGTGCGTGTTCGGGAGGCTTGATGCGCACATGTTGAACCGGATTGGATGTGATCTCGGGGCCGATGATGGACTCCACCAGATCGAGAACACGGTCGTGCCTGAGAACGTCGAAGACTGCCGGGCCGAGCCACATGGGCGTGTCGTGCGTGGTTCCACGACTGGGCAGGCAGCAGTCGAAATTGCTGGCGAAGTCACGCCCCGTCTCCTGATAGATCCGAACCATCCGGTCGCTAAAGTTCAGGTCGTCGTACGTCGAGGCGATCTCGCCCGCCTGGTGAAGCTCGTGCGCCAGGCGGTCGAGCACACCTTCGTACTCGGCAATCAGGGGATCGATCGATTCCGCCGGGTCCAGTACGCCCTTGACCAGGAGGTATCCGTCTCGCTCGAATCGCTGTAGCTGGTCGGCCGTGAGGCAGTGGCGTTCGGTCTCGATTCGCTGTGCAATGATCTGGCTCACGACGGACAGCTCCTCATGTCGTGGAACCCGTCCAGACCGACTGGCGAACCCGGCGTCGACGCAGGGAAAACGTAGCACGACGCGGCGCCAGGCAGCGCAAGCGCTGTTTCCGAAACGCCGACCGGCCGAAGCCCGATGGCGTCGGCCGGTCGAGGTGTGGCACGCACAACGCGCCTCTTCGCATCTAGCTGGGCAGCGTCTTTATGTAGGCCTCGTAGGCGTCGTAGTCCTCCTTGGTCGCCTGCAGGACCTTGTCGGACGTGGTGACCATCCGCTCGATGCTTTCCTCCGCGGTCTCCTCGCCGGCGAAGCCGGGATCGGCGGCGCCCCACCAGGCCGCCCATTCCCACCAGTGCGGGTGTGCGCCCTGCCAGTTGCGCTGATCGTCGCGCTCACGCATGAGCTTGATGTGCAACGTGCCGTAGTTGTCCGGCGGCGGCGCGTTGATCACGTCGCCGTCATAGATTTCCTTGAGCACCGGAGTGCTGCCCTTGTCGATGGCGATGCGCTCCTGGACGACGGGTCCCGCCATGAAGAGCAGCCACTCGATGGCTTGCTCGGTGCTGCCGGCATTGCCCGCCGCATTCGTCACGGCGTGCGGCTGGCCGATGTATGAGCCCGGGATCTGCCCTCGCGGTCCTTCAGGGGGCACGATGAGCCCCCAGTGGAACCGGTCTTCGATGCGGGCCACATTTCCGCCGACGCCGCCGTTGTGCCAGCCGTAGAGGACTTTCCCGGCCGAGAACGGGTCGCCGAACTCACCAGAGAACTCGCCGGCATCTGACGGCGGGAAGGCGTACTTGTCCTTGTGAATGGAGTCGATCGCCAGCTGATAGCCCTTGTCGCCGCCTTCGTCGAAGCACTCGAGGTGCAACCCGTCGGCGCTGCGGAAGTGCCTGGTTCCGGTGTCGCTGAGGCCGAAGACCCAGCCACCCCAGGTGAGGGCGGGATGCACGTGCATCCACTTGCCCCACTCGCCGGCCTCGGCGTCGGTGGCCTTCATTGCGGTTTCGACGAAGTCGGTGGTCAGACCGAAGCTGCCCTCCGAAGGCTCGGGGATGCCTTTCGCTTCAGCCATGTCGTAGTTGAAGATCAGGCCGGTGCAGGCCCCCTGATAGGTCATGCCGAACTGCGGACCCTCAATGGGCTTGTTGGTTGGGGCCGGGATGGTGTTGAAGAAGTTGACCGTGTATTCATCGGCTGAGAACCACCAGCGCGAGGGATCCCAGTCCGAATGCTTGCGCATTTCTTCGTTGATCTGGGTGAAGCCACCAGGCTGAATCCACTGGTTGACGAAGCCCGCATCGAGGAGCGCAATTTCGGCTTGCGTGCCGGCCGTCATCTGAATGCCGAAAGCTTCCTGGTAATCCCCACCCTGCGGCTCGAACTTGATGGGAATGTGGGGGTATGCCTTGGCAAACTGCTCAAGCGCCCACTTCATCGCCGTACCCCGCGGACCGGAGGTGTGGTCATGGGCCACCCGAATGATGGCGGTCACGGCCTGCGGCGCAGCCTGAACCTCTACGACCTTCTCGACTTCCTTCACGACTTCCTTTGTGACGACCTTCTCAACTTCCTTGACAACCTCCTGCGTGACGACCTTCTCAACCTCAACTTCCTTGATGACTTCAACGACCTGGGTCTCACCGCAGGCCGCCAGAGCCACAGCGGCACTCGCACCGAGGGCACCGGACCCAGCCAGTTTCAGAATCAAGCGTCTGCTCACGTGCCTGTTGCGGTCCATTGGCCCCTCCCCCTGCGAATACACGACACCTAGCCACGCCTCGTGGCCGCATATCGCCACTCCAGACTCCGTAGAGATGATGCGGCACCGAAACTCTCGTCGTCAAGAATCTCGGAACCAAAGCCTTTCTACCCGAAGGCGGTCGAAAAGGAGTCAGACCTCAGGTGCATCCTTGGGCGGCAAGCGGGAGCTGTCGCTGTTCGGCTCGGCCAGCGGGCTCAGCCAGCGAAGCCTTTGCGACTTTCTCGATCCGGAGTGGCGCCCTGAGAGTCGTCTGCTAGATTCGCGCCCGGTCGGCAGGTCGCTGCGGCGAGCCGCGTGAGGATGAGATGGCTTTCTCGTTTCCGACGGGGGTAGAGCGGCGGACCGACTGTCTGTCGATGATCCTGGGCGAGGACATCGCCGCGCAGGAGTTGCTGGCCTGGCGGCTGGAGCCGGGCGAGCTGGACTCCAACAATCCGCTGGTGACGCCGGCGAGGCCGTGGGACAGCGGCTCGGTGTTTGCGCACGGGACCTTTGCGCATGACCCGATTGACGGGCTGTGGAAGGCGTGGCACGTCTCGACGCCGCTGACAACGGAGTATTTCGAGAATTTCCGGCGGGTGACGCACCTGGTCTCGGAAGACGGGGTGGAATGGACGCGTCCAGAACTGGATCTGTGCCCGCAGCCGGGGTATCCGCGCACGAATATCCTGATGGACTTCGATTCGGGCGGGCCGAGCATGTACAGCTCGGTGATGATCGACCCGGAGGCGGAGCCGGAGCGGCGTTACGAGATGTTCGTGATGCGCGACCCCGGCAATACGGCGGCGGGAAGCCCGGGGTTCGTTCGCGGGTTGCCACCGCCTCCGGCGGGCCGGACGCATGCGCGGGGGATGTACCGGTATTTCTCGCCGGACGGGATCAACTGGACGGTGAGCGAGGGCCCGGTGCTGGAAGTGGCGGTGCCGGGGGTGCGGCTGGTGATTCCCTACGAGAATCCGAAGCACACGGCGGATACGACGTATATCTTTCGCGAACCCGACGGCACGTACATGGCGACACACAAGCTGGGCGAGCCGGCGCATCCGGGCGGGCTGGTTCCTTACGACATTTTCGCGGAGGGCCGGCGGGTGATGGCGCGGCGGACGAGCCCGGACGGGTCGAATTGGAGTCCGTTCGAGACGATCATCCAGCCGGACATTTACGACCCGCAGGACATCCAGATCATGGAACTGTGCGTGACGCCGGTGCGGAGCGGGTACCTGGGGGTGATTGGCATCTATCTGAACCGGACGCAGACGATGGAGTTGCACCTGGGCGGGAGCGCGGACGGGCGAATCTGGGACCGGCGGGTGCGGCTGCCGTCGGTGTCGACGGGCGCGCTGGGGGACTACGGGGGCGGGATGCTGTGGCCCTCGCACAACCTGATCGAGTACGACGGGCGTCACTACATGTACTTCTCGGCGACGGAGGGGCTGCACGGCGATCCTGCGTCCAAGAGTCCTTCGATTTGGCCGTTCTTTTCGGCGATCTGCCGGGCCAGCTGGGCGGTCAACCGGTACTGGGCGGCGGTTTCGGGTCCGGGCGGGGATGTGGTGGGGACGCTGACGACGCATCCGTTGCCAGTTGGCGGGAAGCAGTTGATGCTGAATGCGGCGACTTCGACGGTGACGGAAGGGACGCTACTGGCGGAGTTGCTGGATCCGGACGGGAACGTGGTGGAAGGCTTCAGCAAGGACGACTTCATCCCGTGGCAGGGGGATAGCACGTCGACGATGGCGCGCTGGACCGGCGGGACGCGGTGTCCACTGGAGGAGTGCGCGGTGCGGTTTTACCTGGAGCGGTCGCGCCTGTACGGATACGCATGGGAGTAGAGCCATAGCCATCGACTCGGTGGAGATGCTGCGCCGGTTGGGGCGCGGGACGTCGATTGCGAACGTTCGCGACGCGGCGGGGTTGACGGGGGACGAGTTCGAGGCGTGGTGGGACGGGGAGACGAAGCGTCGTTTGGCGGTGATCGAGGGGGAGACCACGGGCCCGGTTGGGGCGGCGGTGGAGATCCACCGGGACGCCTGCGGGGTGCCGCACATCTTCGCGGAGACGGAGCCGGATCTGTTTGTGGGGTACGGCTACGCGATGGCGCAGGACCGGCTGTTCCAGATGGACTACCTGCGGCGGCAGGCACTGGGACGGCTGTCGGAAGTGCTGGGGCCGGAAGCATATGAATACGACCTACTGGCGCGGACAGTTGGGCTGCATCGAATCGCGGAGGAGGAGACGGCGCGCCTACCAGGCGAGACGGCGGCGAGGTACGAGGCGTTCTCGGCGGGGGTGAACGCGTTTATCGAGGCATGCCGGGACGCGCCGCCGATCGAGTTCGACCTGCTGGACTACCGGCCGGAGCCGTGGCGGCCGCTGGATTCGATTGCGCTGCTGGGGGAGTTTCGCTGGTATCTGACGGGGCGGTTTCCGGTGATCGCGGTGCCGGAGTTGGCGAAGCGCGCCCTGGGGGAAGGGGCGCTGTACCGGGCCTTCCTGACGGCTGAGGCGATCGACGAGACAATCCTGCATCCGGGCGAGTACGCGAGCGTTGGGAACGGCGCGGGCGAGCCATCGATGGGAGGAATTGACGACGGTACGGGCAGCAATAACTGGGTGATCGGGCCGAGCCGCAGCGCGTCGGGCGGGGCGATGGTGGCGAGTGATCCACATATCGCGTTCGGGGCGCCGAACTGCTGGTACCAGGCGCACCTGGTGGGCGGGCAGTACAACGTGGCGGGGGCCGGTTATGCGGGGGCGCCGGGGATCCTGATCGGTCGGAACCGGCGAGTGGCCTGGGGGATTACGAACAACATCAGTTCGCAGCGCGATCTGTACCAAGAACGCACGGATCCGGCTCACCCCGGCGCGTTTCTCTACGACGACCGGTGGGAGCCGGCTCAGGAGCGGGTGGAAGCCATCCGGGTGCGCGGCGAGGGGGTGCGCGAGGCGGTGGTGCGGTCGTCGCGCAATGGGCCGATCGTCGACGAAGTCCTGCCGGACTTCGCGCGCGGGACGGGGCCGGTTTCGCTGCGATGGGTCGGAGCGCTGCCGTGCGGGTGGCCGACGTCGATCCTTGGAATGAATGCGGCGGAGTCGTGCGACGAGTTCGAGGATGCCCTGCGGGGATGGGCGTCGCCGACGTTGAGCATGGTGTTCGGGGACGTGGACGGGGGCTTTGGGTACCGAGCGGCGGGCCAGGTGCCGATTCGGGCTGGCGAGGAGCGCGCCTACGGGCGCGGGTGGGATTCGTCCGATGCGTGGCATGGGATGATCCCGTTCGAGGGGATGCCGTCGGTGCGCGAGCCGAACCGAGGCTGGGTGGCGACGGCGAACAACCTGCCGGCCGGGGCGGACTTTGCGTATCCGCTAGCCAACATGTCGCCGACTGGCTATCGGGCGCGGCGCATCCGGCAGATGATCGAGTCGCGCGAGGTTCATAGCCGCGAGGAGATGGCCTCGATGCAGTACGACGTGCTGGCGTTGCGGGCGGTGGATGCGACGCCAGCGCTGGTGCGGATCCTGGACGGGGGCGATGCGCGGTTGCGAGCGGCAGCGGCGGCGCTGCGGGCTTGGGACCGACGCGTGGAGACCGAGAGCGCGGCGGCGGCGATCTTTGAGGCGTTCCAGTTCCAGTGGGACGAAGCGGTTGCAGCGGAGCGCTTTTCAGCGGATGCGTCGGCCCTGGCGGTCGGTGATCCGGCCGCCTTCGTGGCCGGTGGGATCGGCAGCCTGTCGCTGCGGTTGCTGGCGGATGACGACGTGGGATGGTTTGCATCGCCGGAAGCGCGGGACGCGGCGGTGCGGTCGGCGATGGGCCGAGCCCTGGACGAACTCACGGAGCGGCTGGGTGAAGACATATCGACGTGGCGGTGGGGGCGGCTCCACAAGTTGCCGTTGCAACACCTGCTGTCCGGTCGGGGTGACCTGGGACCGTTGCTGGACCGCGGGGGCGACGCGGTGAGCGGGAATGGCCTGGTGGTGTCGAATTCCGGTTCCGCGCCGGACTTCGTCTCGCGGAGCGGCGCGAATTACCGGCTGCTGGTGGACCTTGCCGAGGCACCGGCGCAAATGTGGACGTTGGACGCGGCAGGGCCGTCGGGTCAGCCGGGGAGCCCGCACTACGCGAATCAGTTCGAGGATTGGCTGGCGGGGCGGTTTCAACGGATCGGCCTGGGTCGTGATGAGGTGCGGCCGACGATCAGGAATACGCTGAGGATTCAGCCGCGGGCGTAGCCCTGGTCGCGCCGAGGTGCGAGACGCCGGACGCTGTCACCGTGAGGGATTCAACAGCCGGCTGCGCTCGCTGAATCGACGTTGACACCGTGGCTGAATTCACGACCAGGTTGCCGCTGCCCGCTTCACCGAGGTTTGCCTTCGGTGGGACGGACTGCGACGGCATCTGGGCCGGCACAGGCACGCGACGTTACTCATGCACGAGAGGGTTGCGTATTCTTCGGATCAGGCGGTGTCTTCGAACGAGACGACGTCCAGGGGTCTGGAGATTCCTTTACCCAGATGCTCCCATAGGCAGACAATCTATCGTGTACCCACAGTCGTCAATGGAGACAACTGCCCGAGAGCCGGCGGCCACGAAACCTCGGCGGGGTTTAGCGCGGTGCGCTGGCACGTGAGGGCGTGGGCTCCGGGAACACTCAGAGTCTCGAGAAGATCATGAGAAGTTCAGCAGGCGTATCGGAGTCTCAAGCCGACCGGGGCACTCGGCCTTTCGAATCTGAGCCGAGCGCAGGGCCGGATGGGGAACCGATTGCGGTCGTTGGGATGGCTTGCCGGTTTCCGCGGGCGCCGAGCGTGACGGACTTCTGGCGGTTGCTCGAAGCTGGCGAGAGCGGGGTGATCGAGGGCGTTCCGGGTTCCGGCGTTGGGCGAATCGGCGAGCTTTTTCCGTCCGCCGACGTTCAGAGCGAAGGCTGTCGTTTTGGCGCCTACCTCGACGAGATTGACCAGTTTGATGCCCCGTTCTTCCGGATTTCGCCCGTCGAGGCGCAACTGCTGGACCCGCAACAGCGGCTGATGCTGGAAACGAGCTGGCGAGCGCTGGAGGATGCGGGGATTGATCCGGACGGGTTGCACGGCAGCCGCACCGGAGTCTATGCCGGGGTCAGCAACCAGGAATACCGCGAGCTGACCCAGAACATCAGCGAGACGGCCGGGCCCGCCGCCAGCCTGTATGCGGTCAGCGGCACGTCATTCAACACCGCCATTGGTCGCGTCGCCTTCGCGCTGGGACTCCAGGGACCGGCGATGGCGCTGGACACCGCCTGCTCGTCATCGCTGGTCGCGATCCACCAGGCGGTGGTCGGGTTGCAGCGGGGCGAGGCGGACCTGGCGCTGGCGGGCGGGGTGCACGTGATGCTGTCCGGGCGGCTGATCGAGCTTCGCGCCAATGCCCGCATGTTGGCGCCCGACGGACGGTGCAAGACGTTCGACGCCGCCGCCAACGGGTATGTGCGGGGCGAAGGCTGCGGAATCCTGGTGCTGAAGCGGCTGCGCGAGGCGGAGGCCGACCGCGATCGGATCTGGGGCGTCATCCGTGGATCGGCCGTGAACCAGGACGGGGCCAGCGCGGGACTGACGGTGCCAAACGAGACAGCCCAGGAGCAGGTCATTCGAGAGGCGCTGCGGCGGGCGGGCGTTCGACCGTTCCAGGTGGACTACCTGGAGGCGCACGGCACGGGCACCGAGGTCGGCGATCCAATCGAGTTACGGGCAGCGGCAGCGGCCTACGGGAAAGAGCGCGAGGCGGATCGACCGCTGCTGATCGGCTCGGTCAAGACAAACCTCGGCCACCTCGAGCCGGCCGCGGGCACCGCCGGTTTAATCAAGGTGCTATTGGCGATGAATCACGGCGTGATCCCCAAGCACCTGCATTTCCGGGATCCCACGCCGGAGTTCGACTGGGAGCGAATCCCGCTGCGCGTCACGTCGGAAGCCACGACCTGGCCTTCGCATGCAAACGGCCCTCCGCTGGCCGGTGTCAGCGGCTTCGGCTGGTCGGGCACCAACGCACACGTCGTGGTGGAGGGGTTCGTGCAGCCGGACGCTGCGTCCAACCGACTCGACGAACTCTGGGGCCCGCCGGGTTTACCGCGGACGGTAGCCGTTGCGCCTCGGGAGCCGGCAGAGGACGGACGGGCTCGACGCCCGCCGGATGCGCGTACGTCGCGGCTGCTGTCGCTGTCCGGAAAGACCGACCAGGCCCTGCGGGACCTGGCGGAGCGATACCTTGCCTGGCTGGATCAAAAGGCCGAGGCCCTTGCGACTTCGGACGGGGCGGCGGACGAATTGCTCGCCGACATGGCCTGGACGGCGAGCGTCGGGCGCAGCCATTTCCCCGTCCGCTCAGGCCTGACCTTTCGCGACGTCGAATCGTTGCGACACGAGCTACGCGCGCTGGCCGAAGTCGCCGACGAGCCCGGACGGGCGCCGCCACAGATCGTGGCGTTCGTCTACACCGGCCAGGGCAGCCAGTGGGTCGGGATGGGCGAGGACCTGTACCGGAGCGAGCCCGTGGTACGGGACGTGCTGGACCGCTGCGACGAGGTCTTCAGAAACGAGCGGGGCACCTCGCTGCTCGACGTGATGTTTGGGCGTCCCGGCGCCAAAGGCGACCTTCACAACACGGCCTGGGCACAGCCTGCGGTGTACGCGTTGGAGTGCGCGCTGACGGCGCTGTGGGCCAGCGCAGGCATCCGGCCGAGCGTGGCCATGGGCCACAGCCTGGGTGAGATCGCGGCGGCGCAGGCGGCCGGCGTGTTCGGCCTGGAGGACGGCATGCGCTTCGTGACCAAGCGCGGCGCCTCGCTGTCGCTCCGATCGAAGCCAGGCGCCATGGCCGCAATCTTCGCTTCGGAGCCAGAGGTGACCGCAGCGATGCGCGAGGTCAACGTCGCGTCAGACAGCATCGGTCTCAGCATCGCGGCCCACAACGGCGCGCACCAGGTTGTCAGCGGCCCGGTGGCCGCCGTTGAAGCCATCGTGTATCGATTTGAAGCCGAAGAGGTTCGGGTCCGCCGGTTGAATACCAGCCAGGCCTTCCACAGCGCCCTGGTCGAGCCGGCCCTGGGTGAGGTGGAAGCCGCCCTGAAGGGTGTCGCCATCGCGCACCCGTCGATCACTCTTGTGAGCAATGTCACCGGTCGTGCCGTGGCGTCGGATGAGTTGCTGGATACGACGTACTGGCGTCGACACACCCGGCAGCCGGTGGCGTTCCGGCACAGCGTCGAGACGCTGGCTGCGTTGGGCGTTGACCTCGTCGTGGAGATAGGTCCGCACGCCGTCCTGGGCCCGATGGCGACCCTGGCGTGGCCGGAGAGCGCGGGCGAGGCCCCCGCGGCGCTTGCCACCCTGCGGCGGCCGCCGAGGGATGCCGCGACGCCAGAGCCCGAGACCGGCTTTGTCGACGCCGTGGCGGAAGCCTACAAGGCCGGGCTGGATATTGACTTCGAGGGATTGTTCGCGGGCGAAACCCGGCGTCGAATCTCATTGCCGGGATATCCGTTCCAACGCCAACGCCACTGGGTCGAGACGTCGAAGCGACGGCGCCAGGACGCCGGTCATCCCTTGCTCGGCATCCGGCACGAATCCGCTCGCGGCGAGATCACATTCGAGACGGAAGTGTTTCCGTCCGACCCGGGGTGGCTGAACGACCACCGGGTCTTCGGCCGGCTGATGGCACCGGGCGCGCTCTACGGCGCCATGGCGGCCTCGGTGTCGTTTGCCGAGGGCAGCGGCTCGATGGTCGTGGAAGACATGCAGTTGCAAAACGCCCTGGTCTTTGCCGAGACGACCGCCGCGGACGGGACGGACGACGAGGGGCGGAGAGTGCAGCTGGTGCTCGACGAATCCGAGCAGGCGTCGTCGCGTGATTTCCAGATATTCAGCCAGGGCGGCGACGAGGACTGGACGCTGCACGTGGAAGGGCGCGTGTCGCCGGGCGCTCCACTGCCGGAAGCCGGCGAGCGTATCGATCTCGATGAACTGAAGTCCCGCTTGTCGCCGGTCGACGTGCCGGCCTACTACCGCGCCAAGTCCGATACCGGCATCGATCTCGGGCCGTCCTTCCGCACATTGGGAGCGATCTGGTCAGGACCGGGCGAGGCCCTGGGCGAGGTGATCCTTCCGGAAGCCCTGGGCTCGAACGAACTCGATGTCCATCCGCTGGTCCTGGACGGCTGCTTTCAGGTCGTGGGCGCGGCGCGCACCATGTCCGGCGGCCCGGACGAGCCCACCTATCTGCCGTTTGGCTGGGACCGGTTCTGGCTCGCGAGGCGGCTGCCGGACCGTGTGTTCTGCCACGTGCGCATGAGCGAGGCCTCGCAGGAAGCGGAGGCGGCAGCGGGAGAGCCGCCCGAAGTACAGAGTGGCGACCTGCGAATCTACGATGCGAACGGCGCGCTCCTGTGTGGGCTCAGCGGCTACGCGGTGAAGCGGGCTACACGGGCAGCGCTGCTCTCGGCGGTGGAAGGCGTCGAGGACCTGCTGTACGAGGTGGTGTGGCGCGAGCGCGCTCTCGAAACGGGAATCCTGCCCGCGCACTTCTTCCCAGGTCCCGCCGAGCTTGCGGACGGGTCTCGGTTGTACGCCGATCACCTGAAGGATGCAGGTGACGACCCCCAGGTCCGGGACGCCCTGCTGGGGGATCTGGAGCGGTGGTCGTGGTCCCGAGCGCTCGCCACGCTGGAAGAGCTGGGCTGGCAGCGCGCGCCGGGCGAAGTCGTGAACCCCGAGGAACTGCGCGAAGCGCTAGACGTTCTCCCGGAGCACGGCCGCCTCTTTCGCCGGTTGCTCGAGATGCTCGCCAAGACCGGGGTATTGGACGAGACCGACGACGGCTTCGTGGTCGTGGTGGGACCGGACGACCCGTTGCCCGACGCCATGCCGCTGGATCTCGAGGCGCTCGACGCCCGGATGACGAGCTTGTATCCCGATGGCCTCATCGAGATCGGACTGTTCCGTCGGTCCGGCCGCGCCCTGGCCGAGGTGCTCCGCGGTCGAGAAGATCCCCTCACGCTGCTCTTCGGCAGCGGCGAACCGACCGCAGCCGACCTGTACTTGAAGGCGCCGGCGGCGCGCGCAGCCAACCGGATGCTTCAAGAAGCGATCCAGCCGCTGATCGCCGCGCTGCCCGAGGGCCGGCGACTCAGGATCCTGGAGGTCGGGGCAGGCACGGGATCCGCGACGGCTTTCGTGCTGCCGGAGCTTCCCGAGGGGCGCTTCGACTACACCTTCACCGATATCTCCGCCGGCTTCTTTGCCGAGGCGGAGGCGCAGTTCGGCGAGGAGAGCATCGAATACCGCCCGCTGGACATCGAGCGGGATCCCATTGCCCAGGGCTTTGATTCCCACGGTTACGACTTGCTAATTGCCTCCAACGTGTTGCACGCGACGCGCTATCTGCGAGAAACGCTGGGGCACTGTCGTGAGCTGCTGGCGCCATCCGGCCTGCTGGTCGCGCTGGAAAACCTTCGCCCCCAGGGCTGGATGGACCTCACCTTTGGACAGTTGGACGGCTGGTGGCGGTTTGCCGACGCCGATCGGCCGCACCACGCCTTTGCTGACCCCGCGGTGTGGAAGCAGGCGCTTGGCGATGCCGGCCTGGAGGACGCCGTCGTGCTGGGGCCGAACGAGGGCGGGACACCGGACAAAGGCGTGATCGTGGCGCGGGGACCGGCGAAGGTGGTGGAGCCGGAAGGCCTTTGGATCCTCGCGGCGGATCGCGGCGGCGTGGCGGGCGAGCTGGCCGCGGCGCTGGCGGCGCGGAATCAGACAGTCGTCTTGGCACGTGGGGAGGCGTCGGCAGCCGCAGGGGCCGCGCCCGACGACCCGATGATTCGCGCGGCCGCCGTTGACGCGGACTGTCGCGAGTCGTGGCAGTCGTTGCTGGCGAGTCTGCCGGCGGATGCGCCGCTCACGGGCATCGTCCATCTGGCGGCGCTGGACGGACACGGCGCGCAGTCGACCAGCGAGGAGTTTGCGGCGGATGCGCGGCTTACGGGAGCCAGCGCATTGGCCCTCGTGCAGGGCATCGCGGACGCCGACGTGACGCCGACAAACGGCGTGTGGCTCATCACGCGGGGCGCGCAGGTGCTGGAGCGTGAGCGCGGCGGGCAACTCGCCGGCGCACTGCTCTGGGGTGTCGGCAAGGTGATTCGCCACGAAGCAGGCCATCTGCAACCGCGGATGATCGACCTGGATCCCAGCGCGCCGCCGCAGCCGACCGACCTCGTCAATGACCTGCTGTATCCCGACGAGGAAAACCACATCGCGCATCGCCTGGGACGGCGTCAGGCGGCGCGCCTGGTCAGGTCCGAGGTCGAGGATCGGCGTCTGGCCTTGCCGGCGGAATCGTCCTGGGTCCTGGCGCCGGATCCGGACGGAATGTTCGATCGACCCCAGGTCAAGCCGCTGCCCACGCGTGACCTGGCGCCGAACGACGTTCGCGTCGCGGTCGAGGCAACCGGCCTCAACTTCTGGGACGTGTTCCGGTCGCTCGGCTTCATCCAGGAAGGCGATCTGGGCCGGGAGATGTGCGGACACGTACTCGATATCGGTTCGGAGGTGTCAACCGTCGCCACCGGCGACCGCGTGGTTGGCCTGGGCTTTGGCGCGTTCGGCCCGGAAATGATCACGCGAGAGGAATTGGTAGCGCCGGCTCCCGCACGAGTGTCCGCATCGGACCTGGCAACGATCCCGACCGCCTACGTCTCTGCCGCGCTTTCGTACGAATATTCAGGACTCGAGGCCGGCGATCGCGTGCTGGTTCACGCCGGCGCGGGCGGAGTCGGGCTTGCGGCCATCCAGTTGGCGCAGGCCGCAGGCGCCGAGGTGTTTGCCACAGCCAGCGCTCCGAAGCAGGCCTACCTGCGGTCCCTCGGAGTCAAGCACATATTCGATAGCCGCCAGGCCAAGTTTGGCGAAGCAATCCTGGAAGCCACCGGCGGCGAAGGCGTGCACGTCGTGCTTAACAGCCTCACCAGCGAGGGATTCATCGATGCCAGCCTGTCGTGCCTCGCGCTTGGCGGTCGATTCGTCGAGTTGTCCGCGCGCGACATCCTCAGCAGGAAGGAAATGGCGGCGGTCCGTCCGGACGTGACCTACGACATCCTGGACATGGACAGTCTGAAGAAAACCGACCCCGCGAGGGTTGGGAAGGTGCTGCGAGGCGTCATGGCGCGGCTTGCGGCGGGAGAGCTCAATCCGCTCACTCACAGCCGGTGGCCATTGGCCGAGGCGGGAGCCGCCCTGGATTTCATGCGATCGGCCCGGCATATCGGAAAGATCGTCCTCACGCCGCCGCCTCTCATGCAGGGGCAGTTGCGACACGACCGCACCTACCTGGTCGCGGGCGGTGTGGGCGGCATTGGATGCGCCGTGGCCGGCTGGCTGGCGGACCGCGGCGCCGGCGCCATTGTGCTGAACGGGCGTCGCGAACCCGATGCCGAGGCCGTAGCTGTCATCGACGCGCTGCGCCGACGCGGCGTCACGGTCGAGGTGGAATTGGCCGACGTGACCGACGCCGCGGCGGTGGACGCCATGCTGGCGCGCATCGATGCCACGCTGCCGCCGCTCGGCGGCGTGATCCACAGCGTGGGGGTGCTGGCGGACGCCGTGCTCACCAACCAGACCTGGGAGAGCTTTGAACGGGTGCTGTGGCCGAAGATCCTGGGAGCCTGGCACCTGCACCGCGCGACCGAAGACCGAGACCTGGACCTCTTTCTCCTCTTCTCCAGCCTCGTTGGCGTGATGGGGAATCCAGGCCAAGCGAACCATGCGGCGGCCAATGCGTTTCTGGACCAACTTGCCGGACATCGTCGGGCGATGGGTCTCCCCGGGCAGGCCATCGCCTGGGGGGCGTGGTCGGATATTGGCGAAGCCGAGGAACAGCGGGAGCGGATCGAAGGGCGACGGGCAGCACTCGGCGGACGCTGGTTTACCCCGCAACAGGGGCTTCGGGCACTTGACCGGCTGGCGCGTGTAGACGCCACGACATCCGTGGTGATGTCGATGGACTGGGAAGTGTTCGAGGAAGCCGTTGAGGAACGTCCTCCCCTGGTGGAAGAGCTGCTGTCGTCCGACGACAGCGCCGATGACGCGACCGCGGCGGACGACATCCTCACGCAACTGCGAGGCGCGCCCGCAACCGAGCACGAGCAATTGCTCGAGTCGTTCCTCCAGGAGGAGGTGCAGGCGGTGCTGCGGCTGTCGGCGGCGCCGGCGGCCACCGTGGGGTTCTTCGATCTGGGGATGGACTCGCTGATGGCGGTGGAGTTGAGGAACCGCCTCAATCGCGCCTTCGACGGGGAGTACACCGCGTCCAACACCATGGTGTTCGACTACCCCGACATTGCGAGCCTCGCCGGCCATCTGACCGGGGAGCTCGGCGAGGTTGCCGGGGCGACGGCGCTGCCCGAGTCGGAGGCTCCCAAGTTGAGCCCGCAGGTCGAGCTTGCCGACGATGGCATCGCCATCATCGGCATTGGATGCCGCTTCCCCGGCGCTCAGGACCCGGGCGAGTTCTGGCGGCTGCTGGCAGCAGGCGTGGACGCGGTGGCGGAGGGACGCGATGGGGCCGTTTCCTGGACCGGATTATTCGGCGATCCCGCGGCCAACGATCCAGTGTTTCGGCGCGGGGCATTCATCGAGGGTATCGAGCGATTCGACTCGCGGTTCTTCCGCATTGCGCCCATCGAGGCGCGCGTCATGGACCCGCACCAGCGCGTCCTGCTGGAGACGACCTGGCACGCGCTCGAGGATGCGGGGATCGATCCGGGCGAACTGCGAGGCAGCCGCACGGGGGTCTACGTGGGGATCGGCGGCAGCGAATACCGGGAAGTGATCGCGGCCAGCGACTATGACGACAGCTTCGTCGGCACCGCGGCCAGCATGGCCGTCGGGCGCCTGGCGCACGTGCTCGGCCTGGAGGGGCCAGCGATTCCGATGGACGCCGTCTGCGCGTCGTCGCTGGTGGCGGTGCACCAGGCCATGGCGGGGCTGCAGCACGGTGAAGTGGACATGGCGCTGGTTGGCGGCGTGAACATTCCCCTGTCCCGCGGGGTGACCAGATTCCTCAACGATGTGGGCATGTTGTCGGCCAACGGCCGGACTCGCTCGTTCGATGCGGCAGCCGACGGCTTCGTGCGCAGCGACGGCTGCGGCATGGTGGTGCTGAAACGGCTGCGGGATGCCGAAGCGGCCGATGATCGGATCTGGGGCGTGATTCGCGGTTCGGCGATCAACCAGAACGGCGCGAGCGCCGGACTGACGGTTCCAAACGGGCCCGCCCAGGAGCGGGTGCTGCGGGACGCGCTTGCACGGGCGGGCGCGGCGCCGTCCGACGTGGACTACCTGGAAGCGCACGGCGGCGCGTCCGCCCTGGGGGACCCGATCGAGATCCGTGCCGCGGCGACGGTCTACGGCCAGGGACGCGACCCCGACCGTCCATTGGTGCTGGGTTCGGTCAAGCCCAACATCGGGCATTCGGAACGGGCGGCGGGAATCGCCAGCCTGATCAAAACCGTCCTGGCCATGCACCAGCGAGTGATCCCCCGGCAGCTGTACTTCGAGACTCCGAGCCCGGAGATTGCCTGGGACCGGCTGCCGGTTCGCGTGGCGTCGGACGACACGCCCTGGCCACAGGTCTCCGACCGGCCGCCGCTGGCCGCGGTCAGTTCGTTCGGGATGTCGGGTGCAAACGCGAACGTAGTCGTTGAGGGCTATGACTCGCCGCGGAGTCCCTCAGTCACGTCCGGCGACGTCCGCGTTCCGGCGGGGGCCGCGCGCCCGGTCCCCGTAATCGTGCCGGCGACGCCGGCCGATCTGGCAGTGACGACGGACGGAATCGCCGAACGCAAGACGCGATTGCTGCCGCTCGCGGCACGGTCCGACCAGGCGCTGCGAGAGCTGGCGGAACGCTACGTGTCATGGCTCGGCGAGCACGGCGAGCCGGACACGAGCAACGACGCCGTTGACGGCTCCGACCTCGCGGACATGACGTGGACGGCGAGCATCGGGCGGAGTCACTTCGATTACCGCACGGGCGTGGTGTTCCACGATGTCGCGTCGCTGGGCGAACAATTGCGATCCATCGCCCAGAGGCCGGTCGAGCCGCAGGCGGCGACGCCGCGGCGCGTGGCGTTTGCCTACACCGGCCAGGGCAGCCTTTGGACCGGCATGGGCCGATCACTCTACGAAACCGAGCCGGTGGTTCGGGCCGTGCTGGACCGCTGCGAGGCCGTGGTGCGAGACGAGCGCGGGTCGTCGCTGTTGGACGTGATGTTTGGCCGGGGCGATTCCACCAGCGACTTGAATGACACGGCCTGGGCGCAGCCGGCGATCTACGCGCTGGAGTGCGCGCTGACGGCCCTCTGGGAGAGCCTGGGCATTCGGCCCGGCGCGGTGGTGGGGCTCGGCTTGGGAGAGCTTGCCGCCGCCCAGGCGGCGGGGGTCTTCGGCCTGGACGATGGCCTGCGCTTCGCCCTGGCGCGCGGCGCGCTCATGTCGGCCTTGCCGGGACCCGGGTTGACTCTCGAAGGAAGTCTCGAGGCGGCGCTCGGCGACATTGCGATCTCGTCCCCATCGTCAACCCTGGTGAGCGGCCTCACGGGCCGCGCGGTCGGGTCCGACGACGCGCTCGACGCGGCTTACTGGCACCGCCAGGCGCGCGAGCCGGTGGCCTTCGGTCGCTGCGTCGAGACGCTGGCGGCATTGGGCGTGGACGTGGTTGTGGAGATTGGGCCTGATGCGGTGCTGCAACCGCAGGTCGCCGCCGGCTGGCCCGCTGCGGCGCCCAATGCCGACGCAGCCCCGCCGCCAACCGTGATCAGCAGCCTGCGGCAGCCTGCCGATGTCGGCTCGACGTCGGGGTCCGAACGCAGCTTCGTAGCGGCGGTCGGCGCCGCCTATGAGGCCGGACTCGCGATCGACTTTCCCGGGCTCTTCGCGGGCGAAGCTCGGCGCCGGGTTTCCTTGCCGAGCTATCCCTTCCAGCGCCGGCATCACTGGGCATAGACCTCGCCGAGCGCGCCCCGCCAGCCACACCGCTGATTGATCGCGTCCATGGCCACGGTTACACTGGCAGCCGCTTTGCCCTTTTTGGTCTCTCCAGGACAGGACTCCACGCATGGCCACGACCGCAGAACGTGTCAGACAGCTCGTTGCAGACAACCTCGAAGTCGACGGTCAGCCAGTGGCCGTCCCAGCCGATTTGAGCGTTAGTCTCACCGACGTTGGCGTTCCCTCGATGGACTTCGTGGCGTTTGCCAAGGTCCTCGTCCGCGAGTTCGACGTCCCGCTGACGCCGGACGACTGCGCGGGCTTTAGCTCCCTGAAGGACCTGGCCGCGTACATCGACGCCCAGGCCGCCTAGCCAAACAATCCCGCGGGAGCGCCCGACTCTCGCTGAGTTCGTCTGGGCGAGGTGGGCAACGCGAAGTGCTGCGCTCTTCCGCTGTCGGCTGGTGGTGGCGGCCGTTTACGGAGGTTGCCGAGGCCGCGGTCTTTCTCATTGACCTTGCGCCTGATGCCGCGCATGAGGCACGGGCCCTGGAGTGGCTGAGCGTCACGGAACGGGCACGTTCGCGTCGCTTTGTCCATGCCGGACCACGGCGCCGGTTTACCTTGTGCCGCGGGGCACTGCGAGCCATTCTTTGCCATCGTCTCGGGTGTGACAGCCAGCGGCTCACATTCGGCACGTCAAGCCATGGCAAACCGTTCGCTCGAGTCGACGATATGCCCGAGCCGATTAGCTTCAACGTCAGCCACGGCCGCAGTCACGGACTGATCGCGGTTGCCCCGCGCGGGCGCCTGGGCGTGGACATTGAGGAACGCCGCGCGCGCGAAGACCTGGAGGACCTCGCAGACGCCGTGCTCGGTCCCAACGAAAAGCGCGAATTTGGGCTGCTTCGCGGGGATGCGAGAACTCAGTTCTTCTTCCGCATGTGGACACTCAAGGAGGCCCTCATGAAGGCACTCGGCCTGGGATTCTCCCTGGACCCAGCGGAGTTCGAGGTGCCAATAGCCGTTCGCCGTGGCGCCACAACCGGCACGTTCCGGTTCCCCGACCGGCCACGAGTCCTCTGGCGCGTGGACGATCTGGGAACGGAAGACTTTGCGGCGGCCCTTGCCCTTGAGCCGATTCCCGATCGCTGCGGGTCGTCCGATGGCTAGACGCGCACTAGACTCTCGACGCGAATCGTTGAAGTTCCACCGAGCAGGCCGCCTGCACGTGCCGGCTTACGATCGGTCGCAGGTCTCCATCCGAAGGAAGTCCAGGCTGTGACCGCGGATTCGCAACGCGTCTGGGAGGTCCCCGAGCCTCGCGCTGTGTGCGAGGTGAGCGTTGATGCGAGGACGCAGGTCGTCCTGCGGCGACACGGCAATCCAACCGGTCCGCGTTTGGTCCTCAGCCATGGAAATGGCCTGGCCATCGACCTCTATTACCCGTTCTGGTCACTCCTGGCCGACGAATTCGACCTGGTCGTCTACGACCTCAGAAATCATGGCTGGAGTGCCCTGAGTCCGCTGGAAGATCACAACGTTCCGACGCTGGTGCGCGACCACGACCGGATTCTCGAGGCGATTGACGCCAACTTTGGAGACAAACCGAAGGTTGGCGTGTTTCATTCCGTATCGGCGCTGACAACGCTGCTGTCGCCCGCCAAGGGCAGCGGACTTTCAGCGCTCGTCCTGTTCGATCCCCCGCTGTGCCGGCCCGGCGCCAGCTATGAGGAATTTGACGCCGCCGCGATGCGAACCGCCGCGATGACCCGACGGCGCACCGAACTGTTTCAGTCGGTCGACCAGTTTGCCGATCTGCTGAGCTTTGTGCCGACCTTTTACCGCTCGGTTCCTGGCACATTCGATCTTGCCGCCCGCACGACGCTTCGAGAGCGCACGCAGCAGGACGGCTACGAACTGCGCTGTCCGCGAGACTACGAAGCGCAGATCGTCGACTACGCCAGCGCGTTTGCCGTGCTCGTGGACTTTGACGCATTTCATTGCCCGATCAAGGTTGTTGGCGCCGATCCGACATTGCCCTACTCATACCTGCCAACATTTGACCTGAGCCATGTCTTGACCGTCGACTACGACTTTCTGCCGGAGACGACGCATTTCCTGCAACTGGAGCAGCCGGAGGCGTGCGCGGCGTCGGTGCGCGACTTCCTGGAGCAGGTTTCGTCAGCCTGAGAACTCCGCCGAGCCTGCGTTGATTCGAGAGACCCCAGGCGGCTACGGCGAGGCGTCGACCCGGACTGTCACGATGTCCAATCCCTGGTATTGCTGGTGCCGGACTGACGATGCGTAGTGCCGCAACAGTCGAAACGACAGGTCTCGATCGTCCACTGTCTCGGTCTCCTCATCCAGGTACGCCAGACGATCCTCGAGATTCGCCTCGTCGAAGACCGTCAGGAATTCCAGTTCGACCGCCTGGCCCTCGGGACTTGCCGTGACGATCAAGCGCGGCGCCTGTTCCTCGGAGTCTTGGTCGTCGGGCTGCAAGAGACTCGAGAGGGCCTCCTCACCCGCCGATCGCAGCCGATCGGTCGAGGCGGCGTTCCAACGCATCGCGGCGGCAACTTCCTGGAGGAATGCGTCAAGGCGCGGCACGTCGGCCATGTCCAGCCTCGCCTCAAGTCGTCGGCCTCGCGGCTTTGTCAGCTCCAGCAGGACTGTCAGGCCGATCGCTGTCGCGGCGCCAACGGTGATGCCGTTGCCAAGCAAGGAGCTCCAAGGCTCTTCGAGCAGATCTTCGAATACGTTCCGGTTCTGGAAGCCAACGCCCAAGGCAAATGCGAGGCCCACCACGAGGGTGGTCTGACCGTCCAGCCCGGCCCGCGCGACGGTCCGAACGCCCTCGATGAAGAGCATCCCAATCGCCACCAGCAGGAAGGCGCCCATGACGGGGTTTGGAATGGTGAGCAGTAAGCCCGTGACCTTGGGAACGACGGCAAGGGCAACCAGGATGATTCCGATGGCGTAGCCAACACGACGTGCGGCAACGCCTGTGAGCGCGATGAGCGAGACGCTGGACGACGAGTAGGAAGTCGTGGGCGGGATCCCAACCAGACCGGCCATCAGCATGCCCAGAGCACTGGCGTACACGGTGCCCTGAATCAGGCGAAAATCCGTGGCCCGCGGACGCCGCCAAGCCACCTGCTGCACGACCGCCCCGTCGCCGACGGCCTTGATTGCTTGCACAAGCGTTACCACCAGGAACATCGGGAGTAGCGCCCAGAACCCCGCTGTTGGGGTCAGGTCAAGTCCCGGGAAGACTGCGTCGGGTATTCCGATCCACGGCGAACCGAGCAGGCGATCGAGGTCGTAAAGGGCGAAAGGCGCCGCGGCCGCGCAGCCCGCCGCGATGCCGATCAGCGGCGACCAGGTGCGCAACGCGCCCGGCGCGCGCAGGGCGAGGATTGTCGTCACAGCCAGTGTCACCGCCGCCACCAGAGGTCCCGCGAACGGTGGCGAGCCTTCCGGGACCTCCTGCAACCGATCGAATGAGATAGGCAGGAGGATTACCGCGATAAGCATCAGAACAGTTCCGGAGACGGCCGGCGTGATGATGCGACGCAGTTGCGGCAGCCACGTCGCCACGGCCAGATAGAACAACGACGAGAGCACCAGCAGACTTGCAAGGGTGGCCGGGCCTCCCTCGGACAACGCCAGCACGGAGACGGCAATGAAGTTGGGGGTGATTCCGGTGACCAGCACGTGGCCAAGGCCCAGGCGCCCGACCCTGACCGCCTGGACAACCGTGACGATACCGCTGACGATCAGTGCCGCAAACACAGCCCAGGTCAGGTGCCGCCCATCCTGACCCGCCGCCAATGCGCTGACGGCGACAATCAGCACAATCGGCGCCAAGACCAGCAAGACTCCCTGAAACCCGACGCCAATGGCCACAAGCGGCGGGCATGGCTCGTCGGGTTCGTATCGAATCGATTGGTCCGCCTGGATCGACGCCAATATTGACCTCCCGAAGCGGCCAGCGGACCTAGAGCGTAACTGCCGCCATCAGGCCTTCAACGACCGGGGGCTTTCGATCGGCGTCCGATTCGGTGGACCGAAGCGATCAGTTGGCAAGCGCCGCGGCAATGCCGGCGAGCAAGCACGGCAGTCGTAGTCACGTCTCGATTACCGGCCGGCGTGTCCAACATCAGTTGATCCTGAAGCAAAGATCGGAAACACCGCTGAGCATTGGTGGCGTGAAAGAACTCTGACCTTGCCCCACCGATGTGCAGGGGCAGGCGAGTCCTGGCCACGTGACGCGATCCCGGGCTCTGCGGCTCGCGATGTACGCTGCGGCAACTGGCGCTCTCTCGCTGGCCTATCCGCCTTGGAGGTCGTGCGCTCGTCAAGGCAAGCGCGATGTCACCAGCGTTTCCGGGCGCGGCGCGGCTTCAGATGGCGCGGAGGCAGAGTTCATGGATGCGGAAGCGAACGGCGTACTGATCATCGTGGGCGACGCCACCGAGACGGTGGACACGCTGTACCCGATCCTACGGCTGCAGGAGGATGGCTTTCGGCCGGTGGTGGCCGGTCCACAGAAGCGCCGGTACCAGATGGTCCTGCACGAGATTCCACAGACCGGCTGGGAAATCACGCGCGAGTACGAGGGCTACACCATCCAAGCCGATGTGGCCTTCGCCGAGGTGCGGCCCGAGGCGTACGTGGGGATTTTCTTTTCGGGAGGCCGCGCGCCCGAGTACATTCGCTACGACCCCGACCTAGTTCGAATCACGCGGTATTTCTTCGAGCACGACAAGCCAGCGGCCTCTGTCTGCCACGGCGTGGAAATCCCGGCGTATGCGGGCGTCGTGGAAGGGCGAACCATGGCCTGTGTCCCCAAGTGCAAGTTTGATCTGGAGGTGTGCGGCGGCGTCTATTCCGAGGAGACCTGGGCGATCGACGGCAACTTGGTTTCCGGGCGAACCTGGCACGACCACGGGCGGTACATGAAGCACTGGATCGAACTGCTGAAGGCCGAGCGCGAACGCATGCGCGAGTCGCGCTGAACATGGGTTATGTCAAGTTGGGCGCGGGAACCTACGCCTTTCGCGACGTGGAGGTGTTCCAGGCCCTGCCGCGCCTGCGCCGGATCGGCTACGAGGCCATTGAGATCCTGGCCGGTGAGGGTTGGCCCACCGCGCCGGCGCGCTTGAACCGGGACGATCGGACCAGGCTGTCGGATGCGATTCAGCAGCAGGGCTTCGAGTCGCCGGCGCTCATGGTGTTGCTGCCGCTGTGTGAGGAAGGTAGAAGTCGGCGGGCGGTCGACGCCGAGTTTCGCGCCGTCTGCCAGCTGGCCCGCGACCTCTCGTTTTCGGACGACTCGTCGGTTCTCAGCTCTCCGATTGGGCACCAGGGTCCACCCTGGGACAGCGGCCGGGAACGCATCGCCGACCGCCTGCTTGCGCTGGCTGACATCGCGCAGGAGCACGGGGTGATTCTGGCTGTCGAACCACACGTAGGAAACCCATTGGACAGCCCGGAAAAGGCCGTTTGGCTGATGGAACGGACGAATCACCCGGCGCTGCGGCTCAACTTCGATATCAGCCACTTCCACGTGCAGGGGATGGATCTGCGCCACTGCATCGAAGCCTGCCTGCCGTACGCCGTGCACATCCACGTCAAGGACGGCTACATCGGCTCCGACGGCGAGGTTGTCTTTCAGCTTCCCGGCGAGGGCAGCCTGGACCTTGGCGCGTACCTCCGAATCCTGACGGAGCACGACGCCACCATTCCGGTCACCGCCGAGGTCAGCGCCATGATCTGGCGCCAGCCCGACTACGATCCCTGGGCGGCGGCCGAACAGTCATTTGCCGCGCTCGACGCGGCTCGGCGGGCCGCTGGCAGCTAGTCCAGGCGCTTCCGCCGACCGGTCGTACGTCCAGAAGCGCCAGGAACTGCGTTGCCGATCACAGCCGAACGGTCAGTCCCAGGAATCCAAGCCCAGCAGTCTCCTGCCCAGGTTGGTCAAGACGGCCGGCGCCTGGGTGCGGTGCTCCCGGTCGCGCCGATCGCAGGGCCACCCGGATCCACCGCCCGGCGACTTGGCCGGCCGTCGTTCCCGCCACGACTCGATGCGTAGTCGCCGCAGTTCGTCGTCGTGTTCTTCGGCAGGCTGCATGGTGATGTACTGGGCCAGGCGCGGCTTGTCGGACGTGTTGTGGCCGTTGCCGTGCGCCAGCATGCGGTCCCAGATAATCAGGTCGCCGGCTTTGCCGGAGATCGACTTGACCTCAAGTCCGGCAAGGTCAGGGTTCCAGGGATCACGGTCGGCAGGCTGCGTCTTAACCCAGGCGTCAAAGGCGCGGTGAAAGCCTGGAACGCACTGGAAGCCGCCCTGGTTCTCCGCCGTGTCCGTCAGGTACAGCACCCCCTGCACCCCAGACGGAATCTCCGGTCGTGACGTGTCGACGTCCCAGTGAATCATGCCCGTATGACCCCACTCCGGACGGTCGGCTCGGACGGGAGGCTTCATGTTGACCCGGTCCAGCGAGACCCACAGCCGCTTGCTGCCCAGGATCTGCGTGAAGGCCTGGTACACCCGTGGGTATTGCCGGTTATCCCACATGGCCTGGTGTTGGTACATCGACACCATGCCGGCCTCGGAAATCGGGGTTCGCGGATCGTTTCGGTCATACGGGGGCCACTTATACCAGTCGTCTGGCCTGTCCGGGTCCATCTCCAGGAAGTCCCAGATGACCTCGACCAGCGCCGCCAGCTGCTGCTTCGGTACGGCGTCCGGCAGCACGACGTAGCCGTTTTCTTCCCAGAACGCCAAGCCGCGTTCGCTCAGCACCTGCATAACTCTTCACCGCGTCAGAGGCGCCACTGCACTTTAGCGGCTGGCGCGAACCGGAAATCCGATCTGAGGGCAAGACCTACGCGGAACTCGGGAGCCGGATTCCGTCGGCTTTGGCGCGGATGAGCTGACGGCAGGGCACGGGCGGCCGAATCTGTAATCCCGCGGTGGAGCCCACATCCGGACTTGAACCGGAGACCTCGTTCTTACCAAGAACGCGCTCTACCGACTGAGCTATGTGGGCCGGGGGCCGTAGCCGGAGGACGGCATCGCAGTGCCGCCGCTGGGTGATCGTACCGCGTTCGCCGCTCACGGCCGGCTGCGGACGATACTGGTACTTTCCCGCCTAGGCGTTCGCGTCCAGTTGGGCAACGATTTCGTCGACATGGAGATTGGGATCCACGGTTGGCCACACGTGTTCCACGTTACCGTCGGGATCGATCAGGTAGGACACCCGATCGGCGCACATGACTGAACGGCCACGAATCTCCCTGCGGATCCAGGCACCATAGGCTTCGATCACGCCGTGGTCGGTGTCGGCCAGCAGAGGAAAGTTCAAGTCGTACTTCGCAGTGAATCGCCGGTGCGAGTCAACATCGTCGTCGTTGATGCCGTAGACGTCGACGCCGCGGGACGCCAGTGCGGAGAGATTGTCACGGAAGCCGCAGGCCTCAATCGTGCATCCCGGCGTGTCGTCGCGCGGGTAGAAATAAAGCAGCACGCGGCGGCCGCGCAGATCCGAGAGGGTGACTTGCGACCCGTCGGTGGCGGACAACGTGAACTCGGGAGCATTGTCACCAGGACTTAGCAGGGGCATGCGGGTACCTCGGAGGAGTGGCGTCGGCAACGCAGCCTCATTGTGCGCGACGGTGAGATTCCGAGCGAGCGGGGCGTTTCAACCCCGCAAGTCTCAGCCAGGCAGGCTGCGAATGTGGCAAGGACAATTCGCGGACGTGCCTGATATCTTCAGCGCGAAGGGCAAAGGAGCCGACCCTATGCAGGACGCACCGACAAGGAGTCCATTTGACCTGACTGACCGCGTGGCCCTGGTGACCGGGGCCGGGCGAGGCATTGGACGGGCGATTGCGCTGGGACTGGCCGCCGCCGGGGCCGACGTGGCTGTGTCCGCGCGATCTGCCGACCAACTGGACGAGGTGTGCGACGAGGTTAGATTGCTTGGACGGAAAGCACTTGCCCTGCCGGCCGACCTCTCAGACTTGCAGGCGCTGGACGGCGTTTTCGATGCCGTTGCGGCGGAGTTCGGCCAACTCGACATTCTGTTCAATAACGCCGGGACCGGCTTCCGGAAGCCGCTGCTGGAGATTACGCCGGCTGACTGGGATTATGTTGCCGACCTGAATCTTCGCAGCCTCTTCTTCGCATGCCAGCACGGCATCCGCCTTATGCGACCCGGAGGTTATGGTCGGATCATCAACACCGCCTCGCTCACCTCCTTTTTGGGCTTTGCGCAAGTTTCGGTCTACGGGGCAACCAAGGGTGGCGTTGCGCAACTCACGAAGGCGCTGGCCGTGGAGTTTGCCCAGAGCGGCATCACCATAAATGCAATAGCCCCAGGATACGTTTTCACGGAACTCACACGCCCGCGTTTTGAGGACCCCGTAACCCGCGACTGGCTCATGGGCCGCATTCCCCAAGGCAGACACGGAGAACCGAGTGACATGGTCGGGACGGCCGTGTTTCTTGCTTCAGGAGCTTCCGCCTACCTCACGGGTGTGGTCATTCCGGTGGACGGTGGCTGGCTGGCGGCCTGACAACCGCCAGTCTCGGAACCGCTGAAGACGGCAACTATCTCGGCAAGTCCGAGCAGGGCACGCCTGGCTGCGCATCGGCGCGATTCGACGCTGATCCAGGACCACCAGACAACAGCAATCTTGATCGATTAATCTCTACCATCCTAAGTGATCTGGATTCCCATGCACTAGGCGTCCGCATGCAGAGTCTCGCAGGATCCAATGAGTACAATGGTGCAATATCGAGACTCGTCAGCAGTGCAGATCAACTGCCGCATCGGGATTCCAATTGGGGCTCTAATCTCCCTTTTCGACCACATTAATCTGGAGCCATGACTCCGTCTAACGCTGTCTGGCATCCGTCCGTCCAGGCTTGACCTGGTCATCTGTTACGTATCCGTTGGCTAAAGATTCTCAAGTTCATAGCCAGCTGTCGTTAGCACGTTACCGGGTCAATCTTCGTCGCCGATCATGAAGCGTCCAACCACCGCTCTCGCCATACCTGAAACATGAGAATCGTCCAAATGACCTTGGCATTGTTTCGTGCCCATCGTGCGTGTTCATCCAGAAGCGCTGTTACCGTCGACGGATTGAAGACGCCCTCGCGTCGCAGCCGGGCATCGTTCAAGTATTCTTCTGTCAATCTCCGCAACTCATGGTTTAGCCAGGTCGCGATAGGGATGCTGAAGCCGCGCTTACGCCTAGTGATGATACTGGCTGGCAGCAGACCCTTCACTGCCTTGCGCAGGATGTACTTTCGCGTCAAGCCACGAAGCTTCAGGTTCACCGGAACACGTTCGAGATGCTCTAGCACATCGAGGTTGAGAAACGGTACGCGTGTTTCGAGCGATGTGGCCATACTCGCGCGGTCTGTCTTGGCGAGAATATCGCCCTCCAGATAGAGCTTGAAGTCCTGGTAGAGGATTCGGTTCAGCGGATGCTCTGCACCGCTGGCTACGGCCGTATCGGCGAACGCGGCTTCAAACTTGCCGTCGTCCGTTGCGCCCCTGATATCTGGATGCAAAACGGCAGCCTTGCTTTCGCCGTATAGAGCTCCAGTCCACATCTGGTGCTGATGCCACGAGGGAGCGTCGGCACCCTGGATGAATCGACGCAGAAGGAAATCGAATGCCATGTAGTGCGGCGAGGCCGGAAGTCTCGCCGCGGCACGCTCAACGATTGCACGTCGAAAGGGTGCGGGCAGCATCCTGTACAAAGGCGCCAGTCGATGGGCCTGCAGGGTGGAGTACCCAGCGAGCATCTCATCGCCGCCATCACCGCCGAGAGCAACCTTCACGCGCTCACGTGCAAACCGGCTGACCAGGTACGTGGGGACGATTGAGGGGTCGGCGAATGGTTCGTCGACAATGCTGGTAATCGTCGGCAGCGCTTCAATCAGATCGGCTGGCGTGACCCTAAGCTCATGGTGCCGGGTGCCCAAATGCGCCGCGACGATTCGCGCGTACCGGCTCTCGTCAAAAGACCGTTCGGCAAACGAGACGGAGAAGGACCTCACGGGCTCGTCGGTCGCTTGGGTCATGAGAGCCGCCACGGTGCTTGAATCGATGCCGCCGCTCAGCAACACGCCAACGGGTACGTCGCTTACCATTTCCTGCTTGACCGCCCGTCGCAGCACGTCGCGAAATGCATGGATGTGGTCGTCCACGCTACCTGGCAGCGGATCGCTCTCGGATCGCGCGAGCGCCAGATCCCAATACGCCCGCTCACGAACGCGATTCATCGAAGCGGTCAGCACATGCCCCGGCCGCAGTTTCCGCACCCCACGCACAATGCTGGTTGGGGCCGGAATGTACTCGAGCGATAAGTATTGGCTCAGCGCGTGATAGTCCAACTCGCGCGGGACCAGGCCGCTCTTCAGCAGTGCTTTGAGTTCAGAACCGAAGACAAGGGTGCCGTTGACGTGAGCGACGTAGAGCGGCTTGATCCCGGCTCGGTCGCGCGCCAGCACCAGCCGTGCCCGCCGCTCGTCCCAGAGCGCAATAGCAAACATGCCGTTGAGGTGGTTGACGAAGTCATCGCCCCACTCCTCGTAGGCATGGACGATCGTCTCGGTATCCGAAATCGTTCGGAATCGGTGACCGAGGCCAGCCAATGACTCGCGCAGTTCGACATAGTTGTAGATTTCGCCGTTGAACACGACATGAACGGTGTCCGTCTCGTTGGACATAGGCTGATCGCCGCCCTCAAGGTCGATAATGCTTAGACGACGCATGGTGAGCCGCACCGGACCGCGAATAAGCGTCCCTTGTCCATCGGGTCCGCGGTGGACGAGCGATTCGCTCATTGCCTTTAGCGCAGCCCGATCGTCGGGCCTGTGCCCGTCAAGCCGCAGAATCCCTGCGATTCCGCACATTTCAGACGACCGCAGCTGCAAGCGCCATTGAGGACTCTGCATCCTGAGTCAAGGCACGATCACGGGCTGTGCAACGTGGGCTCGGAATCCCTTCGTCACGGATTCGAATGGCTGTGGGTCGACCATGCTTCCGGAAGATCCAAGAAACCAATTGCCGGATGATATGCACTCGCCGAACAGAGTGCCGGAGGGATTACTAGCGAGCCGTACTTGGGCATACGGTCCGCCAATGGCCGCCCTTGCCGTTCACCCGCGCAATTGCGAATCGCATTTGCCTGGTGCAGCCTGCGCCCTTGGAAACGACGCGCCTCCAGACTGCATGAATGTATACCCACGGCGGCTTTGGCCCGGTAGGGTCACTCTGCCGCAAGCATCGGCACACGGTTACGGCAAACACTCAAGCCGGCGGGTGACCCGGCAACGAGCGATGCGAAGGTGACAGTCGACGCCGCCGTAGTTCCAGGCCTGCTGATTCTTGCGCTCGAGCTATTGACGCTTGCAGGGGTCGGCTACGTGGTCGCCCGAGTAGCGCTCCGACAGACCGACGCGCGGCTGGCCCTGGCCCAGGGGCTTGTCATCGGTCCGGCCTGCTGGGGCCTGATCGTCAACTTCGCCCTGCACTTGCTCCCAGGGATGGCGGGAGCGGTCGCCGGTTGGGTCGCCATGTTGGTCCTGGGGGCTGGGCTTGCCCGGCAGGCGCCGTCCAGACTTCCACTGCACCCGCGAACGGTGGCCGGGTTCGCAGCTGCGGCGCTGGCCCTGTCGTGGATCGCGCTGGCCGGCCGGCAGTTGCTCACCATTCCGGACGCCAGCATTCACCTGGGGCTCTCTGCGAGCATTCGGGCTGGCACTCATCCGCCGGAGTTGCCGTGGAATCCGGGAGCTTCGGTGCCGTACCACTACGGCGTGGACCTGCTAATTGGGCTGCTGACGCCCCCGGGAGGTCCAGATATGGCACTTACGACGGAAGCGTTGGGCACCTACGTGTGGACCAGCTTCGCGCTGCTGGTCGTGACGACGCTGAGGAATCACGGCTCGTGGTTCGGTGCGCTGATCCTCGCGCCGCTCGTGCTCACCGCCGGCACGTGGACGCTGGTCCTCGGCGCCCCGCCGCCACTCCTCAAGGCTCCGGTCGCGACGGGCGTCCCGATGACCGGTTTGCGCGAAGCATTGGCCGACGTGTATTGGCCAATGCTCAATCTACCCGGCGATTGGGCTCCCTACTTCGAAACGCCGCCGCCAAACATCTGGACGCCTCCATTCGTCTTCGCGTACGCCCTGGGGCTTGTGGTGCTGGAACGGGCGGCGGCTCGCAGCGAGCAGAGCTGGTCAGCACGTGGGGCGTTGGCGATCCTGATCGGGTTTCTGGGGCTTGTCGAAGAAACAGTCGCACTGACGGTACTCGGCCTCTGGGTGGTCCTAGCCGGCCTCGCTCTTGCGAAAGCCACAACCGGACGCATGATCCCGCTAACCGCCATCCGGGCCTCGGTCACCGGCCCGGCACTGGCATTGCTTTTGCTGGCCCTCGAAGGCGGAACACTCACCGGCATCTTTACCGGAGGTCTCGGGGGCAGCCTGTCGCTCGGTGCGCCCAGGGACATCGTCGAGTCCCGGATGCTCACCACCTTCCATCCGTCAAATGGGGGACTCGGGATCCTGGGTCTGGGCGCGATTCCGGTCGCGGGCGCCGCGCTTCTCCTTGGCGGGCGTACGCGGCTGGCATTGGCGCTGATCCTGGGTAGCAGCGTTTTCGTGTTGGCCGCGCTTACGCTTCGATTCAGCGCCTTTCAGTTTGACGTGGGCCGGCTGGACGGGCACGCGCGGAACTTCGCCCTGCTGGCGTTGCTGGTCGCCCTCAGCGTCCGGCTGCACGGCCTCCGTCCGCGCTGGCGGTATGCCGTTGCTGGCGGCCTCGTCGTACTGATCATCTGGCCCACCATCGCAACGCCGGCCCAGAAAATCGGCAGGGCCCTGGATCGCGGAATCCAGCTTTCCAATGCCCGTCCCGCGCCTCCTTCGGACTTTGTCGCGTCGCTTCAGCACATGGGACGACATGTGCTGGATCCTTTCGCCACCGCGAACGTCGGGGCTCACATTCGAAGCCATACGAAGACCGACGCCCGCATCCTCTCGCCCAGTCCAATCGCTATGGCCATCGAAACCGGCCGCCCCAGCGCATCCGGCTTCGCGGGCCATATTCACCTGTTTCCGTTCACCGGCCCCGATTACGAAGACGCCATTCGATTCCTGGAGCCAACGGCACTGCGGCGGCTTCGATTCAGCTACGTCCACGCCACGGACGCCTGGATTGCCGGCCTGCCTAGTCGTGCCCAAGCGTGGCTGGCGGACTCAACGCTTTTTGCACCCGTCTACCGGGACGGCACACACTCTCTCTTCCGCATTGAACCCGCGTTCCTGGCAATGCACCCCGCGCCAACGCCGCAGTCGTTCGAAGCCCTGCGCCGAGCCGTGCCCCACTCGGCGGATGTCCGGATTTCGGCAGGGATACAAACCATTTCGGCGCTGCGCGTGGCGGCGGCGCTTCCGCACGCCAGGCTCTCGGGATCGCTTACACCCTCGAACCTGTATCTCCTGACCGAGATTCCGATCAACGAGGCAAGCGAATCACCGCCCGACGTCGTAGTCGTGGCTCGCGACCGCGCCATGAACGCCAGCACGCATGTATTCCCAGTCATTTGGTGGAATGACGCGGCCGTCGCCTACGCCTCGAGCCCGGACGCCGCCGCCATCGCCCCCCCGCCTCAGCCTGAGAGCAACTTTGCCGTTCGGATCTCGGATGTTCGCCGCACCGTGAACCAACTCGCATTCGCGGCCACGTTCATGGATCGCGCCTCCGATCGATGGACCGGGCAGGACTGGCTGCTAATCGAAGTGGATTCCAGCCCGTGGTCGCTACCGAGGAGCTACGCCCCGGACGGGTACGCACTGGTTGGCGCGCGCTGGTATGCCGGCCAGGCCGTCCCGTCCAGCGAGCGCGCCCGGCATAGCTATACGTTCGATGAAAACTCGCAGCAACTCGCCGTCCAACACGCGGATGGGACGCTGGAAGTTCTTCCATCATCGGGAGATCGCCTGACCCCGGGGACGTACGTGCTAGCCGTCCGGCTGCGACACAACCATCTGCAGGCCGCGATCATTCCCGTCCTGAAGATCATGATTGCCAACAACGGCAGTACGTCCTATGCGACATTCCCGGATGATCGCCGAGCCGCGGTCGATCCATGTCCAACGCGTCTGCAGAACACCGAATCGTGCCGCCGCCTGGCTGCTGAATGACCGTCGATCCCTCCGTTCTCCCCGGCCTCTTGCTCCTCGCCGCCGAGCTGCTTCTCCTGACCGTCGTGGGCTACATAATCGCGCGCGTTGCCTTTCGCCAGCCCTCGGGCCCGATGGCCCTCGCCCAGGGACTCGTCATCGGGCCGGCGCTCTGGGGGCTTCTGGCCAACTTCATTCTGCACCTCATTCCCGGGCTGGCCGGCTCGCTCGCCACCTGGATCCTGACCCTCGTTCTAGCCGCCGCCCTGGCCCGCCTATCCGCGACCAGGCTTCGCGTGCCAGCCCGCACCCTCGCCAGCTTCAGCCTCGCCACGCTTGGCGTCTTCTGGGTTGCCCTCGCCAGCCGGCAATTGCTGAGCCTTCCGGACGAGGACATTCACCTGGCGATTTCGGCAACGATCCGAGCCGGGCAGTTCCCACCAGTCCTTTCGTGGATTCCGGAACAGCCGCTTCCCTATCACTATGGCGCCGATCTGTTGATCGGCCTCTTGACGCCGCCTGTTGGACCAGACTTCGCCTTCTCGACTGAGATTCTGGGCGCCTTTATCTGGACGGGGCTCATATTGGTGGTTGCGACGACCCTAATGCGGCACGCCGGCGCCAGTGCGCTGGCTGTGGCGCCGCTATTGCTGACGGCTGGCGCGTGGTCGCTGATCTGGTACGCAGACGCACCGCATATCCTTCAAGCGACGGTGCCTGCCGGATTGCCTGGCGCGGGAATCCGCGCCTCCCTGGGCGAAATCTACTGGCCATCCGTTTCGCTGCCGTGGACGTGGCCAGGGGAGGCATCGCCCCCAAATATCTGGAAGCCTCCGTTTGTCCACAGCTACGCGCTGGGCTTCATCGTGCTTGAACGGGCGGCCGCAGCGGAAGGCGCGAGCGGGCGAAGCCGGTGGCCGCTGGCGCTCTTGATCGGCTTCACGGGCCTGATGGCCGAAGAGATCGCGCTTCTCGTGTTGGCCCTTTGGGTTGGCCTGGAGACCTTGCAGCTTTTGCACGCCCGGCCAACCGACGCCGCGAAGAGGCGAACCGTGCTGCACGCGGCGGCTGGCCCCCTGCTGGCGGCGCTCCTGCTTGTATTCGGGGGCGGCGTCCTTACCAGCATGCTGACCGGCGTGGAAGGAAAAGCCCTGGCCCTTGGTTGGCACGCCGATGCTGCGAGCCGTCGGCCGCTGGGCGCGTTCGACGCCAGACCCGGGGGCGTTGGCATCCTTGGTCTTGGCGTGCTCCCCGTCGCTCTGGCAGCCGTGCTGCTCGCCAGGCGAAACCAGCTTGCGCTTGCACTGGCGGCTGCAAGCGGCGGGTTTTTGGTCGCCGCGCTGGTGCTGCAATACGAGCCGGCAGGTGAAGTCACGCGCCTGGACGGACACGCCCGCAACTTTGCGCTGCTGGCGTTGCTCGTGGCCCTGGGCGCCAGCCTTCCGCGCCTTCGGCTTCGCTGGCGCTACGCCGCCCTGGCAAGCCTTGCGGCGCTCGTGGTCTGGCCGACGATTGTTACTCCAACACGCAGCATGGCCCTGGCGCTCAGCCGCGGGGTGCACCTGGCCAACGCTCAGCAAAACGAGCGGGAATTCAACGAGTGGGTCATGGGGCGGGCGGTCGTTGCCCCTCTTCGTTCCGAGCGAATCGTCGCCTACATCCGCAACCAGACGGCGATTGATGCCCGGGTATTCTCTCCCCACCCACATAGCATGACCGTCTCGACCGGCCGCCCCAACGCCTCCGGCTTCCCCACGCTCATTCACCTGTTCGCAATAGCGGGCGCCGAGTTCGAGGACACGCGTCGTTCCCTGGAACCATCGGCAGTCCAACGTCTTGGGTTCAGGTATCTCCACGCCTCGGACGAGTGGGTCACGGGCCTTCCCAACCGCGCGAAGCAGTGGCTGCAGCGACCCGATCTATTCGAACTGTTGGTCCGTGAGGGCCCCGACGCGCTGTACCGGATTCAACCGGCATTCCTGCAATTGACTCCCGCGCCAGACGCCCAATCGTACGAGGCCCTGCGGCGCCGCGTGCCCGATGGCGCCACGGTGCACGTGCCAACCCCAACCAGCCCGCTGACAGCAATTCGCATTGCCTCCGTGCTGCCGCATGCCCGGATCCTGGGCCCGCTGGACCCGCACGTCCATTATTCGCTGACCAACATCCCGACCGAGCCCCTGGCCGGCCGCCTGCCCGACATCGTGGTTGCGGAACGAGACATATCGTTTGACATCAGCACGCTGGAGTTCACTCCGATCTGGTGGAACCACGCGGCGGTGGCCTACGCCACCGGGCCTGGACGTGCGGCCGACGTCGATCCTCCTCCAGATTCGGAGAACAACGTCACCGTCCGGCTCTCAAACGTCAGCCAGCACGACGCCCGGATCAGCTTTACCGCCCACTTCGTGAACCATGCACCCGGCCAGTGGACCGGCCAGGACTGGCTGCTCGTCCGCGTGAAGGAAACCGACTGGCCGTTGCCCAGCGAGTTCGAATCCGACGGCTACACCCTGGTGGGAACCCGCTGGTTCGGGGGGCAGCTATCCCCGAGTGTCCCCGAGACTTCGATCAGGTACAGATTTGACGCCAGCACGGACCAGTTGGAAGCGCAGGATTTGATCGGCGGCTTCGCTGAGCTTCCGACGTCTGGCGGCGCGCTGGAGCCGGCCGACTATGTTCTGGTAGTCCGGCTCCAGCGCGATTACCTGCAAGCGGCGATTGTTCCGGTGCTAAGGGTCAGGATTACCGAGCCTGGATCCGCGTCGTTTACGGTCGACGAGAGCGAACGCCGCGTGTCCGTGAACGCATGTCCGGAACGTCTACGGATCGCCGCCCTGGGGGCCACGCTGTGCCGAAGCCTGGAGATCCAAGCCTCGCCGCTCGCTTCCAGGCAGCAATGATTTCGCCAGCCCGGTCACGAGACGCAAGCAAAGGGTAGTCAGCCCAGCATGACGATTGACCCCGCCGTCATTCCCGGCCTCCTGCTGCTCGCCGCCGAGTTGTTCGCGCTGACTACGGTCGGCTATGTCGTGGCGCGCGTTGCGTTGCGGCAGCCCGACGATCGCTTGGCCATGGCGCAGGGCTTAGTGATCGGCCCGGCCCTGTGGGGTCTGCCGTCAACTTTCTCTTGCACATATTTCCCGGCACCGTCGGAGCGTTCGTCGGATGGATCGTCGTCCTGACGCTCGGCGTTGGTATGGCTTGGCGTAGCCAGTTGCGCATCCGGCCGCACCTTACCACCGCGCTCGGCCTGGTGACCGCAGGCTTCATCCTCTTCGTGATCGCTTTAGCAGCGCGCCAGCTTTGGGGAATCTCCGGGTCCCAGATGCACTTGGGACTCGCTGCCCGCGTCCAGTCCGGTGGTTGGCCACTCGTCTTTCCTTACAATCCTGATCAACCATTCATTTACCATTACGGATTTGATCTGCTCGTCGGACTCCTGACACCAAATGACGGACCGAATTTAGCATTTGTCACCGAGCTGTTGGGCGCCTACATATGGACCTCTTATGCATTGGTCGTCGTAACCACACTAATGAGTCGAACAGGCTGGCTAAGCCTGATTGTCCTCGCTCCTATGCTACTCACCGCAGGCGCGTGGACGATGCTGATCGAATCCAGAGAGTTTGACATCGTGAGAATCTTTGTTCCGACAGATTTCCCCGCCGCCGGAGTCAGGGCCTCCCTTGCAAGCATATATTGGCCATCTGTGTCATTAGCTTGGGACACAGCTTCTCAAGCAACCCCACCAAATATCTGGAATCCGGCCTTTGTAATGTCATACACGCTGGCATTGATTGTGTTGACATATGCAGCTCGCGAGCGTCATCGTACGTGGCCGCAAGCGGCGACACTGGCAACCACGATTGGCTTTATAGGACTCCTCAGTGAAGACGTCGCACTGGTTGTGCTCGTCTTGTGGCTAGGGCTTGAAGCTCTCGATCTGCTTCCGGGAATGGACTCCAAGTCAAGAGTGGCAACACTCATGCGACGCTTAAGTCAGCGAACACAAGGCGCGAATCTCGGCGAAGATACGTCTCACAACCGCTCTGGACTATGCGCAACGAAGCAAATCAATGTCTCCCACAGACGTATTGGACCTCAAGCATACGCTTTGGTGACATCAAGTGCCGTTTTGCGTGCTCTATATGGACCCGCGCTAGCCATCATCTTGCTGGCTATCGGCGGAGGTCCAGTTTCATCCTTCATCACCGGGTCAGCCGCATCAGGAATTTCCTTAGGATGGTTCGAAGATCCCAACAGCAGACACCCCCTGGGATCCCTCATTTCGGTACTGCCTGGTGGAGTCGGTCTACTGGGTCTTGGCGTTGTCCCGGCGACGATTATCGCGCTCCTCATCCGTGGGAGACGACGGCTCATACTGGCGCTAACCGTAGGCGCCCTGGCTTTTGTCTTTGTCAGCTTAACTCTCAAATATGAACCTGCACCTCACGATCTATTACGCATCGACGGTCACGCCCGAAACTTCGCACTGCTCGCCTTCCTGCTTGCTATTGCAATCTGGCTCGGCAGCATACGCGAACGCTGGCGGTATACCGCGGGCATCATTGTATTTGCGCTCATCACCTGGCCGACGGCGGCGGAACCACTCCGGATGCTTGCCCTTGAAGCAGGTCAAGGGATTGATCTGTCCAATGCTGGGTCAAATTACGATAGATCAAATCTGCCAGAGCATTTCAAGTCATCCCCATTGAGTGTTGGACGATACTCACGTCCAAATCCTACGTCCGATATCGTTAGAAACTACATCCGCAATAGAACGCCAGTAGACTCTCGAATACTCTCTCCATATTGGATGCTAATCACTTCTAGCACGGGTCGTCTAAATGCGTCTGGATTCATGCGTTATTCCCACGCCGAAACCTCGCATGGACCAGAGCATATAGACGCGATTTCGTTCCTGGAGCCAATAGCGCTCAGACGTATGGGGACCACCCACGTCCACGCAACTGATGACTGGATTGCCCTGCTCCCCGACCGCGCACAACGCTGGCTCGATGATCCGCAGCTGTTCGAGTTGCTGGTCGATGGTGAGGCTGACCGCCTCTACCGAGTCCTGCCCACCTTCCTTAACCTCAATCCCGCGCCCGACCCTCGGTCGTTCGAAGCACTGCGACTGACGATCCCGGCATCCTCCGCCGTGCGCGTGATGGGACTCACAGCCGAGGACTCGCTGAGGATTGCCTCAACCCTTGCACACACGCGCTTGCTGGGTTCGTTTCCCAAAGGAGACATCCACGTTCGCTCCGAAATCATCAGCTATCCACCGCATAGCGTCCCTGCGGACTTCGTGGTCATCGCGCGTGACCGGCCTAGCCCATTTGACCTCCGGTCGGTTCGTCCAATCTGGTGGAATCAATCAGCAATCGCCTACGCCACTGAGGCTTCGAGTCTCCTAGTCGTCGATCCACCACCTCAGCCGGATGCTGAATTCTCCCTTCGACTGTCGGAAGTTCAGCAGGCTGACGATCGAATCTCATTCAGAGCGACCTTTACCGATCACGCGCCCACAGCGTGGACCGGCCAAGACTGGCTCTTGATCTCAGGTGAGGACCTTCCGTGGTCTCTGCCTACTGAAGATAACGGCATTACCGTCGCCTCTCTCGCCTGGTTTGCCGGCCAGATTGCTCCCGGAGGCGAGTCCACCCACGTTTATGAATTTGATGCGGGCCAAAACCAACTGGCGGTGCAGAAGGCCGATGGGCGTTTCGCGGGCATACAGTCGTCCGGTGATCGTCTGGCGCCGGGCACGTATGTTCTAGCCGTGCGCCTTCGCTACGACCATCTGCAAGCCGCCATTATCCCCGTCTTGCGAATCGCGATTGCGAATTCAGGTCACTTGGACTACACGCCGTATGCGGGCGAGCACGCAACCCAGATCACGCCCTGTCCTGAACGCCTGAAGTACACGGCGTCATGCCGTCGATTGGCACTCGAGAGCTAGACCCGGAGATGCTGCTCCCCAGGTACATCCGGAAGTGTTCATTGGATCACTACGACCAAAACACCTGCTGTCAGGGTGCATCGTGAAGGTTGACGTGACAGTGCTGCCTGGTCTCCTGCTGCTAGCAGCCGAACTCTTGACCTTGGCCGCCGTAGGTTATGTCGTCGCGCGGGCCGCACTCCGGCAAACCAATGACGCGCTAGCGCTGGCACAGGGGCTTGTGATTGGGCTGGCGCTGTGGGGGCTTACGGTCAATTTCCTTCTGCACTTGTTTCCCGGTTTGGCCGGAGCTCTGGCGGGATGGATTGTGGTGCTGTCCGTCGGCATCGGACTGGCCTGGCGCCAGCGCCATGACTTGGCGGTTGCACCGCGAACGATTGCTGGCTTCGGCCTCGCCGGCACCGCGATCTTCTGGATCGCCCTCGCCAGCCGCCAACTGCTGATCATTCCAGATGAAATCCTGCACACGATGGTTCCCGCCACCATTCGAGCGGGCGGCTGGCCGCCAACGCTGGGATGGAATCCCGACTTGGCGTTGGCCTATCACCACGGACCAGATCTGCTCGTCGGGCTGTTGACTCCCCCGACGGGACCTGACCTGGCGTTCACGACGGAGCTGCTGGGGGCGTACGTCTGGACCGCGCTTGTTCTTCTCACGGCAACGCTGCTCCTGCGACGCGGCTCATGGGCCGTCACACTGACACTCTTGCCGCTCTTGCTCGCCCATGGCGCGTGGTCCCTCGTCTTCGGCGAGCAGCCCACGCTGCTACAGGTTCCAGTTCCGGTCGGGATTCCGGAAGCTGGAGTCCGCGCGGCGATTGGCGAAGTCTATTGGCCCGCTGTTGAACTTCCCTGGTCGTCGGAACAGCACGCCGTTCCGCCCAATATCTGGAAGCCTCAGTTTCCTCTGACCTACGCCCTAGCCTTTGTTGCGCTGGAACGGATCGCTGCCGGCGCCGGACGGACATGGTCGGCGTCGCTGACGCTCGCGGCCCTCATTGGCTTCTTGGGACTTGTGGACGAAACGGTCGCGCCAGTCGTGCTTATGCTCTGGGTCGTCGTCGAAGCCCACATCGCTTGGAGAGCGAGCCCGGACCAGCACGATCGCCTCCGAGCAATCCTCCGAGCGGAATCCGGCCCCGTGCTAGCCGCCATTTTGCTAGCGGTCGGTGGGGGGGTTATCACCGGCGTGCTCACCGAGAGTGCCGGTGCGGGAGAACTGGCGGTTGCGTGGCCGACCGATCCGCGCAGACGAGGTGCAGTCAGCTCAATCCTGTCAGTTGCCGGAGGGCTCGGACTACTCGGACTTGGGTCCCTCGTAGTAATGACTTGCGCCGTAGTCCTGGCTCGACGCGACCGGTTGATTCTGCTTCTTGCCGCGAGCTTCGGCGTGTTTTTGACTGCGGCGCTGATTTTGAGATACGAGGCCGCTCCGCACGATCTCGCGCGATTCGACGGGCACGCTCGCAACTTCGCGCTTCTGGCGCTCATGCTGGCGCTGAGCCAGCGTCTAGCCGGCCTCAAACACCGGTGGCGCTACGCCGCCGTTGTCTTGATCGCGGGACTTGTGACGTGGCCAACGGTCGCTGTGCCGGCGCGCAAAATCGGTCTGGCCGTAGGCCATGGTGTCGCGATTTCCAACGCTCAGCCAGGGCCGCGTGAGTTCGGCGTCTGGTACTGGTGGATGGGAAGAAACGTAATCGAGCGCTTCCCATCCAACCAGATCGCCGCTTGGATCAGTGAGCACACCAGCCCAGACGCGCGGGTGCTGACCCCGATTCCCCACGCCATGACGGTTACGACAGGACGGCCGAACGCCTCTGGATTCGCGCAGTTCCTGCATCCACGACCAGCAACAGGTCCCGAATACCTTGACTCCATTCGCTATCTGGAACCGGCGGCGATAAAGCGCCTCGGTTTCTCGTACATTCACGCGCCAGACAGTTGGATCGACAGCTTGCCGGACCGCGCCAGACGCTGGCTGGCTGATCCCGAGCTATTTGAACTGCTGCTGCGCGAGGGTACGCAAACGCTCTATCGAGTACGGCAGGGATTCCTGCAGCTTGATGTGCCACCAACTCCGGGTTCCTACGAGGCGTTACGAGAGGCCGTCCCGGACCGGTCCACGGTCTACCTGTCACACGCTAATGGCTCGTTGAACACATTTCGTGCGCTGGCAGTGCTGCCGCAGGTCCAACTCATGGGCCTGCCTGACGAGGCCGCCCTTCACATCCCAAATCTGCACTTACAAGCGGACGTCCGACCAACTCCGCTCGAGAATGAATCCGCTGACTTCGTGGTGACCGCCGCGCAGCTTGGGCCTTCCATGTTTGAGGCGGATGTACGGCACCCGGTCTTTTGGAATGAGGAGATTGCCGTGTATGCCCCGGGCGGCGCGATCGCGCCCGTTCGGGAGGCTCCGGCGCGGCCCTTCGCGGTTCAAGTGGCGGATGCCCAGGAGAGCGACGGTCGACTCGTCTTCACCGCAACGCTGACGGAGGCAACCGGCGAAGGCTGGACCGGGCAGGATTGGCTGGTGGTTCCGGCCGACGAATCGCCGTGGGCCCTGCCGCGCATCCGCCCAACCGATCCAGCCGCGCAATGGTATGCGGGTCAGGCCAGCCCGCGGCCGGGATCGGTCACGCATCGATACGAGTTCGACCCGCAGGCGGTGACCCTCAGCCTGCGGGACACGTCGTCGGACGCGGTGAAACTGGATGCGTCGGGCGATCGACTGGATCCCGGGATGTGGATCCTGGCGGTGCGGCTCCGCAGCGAATATCAGCTTTCTGGCTTTATCCCGGTCGTCAAGGTCGTGGTGGCGGAGTCGGGCAACGTGTCGTATGAGGCTTATGAAGGCAGATACGGAGTCAAGCCTTCGCCACGACCGTCGGAGCCGTAGCCGCAGGCGCGTCCCGCCGGCGCGGTGGCCTCCCGAGGCACGGGATGGCCATGCGATCCGCGAATGAGCTTCGGATCAAATCAACTGCTCGCGCCAGGTCTCCGGCGCGTGCTCGCTTCCGATCTCAAGACTGTCCGGCAAATAGACCGGCTCACGCGCACCTACCTCGCGCGCCCAGCGCACCATGGCCTCAACACCCTCGCGCAACGAGGTCGTATTGCGGAAACCCAGGATCTGTTCGGCCGCGTCGTGCGCGCAGTAGGCGTTTTTTACCTCCAGTGGTCGGCCGGGCATGTACTTGGGTTCCAGGCCGGCCGGCCACGGTCCACCGTCAAAGAACACGTCTCGAACGACATCCGCCAGTTGATTGATCGAGACGTCCTCCGACGAGCCAACGTTGAAAATGCGGCCGTTGGAGTGGTCGCTGAGGCCACCGTCAACCATCACAGGATTCGTGTCGCCGATGTACGAGTACGCGCGCCGCTGTTCGCCGTCACCGTAGATGTGGAACGCGCGGCCCCGCAGCAAGGCGTTGATGAAAATCGCCACGACGTTGCGATACGGGTCAGCCAGGTTCTGGCGCTCGCCGTACACGTTGTGCGGGCGAAAGATGGCGTAGTCAAAGCCGTGGACCGCCGACAGATGCTCCGTGGCGGCCTCCATGGAAGCTTTCATCGCGGCGTAAACGTCTTCCGGAAGGCGCGACATCGATTCTTCGAACGGCGCCTGCTGCGCGCCGTACACGCTCATCGAACTCACGAGCACGACCTTCGAGAGTCCGTTGGCGATTGCCGGCACCAGCGTGTTCAGGTATCCGACCACGTTGTTGTCCATCGAACTGAGCGGCGTGAACTGGCTGCGTCCTTCGGTGGCGTCGGCCGCGTAGTGGTAGATGACCTCAGGAGCGGCGGACTCGACCAGTTCGGTTGCCGCCGCGCGGTCGGCCAGGTCGCACTCGACAAACTCGGCGGCCGGATTGACGTTCTCGACGTAGCCGCCGATCAGGCTATCGGCAGCGGTGACCTCGTGGCCGTGGTCAAGCAGTCGGTCCACGGCATGGCTTCCCATAAAGCCGGCCGCGCCGGTTACCAGCACGCGCATGGGCTGCTTCAGCGCACTCCAATCAGCGTGGGCGAGTCAGGCATCGTGGCGCCGGGCGTCCGCCGCGCCGCGGGGATTCTAGCCCAGAGCCCCAAGAAGCTCGCCTGATCCGGCACCCTTGCAGCGCTCATCGCGGCTCTGGCTCAATGCCGCGCGCGCAGAGCAGAACGCCCCACGGTGCACACTGGCCGCTGGAGCCCAGGGTGGGACTCGAACCCACAACCTGCGGTTTACAAAACCGCTGCTCTGCCGATTGAGCCACCTGGGCGGGGATCAAGTATGAGGGTACTGGCCCCGATGCCCGTGCACCCGTGACGGCGCGAGAAATCCGCGCGAACGAATCGTTGGTGGCTACGCCTGGCTGCGGATGAACGCGATGAAGTTTTGCAGTTCCTGCTCGGACATGTTGGGGAAGGCCGGCATGCCGTTGCCGCCTTGCATGGCCTGCTCACGGATCCGGGAATCGGGCAGGTTCTCGACGGTGCGCTTTCTCAGCTCCGGCCCAATTCCGCCGCTCAGGTCGGTGCCGTGACAAGCGATGCAGCCCAGCGCCGTGAACTGCTTGCGGCCCTCTTCGGCGGCGCCGCTCAGGGAAGCGATGGCTACCGGAGTTTCGGTCGCGCCCGCGGCTTCCGTAGGCTGCGCGGCTGCCACGGCCGTGGGAACGGCCGTGACCGGAGTCACGGCCACAATCGCCTCGGCCACGCGCGGCGTGGGCGACTCTACCGCCGCTGCCGGTGTCCGATCCGGCGGCATCGTGATCTGCGCCACCGGGGGCGCGACCACGACCGCGCTGGTGGTAGCCACCGGGCGGCTTTCCCCGCACGATGCCAGCACACCGGCGAGTAGCAGCGAGACGGCCAGCGCGCCGATCAGGCGGCGGCTGGCACTCAAGCCGGTCATGCGGTCACGGTCTCCTCGGGCGCAGGCGCGCCGTCTTGTGATTGTATTCACAAAGTCCGTTCGCCGCTAATCCTCACGGCAAGTCCTGGGTGCTTACGAATGGCTATTCCTCGTCGCCCCGCAGTGCCGCCAGCACCGTCAGGTCCTCGAGCGTGGTTGTATCGCCAACGACCTCCCGGCCCGCCGCAATGTCACGCAGCAGGCGGCGCATGATCTTGCCGCTGCGCGTCTTCGGCAGCGCGTCCGTAAACCGCAACTGCTTGGGGCAGGCAAAGCGACCAAGCACCTGACCAACGTGCGCGATCAACTCAGCCTGCAGTTCGTCGCTGCCCTCAATTTCCGCGCGCAGCGTGACGAACGCCGAGATGAACTCGCCCGTGATCGGATCCGGCGCACCGACAACGGCCGATTCGGCCACTGACGGATGGCTGACCAGGGCGCTCTCAACCTCGGCCGTACCTATGCGGTGGCCCGAAACGCTCAGCGTGTCGTCCACGCGGCCGATGACCCAGTAGTAGCCATCGCTATCGCGTACGGCGCCGTCGCCGGTCAGATAGCGGCCGGGGAACTTCTCCCAGTAAGTCTCGATCAGCCGCTCGCTGTCGCCATATTCGCCGGGATGTCCGGGCTGACCCCAGCCTTCCTTGTAGATGCCGCGGAGCATCGACGGCCAGGCGCGCTTGATGATCAGCAGCCCGCGCTGCCCATCCGGTACGGGTTCGCCGTCTTCGCCAACCACCGCCGGCTCGACGCCCGGGAATGGCAGCGTGGCGGAACCGGGCTTGAGGGTTGTAGCTCCGGGCAGGGGCGTGATCAGAACTCCGCCGGTCTCGGTCTGCCACCAGGTGTCCACGATCGGGCAGCGTCCACCGCCGATGACCCGGTGATACCAGAGCCAGGCGTCAGGGTTGATCGGCTCGCCGACAGTGCCCAGCAACCGCAGGCTCGACAGGTCGTGTCCCTGCGGGTGGTGGTCACCCCAGCGGACGAATGTGCGGATGGCGGTAGGCGCCGTGTAGAACACCGTCACCTGGTACTTCTCGACGATTTCCCAGAAGCGATCCTCGGCCGGATGGTTGGGCGCGCCTTCGTACATCACGCCGGTAATGCCGTTGGCGAGGATTCCGTACACGATGTAGCTGTGCCCGGTGACCCAACCGATGTCGGCCGTGCACCAGTAGATGTCGTCGTCCCTCAGGTCGAAGATCAGCTTTGACGTCAAGGCCGTGTAAACCATGTAGCCGGCCTGGGCATGCACGACGCCCTTGGGCTTCCCGGTCGTTCCGCTGGTGTAGAGGATGTAGAGCGGGTGCTCGGCGGGCAGGTGCGCGGGCGGGCAGTCGTCGGAGTGGCCGGCAATCGCGTCGTCCCACCAGATGTCGTGCGCGTCGTTCCAGCCAACTTCGTTCTCGCAGCGCTTGAGCACGATCACGCTTTCGACCGACGGGCAGGCATTGTCAGCCAGCGCCGCGTCCACGTTGGCCTTCAGGGGAATCACGCGCCCGCGCCGCCAGCCGCCGTCGGCCGTGATGATCATGCGGGCGCCGGCGTCGTTAACCCGGTCGCGAATTGCGTCCGCGCTAAACCCGCCAAACACGACGCTGTGAACGATGCCCAGGCGCGCGCAGGCCAGCATGGCCACGGGAAGTTCCGGAACCATGGGCATGTAGAGCACGACCCGGTCGCCGGATTCCAGGCCCTGAGCTTTCAGACCGTTGGCAAAGCGTTGCACGTCCGACAACAGGTCGGCATACGTGACGACGCGCGTGTCGCCCGGCTCGCCTTCCCAGTAGTAGGCCACCTTGTCTCCGCGCCCGGCTTCCACGTGCCGGTCCAGGCAGTTGGCGGAGATGTTGGTCTCGCCGTCCACGAACCACTTGACGAACGGCGGCTGCCCCTCTTGCAGCTGTGTCCACGGCTTGAACCAGGTGAAGCCGTCGGTGATCTCCCGCCAGAAGCCCTCGGGATCCTCGAGGCTGCGCCGGTGAAGCTCCTGGTAGTCCTCGAACGACGGGACGTGCGCGGCCGCGGCGAAGTCCGCCGGAGGGGCGAATAACTCGGTTTCCTGGGAAGCCTGATGCGTATCCTGCGCCGCCGCCATCGATCACCCTCGCCGGTCTATCGGGTTGGCCCGAGCGGAACTGAGGCTAGGGAGCGGCCTCACACCCGTCAACCCCGACCCCGCCGACACACCTGCCGGCTTCGTCTAACCCACGCCCTCGAGTCGCGCATCCAGCAACTCTCACGCCGTAGTTATGTCAACATACGTCGGGCTCGACCAAGCCATCTGACCGTCCAATTGCAGCACCCGCACGTGATACGCGTGAACGCCGTCGGGCGGCGCGGAGTCGAACCAGGACAGCTCGGCGTCCAGGGGACCGCCGTCATGCGGCAGCGCTTGCAGACGCAGATGCGCCCCCAGGCCCTTCGCCTTCACGAATAAGGGACCGTCCTCGATTCCGGCCAGTGGCTGCGCCACGGTCAGCGGCTCGGCCGCGAATTCGATCACGGGATCCGTCGCATCCGCTAGCTCCAGCCACAAGCCGTCGTAGTCGCCCGCCGTCTCGCTGGTCCATGCCACGCGCTGCCCGACGCCTCCAGTCAAGCCCTCTTGGGGATGGTCGAAAGCGAACGGCGAGACGTCACGGATCCGCGCTCCCTGCACGGTCAACTCACCATCCCATGTCTGCTTACGCCCGCGTGCAATCCGCAGATTCCCTGTCCAGGCCACCAGGACGTGCGCTGGGTCGCCGGCCGGCGTCCAGCGATGCACCGGCTCGCCGTCCCGGTAGACCGCGATCTCGATAATCGGCGCTGTGCCGTTGACCCGAACGTCAACCGGCACGGCACCGTTCGCGGCGGCATCGGCGCCCATGCGCGCGCCGGCGATTTGCGTGTCAATCAGGATCCGTGCGCCGGTTGTTCCATGACAGTGACGCGAGTGCAGGCCGGCCCATATCCCATCGCGCGTTAGTTCCGCCGCGCGAATGCAGGCCAGGCCGCCGTTCACCGGCATCTCGTTGGCGTTGGCCAGCGTCGCCGCCGGCCGCCCCATGTGGTCGTCGCTGCCCGCCAGGAAACCTACCCGAACTCCGGTCGCCAGCGCCTGTCTCAGGAACCACTCGGAGGTGCCATGCGCCGAGTGCACTTCCACCACTGGCTCCAGCGAGGGGTCGATCCAGCGCAATTCCGCGCGACGGCCGCCCACGTGCGGCAGCAGCATCACGTCGTCGCGTCCGCGAAACCGCGCGTAGAGTTCGTCCAGATTCAAAGCGTCCTGCGCGGGATCCAGCGGCCGTCGGTCGCCGATCAGCCAGTGCCCCGAGCGCCAGATGTCGCCGGCCTTCGGAACGCCCCGAAATATCACGTTTCGGTCGCCGCCCACCTCGGTGTTGCCCGACCACTCGTAGCCGTGAAAGCACACGAACTCGCCGTCCTCGTGGATCGCCTCCACCTCGCGCCGCAACCGCGCCCAGAACTCGTCCGTGATCTGGAAGTCGTTGCCCTGGTGACAGGTAAAGTCGGCGCAGGCGAGATATCTGGCGAAGTGGAAGTAGTCGGCTGAGGGATTGGTTCCTACGGTCTCGCCGCTCTGTCCGTGCAAGTCGCCCCACCAGCGCCGCTCGGCCGGAAGCTCGGCGCCAACCCGGACCGGGTTGCTGGTGGCTCGCAAACCGCTGGTCTGGTCCGTGACCTCCAGTCGGACTACACCGCAATCCTCCAGCGTTAGATTCTGGATGGGTATCACGGGCCCTGTGCCGGCTGCCGCGCCGCGCACGTCGTGGCCGTCGCCGACCTGTAGCGAGGCGCCGGACACCTCGGCTGGATTCCCCCAGACGTCTTCGAACCGCGCATGCACCGCAAACGGCTCGCCCGCTTTCACGTCGCTGGGGGCAATGGCTGCCAGCCGAACCGCCGGCCCGGCCACGACCGGAAACGTCAGGAAACCGTCCAGGTCCAGGAACTCCTGCGCGCCCTTGCAATCGACCGAGACCTGGAACTCGAAGGCCTTCACCACCGTCACGGGCGCGCGGATGCCGGGACTGCCGCCGGAGGTGTCGCCGAACGTCAGCTCGAGCCGGTCGCCCGGCCACAGCCCGCCATCGTCGGTATGTACGGTGACAGCAGGCACGAACGGCCGCCGGTGCCCACGCTCATTGAAGCGGGCCACGGGCCGCACCGTACCCTCAGACACGGTCCGAACTGCCAGATAGCCGGGCGCGGCGGGATCTTTAAGCTGCGGCTCGCCCAACCCCGCCTGCGCACGCCAGGAAACTCGAACAGCGCCCCGGTCATCCACCCCAGACGCACCGGCGGTGTAGATGATGCGAAACGTCACCGGCTCGCCGGCCACGCCCGGCCCGGCAATCTCAAGCCTGGCCGAACCGAGAATCCCGTCCGCGATGTTTCTATCCACGATCTCCAGCCCCGGGCGCTTCAGAAGCTGCGAATTCTGCCTTGCCACGACCAATCGCAGAAGTCGGCCGGCTGTTCGGTGAACCCCGCAATTGATGCGATCGCTAGACCCCGAGCGGCACCTGGCCCCGACGATCGCAAGCTATGAGCCAACTCACGCTAGTCAAGCAGCCTCGCCCCAGGGGCGCCCTCCGAGACCGTGCAAATCACACATCCCGGCTCCAGCCCCGAGCTGCATGACTCCGTGCGGCTGCAGCGCCAAAAGTCGGATGCTGAGTGCAACCAGCAGGGCCAGTAGGGCAACGTTGCGCGCGTGCCCGCCAAGTCTCGCCACGTCCCGCGCAGCCTCATACGGCAGAACGAGACCCACGAACAGCAATGCACGGCTCGCCGCAACAAGGGTCGGCATGAGTCGCTCGCGTCAGTGCAGTATCGTTGCGATCCTGGCGGGCAACGGCTGACCGAAGCCCACGAGCGCGTTGCCACCCGGCAAGGCTTCGAAGAAACCGGGGGCTTAAGGTCACCCCGGGTCTTGTTCTACCCGAAACTCGGCCTCCCGGCACGCCGGGCGGTTCCGCCAAGTGACCCGGAAACACCCCACCGCCGAGGTGGTTTACGGATCGGTGGTGGTGAGGATCTGGCTACCGGCCAAAGTCTTCCAGAAGGCGGCCAGCCTCGCGACGGTGAATCCGGCGATGGTGCGTGACGGCAACCGCAGCGTCGAGACTTTGTACTGGACCAGCCAGGCCGCGAGTGTCAGTGTGATCACTCAGGCCATGAGTGCCCCGTAAGTCGTGGGGCCAAATACAGCGCAAAGTAAACCCGTAACCCCAAAAGCGCCGGCCCGATCACCATTCCTTGGGCCAGCGCCATGGCGCTATCCGTCTGACCCAGCGCCATGCGCGCGACCAGGAAGCCCACGGCGGCCAGTACCGCCAACTCGAGCCCAAGCAGCAGCAGGCCGGGCAAGACCGCCGGATCCACCGTCACACCGACCATCCGTGCCGCATGTCCGCCGGAGCTCCTTCGACAGAGCACCAATAGGCCACGCCGGGCAACGCAATCGACGGTTCGCGAGCTCGGCGATTGCTCAAGGAATTAACGCGGCGCTCAGCGTTCCCTCGTAGACCGTAAAACTCGCCTCGCCCGAGTTCGAGACCTCAATCCGCATCAGCGGAATGAAGGCGAGTTCCCACCAGTCGCCTCGCAGGCGCACGGCCAACGTCCAGTCGCCCGGTTCAAGGGCCGTCCCAGATGAAGGCGCCGCCACGGCTTCGTCGTCGCCCTCCGCAACCAGGAGACTCACCGCGTGCGGATCAAACTCAAACCGGCGTTCCGTCGTACCCCTGCCCGGCACAACCTGGCCGCCAAACCACTGCGACCCTGCATGCCGTCGCTCGTCAGATTCGAACTCCCGGGGAATCGCCCAGGGCGAACTGTCGGTCGAAGTCACCAGCCAATCCTGGCCCTTCCATTGGTCGGGCTCCAGGTCCAGGAACGTCGCCGTGAAGGCAATACGACGATCGGCAGTCTCCACGTCGGACACCTCGACGCTGAACGGACGCGGCGGCGGCGGCATGATCGGGTTGGCGGCTTCGCCCAGCGGATAGATGGCGATTTCGTCATTCCACCAGATTGGCTGACGTCGATCCAGGGGAAACGCGGATGGCGCCAAGCGCGCCGATGTAACAACGAGGTCAGGCGTCCGATTTGCCAGCTGCTCGGTCGGAAAGTGAGGCCGGCTATGCCAGGTTGGGGTTGGCCGCGCCCTACCGAGCAGCCGTGTGTGCGAGAGCACTACGGCCGCGCGAATTGAATTCACGGGTTCAAGCGCCGGTGAGAGATACACCGTGGCCTCGGGCGCCACCGCTTGCCGCAACCCTTCGAACGACTCTGGCGGTGGTGTCGTTTCCAGACGCAGGAACGCCGGCTGGACTCGGAATAGTGTGTCGACACCGTCGCGAATCAGCGGTTCGAAGAAGCTCGGGTCTTGCAGCCAGCGCTGCGCGCGCTCCGGCAAACCGGCGATCCACGCGTCAGGCGCATGGACGTACCCGACGCCAAGGCGTCGGACTGCCAGCGGTTCAAGAAAACGGATCGCGTCCAGGTACTCGGGGCCATGCACTGGGACGAACTGCACAAACTCGGCGTAGGCCGAGGCGTTAGGACGGCCGGTCACAATCGACATCTCGATAGGAGATGGCGACAGAATGCGGGCGTCGACCGACGTGTGCCCGCGTATGTAGTCCGCAACCACCTCCGACATCGGCTTACGCATCACATAGCGGCCGATCAGGTCGGAAGGCATCGCTGACGGATCGGGTCGGGCATTGGCGAACTCGGGCCCGCGCCGAAGCCCAAGGCCGATGTTCTGTACCGGTGCCGCGACCGTCGGCCACGTGACCAAGGCAATCAGCACCGCGCTCGTGGCGTAGCGCCAGCGTGGCGAGAGCGCGGCCATGCGCGCGCCCAACGCCACCAGCAACGCCAGGAGCGCGAAGTTCCTTGCATGACCGTCCAGACGAACCAAATCCAGCGAATACTCGTAGCGCAACGACAGCGCCGCCAGCAGCATCACGAGGCTGGTCGCCGCCAGAGCCAGCACCAGTCGCTGTCGCCAGGCCAGTAGCAGGGCGCCGATGGTCACGGGCACCGTGCCAAGCGCCAGCACGCCCACGCTGCCCGACAAGCGGGTGATGTCGCCCAACGGCCGCCGGCTGCCGGCGTCTGCGATCCATCCAAGTGACAACCCCGAGCGAGATGAACTGGTCAGGACCCCGGTAATCGCGCCGCCGCCAATGGCCAGCAGCAACGCGGCGAACACTGGTCCCGAAAAGGCGCGCAGAATGGGTTCCCACCGCACCGGGCGATGGCTGCCGGCGCCGCGCAGGCGCCGAAGGAGCGGCGCGAAATGTGAGCCGCGATGCAATTCGTAGAGTTCCAGGAGCCCCCACAGACCCAAGACGACCGGAGCCACCGTTTCGTCAACCAGCCCTAGACAACCAATGGCCAGGGCCAGGGCAACATGTCCCAGCCACCCTCGCCTGCCGCGCGCCGCCGTCCGCTCAAGCACCACAAAAGCCAGGGCGTAGGCCAGCACGAAGTGGGGCTTCCAAATGTTCGCCGGCGTCGCTTCAACCGCGGTCGTCCACGGAAAGTCCACCGTGGGCCAGTAGATGTCCGCCAGCGAGGCCCGTATTCCCGCCTCAGGAATTCCGATGGGGAGCGGGACTTGCACGATGCCGGGAGGCGACGTGTAGTGAAGTTGCGTCCAGAGCCCAAACGACAAGAGCAGCGGGCAGACGGCTAGCGCGGTAATCCGCGACCCAAACCGCAAGACTGTCGTAATCGCGATCAGCGCGAGGCTGGTCCACGCGTACGCGTCGATGACTTCCGTCGTAAACGCGGGGTCCGGCCCGGCCGGCGGAGCCAGCAGCGCAGTCAGTAGATCCGCTCCGTAGTGGTACGGCGCGGGCAGCCCGGGGTGCCAGGGAAACGCTGGCGGGTATCCCCCGGCGCGGATGGACGCGGCCAAGCCCAGGTGCAGATACGCGTCTACGATGTACATCAACTGACGGCTGGCCAGCACAAACCAGAAGAGCACCAGTCCCGCCGCCATAAACCCAACGACAGTGCGAGGCTTGAGTCGCAGGCTGGCCGGTGCCCGCCAGGCAAGTCCGGCGGCCAGCGCCAGCGTGACGGCCCAGGCAACCAGTGCACCTGCCAAACCAGGAAACAGGTGCAGGACGAAATTGACGATCAGCCCCCAGAGCGCCGGACCGATCACCATCCCCTGGGCCAGCGCCAGCATGTCGTTGGACTGCCGCAACGCCACCCGTGCGACGACAACACCGACAGCGGCCAACACCAGCAGTTCCAGGACCAACAGGAACAGACCAGGGAGGACGGTCGAATCAACCGTCATTCACCCGGCGCCCTTCGGTGACGTCCACCGTTGCTCGTGTGGCGTATACCAATCATCGGCGGTCAGGGCTGGAATTCTGCCAAGTGGACGCTCAGCCCAAGAACAGGCAATATTCCCCGCCTCGGGGGTTTTCCACGTCGGCCGGATACAGAAGATTGCGTGAGACGCCCAGCGCACGCGCGGCGATAGCGCGATTGACTTCGGGCACCTGTTCCAGCGCATCCAGTTCAGACAGGGTTAGATACTCCGCTCGGTCGACTTCGTCGCCGGGCACTGGCTCGCCGGCCTCCGGTCGCATGAGAAACACCACATACGTACTGTTGGTGGTATCCCATCGGCTGCGCACCCCAAGCACCCCTTGTACACCGGCCAGAACGCCCGTTTCCTCTCGTACTTCGCGCACCACGGCCTGGTCCAGGGTCTCGGTACGCTCCACAAACCCGCCCGGAATTTGCCAGTTGCCGCGTCCATGTCGCGAGGCGCGGCGGACGAACAGCACGGAGCGACCGCGGACCACGGCGCCGCCCACCCCGACGTTGTAGCCCTGGTTGTACTGCTCAAGGCCCATTAGCGCGTTGACCCCGCTCGCACTCGCCCACCCGGTGTCACCGATTATGGACTACTGGCGAGGACGAGTTCTCTCGTCGCCGAATTGGGAGCGGCCGGCTGGCCACGCAGTCGGCAACGGATCATCCGCCGCGTTGTAGTCGTGCGCCCGCGCTCCCTAGAATCAACGTGGCGCACGTCGCCATTCCTATCATTGGTCAACGAAACCATGCTCTTCGACTTTCAGACGCACACGTTTCTCAGCGATGGCGTGCTGTCGCCTATTGAACTGCTCCGCCGCTGCCACGTTTCCGGGTATACGGCCATGGCGATTACCGACCATGCCAGCCCGGCAAATGTGCAATCCCTCGTCGAGTCCCTGGCCCGCGACTGTCGCGAGGCCGAGGCCGCCTGGGGCATGGTGACGCTGGCCGGTGTGGAGATAACCCATGTGCCACCCGCCGCAATTGACCGAGTGGCGCGCATGGCCTCGGAGGCCGGCGCCGAGTTCATAGCCGTACACGGCGAGACAATTGCGGAACCGGTGGCCGCCGGCACAAACCGAGCAGCCCTCGAGTCGGACTATGTGCACGCGCTGGTGCATCCGGGTCTCCTCAGCCCCGAACTTGGCCATGTCGCGCGCGAGAATGGCAAGTACATTGAGCTATCGGCCCGACGCGGGCATTCGCTCACAAACGGCCACGTGGCCAATGTCTGTCGAGAGGCCGGAGCGAAGCTCCTCGTCAACAGCGATGCCCACGAACCCGGCGACCTTCTCACCGAGGCCCTGGCCCGCCGGGTTGCGCGCGGCGCCGGCCTGGACGCGGATGAAACCGAGACGGTGCTCGTGGACAATCCGCTTGAGCTCTTGGCTCGGTTGGGTCGAACCATCACCGAAGGCGCCTGAGCCTGATGGCCGATACCACACTTCTGCGCAATGACCCGCGGACGGCGCGCGAACACGACGAAAACCCCGCGCCCGGGAAGTCGGCAGCGCACGACGACGGACCCGTCGAAGTTGACCTGCCCGTGCTGCCCCTGCGCGGCGAAACCCTGTTCCCCATCCCCGACACGGTGAACTCCTTCGTGGTGGGCCGCGAGCAATCCTTGGCCGCAATCGAGGAAGCCCTGAGCCTCGATCGTCGCGTCCTGGCGGTCAGCCAGCACGATCCCGACGCCGAGGCCGTGACGTTTGGCGACCTTCACGAAGTGGGCACCGAAGCCAAGATTGCGCGCGTACTCAAGCTGCCAGACGGAAGTACCAGCGTGCTGGCCGAAGGCATCCGCCGAGTACGCGCCGTCACGCCGGTTTCCGAACATCCGTTCATTCGGGCGATTGGATGGGTCGTGGAGGAATTGGACGAAGCGCCGGACGAAGCCCGCGATTTGATGCCTCTCACGCTCGAACTCTTCCATCACGTCGTGGAACTCAACGATGCGACGCCCGATGAGGCGTACATCCGAGCGATGAACGCCGAGGCCCCCGGCCTATTGGCCGACATCGTGGCCGCCTCGCTGAACCTGGTTCCCGGAACCCAGCAGGAACTACTCGAGATTCGTGAGGTCTCGGAGCGCCTGCGGCTCGTCCATACGGTCCTTGAAGAAGAGATTCGGGTGCTGGAATTGGAGCGTCAGCTGCGTGACGACGTTCGTGACGAAGTCGACAAGGATCAGCGCGAGTTCATCCTGCGCGAACAGCTGCGAACCATCACCAAGGAACTTGGCGAGACCAGCGCCCAAAACACGGAGATCAGCGGATTCCGCCAAAAGCTGGAAGCCGGGCGCTACCCGGAGGCCGTCATCGAGCGCGGACTCAAAGAGATCGACCGACTTAACGCCATGCCGCCCGGATCGCCTGAGGCCAGCATGGTGCGGAATTACCTTGAGTGGCTGATCGAGCTCCCGTGGAAGAAGCGCACCCGAGACAACACCGACATTAAGCGCGCGGCGCGGATTCTGGACGCGCACCATCACGGCCTCGACCGCGTCAAGGAGCGACTTCTCGAGTACATCGCCGTTCGGCGCCTGGCAAGGCAGTCGCGCAGCCCGATTCTGTGTTTTGTCGGTCCGCCCGGCGTCGGGAAAACCAGCCTCGGTCAATCGATCGCCCAGGCGCTCTCCCGCAAATTCGTGCGGGTTTCACTTGGCGGTGTTCGCGACGAAGCCGAAATCCGCGGTCACCGAATGACATACATCGGTTCAATGCCCGGCCGCATCCTTCAGATGATGCGACAGGCGGGATCCGTGAATCCCGTGTTCATGATCGACGAACTCGACAAGCTCGGTGTGGATTTCCGGGGGGATCCTTCGGCCGCCCTGCTTGAAGTACTCGATCCCGAGCAGAATGCGGCCTTCAGCGATCACTATCTGGAGATTCCCTACGACCTGAGCCGTGTCATCTTCATCGCCACCGCCAACTCGCTGGAAGGTCTGCCGCCGGCGCTGATCGACCGCATGGAGGTCGTCGAACTTCCCGGATACGTGGAAGACGAGAAACTGGCAATTGCCGAGCGTTTCCTCGTTCCGCGGGAACTCGACCAGCACGGCCTGGAATCGGACGCCATTCGCTTCACCCGCGGCGCGCTCACCCGGATCATTCGGGAGTACACGCGCGAGGCTGGGGTGCGGGGACTCACGCGCTCCATCGCGGCCGTGGCACGCAAGCGGGCGCTCGCGCGAGCCGAGCGCAAGGAACGGAATTGGAACATCCGCGCCAGGGACGTTTCCGACACCCTGGGCCCGCCTCGCTTTCGCTTCGGCGCGGCCGAGACCGAGGCGAGCGTCGGCACGGCAATGGCTGTCTTCAATACACCGGCAGGCGGCGACCTTTCGCCTGTCGAGGTCTCGCTGGCGCTGGGATCCGGCCAGATTCTGCTTACGGGCCTGCTCGGCAGCGTCATGAAGGAGTCAGCGCACGCGGCCCTTACGTACGCCCGCGCATGGATCGACCGACGCGCGAGCACCTATCACGACTTCGCCCAGCTCGACGTGCACGTGCACGTGCCATCAGGCGCGTTGCCCAAGGATGGGTCATCGGCGGGGCTCGCCGTTGTCGTGGCGCTGATATCAGCCCTCACGCGCCAGCAGGTCCGCCACGATCTCACGCTGACCGGAGAAATCACGCTGCAGGGCCGAATCCTGCCAGTCGGTGCAATCAAGCCCAAAGTCCTCGGCGCACACCGGGCGGGCGTTCGCACGTTCCTGCTGCCGCAAGGCAACCGCCAGGACCTCGCAGAGCTACCCAGATACGTGAGACAGGACATTACCTTCATCGAAGTCGCCACGGTTGACGAAGCGCTGCGCTTCGCGCTCATCGACGTCAAATAGCTCGCCAGTCCGCCGCCGTCAGGACGTCTCGCGGGTCGCCATGCGGCTATGCTGACTCGCGGGCAGCGTTCGCCGCGCCTCTTCCATCCCGGAATCGGTGATGTTTGGACCTTTCAACGCGCTTCTTGGGCTCTTCTCACGCGACCTCGGGATTGACTTAGGTACGGCCAATACCCTTGTTTATGTCAAGGACCGCGGCATTATGCTCGCGGAACCGTCCGTCGTCGCCACCGATACGCACACGTCACGCGTCTTGGCCGTTGGCGCCGAGGCCAAGAAGATGGTCGGCCGAACGCCAACCAACATTGTCGCCACGCGTCCGCTGCGTGACGGCGTTATTGCCGACTTCGACACCGTCCACGCCATGCTGTCGTACTTCATTGGCCAGGTGCATGGCGAACTGCCCATCGCCGCGCGACCGCGCGTCATCGTGGGCGTTCCATCCGGTGTCACCGAAGTTGAAAAACGCGCGGTACACGAAGCGAGCCTGCAGGCGGGCGCCCGCGAGGTTTACCTGATCGAAGAACCGATGGCGGCCGCCATTGGCGCCGGGCAGCCGATCCAGGATGCGAGCGGCAGCATGATCGTGGACATCGGGGGTGGGACAACCGAAGTTGCCGTCATATCCCTCGGCGGGGTCGTGGTCAGCCACAGCATCCGGATTGCGGGCGACGAAGTTGACGAGCAGATCGTTGATTACTGCCGAAACGCCCACAATCTCCTGATCGGCGAGCGCACGGCGGAGGGATGCAAAATTGCCATCGGCTCGGCCGCGCCGGGACCCCAGGAAGAAACCACGATCGTTCGTGGACGTGATCTGCAATCGGGACTACCACGCCAGGTCGAGCTCACCGAAGGCCAGATTCGCGAGGCGATCAGCGGACCGGTTAACGAAATCGTCGAGAACATAAAGCTCGCCCTCGAAGCCACACCTCCTGAGTTGCTGGCCGACGTAATGGAACACGGGATCGCCGTAGCCGGCGGCGGCGCACTGCTGCGAGGGCTTGACCGGCGGATTGAGCAGGAAACGGATATCCCCGTGCACATCGCCAACAATCCACTTGAGGCTGTCGTGCGCGGCACGGGCGCCTGCCTGCACAACCTCGAGGCTTTTCGCGAAGTGTTCGTCGCCGAGAACGCCGCACCGTACGTGTAGACGCAAACAGGATGCGCGGCGGACAGCGGTCGGTGCTCCTGCTCCTCGTTCTTGTTGGGGCGGCCGTCGTTCTGGCCGCTCTGCGGAACACCAACGCCGGATCGGCAACGGAGGCTGCCGTCCTGGCCGCAATCTCGCCGGTGCGTTCCGCGTTGACCAGCGCCGCGTCCGGCGCTGCCGCCGCGATTGCCGACGCACAACGATTTGACGACGTGCGGAATGAGAACGCGGCGCTTCGCGCCGAAGTAGCGCGGTTGCGGTCGAGCGCGGCCGACGTTCAGGCCACGCGCCGAGAAAACGAGGAACTGCGAGCGGCGCTCGACTATCAACGCCAAAACACCGACGTCACACTGCTAACCGCACACGTGGCGGGTCGGGACAGCGTCGACAGCCTCGATACCCTCATCATCGACCGCGGCGCGTCAGACGGCATTCAAGTCGGCATGGCCGTACTTGCGGAAGGAAGCCTGGCCGGCCGGGTGCGCAGCGTCTCGACGACGTCAGCCAATGTCGTGCCCGTTCAGAGCACGTCCAGCGTGGTAAACGCCCTGGCCCAAGGAGACGGCGGCGAGGCCGATGGAATCGTGGAAGGCGACGAAAACGGTGGCCTGCTCTTGACCCGGATTGAGCCCGACGCACCCCTGGCAATCGGCAACCTGGTGGTGACATCTGGACTTGGCGGCGGCTTCCCGCGCGGCCTGCCCATCGGCCGGGTAATTGCCGTGTTCACATCGCCGGAGAGTGTATTTCGGGAAGCTGCGGTTGAGCCCTTCGTCCGAATCGAACGCGTGGGGGTCGTCCAGATCGTGATTGGGCGTTCGCCGAACTCGCCGTGATAGCCGCCCGAATCCCCCAGCCTCACCAAGGCTGGCGGGTACGCGTCGGCACCATAGCGGCCGCGCTGCTCATTCTGACGTTGGGCTTGTTGCAGGCGTCTGTTTTTCCCTCCTTCGCCATTGCCGGCATTCGACCGTCGCTGGTCCTGATGGCCGCGGTCGTATTGGCCAGGGTGAGCGACGATTCGCGGGCCCTGTATTGGGGCTTTCTGGGTGGACTGTTGATCGATCTGCTTTCGGCAGCGCCGCTTGGCGTCAACACCCTGCTCTTCACGCTGCTCGTCTACATCGTCGGCGGCCAAGGGCAGCGCTTCGGCCGAGTCAACGTCGTGTTTCCCATCCTGGCCGGTGTGGCGGCCACGCTGCTGTACTACCCCGCCGTGGTTCTGACACTGCAATGGCTGGGATTCGAATTAGACTGGGGAGAGCACGTCTGGAAGCGCCTTCCGCGCGCCGTGGCGGTCAATGCGGGAGCAACCGGGCTGCTGTACCCGGCTGTACGTCTAGTGGACCGGTGGACACGCCCGCAAAGCGCTGGACGCTATCTGGGACGCGCGCGCGGCGGCCAATTCGGCTAACGACGGAGGACACGCTTGGAGGCGCATCCACGCCCGGCGGCAAGGACAGGTGCCGGGCAGCCGCGCATTAGCGGCACCCGTCGCGCCCTTCTTCTTGGAGGGGCCGCGATCGCCGGGAATACCGCGCTGGCCGCCCGCCTCTGGCAGCTCCAGGTCGTCGAGTCCGACGCCTACCGGGTGCAGGCAGCGCAAAACCGCGCTCGCACACGACCCATCCAGCCCCTTCGCGGGCTGATCTATGACCGAAACCGCGAGCCGCTCGTCGCCAACGCTCCGGTCTTCAGCGTGTGGCTTCGTCCCGCCGAGCTTCCGCCCGAGCGCGAAGGACCCGTGCTCGCCAACCTGGCGGTCTTGTCGGGCGAGCGCTCGGAAGACCTTCAGTTCAAGCTGAATCAGGCGCGGACAGCCCCGGATACGCCGGCGCGGCTAGCACGCGCCGTGCCGCGCGAATCGGCCCTCACAATCGAAGAACGCCGCCACGATCTTCCCGGCATCACCGTGCGCACTGGCACCCGGCGCGAATACGCGCATGGTGACGTGTTCGGCCACATCCTGGGCTTTACCGGACCCATTCCGGCCGAGGACGTTGAATCCTATCGTCGCCAGGGCGTGCGGTTCGACGAAGACATCGGGCTCGCGGGTGTGGAGCGCAGTCTGCAGACGCAACTTCGCGGCCGGGACGGCGAACAGCGCCTGGAAGCTGATGCCTTCGGTCGCACGCTGAACGAGCTGTCGTTCAGACCGCCGCAGGTTGGCCAGCACGCCGTCCTCACCATCGCGTTGAACGAACAGAAGGCCATTCGCGAAATCCTCGCCCGCCATCTCGCCCTCCGCGATCGGGGCGCCGGCGCCGTGGTTGTGCTCCGCCCTGACTCCGGCGACGTGGTGGCGATGGTGAGCTTGCCCGACTACGACAGCAACATCTTTACCCGCGGCGCTTCGTCCGAGAGCTTCGCGCTGCTGGTCAGCGACCCTCGCCGGCCTCTGATCAACCACGCGATCTCCGGGCTGTATCCCCCGGGATCGACATACAAAGTCATCACCGCCAGCGGCGCGTTGGAAGCAGGCGTCGTCCTGCCCCAGAGCAAGATTCACTGCGATGGGCGCTTGATCTTGCCCAGCGGCTGGGCATTTGACGACTGGTTGCCCCAGGGACACGGGCTCGTCGACCTCGAACGCGCCATCGCCGAGTCCTGCAACATCTACTTCTATAACGTCTCTGGCGGCAACCCCTACACGCGGCTCCAGGGGCTTGGCAATCGCCGCCTTGCCGAGTTTGAGCGATCCTTCGGTTTTGGCGAGCGGACCGGAATCGATCTCCCGGGCGAGGCTTCCGGCCTCGTCCCAACCTCGGAATGGAAAAACAAGAACCTGCAACAGCCGTGGGTAACCGGCGACACGTACCACGCGGCAATCGGCCAGGGCCTTGTCCAGGTGACGCCCCTGCAGATCGCCAGCATGTATGCCGCGATCGGCAACGGCGGACGCGTCATGCGTCCTCGCCTGATCGACCGCATGCTCGACCAGCACGGCAACGTGGCCGTTCGCACGGCGCCGCAGGTTCGCAGCGTGTTGCCGATCAGCGACGAACACCTGCGCCTGCTTCAGTCCGGCCTCTACCGTGCCGTCAATGAACCTGCCGGCACGGGTCCGCGGGCGCGCTCGTCGCATACGGTCGTGGCCGGCAAGACGGGTACCGCCGAATACAGCGGGCTGCGCGATGCGGAAGGCCGCCTGCCCAGCCACGCCTGGTTCGCCGGCTACGCGCCAGCTGAACAGCCGCAGTACGCATTTGCGGTCCTCGTGCGCGACGGTGGCGAAGGCTCCTTCGCCGCGGCGCCAATTGCCCGGGACATCGTGGACTACCTGATGACCGGCGACATGCCGCCGTTGCCGCAGGAACGCCCCGACTTCGTTTCACCGGATCATCGGCTCTGATGCTTCTCCGGCTCGCGCGCATCGAATGGGCGATCGTAGTGTCGACCATCGCTCTCGTGGCGTTCGGCGTCCTCATGCTCAGCACCACCGCCGATCCCGGCGCGAACGGCCTGCAGAATCAGGCGGTCCAGAAAGCCATCCTTGGCGCCGTTGGCCTCGGCGTTGCCTTCGCCATGGCTCAGATCGACTACCGCGCGTTGCACGGCATAGCGGTACCGCTGTTTCTGGCAGGGGTGCTCGCCCTGGTTATGGTGCTGCTGGTCGGCGACTTTGACCTGGGCGCCCGCCGATGGTTCGAGGTGGGCGCCATTGTCATTCAGCCATCGGAATTCATGAAGGTGGCGGCTGTCGTGGCCTTCGCGAAGTACCTGGCCGACCGCCGCGACTCGACGCGTGCGTTCCGCACCGTCATGGTCAGCCTGGGACTCATGCTCATCCCGGCGGGCTTGATCTTTTTGCAACCCGACCTGGGCACCGCGCTGATATTCGGCGCCATCTGGATGGCCATGGTGTTTGTCGCCGGCGCACAGTGGTGGCACTTGCTCATGCCGGTCGCCATCGCGCTCGCCGCCTTCCCGTTCGCCTGGTTCTTTGCCCAGGACTACATGCGACAGCGATTCGTGACCTTTCTTGATCCCGGCAGCGATCCGTTGGGCGCCGGCTACAACGTCCTGCAGGCGCGCATATCCATTGGCTCCGGTGGCTGGCTCGGCCACGGCCTCGGCCAGGGCTCGCAGTCGCAGCTCGAATTCCTGCGCGTGCGCGACACCGACTTCATCTTCGCCATGCTCGGCGAACAGCTTGGGCTGGCGGGAACGATTGGGCTCTTGGCGTTCTTTACCCTCCTTATCGTCCAGGCCCTCGTCATCGGGCTTCGAGCGCGCGACATGTTCGGTCGCCTGCTGGCGATCGGCATTGCCGCCATGATCTTCACCCAGTCGTTTGTCAACATCGGAATGAACGTCGGACTGATGCCGGTCACCGGGATCACCTTGCCGCTGGTAAGCCTGGGTAAGAATTCGCTGCTCGTGACCCTCCTGTCGGTCGGCATCCTGTTGAGTATTCACGCCCACCGCGGAGCGGCCCCCTTCCGACAACAGTCAATGCACGTCGTTCGAGGATCTCTGCCCGCGGCGGGTCCGCGCGGCGGCTTGGGCAGGTGACCGGCCGCGCCCGGGTATCCGTCCCCGCGTCGTCGGGAAACCTCGGCGCCGGCTTTGACGTCTTCGGGCTCGCCATCGATGTACGCGACCAGTACGACTTCGAGCCCGCCAGCCGCGATCTGATCGAACCTGCCGGCAAGTACTCGAAACACGTTCCCCGCGATACCCGGCGAAACCTCGCCTTCCGCGCCTTTCGCTCGCTTGCTCCGGCTACGGCCGGCCCTTTTCGATTGCTGGCCGTTCGCGAAATCCCTCCGCAGGGCGGCCTTGGCGGTTCGGCCAGCGCCATCGTTGGCGGACTCGTCGCCGCGAATCACGCCTTCCGTCGTGGTCTGGCCGACGACGAGTTGCTGCGCCGTGCGACTGAAATCGAAGGCCACCCCGACAACGTGGCCGCGGCGCTATTGGGCGGTCTCGTGTTGACGGTCCAAACCGACGAATCCCTGCACGCGGTCCGCGTCCCGTTTCCGAGCGACATTGGAATCGTCGTCGTGGTGCCTGGCTACCACGTGCCGACCGCGCGCGCGCGGGCGGTGCTGCCAACCAACGTCCCACGTGCCGATGCGGTTGCCAACCTCGGCCGCGCGGCAATGCTGGTCGCCGCGTTGCAGACGGGTCGCTATGCGGAACTGCGCGTGGCGACCCAGGACTTTCTCCACCAGCCCTACCGGGCCAGACTCAATCCCGCGCTCGAACCGGGAGTCCAGGCGGCGCTTGGCGCCGGCGCCTACGGCGCCGCTCTCAGCGGATCGGGCCCAACGCTCATCGCCTTTGCGCCGAAAGACCGTACCATGCGCGTCGCGGGCGCCATGGCCGATGCGGCAATCGATGCCTCGTCGGGCTGCGAGACCTACGTGGCCAATGCCGCCGAGACCGGTGCCACGGTGATTGAGCCGCTGGCCTCAACATAAGCCGGCGCGATTCGTATACTCATGCTTGGCAGGGATGAGCCGCGTCCACTCACGACGCGGTAGCTGGGAGGCACCATCCGCGTGGACGGCGCGCAGATCTGCGCAGATACCGTCGCATCGCCCTACCTCAGGTCACACCTCCCACTGACCGACCGTTCGACGGCACGACAGTGAACCTGGCCTCGCGCGCGTCCGACCCTGCAACCGACCACGAGACCATTGTGGTCCTCGACTTCGGCGCCCAGTACAGTCAACTCATCGCCCGTCGCGTCCGCGAGTTGGGCGTGCGCACCGTGCTTGCCCCCTGCGACCAGTCCGACGCCCTGCGAGAACCCAACCTGCGCGGCGTCATCCTCTCCGGCGGTCCCACCAGCGTCTACGACGAAGGCGCCCCCCAACTCCCACCGAATGTTCTCGAAGCCGGCGTCCCCGTCCTCGGCATCTGTTACGGAATGCAGTTGCTCGGCCACAGCCTCGGCGGCGCCGTCGAACCCGCCGACGACCGCGAATACGGCCCGGCCCGCGCCCGCATTACCGACAACTCCCACGCCATCTTCCGCGGCGTACCGAACGAGATCGACGTCTGGATGAGCCATGGCGACGTCGTCGCGGAAGCGCCGCCCGGACTCCGCCCCCTGGCCCGCACGCGATCCTCCATGGCCGCCATGGGCAACGACAACGGCGTGGTCGCCGTCCAGTTCCACCCCGAAGTCCGACACACGGACCATGGCCAACGGTTGTTGCGCAACTTCGCCGTCGACATGTGCGGCTGTCGCGGCGACTGGATTCCCACCTCGATCATCGACGAGCGCGTGGCCCGGATCCGCCGCCAGGTCGGCGACGGCCACGTCATTTGCGGCCTCAGCGGCGGCGTCGACAGCGCCGTCACCGCCGCGCTGGTTTCCCGCGCCGTCGGCGACCGGCTCACCGCCATCCTCATCGACACCGGCCTGCTGCGAGCCAATGAAGCGGCCGAAGTCAAAGAAACCTTCGAAGATGGCTTTGACTTGCGCCTGGTCATTATCGACGCCGCCGATGAATTCCTCGGTGCTCTCCGCGGCGTCACCGACCCGGAGGCCAAGCGCCAGGTCATCGGCGAACGCTTCGTCCGCGCCTTCGAACGCGAGGCCGCCCGCATTGCCGACGCCGACTTCCTCGCCCAGGGCACTATCTACCCGGATGTCATCGAGAGCGGCGGCATCCACGGCTCCGCCGCCGTCATCAAGAGCCACCACAACGTCGGCGGCCTGCCCGACGATCTCGAGTTCGAGCTCGTCGAACCCCTCCGCGACCTCTTCAAGGACGAAGTTCGCGCCCTGGGATCCCAACTTGGCCTTCCTGATCACCTCGTGTGGCGCCAGCCCTTTCCCGGTCCCGGCCTCGCGGTCCGCATCGTCGGCGAAGTCACCGCCCCCAAAGTGGCGATGCTCCAGCAGGCCGACGCCATCTTTCGATCCGAGATCGCCGAGGCCGGCCTCGAGCGCCAGCTCTCCCAGTTCTTCGCCGTACTTCCCGGCGTCCAAACCGTCGGCGTCATGGGCGACGGCCGCTCTTACGGCGAGCTCATCGCCCTTCGCGCCGTAACCACCGATGACTTCATGACCGCCGACTGGGCTCGCATCCCCGAGGACATCCTGGCCCGCATCTCCGCTCGAATCGTCAACGAAGTCCCCAACGCCACCCGCGTCGTCTACGACGTGACCTCAAAGCCTCCCGGTACGATCGAATGGGAATGAGAATCCTGGTTGTGGGCAGCGGCGGACGCGAGCACGCCCTCTGCTGGCGCGTCCGCGCCGACCGCCCCGCTGCCGATCTCTACTGCGCCCCCGGCAGCTCCGCCATCGCCGGAATCGCCACAACCGTCCCCCTCGCCGCGGACGACATTCCCGGCCTTGTGGACTGGTCCGTGGCCAACCGCCCCGACCTCGTCATCGTCGGCCCCGAGGACCCCTGTGCCCTCGGTCTGGTTGACCGTCTTGCCGAGGCCGGCATCCGCGCCTTCGGCCCCAGCGCCGCCGCCGCTCGTCTTGAATCCAGCAAAGCCTGGACCACCGAGCTTCTCGACCAAGCCGGCGTCCCCATCCCGGACTCCGCCGTCTTCGACGCGCCAGGCGACGCCCACGACTACGTCGACGACTCAGGCAATCCCCTCGTCGTCAAGGCCGATGGTCTCGCCCTCGGCAAGGGCGTCCTGGTCTGCGACACGCCCGCCGAAGCCCACGCCGCCATCGACGCCGTCATGGTCGAGCGCCAGTTCGGCGACGCCGGTTCGTCCGTCGTCATCCAGGAACGCTGCTTCGGCCCGGAACTCTCCGTCTTCGCCATCTGCGCCGGAACCAGCTTCCGGATCATCGGCTCCGCCCGCGACTACAAGCGCGCCTACGACGACGACCGCGGCCTCAACACCGGCGGCGTCGGCGCCTATTCCCCCGTGGCGGACGCCGACGAGGTTCTCCTCCAGGACGTTGCCGATCGCATCATCGGCCCCACCTTGCAGGCGGCCTCGGATGCCGGCGGGCCCTTCACCGGCGTGCTCTACGCCGGCCTCATGCTCACCGAAGACGGTCCCGTGGTAATCGAATTCAACATCCGCTTCGGCGACCCGGAAGCCCAGGTCATCCTCCCCACCATGCGCGGCGACCTCGTCGCCGCCATGCTGGCCGCCATCGACGGCGACGTAACCGGGGTGAACCTTGCACCTGACGGCAGCGCCGCGGTCTGCGTGGTCCTCGCCTCCGGCGGCTATCCCGGTTCCTACGAGACAGGACAAAGGATCAAGGGTATGGATGCTCTTCCCCCCGGCGCCCTGGCGTTTCACGCGGGCACCGAAACTCGCGACGACGGTCTATACAGCGCCGGCGGACGAGTACTTGGAATCGTTGGCACAGGGCCGGACGTTCCGGCAGCGAGGGTAAACGCGTATGCGGCGGTGGATCACGTGACCTTCCAGGACAGCCAGTGGCGAACCGACATCGCCGCCACCGAACAAGCGCCTGTCGGCGAGTCGCGAATGGCGGTGACTTCATGATCCCGCGCTACTCGCGGCCTGAGATGGCTGCCGTCTGGGACCGGCAGGTCTACTTCGAAAAGCAGCGCGACGTTGAACTCGCGGCCGTCAACGCGTGGGCGCGTGCTGGACGAATCCCGGCCGACGACGCCCGAAAGCTGATGAAGGCCAGCTTTACCCTCAAACGCATCGACGAGCTCGAAAGCGTCAACGACCACGAAACCAACGCCTTCGTCGACGCCCTCGCCGAATCCGTCGGCCCCGAGTCCCGCTGGCTCCACCTCGGCCTCACATCCAGCGACGTCCTGGATACCGGCCTGGCCCTCCAACTCGTCGATGCCACCAACCTGCTGGATCAGCGCCTGGCGGAACTTGACGACATCCTCAGCGTTCAGGCCCTCACCCACAAGTACACCCTCATGATCGGTCGCAGCCACGGCGTCCACGCCGAACCCATCACCTTCGGCCTCAAGCTCCTCATCTGGCTTGGCGAAGTCCGGCGCCACCGATGGCGCCTTTCGGAGGCGCGCGAGCACATCGCCGTCGGCAAGATTTCCGGCTCCGTCGGCACCCACGCCAACGTCCCGCCGCACGTCGAAGACTGGACCTGCGAGGAATTGGGGCTGGGCGTTGCGCCTGTTTCCAACCAGATCGTCCAGCGCGACCGCCACGCCCACTTCGTCTGCACGCTGGCCCTCATTGCCAGCTCGCTCGACAAGTTCGCCACCGAGCTTCGCTCCCTGCAGCGAACCGAGATCCGCGAAGCCGAAGAACCGTTCGAAGCCGGCCGCCACGGCTCGTCGTCCATGCCCCACAAGCGCAACCCCTCGCGCCTGGAACGCATCTCCGGCCTCGCCCGCCTGCTGCGTTCGCACGCCCAGGTCGCGCTCGAAAACGTGCCCCTCTGGCACGAGCGGGACATCAGCCACTCCTCCGCCGAACGCATCATCCTTCCGGACGCCTGCCTCGCGCTGGACTACATGCTCTGGCTGTTCAATCCCATCGCGCGCGACATGAAGGTCTACCCCGAACGGATGGCGGCCAACGTGGAGGCCACCGGCGGCCTCATCTACTCCCAGGTCGTCATGCTCGCCATGATTCACGCCGGCATGTCCCGGCAGGACGCCTACGACGTCATGCAGGAACACGCCACCGCATCCTGGGAAGGCGGCGCCAGCTTCCAGGACGCCGTACGCGCCGACGCGCGCGTGACCGCTCTGCTCAGCGCCGAACAGCTTGACGCCGCGTTCAGCCCCGCGCCCCACCTGCGCTGGGTCGACACGGCCTATGAACGAATGGGTTTGAATCGCACGCCGGAACCGACTCCGGCGGCGGAACGGGAGGTCTCCACCTCGTGAGCGCAACCATCACCGAGACCAGCCTTGCTGGCCTGAACCTGATCAATCGCGGCAAAGTCCGCGACATTTACGACCTGGACGACCGGCTGCTGATCGTCACCACCGATCGCATATCAGCCTTCGATCACGTCCTCCCCGATCCGATCCCCGGCAAGGGGGCCGTGCTCACGGGCATGTCGGAGCACTGGTTCGGGCTGACCTCCCACATCGTGCCCAATCACCTCATCACCACCGACGTCGACGCGATGGGCCCCGAGGTCGCCCCACACCGCGACGCCCTGCGCGGCCGCACCATGCTCGTCCACAAGGCAGACCGTATCGACGCCGAATGCGTCGCCCGCGGCTACATCACCGGCTCCGGCTGGGTCGACTACCAGCGCGACGGCGAAATCTGCGGCATCCCCATCCCCGCCGGCATGCAGGAAGCCGAGCCATTCGACGAAACCCTGTTCACCCCCGCCACCAAGGCCGAATCCGGCCACGACGAGAACATTGGCTTCGAGGACTTCCGGGCCATCGTCGGCGACGTCGCCGAGCAGCTGCGCGACCTCACTATCGCCGTCTACGAGCTTGGTCGCGACTACGCCAGGGAGCGCGGCATCATCCTGGCCGACACCAAGTTCGAGTTCGGCTACGTCAACGGCGAGATCACCCTGATCGACGAGGTCATGACCCCGGACTCCTCGCGCTTCTGGGATGTGCGCGAATACCAGGTCGGCATGTCGCCGCCCAGCTTCGACAAGCAGATCGTGCGCAACCACCTGATCGCCACCGGCTGGGACCGCGAACCGCCGATCCCCAGCCTCCCGCGCGAAATCATCGAGCGAACCTCCGCCCGCTACCGCGAAGCCCAGGAACTGCTGGCTGGATGACCGGCCAGCGCTTCCGGGTTCGCGTGGCCGTCCAGCTCAACGCCGGCGTCAACGATCCGCAGGGCCTGACCGTCCGCGGAAGCCTTCACGATCTGGGCTTCACCGAGGTAAGCGACGTCCGCATCGGCAAGCTCATCACCATCGAGCTGTCGGCGGACAACGAAACGGCCGCCGCTGAACGCGCCGAAGCCATGTGCCGCCAGCTCCTGGTCAACCCGGTGATCGAGTCGTTCGCAATCGAGGCCCTGGAGCCTGTCGACAGCAAGGTCGCGCAACCCGCGTGAAGGCCGCCGTCGTCGTCTTCCCCGGCAGCAATTGCGACGCCGATACCCTCCACGTCCTCGGCACCGTCGCCGGTATGGACGCCCGCTACGCCTGGCACGCCGACACGACCCTGGACGACGTCGACTTGGTCGTGCTCCCCGGCGGCTTCAGCCACGGCGACTACCTGCGCACCGGCGCCATGGCCGCCCGCGCCCCGATCATGACCGCGGTGCGCGACCACGCCGCCCGCGGCCGTCCGGTGCTCGGCATCTGCAACGGCTTTCAGATCCTCCTGGAAGCTGGCCTGCTCCCCGGCGCCATGCTGCTCAACGACAGCACCCAGTTCCGCTGTGAGTGGACCCACCTCCGCGTGGAATCCACGCAAACGCCCTGCACGTCTGCGGCCGGCAACGGCCAGGTGCTCCGCCTGCCCATCGCACACGCCGAAGGCAATTACGTCGTCGACCCCGACGGCCTCGCCCAATTACATGACCAGGATCGCGTCGTGTTCCGCTACGTCTCCCCGGACGGCGAGCGTTCTGCCGGCGCCAATCCCAACGGCGCCGTCGACGACATTGCCGGCATCTGCAACGCCGGGCGCAACGTGGTCGGCATGATGCCCCACCCCGAGCGCGCCTCCGAGGCCGAGCTTGGCGGCGAAGACGGCCGCGCTATCTGGGAATCGCTCCTCGCGGCGGCGGGCGCATGACGCTCACCCCAACCCACGAGCCGCCCAGCGACGAAATCCTCCGGGAGGTCGCCCTCACCCGCGACGAATACCACTTCGCCGCCGACCTCCTGGATCGCCCGCCCAACCCCGTCGAGCTCGGAATCATCGGCGGCATGTGGAGCGAGCACTGCGGTTACAAGCACTCTCGCCCTCTCCTCGGCCGCCTTCCCAGCGAGGGCCCCCAGGTCCTCATTGGCCCCGGCGAGGAGAACGCCGGTGCCGTGGACATCGGCCACGGTCTCGCCATTGTCATGAAGGTCGAGAGCCACAACCACCCCAGCGCCGTCGAACCCTTCCAGGGCGCGGCCACCGGCGTCGGCGGCATCCTTCGCGACATCTTCACCATGGGCGCGCGCCCCATCGCCCTCCTGGACAGCCTGCGCTTCGGCCCGCTGGACGATCGCCGCGGACGCTATCTGGCCAACGGCATCGTCGGCGGCATCGGCTGGTACGGGAACTGCATGGGCGTCCCCACCGTCGGCGGCGAGGTCCAGGTTTCCGCCTCCTACCGCGGCAACCCGCTCGTCAACGCCATGTGCGTCGGCCTGATTGAGCACGAGCAGCTCACCAGCGCCGCCGCCAGCGGCGCCGGCAACGAGCTGATCCTGGTCGGCGCGGACACCGGCCGCGACGGCATCCACGGCGCCACCTTCGCCTCCGTTGACGATCCCGAAGCCTCCCACCGCGGCGTCGTCCAGGTCGGCAACCCCTTCATGGAGAAGCTGCTCCTCGAGGCCTGCCTCGAAGTCCTCCAGACCACCGACGCCATCCTGGGCCTCCAGGACCTGGGCGCAACCGGACTCACCAGTTCGTCGGTCGAGTCCGCCGGTCGCGGCGGCACCGGCGTGGTCCTGAACCTTGAGCACGTCGCCCGTCGCGCCTCCGGAATGACGCCCTACGAAGTTATGTTAAGTGAGAGCCAGGAGCGCATGCTCGTCGTCGCCGCCCGCGGCCGCGCCCACGAAGTCCAGCGGGTCTTTGACAAGTGGGGCCTCCATAGCGACGTCATAGGCGAGGTCACCGAGACCGGTCTCCTGGATGTCAGGGACAACGGTCAATCCGCCGCCACCCTCCCCATCACCATGCTCACCGACGCGCCCACCTACACCTATCCCGTCGAGCGCCCGGCCTACCTTGATGAGGTCGGCCCGCTCGACCTGGATGCCCTGCCCGAACCCGACGACCCGACCTCCGCCTTCCTCCAACTCCTCGCCTCCCCCAACATCGCCAGCCGCCGCCCCATCTACCGCCAGTACGACCACATGGTCGGCGCCAACACCGTCATCGCGCCCGGCGGCGATGCCGCCCTCCTGCGCATCAAGGGCACTCCGATGGCTGTGGCGCTGTCCACCGACGGCAACGGTCGCACCACCTACCTCGACCCCTTCGTCGGCGGCGCCGCCGCCATCGCCGAGTCCGCCCGCAACGTCTCCTGCACCGGCGCGCGTGCGCTCGCCTTCACCAACTGCCTCAACTTTGGCTCCCCCGAACAGTCGGCCGCCTACTACCAGCTGTCCCGTGCCATCGACGGCATGTCCGCCGCCGCGAAGGCCCTCGAGACCCCCGTCATCAGCGGCAACGTCAGCCTCTACAACGAGTCCGGCGGCGAAGCCATCTGGCCCACCCCGGTTGTCGGCATGCTCGGTGTCCTGGACGAACTCGACCGCCGCTGCGGCGCCGGCTTCACCGCCGACGGCGATGAAATCGCCGTCCTCGGCGCCGGCCGTCCCCGGCTCGATGGCAGCGAGTACCTCTCGATAGCCCATGGCCGGGTCGCCGGCCGCCCCGAAATCAATCTGGTCGACGAAGTCGCGGTCCAACGCCTCGTCCGCGAACTCATCGTCGCCCGCCTCCTTTCGTCCGCCCACGACTGCTCCGACGGCGGCCTCGCCGTCGCCCTCGCCGAATCGGCCTTTGCGGGCGGCCTCGGCGTCCAGGCTCCCGACCTGCCGATCCCCGGACGCCTCGACGAAACCCTCTTCGGCGAGTCTCAGTCCCGCATCGTCGTCAGCTACCCGCCCCTCGCCGTCGCCGCCGTTGCCGCCGCCGCCGCCACCCACTCGGTGCCCATCACGCCGGTTGGCAAAGTCGGCGGCGACCGCATCCGCATCGGCCCCATTGACGTCCCGCTTGCCCATGCCGAGCAGGCCTGGTCCCAGGGTCTCGAGCTGGCGCTAGCCGGACACGCCCCGCCCGGCTAAGATGCGGCACGGGGAGCACAAAGCGGAACATCCTGCTCTGGCGCTGAGCCTGGGTCCGTCTTACGAACCGGCCGCCCCCGACGGCTCGCCGAATCTGCGCGAAGCCTGCGGGGTTATCGGCGTCCACGGCGCTACCGACGACGCCGCCGTCCAAACCTACTTCGCTCTCTTTGCCGTGCAGCATCGCGGGCAGGAGAGCGCCGGCATCGCCGTCGGCGACGGCCAGCGCCTCCACGCCGAACGCCGGATGGGCCTGGTCTCTCGCGTCTTCTCCGATCACCGACTGGCCCGACTCAAGGGGCACCTGGCCATCGGCCACTGCCGCTACTCCACGGCCGGTTCCAGCAACGCCTCCAACATCCAGCCCATCCTGCGCAACACGGACATCGGGCCGATGGCCCTCGGCCACAACGGCAACATCGTCAACGCGCTCGACCTCCGCAACAACGCC
>JAJEGF010000065.1 GCA_022820025.1 Chloroflexota bacterium
GAAGTAGAGGCCCTCGCCGATGCCGCGGCCGCGGAAGGTCTTGGCGAGGTCGTCGATGAAGCCGAACGCGAAGAAGCCGGCGACAGCGGCAAGTGGCCAGAGGGGGGCGTCAGGGTGGAAGAGGACGCCGATGGTGAGCGCCAGCGCGAGGACCGGTCCGCCGACGAGAGGGAGCCGGCTGCTGGTGCGGGTGGCGAAGGCGACCTGGCTGGTTTGGGGCTTGGACTCGCGGGAACGAAAGCGGGGGAACAAGGCAAGGGCGACAGGGGTAAGGGCGGCGGTCAGCACCAAGGGGACGAGCACGAAGGCCAGCAGGAGCACGATCGCCATGACTACTAGTCCAGGCTGGGTTGCGTCGAACTCGATCTTGGTCGCCCGAGCGGCTCAACAGGGGAAGTATAGGGGTGGGGACGATCCTGAATTAGCGAAGACGGCGAGGCAGATTAGGTGAACGCGAGCGCCGCCCTTGGCTTCGGAGTTCGGGTGGCGATCGACCCTCACCCCGACTCTCTCCCTGGAGAGGAGAGGGAGGAAGAGTCGCCGATGAGGGAGTCGTAGACGCGGGTGATGTGTTGGACCTGGCGGGTCCAGCCGTATATGGACTCGGCGCGGCGGCGGAGGGTGTGGCCGTGGCGGGTGCGGAGGTCGGGGTCGGCGAGGTATCGAAGCAGGCCGTGGGCGAGGTCCTCGGCGGCACCGACGGGGACGCGGAGGCCGGCTGAGCCGAGGAGTTCGCGGGCGACGGGGCCGTCGTAGGCGACGACGGGGAGGCCGGCGGCCATGTAGTTGAGGACTTTGCCGTTGCCTTCCGACTCGGAGCGCTTGGGGGCGATGGCGATATCGAGGACGCGCAGCATCTCGGGCGCGTCGGCGTAGGGAATGCGGCCGGTGAAGTGCATGTGGTTGGCGAGGCCGGCGGCGTGGACGGCGTGGCGGTACGCGTCCTCGTTGGGGAAGCCCATGACGAGGAAGTGGGCGCCGGGATTGCGTCGGACGACGAGTTGGGCGGCGCGGATGAGGTCGTCGGTTCCCTGGTAGGGGGCCAGGAGGCCCAGGTAGCCGACGAGGAGGCGGTTGGGTGGGATGCCGAGGCGGCGGCGGAGGTACTCGAGGCGAGGGGTGTCATCGGGTTGGCGGGGTCGGAAGCGAGTGAGGTCGACGCCGTCGGTGACGGCGACGACGCGATCGGAGGGAAGGCCGGAGTCGGCGACAAGCGTGTTTCGGGCGTTCTCGGAACTGGTGAGAATGCGGTCGGGAAGGCGGTTGGCGAGGCGTTCGAGCCATGAGAAGACGTGGATGAGGGGGTTGGCGGCGCGGATGAATTGGTGGTCAAGCATCTCGCGCGTGAGACTGCCCTGGTAATCGAACACCAGTCCCGCGCCATGCATGCGAGCCAAAGGCCAGCCGATGAGCACGCCTTCGTGGAGGTGGGCGTGCACGATGTCGACGCCTCTGGACGGGAGGCGGGTGAGGGCGGTGGCGAGCAGGGCGGGGTCGAGCATGAGCTTGCGCCAGTGGGAGCCGACGCGCGGGCCGCCGCGGTGGAGCCAGGACGGGATGCGGACGACGGGCAGGCCGGGGGGATCGTGGCCGCCGGGGTACGTTACAACGGTCACGTCATAGCCATGCTGTTGGAGGGCGCGGGCTTCTTCGAGAATGCGGACGTGGCAGCCGTAGTCCGCGAAGAAGCCGGTAGGCGCAATCTTGACGACATGACGACGCACGACGCGAGGCTCCCGTACACGCGAAACCTCCGCCGGTCGGGGCCGACGGAGGCGAGGTGGATTCTACTAGAGGCGTGGTTTGGGCAGGGCAACGCGGGGAGACCGGGCCCGGTATGACAGAAGGCGGACGATTGCTGTTGGCGACATGCGGCGAGTCGGAAACGCGTGACCTAGGGCGGGCGCTGGGGACTGCATGCGGCGAGCGAATGTGCGTGGCGCTGCGGGGGGCGCTGGGGGCGGGTAAGACGGTGCTGGTGAAGGGGATTGCCGACGGACTGGGCGTGACGGACCACGTGACCTCGCCGACATTCACTTTTGTGAACGAGTATGGGGCGGGCGGGCGCCGGCTGACGCACGTGGACTTGTATCGAATCGAGAGTGAGGACGACCTGGAGTCGATCGGGTGGTCGGACGTGGTGCTGGAGGCCGACGTGCTGGCGGTGGAATGGGCCGAGCGTGCGGACGGGGATCTGCCAGTGCCGCGGATTGACGTGGAGCTGGCGCTGGGCAGGGGCGACGAGCGGCGGGTGGAACTGCGGGCGCATGGCGGCGAGGCGCGCCTGGCAATTGCACGTCTGAGCTTGCGTGGGGCGGCTTGCGCGTGATTGCGGCCCTGCATACAACCTTCGAGCAGCCAGCATTCGCGGTGGGCGACGGCGGGCGGTTGCTGGGTTGGGCGTGTGCGCCGGCGTGGCCGGCCGATCTGACGGAGCTCGTCGCGGGAGTGCTCGGCAACGTGGGACTCTCGGCGGATGCCAAGTTTGACGGGGTGGCGGCGGCTACGGGGCCGGGTCGGTTTGGGGCCGTTCGCGGGGGCATCGCGTTTGCCAAGGGACTGGCGCTGGCGCGAGAGGCGACGCTGGTTGGCGTCCCGACGGCCGTGGCGGTTGGCGAGGCGGCGGGTGATAGCAATGCCTCCATCGTGCTGCCGGCGGGGCGGGGGCGGTGGTATGTGACGACGCGGGATCCAGACGGCGCGATTGGTCTGGTGGACGCCGATGAACTGACGATGGCGGTACCGGCGGATGCGCCGGTGGCGGGCCCGCTGGGGGCGGACATTGCTGCCGCATTGGAAGAGGCTGGACGGCAGGTCCGGCAGGTGGAGATTGAGGCGGTGTTGGGGGCGCTGGTGCGCTTGGCGGAGCGTCGCCTGACGGAAGGTTGCGGGCCGGCGACATTGGGAGCGCAACCGGTGTATGCGGCGCCCGCGACTCGCGCAAGGCCGTGGGTTCGTGGTATGCCGCACGGTTGAGCGGGCGAGACTCAATAGCCGGAATACGAGGGCACCCACAAGGGGCGTCCCTATACGGAGGCTCGACGAACGGGCGGAGTGATGGTTGAGGAAGAGTTTGTGGTCGAACCCATGCGGGTGGAGCAGCTGGACCAGGTGCGGCGGATTGAACGCGCGTGCTTTCCGACGCCGTGGCCGCGGAATGCGTATCGCCGTGAGATTGAGAAAAACGAGCGGGCGCATTACCTGGTGGTGCGAACGACCAGCGAGTCGGCGCAGGAACCGCAGCGGCAGTTTCCGCTTTCAATCTTTCCTTTCGGGCGCTCGGGCCCGCGGGACGTGGTGGGGTATTGCGGGGTCTGGGTGATGCTGGATGAGGCGCACATCACGACGATTGCGGTGGATCCGGACTATCGGCGGCTGGGGCTGGGTCAGCTTCTAATCATCCAGATGGCGCGGATTGCGCTGCAGGCGCGGGCGACGCGGATGACGCTGGAAGTGCGGATGAGTAATGAACACGCGCAGGCGCTGTATCGGAAGTACGGCTTCAGCGATGGCGGGGTGCGGCCGCGGTACTACAGCGACGACTTCGAGGACGCGCTGATCATGCGCAGCGAGGAACTGAAGAGCCCCGGATTCGCGGAGCGGATGGACGCGGGGGAAGAGGAGTTGCGGCGGCGAGTGCGCTGGACGACGCGGCTGTGAGGAACGGGATTCCGACTTGGCTGCTGGCCATTGAAACGTCGTGCGATGACACGTCGGTGTCGGTGCTGAGGGACGGCCGCGAGGCGGTGGCGACGGTGAGCCAGGCGCAGGTGGCGCCCCACGCGGCGTATGGCGGGATCGTGCCGGAGGTGGCGTCGCGGATTCATGCGGAGACCATCGACTCAGTGTGCGGGGTGGCGCTGGAGCAGGCGGACGTCGGTACCGACGAGATTGGGGCGGTGGCGGTGACGGTGGGGCCGGGACTGCCGGGGTCGTTGCTGGTGGGGTTGGAGTTTGCGCGGGGGCTGGCGTTTGGGCTGGGGGTTCCGCTGGTTCCGGTGAATCACCTGGAAGGACACATCGCCGCGGCGTGGCTGGATGTGGACGAGGGGCCCGAGTTGCCGGCCGTGGCGCTGATCGTTTCGGGCGGGCACACGGAACTGGTGCTGGTGGATGCGCCGGGGCGCTACCGGATGCTGGGGCGGACGCGGGACGACGCGGCGGGCGAAGCGTTCGACAAGGTGGCGCGGATGTTGGGGCTGGGGTTTCCGGGCGGTCCGGCTATTCAGAAGTCGGCCGAGGGAGTGGAGGACACGCCGTACACGTTGCCGAGGGCGTGGCTTCGTGGAACGAGTGACTTCAGTTTCAGCGGGCTGAAGACGGCGGTGCGACGGCTGCTGGACGACCGGCTGGGGCCGGATGAGTCGGCGCGGATCCTGGGCGCAGCGAATGAACTCGTCAGGGCCGCGGACGGCGACGCGCTAGTGGGGCAGGTGGCGTTGGCGTTCGAGGAGTCGGTGGCGGAGGTGCTGGTAAGCAAGACGGTCAGCGCGTCGGAGGCGGTTCGGGCGCGGTCGATCATCGTGACGGGTGGGGTGGCGGCGAATGCGCGGCTGCGGGCGGAGATGGCGGAGGCGACGTCGATTCCGCTGTTCATTCCGGCGCCGGCGCGGTGCACGGATAACGCGGCGATGATCGGGCTGGCGGGGGCCTGGGCGATGGCGCGGGGAGATGCGAACGGAGAGCGGCTGGAGATTCAGCCGAGTATGCGGTTGGTCTGAGTCGGCGTCAGGAAACGGTGGTCAGCGCGGGTGATGGCTGGGTGCGGCGGGCCGCGAGGGCTTCGGCGTAGAGGCGTTCGTAGGCGGCGGCGGATGTGTCCCAGGAGGAGTCGCGGCTCATGCCGCGTTGGATGATCCGGGTCCAGGCGTCGGGGATGCGGTAGAGCTCGAGGGCGCGGGCGACGGCGCCGAAGAAGTCAATGGCGTCGTAGCGGCGGAAGACGAAACCGACGCCAGTGTCGGTAGCTGAATCGACGTCCTCGACGGTGTCGGCGAGGCCGCCGGTGGCGCGGACGACGGGGACGCTTCCGTAGCGCATGGCGATGAGCTGGCCGAGGCCGCAGGGTTCGTGGCGGGAGGGCATGAGGAAGATGTCGCTGCCGGCGTAGATCTGGCTGGCGAGGGGGTTGTCGAAGCGGATGGCGGCGGCGACCTGGTCGGGGTGGGCGAGGGCCAGTTCGCGCAGGGCTTCCTCGTAGCGGGGCTCGCCGAGGCCGAGCACGACCAACTGGGCGCCGCGGTCGAGGATGTGGGGGAGGGAGGCCAGCAGCAGGTCCATCCCCTTGTGCTCAGCGAGGCGGGTGACCATGCCCAGGAGGGGGACGTCGGGATTGACGGGGAGGCCGACGGCTTGCTGGAGAGCGGCCTTGTTGGGGGCGCGGCGTTCGAGGGTTTCGAGCGAGTAGTGGCTGGGGAGGTGAGGATCGGCGGCGGGGTCGTAGGCCTCGGTGTCGATGCCGTTGAGGATGCCGTGGAGATCGGATTCGCGGTCGCGCAGGAGGGGATCGAGGTCGTGGCCGAAGTCAGGCGTGAGGATTTCGCGGGCGTAGCGGGGGCTGACGGTGTTGATTCTGTCAGCAAAGAGGATGCCGCGGGCCATGAAGACGAAGACGGCGCTGAGGTCGTCGCGGGTGGGGTGGGGGATGAGGCCGTCGGGCGCCAGGCCGGCCGTTTCGAGGACGGATGAGTCGAAGTGGCCCTGGTATTCGAGGTTGTGGATGGTGAAGACGCTGGCGGTATCGGCGAATTCGGGGGCGTGGCGGTCGGTGGTGCGCAGCCAGTTGGGGATGAGGCCGGTGTGCCAGTCGTGGCAGTGGATGATGTCGGGCCGCCAGTCGAGCACGCGGGCGGTCTCCAAGGCGGCGCGGGCGAAGAAGGTGAAGCGGTGGCCGTCGTCGGGGTAGCCGTAGATGCCGGGGCGCGCGCTGACGTAGTGCTCGTTGTCAATGAGTAGGACTTCGAAGCCATCAATCTCGACGGCGTCCAGTCGCACGGGTTCCTGGCGTCCGTTGAAGGAAAGGTCGAAGCGGGCGATGCCGGGGCGTCGGGTGACAGCGGTGAGGTCGACCGAGCCATAGCGGGGGATGGCGACGCGGACGTCGAGGCCGCGGCGGGCGAGGGCCTTGGGGAGGGATGCGAGGACGTCGGCCAGGCCGCCAGTCTTGGCGAAGGGGTCGAACTCGGCCGAAACCATGAGAACGCGGAGCGGGGGGCGTGGGTCGGCGCCGGACATGGGTGCGGGGTTAGTGCCGGAAGTGGCGTTCTTCGACCAGGACGAGGATGCCGCCGCGGGCGTCGACGGCGTCGATGACTTCCTGGTCGCGGAGTGATCCGGCGACTGAGACGATGGCGCGAACGCCGGCGTCGAGGGCGGCTTCGGGGCCGTCGGCAAAGGGGAAGAAGGCGTCGGAGGCCAGGTAGGAACCCCGGGCGGCGTCGCCGGCCTGTTCGGCGGCGTGGCGGACGGCATTGACGCGGTTGACCTGGCCGCTGCCGAGGCCGATGAGCCGTCCGTTCCTGACCAGGGCGATGGCGTTGGACTTGACGTGGCGGATGACCTTGAGGCCGAAGCGGAGTTGGTCGAGGTCGTCGGCTGTTGGCTGGGCCTTGCTGACCACGCGCATTTCGAGATCGGGGCGGGGCGCGCGGTCGGGGGCCTGGACGAGGTAGCCGCGGTCGATGCCCCAGACGTGGGCGGCCTCGAAGTGGAGGGGTTGGCGGGTTACGGCCGTGGGCCAACGCATGATGCGGAGATCCTTGCGTCGCCGGAGGCGGCGGAGGGCGGCCGGTTCGTAGTCGGGGGCGACGATGACGTGGTAGAGGTGGCCGCGCATGGCGGCGACAGTCTCGGCGGTGACGATGCGGTTGAAGCCGAGGATGCCGCCAAACGCTGATATTGGATCGGTTTCGCGGGCGCGGCGGTAGGCCTCGACCTGGGACCCGGGGTGGGTTGCCAGGCAGCAGGGCATGGTGTGCTTGATGATCGAGACGGCGATGTCGTCGAAGTCGTTGGCGGAAGCCCAGGCGGCTTGCAGGTCGAGGATGTTGATGTAGGAGAGTTCGAGGCCGTGGAGTTGCTCGACGCCGGCGAGTTCGGTGTCGCCAAGCTCGGCGGCGCCGGCGGCGTAGAAGGCGCCGGGCTGGTGGGGGTTTTCGCCGTAGCGGAGGCTCTGGAGACGGCGGAGGGGGATGGTGAGCAGTTCGGGGAAGGACTGGCCCAGGTCCTGCTGCAGGTAGGCGGCGATGTGGGCGTCGTAGAAGGCGGTGAGGGCGAAGGCCTTGGCGGCGAGTTCGCGGCGGAGTGCGTCCGCGCCCGAGGGGTCGTCGAGGGAGTCGAGCACGCGCGGGTAGTCGGCGGGGTCGACGAGAATCCAGACGTCGTCGGGGTTCTTGGCGGCGGCGCGGATGAGGGTGACGCCGCCGATGTCGATGTTCTCCAGGAGTTCGTCGCGGTCGTCGGTGGCGGCGAGGGTGGCGGCGAAGGGGTAGAGGTTGACGGCGACGAGGTCGATTGTGCCGATGCCGAGGTCGGCCAGTTCGGACAGATGTTGGTCGGAGTCGCGGCGGGCGAGGATGCCGCCGTGGACGGCGGGGTGGAGCGTCTTGACGCGGCCGTCGAGCATTTCGGGGGCCCCGGTGACGTCTTCGACCTCGAGCACGGGATGCCCGGCGGCGGCGATGGCGGCGGCGGTGCCGCCGGAGGCAACGAACTCCCAGCCGCCGGCGGCGAGGCCGGCGGCGAAGTCTTCAAGGCCGGTCTTGTCGTAGACGCTGATCAGGGCGCGGGGTGCGGCCATAGGGCCTGGCTCTCCTCCGATTGGATGTAGACGCGACCATTTTCGATGCGTACGCGGTCCTCGGCGAACCAGCGCAGGGCCAAAGGATAAACGCGATGTTCCTGGACGAGAATTCGATTCGAGAGCGAGTCCACGGTGTCGTGGGGCAGGACGGGGACGGCCGCCTGGGCGACGATGGGACCGGCGTCGAGGTCATCGGTGACGATGTGGACGGTGCAGCCGCTGATCTTGACGCCGGCGTGGAGGGCATCGGTCTGCGGTTTGGGGGCCATGCCGCCGGCGAAGGCGGGCAACAGGGACGGGTGGATGTTGAGGATGCGGTTGGGGTAGGCGGCGACGATGAAGGGTCGGAGGATGGCGTCGAAGCCGGCCAGGGCGACGAAGTCGGCGCCGGAATCTTGAATTAGCTCCAGCATGCGGCGCTGTTGGGCAGTGCGGGAGGGGAAGGCGCGGCGTGGAACGGCGTGGCCCGGGACGCTGTGGGCGTTTGCTACGTCCAGCGCGCCGACGTTTTCGCGGTTGGTGATCAGGGCGACGGCGCGTGCGTCGAGTTTGTCGGTGGCGATGGCGTCGAGGATGGCGGCCGCGTTGGAGCCGCGGCCGGAGGCCATGATGGCGAGATTCATGGCGTGGGCGTGAGCTCCACGGGGGACTGGCGGTGGGCGGCGATGGCGCCGACTCGCACGGCGAGCGGCAGATCCGCCAGCAGTTGGTCAGCCGCTTCGGGCGAGGCCACGAGGATGGCGCCGACGCCCATGTTGAAGACGCGGTACATCTCGGCGGGGGAGACGTCGAGGCCGTCGGCGATGGCTTCGAAGATCGGTGGCTGAGACCAGGATGAAGTGTCGATCAGGGCGGTGACGGAGTCGGGGAGGACGCGCTCGAGGTTCTCGGCGATGCCGCCGCCGGTGATGTGGGCGGCGACGCGCGTGCCGGGGACGGCGAAGGCCGTAGCGAACTCCGAGAGATACGAGAGGTGGGGCGCGAGGAGGGCGTCTTCGAGCGTCTGGTCGCCGATGGGCGTTTCGCGGTCGTAGATGGTGAGGAGTTCGCGGGCCAGGCTGTAGCCGTTGGTGTGGGGGCCGCTGGAGGGGAGGCCGATGCAGACGTCGCCGACGGAAACAGATTTCGTGTCAGGGAGTTGTGCGGCGGATGCGACTCCGATGACCGCGCCGACGGCGTCGTAGCGGCCGGGAGCGTAGGTGTCGGGCATGAGGGCGGTTTCGCCGCCGACGATGGAGACGCCGGCGTCGCGGCAGGCCGAGGCCATGCCCTGAACCAAGGAGGTGAGAACGGCCGGATCCAGGCGGTCGGCGGCGACGTAGTCGAGGAAGGCGATGGGGCGGGCGTTCTGGACGGCCACGTCGTTGAGGCAGTGGTTGACGAGGTCGCGTCCGGCGTCGGCGGGGCGGCCCATTTCGATGGCCAGGTGGAGCTTGGTGCCCACGCCGTCGATGCTGGCGACGATGGCCGGGTCGGGAATGTCCGCCGGGATGCGGATGACGCCGCCGAAGCTGCCGAAGGTGTCAAGGGTGAGCGGGGTTGCGGTGGAGGCGACGGCGGAACTCAGGCCGGCCTTGGCGCGCTGCGCCAGGTCAAGGTCCACACCGGCTTCCGCGTAGCTGGAGATTGGGGTGTCGTGCACGCGTGTGTTTGCGTCAGCCCGTGGAGGGTGTGCCGGACTCGACCCGGTCGATGGTGGCCTCACGCGGGAACACCATGGCGGTGGCGATGTTCTCGGGACGTTCGAGCAGGAACTTGTCGAACGTGAGCTGAACGTCCAGCGGGTAGGTGTGGGTGAAACAGCCCAGGCAGAGACGATCGCTGGAGCGGCCGATGGCCTGCACCAGGTTCTCGGTGGACTGATAGCCGAGGCTGTCGGCGCCGATGTCCTCGCAGATCTGTTCCACGTCCAGTTTGTGAGCGACAAGGTCGTCCGGATCGGGGATGTCGATGCCCAGGAAGCAGGGCCAGCGGATGGGCGGGGCGGTGATGCGCACGTGCACCTCGGAGGCGCCGCCCTCGTCGCGCAGCAGCCGGACCAGCGAGGCCTGGGTGGTGCCCCGCACGATCGTGTCGTCGACCATGACCACGCGCTTGCCCGCGGTAATGTCCGGGAGGGCGCTGTACTTGAGACGGACCCCGAGTTTGCGGAGGCGCGGGGTGGGCTCGATGAAGGTGCGGCCGATGTAGCGGTTGCGGACGAAGCCGTCGCCGTAGGGCAGGCCGGATTCTTCCGCGTAGCCGGTGGCGGCGGCGGTGGCGGAGTCGGGGACGCCGATAACGATGTCGGCGTCCACGGGATGCTGGCGGGCGAGCAGCCGACCCATGGAACGACGCGCGGAATGGACGCTGGCGCCATCGAGCATTGAGTCGGGTCGCGAGAAGTAGATGTACTCGAAAGCGCATACAGCGTGGCGCTGCGGCATTTCCAGCTTGATGGACTGCATGCCATCGTCGTCGATGGCGACGATTTCGCCGGGTTCGACGTCGCGTTCGAAGGTGGCGCCAATGGTGTCGAGCGCGCAGGTTTCGGAGGCGATGACGCGGGTTCCGTTGGCCCGGCCAATGGACAGCGGACGGTTGCCCATGCCGTCGCGGACGGCGATCAACTGGGTGGGCGTGGCGATGATGAGGCAGAACGAACCCTGGAGACGCGGTGCGATCTGGCGCACGCGATCGACCATGGTTGCGCCGGGGGCGGTGGCAATGAGGTCGGCAATGACGGCGGAGTCGGTGGTGGACGAGTCAGGGAAGGCGTCCAGGGCGGCG